>DBIN01000050.1 GCA_002296655.1 Acinetobacter sp. UBA801
TGATGGCTGAAGATCCTGATCCAACGACTGACAAGGTTGGCATTAATACTATGTTGCAGTGCGACCGAAGCGATCGAGGTATTAGGATTTTTACAGGCATTGACAATACTGAGTTTGAATTCTTTGCTGTATGTTCTGCGTTTTTTAGCAACAGGAGGTGTTGCTGAATATATATCCATGTTCATGGATTAAGTCCCCACTTGTTTTTAGGTGGGAACTAAATTAAGGCTTATAGGATCGCTTGGTAAGGCTGTGTTAGCCGGATGCTTACAATTTTTGTCGCAGTATAATCCATACATCATTCATTGTGATTTTTAGACAATAAAAAACCCCTCAAAGAGGGGCATCGCGTGCAGTTATCTTTAATTCTTAAAGATATTCTACATTCACAATTTCGTATTCCACTTCGCCTTGCGGGGTCACAATTTTGGCTTCATCGCCTTCATTTTTACCCAACAAACCGCGTGCAATTGGCGAGTTCACTGAAATTTTATTGATTTTAAAATCAGCTTCATCATCACCTACAATTTTGTAAGTTTTTTGCTCTTCAGTCTCTAGGTTTTCAATGGTCACAGTTACACCAAAAACCACACGTCCGTTTTGTTCCAACTCTTTAACATCAATCACTTGGCAAGCGCCCAATTTACCTTCGATGTCTTGAATACGGCCTTCGCAGAAACCTTGCTGTTCACGTGCGGCATGGTATTCGGCATTTTCTTTTAAATCGCCATGTTCACGTGCTTCTGCAATCGCTGCAGTAATACGTGGACGATCCACAGTTTTCAGTTGGTGTAGTTCTTTCTCTAGGGCAAGTTTGCCTTCGGGAGTCATAGGATAACGTTGCATAGTTGTCCCTCAGTAATAAAAAATAAAAGTCTATAAATGAAAAAAGCCCGCCACCGAGAAGGTGGCGGGACTTCTCAGTAACGAATTAACCTAATGTTAAATCTTGCAAACGATATACATCCATTGGTAATTTAATCGCTAAGGCTTGGCAAACGGCATCTGCACCATTCAAGGTTGTGGTGTAATACACTTTACCTTGTAATGCAGAACGACGGATTGAGAATGAATCTTGCTGAGCTTGTTTACCTTCAGACGTATTGATGATGAGGTGAATCTCACCATTTTTCAAGCGGTCTACAATGTGCGGGCGACCTTCAGTCACTTTATTCACACGTTCACACTCAATACCTGCATCGGTGATGACTTTATGAGTGCCACTCGTTGCAACAAGTTTGAAGCCAAAATCAGCCAATTGTTTTGCAATACGCGCCACATGCGGTTTATCTGACTCACGTACAGACAAGAATGCATGTTTCACTTCGCCTTCAGTTGGAATTCCTGGTAAGCGATCATTCGAGCCTAGCACGGCTTTATAGAATGCTTCACCAAAAGTTTTGCCTACGCCCATGACTTCACCTGTAGATTTCATCTCAGGCCCAAGCACTGGGTCTACACCAGGGAATTTGTTGAATGGGAACACAGCTTCTTTCACAGAGAAGTGTTCCGGAATGATTTCTTTAGTAAAGCCTTGAGCTTCTAAAGATTGACCCGCCATACAACGTGCTGCAACTTTAGCCAATGATTCGCCAATACACTTAGAAACGAACGGAACAGTACGTGATGCACGTGGGTTCACTTCCAAGATATAAACGTCGTTGCCTTTCACTGCAAACTGTACGTTCATTAGACCAATAACGCCCAACTCTTTTGCCATTGCAACAGTTTGACGACGCATTTCGTCCTGTACTTCATCTGACAATGAGTAGGGTGGAATTGAACATGCCGAGTCACCAGAGTGAATACCTGCTTGTTCGATGTGCTGCATAATACCGCCAATCACCACATTTTTACCGTCAGATACGCAGTCTACATCAACTTCAATCGCATCATCCAAGAAACGGTCTAACAGTACAGGTGCATCGTTAGACGCTTGAACTGCATCACGCAGGTAGCGTTTCAATTCTTCCTCGTTATACACAATTTCCATTGCACGACCACCCAATACATAAGATGGACGAACAACGAGCGGATAACCTACTTTCGCTGCTTCTGCGATACCTTCTTCAGCAGATTTTACAATGCTGTTATTAGGTTGACGCAATTGCAGACGTTGAATCATTTGCTGGAAACGCTCACGGTCTTCTGCGCGGTCAATTGCATCTGGTGATGTACCAATAATTGGCGCACCTGCTTCTTCTAAAGCGCGTGCCAATTTCAATGGAGTTTGACCACCGTACTGCACAATAATGCCTTTTGGCTTTTCAGTACGTACGATTTCAAGTACATCTTCTAAAGTAATTGGTTCGAAGTACAAACGGTCTGAAGTATCGTAATCGGTAGATACTGTTTCAGGGTTACAGTTCACCATAATGGTTTCGTAACCGTCTTCACGCATTGCAAGCGCAGCGTGTACACAGCAGTAATCGAATTCAATACCTTGACCAATACGGTTTGGACCACCGCCAATCACCATGATCTTGTCTTTCGCTGAAGGGTTTGATTCACACTCTTCATCGTAAGTTGAATACATATATGCTGTGTCAGATTCAAACTCTGCAGCACAGGTATCCACGCGTTTGTAAACTGGGGTTACGCCCAAGTTCCAACGGTGTTTACGGAATTGCTTTTGTGAAATGCCCATCAAGTTCGCAATACGTAGGTCAGATAAACCTTTACGTTTGAACGAGCGAATGTTGTCAGCGTTTAGATCACCAAAACCTAAAGTTTTGATTTCGTTTTCAGTGTTAACGATGTCTTGAATTTGAATCAAGAACCAGCGGTCAATTTTGGTCGCTTCAAAAACTTCGTCCAAGCTAAAGCCGTGACGGAAAGCGTCAGCCACGTACCAAATACGCTCAGGGCCTGGAACTTTTAATTCAACTAAAATCTTGTCGCGTGCGCCTTCAGCACCCACTTCAATTTGTTCGTCAAAACCACAAGCACCAGTTTCTAAACCGCGAAGGGCTTTATTTACAGACTCTTGGAAATTACGGCCAATTGCCATGACTTCACCTACAGATTTCATCTGCGTGGTTAAAGTCGCGTCAGCTTGAGGGAACTTTTCAAAGTTGAAACGTGGAACTTTAGTTACAACGTAGTCAATTGCAGGTTCAAATGATGCAGGTGTTGTACCACCCGTGATGTCATTTTTCAATTCATCAAGGGTGTAGCCTACAGCCAATTTTGCTGCAACTTTTGCAATTGGGAAACCAGTTGCTTTAGAAGCCAGTGCAGATGAACGTGATACACGCGGGTTCATCTCAATCACAACCATACGGCCAGTATTCGGGCAAATACCGAACTGTACGTTAGAACCACCAGTTTCTACACCAATTTCACGCAGTACTGCTAAAGATGCATTACGCATCAATTGGTATTCTTTGTCTGTCAAGGTTTGCGCAGGAGCAACGGTAATTGAGTCACCTGTGTGCACGCCCATTGGATCAAAGTTTTCAATTGAGCATACGATGATACAGTTGTCGTTTTTGTCACGTACAACTTCCATCTCATATTCTTTCCAACCAATGAGTGATTCATCAATCAATAACTGTTTGGTTGGGGAAAGATCGAAACCGCGTTCACAAATTTCAAGGAATTCTTCTTTGTTGTATGCGATACCGCCACCAGAACCACCCATCGTGAATGATGGACGAATAATCACAGGGAAGCCAAAGCGAGATTGAATCTCAAGTGCTTCTTCCATAGATTCAGCAATCGCTGCTTTCGGGCACTCAAGACCAATTTTGCGCATTGCTTGATCAAACAGTTTACGGTCTTCAGCTTTTTCAATCGCGTCTTTGGTTGCACCAATCAATTCAACATTGTATTTGGCTAAAATACCGTTGGCATCTAATGCAAGCGCACAGTTCAACGCAGTTTGACCGCCCATAGTCGGAAGTACTGCATCTGGACGTTCTTTTTCAATGATTGCTGCAACAGTCTGCCAAGTGATTGGCTCGATATAGGTTGCATCTGCCATTGCAGGGTCAGTCATGATGGTCGCAGGGTTCGAGTTTACCAAAATAACGCGGTAACCTTCTTCACGCAGCGCTTTACATGCTTGAGCACCAGAATAGTCAAACTCACAAGCCTGACCAATAACAATAGGACCAGCACCAATAATTAAGATGCTTTTAATATCCGTACGTTTAGGCATTATTTCGCTCCTTAATTACTTCTTAGCGGCTTCAATAAGATCGATGAAATGATCGAACAATGGTGCGCAGTCATGTGGACCTGGACTTGCTTCTGGGTGACCTTGGAAGCTAAATGCAGGCTTGTCTGTACGATGAATACCTTGGTTTGTGCCATCGAACAATGAACGATGCGTTGAACGTACATTGCTTGGTAAGGTGTTTTCATCTACCGCGAAGCCGTGGTTCTGAGAAGTAATCATCACTGTACCAGTATCTAAATTCTGTACAGGATGGTTTGCGCCGTGGTGACCGTGCGACATTTTCATTGTTTTTGCACCAGATGCAAGTGCAAGAATTTGGTGACCTAAGCAGATACCAAATACAGGGGTATTCGTGGTTTCTACAATTGTTTTTACAGCTTCAATTGCGTAGTCACATGCAGCAGGGTCGCCAGGACCATTTGACAAGAAAATGCCATCTGGGTTCAGTGCAAGTACGTCAGCAGCAGGGGTTTGTGCAGGGACAACGGTTAATTTGCAACCGCGGTCTGCGAGCATACGCAGGATGTTGGTTTTGACACCGTAATCGTATGCAACCACATGATATTTAAGTTCAGGTTGAGTAAAGCCTCTGCCAAGTTCCCATGAGCCCTCAGTCCATTCAAAACCTTCAGGGTCACAGCATACTTTTGCAAGATCTAAGCCGTTTAAGCCGCCAAATGCACGTGCTTTCGCAATTGCTTCTTCTTCAGTGATATTTTCACCAGCAAGAATACAACCGTTTTGCGCACCTTTGGAACGTAAAATACGGGTCAATTTACGGGTGTCAATATCGGCAATTGCAACAACATTGTGTTGTTGTAAGTATTCACCTAATGATTGAGTAGAACGGAAGTTACTGTGTAATAAAGGCAAGTCACGGATAATTAAACCGTTTGCCCATACGTTATGAATTCGACCTGACTCAACATCTTCATCATTGCAACCAGTGTTCCCAATATGTGGGTAAGTTAAAGTCACAATTTGTTGTGCATAACTCGGGTCGGTTAAAATTTCTTGATAGCCAGTCATGGCAGTGTTAAAAACGACTTCACCAGTCGTGCTTCCCGTTGCACCGATAGACGTACCTTTAAAGATTGTACCGTCGGCGAGGGCTAAAATGGCGGGGGTGCTCAAACCAAAGCTCCTGAACTAAAACCACAAAAATAGGGCTGTAAAAAAGCGAGTAGACGAAAAAAAAGGAAGGTCAATGTTTAAACCTACCCTCCCATGTCTGCTCGCTTGAACTTAACATTGCATTATACGCACGCACTCATTAAAAGTCCATTGCGAATCTGACGAATATGTAAGTTAAAAGACTTGCTTTTTTGCTAAGTTTATGTTTCGCGTGTAGTCCAAATGTAATCAATCTATGATTGTTAGACAATCCAAAAACCATTTTAGTCTAAATTGCCTTATGCTTAAATTATAAACAACAACGACCTTGGGTGAAGCAAAATGACTGAACAAAAAAAATCAGTATTTGACAAAAACGCAATCAAAGATGCGGTACATGAAAGTGCTGAAAAGCTTGAAAATGTAACGCATGATGCTAAAGAGCAGGTGCTTGATGTGGTTGCGGAAACGCAAGAAAAACTGCAAACCGAAGCCAAACAACTCAATGCTAGCGTGCAAGAACAATTGGGTCAGTTAAAGCAAGATGTGTTGCAAAAAATTGAAGCTTTAAAGGCACAATTTGGCAGTTCACCTAAAGATTTGGGTGAATTAAAAGACTTTGTGAAAACTGAATTTAGTGCAATCATTGAAGACCTTTCTAAACTTGGTAAAGAGTTGAAAGAAGATGTCAGTAGCATTTCAGTGAAACACAAAGATCAATTGGCTGAAACTTTTAAGCGTTCTAAAGAGCACACATTAGAAGCGTGGAAAAAAGTAAATCCATCAAAAACTGAAAAAAATGAAGAAACTGATCAAGCATAATATAGTTTAAACTGTTGCTGATTCAGCCATAAAAAAAGTGAGGTCATACGCCTCACTTTTTTTTATTCAAATTTTTTGCTCAAACCAAAAATTAATTCTTTCAATCTAAACTATTATTAATCACAGTTAAAACTGATGTAGCCAATCTCGCTTATTGTGAAAATCGGCGGCAGGACTGCTGTGTTGCATGGCATAAAACTGTTCACCCTGACTGGTTTTGAGCACAGCAGTGAGCCCAATAAACAAATCTGTCCATTTCAGTTTATGTTTCAGCATAAATTCGGTTAAATCCAAACTGACATTTAAACCGTAATGCGTGCGTTTCAACTGATTCAACTCAATATCATAAGCGGCCATAGGTGGAATTTGCTCAGGATAACGATATTCTTCAAAGGCATACGCCTGCCAAGCTTGAGAAGGGGAGAGATTGACTTCGCGATAAAAATCTTCGCCCTGAACGCCAATGAAAATTTCAAAGCAGGTCTGTTCCCACAAAAAGTCCTGACGTGGATGTGAAGTCACCAATGCAGGCCATTCGACCCATTGATTAGGATCACGCAGCCAGTAACCTACATTTAAGCTAAACGGACTTTGTTGCTCAATTGCACCGACCAAAGAAATCGCTTGACACTGACGATCAAAGGCGCTGAGTTCGTAACTTGCCATATAAACTTAGTTAGACAAATGGGCGTGACGAACTAAATTTGACAACTTGGCATTTTGTTTTGCTGCTTTTTTATAAAGCAAAGCAATTTTACCAATCGTTTGTACCACTTCAGAACCTGTTGCTGCAGCAATTTCAGTAATTACAGCTGCACGTACTTCACGGTCTTCACCACCAATTTTGACTTTTATCAATTCGTGATCGTTTAAAGCACGGTTGGTTTCTTCAATTACATTTTCAGTCAAACCTTGACCGCCAACCATCACTACAGGGTTAAGTGCATGACCAATTTGACGTAAACGCTTGCGTTCCTGAATAGAGAGAGCCGCCATAAAGATAACCTAATTTTAAAAACGGCTTAGTATAACAAAAGCCAATTTGAAACGCTGTAAATTCTATGCAAATAATCCGCGAACGTGGAGCAGTGCAAAAATATCAAAATTGAACATTTGCTTAGGTTTATCTAACGGTGATGAGTATTTTTTTAGGTCCCGGTACAGAAATAAGCGATGGATTTAATAGAAAAAACTTGTCAGTTATTGGCATTTAGATACAGATGTCTACTGCAAGCTTGCTAATTTTCACGTACAATCGCAATTTAGATGGCTATTCGTTACTAAGAGAGTTATGGCAACACGGATTACCAACCAAAAGTTATCCAAAAGTAGTCGCGCGTGGATGAGAGAGCACCTAGATGATCCCTTTGTGAAAAGAGCGCAAAAAGAAGGGTATCGTGCACGTGCTGCTTACAAACTACTTGAGATTCAAGAAAAATATAAACTGATCAAACCAGGCATGACGGTGGTGGACTTAGGTGCAGCACCGGGTAGTTGGTCGCAAATCGCAGGGAAACTTGTCGGTGACAAAGGTTTGGTGATCGCTTCCGATATTTTAGAAATGGACGCACTACCAGATGTGACCTTTTTACAAGGTGACTTCCGCGAAGAAGAAGTGTTCGAAAAATTGTTAAATATTTTAAACGGACGCACGGTAGATGTTGTAATTTCCGATATGGCCCCCAATACATCAGGTAATAAAGCTGTAGATCAACCGCGTCAAATTTACTTATGTGAGTTGGCTCTTGATTTTGCCAACCGCGTATTGGGACCCAATGGTCAGTTTGTGGTCAAAGTGTTCCAAGGTTCTGGATTTGACGAATTTCGTAAACAAGTCGTGGACAGTTTTGATGTTTTAAAGACAGCAAAACCTGCTGCTTCACGTGCGCGTTCCAAAGAAGTATTCCTTATTGGACAAGGGCGTAAAAACGCGTCTAAATAAAGTTTACTTGCCAAGCCGCTAAAAATTGTGCATTTTGTACGTTTTTAATGAATTGTCTAGCTGATGTTCAGCTTTTTGAATGAAAGGTCACCCAGTAACGGGCATGATCAAATTAGATTGATATGGGAATAAAGCTTTGAGCGATCTCTTCAAGAATGCCGTATTGTGGCTGATTATACTTGGTGTGCTGATTCTAATTTTCAGCAACATCAATAACAGTGAAAAGCCAACTGCAATGAACTACTCAGAGTTCGTTGCAGCGGTGAATGCTGGTCAAATTAAGCAAGTCACAATTGATGGCGAAAGAATTAGTGGCGAAAAAGTCAACGGCACGTCCTTTGAAAGCATTCGTCCAGCAGTTCAAGATCCTGAACTGATGTCGAATCTGATTAAAAACAACGTTGTAGTTGAAGGTACTGCACCTCAACGTCAAGGTTTGTTAATGCAACTATTGATCGCAAGTTTCCCTGTACTTTTAATCATTTTGTTATTCATGTTCTTTATGCGCAACATGGGTGGCGGTGCAGGTGGTAAAAACGGCCCGATGAGCTTTGGTAAGTCTAAAGCCAAAATGTTGTCTGAAGACCAAATTAAAGTCACATTTGCCGATGTTGCGGGTTGTGACGAAGCAAAACAAGAAGTGGTTGAAATTGTAGATTTCTTAAAAGACCCAGCTAAATTCAAACGTTTAGGTGCAACTATTCCTAAAGGTGTGTTGATGGTGGGTCCACCGGGTACAGGTAAAACCTTATTGGCCAAAGCCATTGCAGGTGAAGCTAAGGTGCCATTTTTCAGTATTTCTGGTTCTGACTTCGTTGAAATGTTCGTGGGTGTTGGTGCTTCTCGTGTCCGTGATATGTTCGAGCAAGCTAAACGTCATGCACCATGTATCATCTTTATTGATGAGATTGATGCGGTGGGGCGTCACCGTGGTTCAGGTACAGGTGGTGGACATGATGAACGTGAGCAAACACTTAACCAAATGCTTGTTGAAATGGACGGTTTTGAAGGCAATGAAGGTATTATTGTCATCGCTGCGACAAACCGTGCCGATGTACTGGATAAAGCTTTATTGCGTCCAGGTCGTTTTGACCGTCAAGTCATGGTTGGCTTGCCAGACATTAAAGGTCGTGAGCAAATTCTAAATGTTCACTTGAAGAAATTGCCTTCTGTTACAGGGGTAGATGTCAAAGTCCTGGCACGTGGTACACCTGGTTTCTCAGGTGCGCAATTGGCGAACCTTGTGAATGAAGCTGCATTGTTTGCTGCCCGTCGTAATAAAAACACGGTGGATATGCACGACTTTGAAGATGCTAAAGACAAGTTGTATATGGGCCCTGAACGTAAGTCGATGGTGCTGCGTGAAGAAGAACGTCGTGCAACGGCTTACCATGAAGCAGGCCATGCGATTGTTGCTGAAATGTTGCCAGGTACAGACCCTGTTCATAAAGTGACGATTATGCCACGTGGTTGGGCATTGGGTGTGACATGGCAACTGCCTGAGCATGACCAAACTAGCCATTATAAAGACAAAATGCTAAATGACTTGTCCATTTTATTTGGTGGTCGTATTGCGGAAGAGGTCTTTATCAACCAAATGTCGACAGGCGCATCGAATGACTTTGAGCGTGCGACTAAATTGGCGCGTGCGATGGTGACCAAATACGGTATGTCTGAAAAGTTAGGTGTGATGGTCTACGAAGATGATACTCAACAATCATTCATGGGTAGTTTAGGTAGCCGTACGATTTCTGAAGCAACCCAACAACAGGTAGATGCTGAAGTTCGTCGTATTATTGATGAGCAATATAAAGTAGCCCGCGATATTTTGGAAAATAACCAAGACATTGCCCACGCAATGGTAAAAGCATTGTTGGAATGGGAAACCATTGATCGTGACCAAATCCGTGACATCATGGAAGGTCGTGAGCCACAGCCACCTAAGGTATATATTGCAGACAATCCTGTGATTGATGTGACGCCAACTGATGGTCCTAGCACACCGCCGCCATTACCAGCGAGCTAGTCAGCTAACATGATTCAAAAAAGAGTCTTTATATAAAGGCTCTTTTTTATTTGTGTAGTTTACGTGCAGTTGTGACACGAATATTGGCAATGTTGAAGCCCACTGAAAAGAATTCAGCATCTTCAAAATTAGCCTTGTTAAAATAAGCATTTCAAATTAAAAGGAAGACAAGCATGCAGCTAATGCCATTACCAAAACGCATATTGCAATGTGGGCGTTTGAGTTTAGACTTGTCTCAGCCGCATGTGATGGGAATTCTAAATGTGACACCAGACTCGTTTAGTGATGGTGGGCGACATAATGAAAAAGATGCTGCTGTGGCGCGTGCGTTGGAAATGATGACCGAAGGTGCAACCGTGATTGATATTGGTGGTGAGTCTACACGTCCGGGGGCAAGTCCAGTCGGTGTGGAAGAAGAAATGCGTCGTGTGGTGCCTGTGGTAGAAGTCTTATCTGCTTATGATGTGGTACTTTCCATTGATACGTCACAACCAGAAGTGATTCGTGCTGCGGTAGCTGCAGGGGCACATATCTGGAATGATGTACGTGCGCTGACCCGACCAAATGCGTTGCAAACAGCCGCAGATTTAAATATCCCTGTGGTTATTATGCACATGCGCGGTGAACCAACCACCATGAACAATTTAGATCAATATGATGATGTCACTGCAGATGTGATTGCAGAGTTGCAGCAACGTGTCGCCGATGCTTTGGCGGTAGGGGTCAAGCCTGAAAATATCATGATTGATCCAGGTTTTGGTTTTGCGAAAAATGCACAGCAGAATCTGAAACTGTTAAATGAGTTGCATCAACTTAATGGTATGGGGTATCCAATTTTGTCAGCATTGTCCCGTAAACGCTTTATTGGTGAAGCTTTGGGTGGGGCAGAGCCAACACAGCGTGCAGTTGCTTCTGTGGCAGCGCATTTACTCAGTATTCAGCAAGGTGCTTGTATGGTGCGTGCGCATGATGTGAAAGCCATGTCTGATGCTATTAAAGTTTGGCAAGCAATGCAATTAGCAAATTAAGCGCTGTTTGTAGATTTGAGGCGAAGCTAGAATTAAAGTCCTGCTTATGCTATATAAGCACGCTTAAATATCTGTATTTTTGAGTGCCTGTATGTTTGCAGATTTACTTCTCCCTATGTTTGATGATGAGTTTTATCCTGATATTTTAGTTGCTGAGTTAAAACAACTGATTCAACAGTTTGCAAAACACGTGTCCAAATCCAATTTATCTGAAGCGGATATTTATCATTTTGCCGATCAGACCGTGCAAGCCATCAATAAAATGAAACCACAATTTGAAGATCTGGATTCAGATTTGGACGATACCGCAGCAGATTATATTGCTGAGGCGATGATGATGGTGTTGCAAGATCAAGGCTATTTCGAGATTGAAATGGAAGCGTTAATTGCAACGCGAGAGTGGTGATTGATCACTCTCTTGTATCTTTAATTTATGGGTGATTCAATAAATCATCTAAAACATCATTCAAATGGCAACTTTGTTGTGTATGTAGTTCTGCAATTTCCCGTACATTCAGCGTGTATTGCCCATTGTGTTCACTCGGCTTTGCAATTAAATTCACCCAAAACTTTGTATTTTGTTGCAGCAAAGTTTTGAGTTGCTTTTTATCTTCAGGATTTTGGAAATCTAATAAATATAAATCGTTGCCTAAGCTGCAACGACGTAGTTGTAACTCTTGCTTTTTATATTGCACTGTTCCCGCAAAAATATCATAAAATTCTGCATCAGTTTCAATTGGGCTTACGGACTCGGTTGCTGACTCAAGGCTGGGATTTTGTGCCTGGCTTGCAAAACTGAGCAAGCAGCATAAACAGGTCATCCACTTGAAAGAGAAGATAAAGCGTTGTAGAAACATTGCAAATCATCGGCACATAAATATTATTGTTTTCAATATTATATTTTTTAGGCATAAAAAAACCAGCGTAATGCTGGAGTTCTTTATTTGCACCATTTGAATGATTTCATTCAAATGGTGCCCGAGGCCAGACTCGAACTGGCACGCTTTGAGGGCGGGGGATTTTAAATCCCCTGTGTCTACCGATTTCACCACTCGGGCATGTGCGCAATAATAGAGGACGAAATAAATCTTGGCAAGTAAATTTATTTACAATTGCTTTCTTTTCAATCAATTCAATTCATTAGCCATTATAGACATCTCTATTTAGCTCATTTTTTCGATTTGTCATTAATCCGTCATCATTTGGAGATTAAAGCGACATCATGATTCTTTATGTTGTTTGCTTTAGAAAAATAAAAGGAAAATTTATGAGCATTCGTTTAAATCGTCGTGAACTGATTCAAAAAGGTTTAGCGGGGTTTGGGGCACTATCATTACCTGTGGCGTTGACTGCATGTCGAGATGACAATGAAAACACAGCAGGAAGTACACTAAAAGTGCAGTTTTTGCATGATGTGGGAGATTTCAGTAGATCAGGACTTTAAGCAACTCGCCGCCTCAGGCAAAGTCCTTACTACAGCTGCGCAAGATTTTACTGTAAAGGTCGATGCAGATCGTTTGCAGGCAGGTACTAAATATTATTACCGTTTCCGTTTTGGCGGTGTGATATCGCCCGTAGGTCAAACCAAAACTTTACCTCAACGCAGTGATCGGGTGAAATTTGCAGTTTGCTCTTGCTCAAACTACCCTGCAGGTTATTTCCATGTCTACAAAGAAATGGCACAGGAAAACAATCTGGATGTGATTATTCACTTGGGGGATTACATTTATGAATATGGACAAGGTGGGTACGCAACTGATGATGCAAAACAGTTAGGGCGTACCTTTGCTGCAGACAATGATAAAGAAATTATCGAATTAGATGATTATCGTAAACGCTATGCTTTATATCGTAGCGATGCAGATTTGCAAGTCGCACACCAACGTTATCCATTTATTGTCATTTGGGATGACCATGAACTCAGTAATGATACTTGGGAAGCGGGCGCAGATAATCATCAAGAATGTGAAGGTAGCTTTATAGAGCGCCAGATTGCAGCCTTGAAAGCCTATTTTGAATGGATGCCGATTCGTCCAGTTGCAGAAAATGATCACTTAAATATTTATCGTCAATTTGATTTTGGTGGTTTGGTCAATTTGATGATGCTGGATACTCGTATTTTGGCACGCCATAAGCAATTAGATTATGCAGATTATATGACGGCAACAGGTATGGATGTTGCCCGATTTATGGCAGATTTAAGCAGCAATAGCCGTAGTTTATTGGGCGTAAAACAACTGCAATGGTTACAAGCACAATTGATGCAGTCCACTGCCAAATGGAATGTGTTGGGCCAACAAGTGTTGATGGCGAAAATGCTGATTCCACAAGAATTGTTATTGCTTTTAGGGCAAATTACCAATGGTGATCAACGACCTGAAACACTTGCTCAAATGAAGCAGAAAATTGAGGAATTTGTCACGCTGAAAATGCGTTTAAAAGCGAATGATCCAACTTTGACAGCAATGGATGAAGCGCGTTTGAATGCAGTTGCACCTTATAACCTTGATGCTTGGGATGGTTATGCCTATGAACGTGAAGTAGTGTATGGGACATTGCAACAGCTTGGGAAAAAAGCAGTGGTATTGGCAGGTGATACCCATAATGCTTGGGCTGCA
This sequence comes from Acinetobacter sp. UBA801, assembly GCA_002296655.1. Classification (GTDB taxonomy): domain Bacteria; phylum Pseudomonadota; class Gammaproteobacteria; order Pseudomonadales; family Moraxellaceae; genus Acinetobacter. Next base: position 13,733 of record DBIN01000050.1, read on the forward strand.
AGCTTGTATACACATGCAACAAATCATGAGGTTGGGGTTGAGTTCGCGACCAGTTCGGTATCATCGCCAGGCATTGAATATTACTTAAATGTGCCTGCAGCGGAAATGGTAGAGTTAGAGAATGCCTTCAAATTGCTGATAGATGAGCTGGATTATTGCAACCTAAATCAACGCGGTTATTTAACAGTGACTTTCGATCATGATCAAGTAGTTGCCGATTGGAAGTTTGTAGATACGGTGAAGGTACGTGAATACAAAATAGATTCAACACGTAGTCATCAAATGACCTACGATGTGCACTTAAAACCAATCATTGAAGTTGCTAAAACCGCCTAAAAATTGGTGTGATGTTTACAGAAAACCGAGCTTAAGTTGCTCGGTTTTAATTTTTTTGATGAGGTTTCTGATGTTTGGAGTGAAATTTTAATCGAGTTTCTCTTGAATATAACTGTCTAAATCTATGTATTTAATGCTTTTACATAAATTATGCTCAGCCTGCATAAGTTGTTGGTGTAATTCCATTGCATGTTGATATTGCTGATTTAATTGGGTAAAACGAGAACTGTTTTTATTAGTAAAATACATCCGATATTGAATTTTGGCAGCCTGACGATATGACCAATATGCAACACGGCGAAATTGCGTCAAGCAATATTTTTGTTCAAGGCTAATGTGGTCACGAAACATATTCTCTTTATAAAAACGTACAAAACCAAAACTAATTCAGAAAAAGAATAAAATCCCTTGCAGAATTGCATTCTGAACATAGGCCAAATTTAATGCTTGTAGCAGAATCAATACTGCTATTTTCACAGTGGCGTGTTGTTGCAGTTGATACCATGATGCGGAACTGTGTTTAATTTGATATAGCACATAAGGCAGAAGCAGCATAAAACCAAGCATGATGATTATAATTGCTAATGCTTTGGCTTGAAAGGCGTCGTACTGAGGTGCAAGGTTTTGAATGCCGTGTGCCAGACTGATTGAAATAGGAATAAAAATCAGGCAGGCCAAGACCCAAGGAATCATTTCTTTCCAATCATCCAACATACCTTTGCTTTGAATAAAACCATAAAACAAAATATTTCTTTTAAATGCAGCAGGGTATTGTTGTTGCAATTGCTGCAAATCAAGAAGCGCTTGTTTTGGGTTCATAGAGGCATCATTGAATATTGAATGAAGAAAGGAAAACCTAAAATTTAGGCATAAAAAAACCAGCGATATGCCGGGTTCTTTATTTGCACCATTTTAATCTGTTTTAAAATGGTGCCCGAGGCCAGACTCGAACTGGCACGCTTTGAGGGCGGGGGATTTTAAATCCCCTGTGTCTACCGATTTCACCACTCGGGCATAGTTTTACAAGATTGGAGGCGGAGGTCGGAATCGAACCGGCGTCCACGGAGTTGCAGTCCGCTGCATGACCACTCTGCCACCCCGCCGCGTCTTGTTGATGCGTATATTAGCAAGCTCTGAAAAAAAAACAATACTATTAAATGAGCAGATGCACATTAATTCGGCATATAGAATAAAATAGCCTAAATAATCATGTATTATTTGCAAAATTGATTCATATCAACATTTGGAGATGTGCCGTGGCATTAATTTTAGATGGTCGTGCATTGGCAAAACAAATTGAAGCTGATCTGTTAACACGAGTAGAAGCGTTAAAAGCAAAATCAGGTCGTACCCCAATTCTAGCGACTATTTTGGTCGGTGATGACGGTGCATCTGCAACTTATGTACGCATGAAGGGTAATGCTTGCCGTCGTGTGGGCATGGATTCTTTAAAAGTAGAATTGCCAACAGAAACCACCACAGAACAACTTTTGGCAGAAATTGAAAAGTTGAATGCAAATCCTGATGTGCATGGTATTTTGTTGCAACACCCAGTTCCTGCACAAATTGATGAGCGTGCTTGCTTTGATGCAATTTCGCTTGAAAAAGATGTAGACGGTGTGACTTGCCTTGGTTATGGACGCATGGCGATGGGTGAGGCTGCTTATGGTTCTGCAACACCAGCAGGCATTATGACCATCCTAAAAGAAAACAACATTGAAATCGCAGGCAAACATGCTGTTGTTGTGGGGCGTTCAGCAATTTTAGGTAAGCCAATGGCTGCGATGCTGCTTGAAGCCAATGCAACGGTAACAACTTGCCATTCACGTACACAAAACTTGGCAGACTTTGTAAAACAGGCCGACATTATTGTAGGTGCGGTAGGTAAAGCAGAATTGATTCAAAAAGACTGGATTAAACAAGGTGCTGTGGTTGTTGATGCAGGCTTCCATCCACGTGATGGCGGTGGTGTTGGTGATATCCAATTGCAAGGCATTGAAGATATAGCTTCTGCCTATACGCCTGTACCAGGTGGTGTTGGCCCAATGACGATTACAACGTTGATTCGTCAAACAGTTGAAGCGGCTGAGAAAGCGTTAGGTTAAGCCCGATCTCCCTCTTTTGCGCTTCAATTTAAAAGCAGTGCTTTAAATTTTGCTCTGGAGAGGGAAAATTCATTACTAAAATAATGGATGCTCCTTCTCCCTTTGCGAGAAGCTTGGAATGAGGCGTTAGAATAATCCTCTCCCTACCTCTCCTTAAAGAAGGGAAGGGAATTTTTTAAATCACAACGAATAAAATCCAATGAGCTGTACCTTTCATTTTGCTAAAGCCCCTGAACATCTCTTAGATGCTTTGCATGATGTGATTCCAAATTGTGAATTACTTGCACAGCAATTGCCTGAAACGCCTATTTCGCTATGGCTTATTCCACCCGTATTTCCGACTGACAAGTTGGATGATGAAGTCATTCGTCGTATTTGGAATGATACACCTTACTGGATTTTCTGTTGGGCTTCAGGACTTGCAATGGCGCAATGGTTATTGGCAGAACCGCAGCAAGTTAAAGATAAAGTCGTTTTAGACTTTGGTGCAGGTTCAGGCGTGGTGGCGATTGCTGCAAAAATGGCAGGTGCTAAACGGGTAATTTGCTGTGATATTGATTCTATCAGCCTTGCAGCCTGTCGTGCCAATGCTGAATTGAATAATGTGGTGCTTGAATATTTAGATGATCTATACAAAGCAGAACAAGTGGATGTTTTGCTAGCTGCCGATGTGCTTTATGATCAATGCAATCGCTTTTTTTTAGATGAGTTCTTAAAGTTTGCTCCAGAGGTTTGGGTGGCAGATAGCCGAGTGAAAAACTTTAGTCATCCACAATATATAAAAATAGATGAACGCAGCGCGACCACATGGCCAGATTTGGATGAAGCCAAAGAGTTCCGTAATGTGAGTTTTTATAAGACGCGATAAATCATCACGTCTTATAGGAGGTAAGTTTTGTGATACGAATTAATTACAGCTATAACGCACAATGCGCAGTGAGCTTGGACGAGCATCTAAGGCCTGACGTGTAGCATAGTTTTCAGTGCTATGCAGTTCAGGTGTGTTTGATAAGCCAATAGATGTACGGCTTTGTCCAAGTTGGCGACCATACGGGTCTTTTTGGTTTGCTGCAGGATTCACAACTTCATTAATACTTAAAATATGCAATTGATAAGTTTTATGTGAACCAAGTTCTTCTTGGCAAGCACGCTGTAATTTACTTTCATCGCGCTGCTGGTTTTGACGTCCTGCAAGTGTGTAGGCTAATACTGCGGTACGATCGGTTTTGCTTTCGACTTTATAGCCGACAAAACTTTTCTCATTTTGCTCTGGCAAACTTTGACAAGCGGATAAACCCAACCCAAGTCCCGTCATAGCGAAAATAATCATTGTATTCTTCATGGTTTTATTCATGATCATGTCCCAGGTTTTGATGTCATTTCATTCTTGTTGTAAGTATGCCATAGCTGATAGGACAAAGCATGGCTTTGTTGGCGGTGTAGCTGGCTGTCTATATTTGGGGTTGATGAGCGTGTGCCTGTGATGTCATGTTTTTAGCTTGAATCTTCGTATTATTTAGTATTTACACATCAGGTGGGATTGTTGAAGAGCTGATTTCGATGCTTTAACACCTAAAATATCAGGGCAATAAAAAGGTCACCGAAGTGACCTTTTCTTGCTAATCGGCGTTGAATTACGCAGATTTAACCGCTTCAAGTAAAGCAGCTTGACGTGCTTTCAATGCAGCAGGTAAGCGCTCACCAAGTTTGTTGAATAACTCAGTGTGACTTTCTAACTCTTTGATCCATTGTTCTTTGTCTTGCGCTGTAACAGTTTCAAATTGCTCTTTAGAGAAATCTAAACCAGTCCAGTTCAATTGCTCATACGTTGGAACAAAACCAATTGGAGTTTCAACAGCTTCTGCACGACCTTCGCAACGATCAATGATCCACTCAAGTACACGCATGTTTTGACCAAAACCAGGCCATACGAAGTTGCCTTCTGCGTCACGACGGAACCAGTTTACGTTGTAGATGCCTGGTAATTTGTTACCTGCAGCTTTTGCTTTTTCGCCAACTTGCTCACCCATTTCTAACCAGTGAGAGAAGTAGTCTGCCATGTTGTAGCCAGCAAATGGCAGCATTGCAAATGGGTCACGACGTACAATACCTTGTTGACCAACTGCTGCAGCAGTGGTTTCAGAACCCATAGTTGCTGCTTTATATACGCCATCTACCCAGTCAAATGCTTCAGAAATTAGAGGCACTGTGTCTGCACGACGACCACCGAAGATGAATGCTGAAATTGGAACACCTGCTGGATTTTCCCAGTCAGCATCAATAGAAGGACATTGACCTGCTGAAACAGTAAAGCGCGCATTTGGATGCGCTGCTTTTTCTGCGCCAGTGTGTGGTTGACCTTTCCAGTTGGTTAAATTTGCAGGAACTTCTTTAGATAGACCTTCCCACCATACTTCGCCATTGTCAGTTACGGCAACGTTGGTGTAGATCACGTCTTTGTGAAGAGTTGCCATACAGTTCGGGTTGGTCTTAGTGTTTGTACCAGGAGCAACACCGAAGAAACCTGCTTCAGGGTTAATGGCATATAAGCGACCATCTTCACCTGGCTTGATCCAAGCAATATCGTCACCTACAGTTTCAATTTTCCAGCCTTCATAACCTGTAGGTGGAATTAACATCGCAAAGTTGGTTTTACCACATGCAGAAGGGAATGCTGCTGCGATGTAGTGTTTTTCACCTTGTGGATTGGTCACGCCTAAAATAAGCATGTGTTCTGCTAACCAGCCTTGTTCACGGCCCATTGCAGAAGCAATACGAAGCGCTAAGCATTTTTTACCCAATAATGCGTTACCGCCGTAACCAGAACCATACGACCAGATTTCACGAGTTTCTGGATAATGTACGATGTATTTTTCTTTGTTACATGGCCAAGCAACGTCTTTCTCGCCTTCAGCCAAAGGCGCGCCCACAGTGTGTACGCAAGGAATAAATTCGCCATCTGTGCCCAATACGTCATAAACAGCTTTACCCATACGAGCCATTTTAGACATGCTGACAGCAACATAAGGAGAGTCAGTTAATTCAATACCGATGTGCGCAATGTGGCTACCGAGTGGGCCCATAGAGAATGGAACCACATACATGGTACGACCAGCCATTGAGCCGTCGAATAAACCGTTTAATTTAGCGCGCATTTCAGCTGGCGCTTCCCAGTTGTTCGTCGCACCAGCATCTTCTTTGTTTTCAGAGCAGATGTAAGTACGGTCTTCAACACGAGCAACGTCAGAAGGATCAGAATTTGCAAGGTACGAACCAGGGTGTTTTTCTTGGTTTAATGCTTGCATGGTGCCGTTAGCGATCATCAAGTCGATTAGACGTTGATATTCTTCTGCGCTACCGTCACACCATTCAATTTTTGCTGGTTTCGTTAACTTTGCAATTTCTTCAACCCATGCAATAAGCTTAGGGTGACGAACGAATTCTGGTGCGTTCACTTGGGTCATGGTGAGGCCTATCTTAAATGTGTACAAGTTGTGTACAAAGTACAATCTGAACAATGGGTACATAGTTCAGATGAAATATGAAAAAAAGTGGCTGTATTAAAGCACAAAAAGATATAAAAAATAAGACATAGGCTTGATTTAGCTTTGTGTGAACAACACCATATAAATTATGAATAATATATATGAAACATAGGCTTACAATTTTTACGTGCTCCACTTATTATTATTTTGAAAAATTATGGGCATTATTTATTTTAATTATTTTTAATTTAAACAGTTGTTTATGTGTTTAATTCTTTAAGGAGTGATTATTGATTTAATGAATGTTCATTATTCGATTTTTACATAAAGCCGCTTTTCATTTAGCATTAATTGGTTAAAGATAGAGCAAAAGCTTTAAAATGATTGAAGAAAATGTCGATAACTTTACAGCCTTTATCTCTTATTTATAATCAAAAATCAGGATTTCATTCAACACACCAAGAAGGTGTCTATGAAGAATTGTTGCATATTTTGTCACAGCATGGTTTTGAAATTCAATTGTTTGAAATGGGTGAAATCGGAAACTTTGATCAACTGATGCAACAGGTGTTAGCGCGGCATGAAGCAGCGCATTTAAGTGGTGTTGTGGTTGCGGCAGGTGGTGATGGTACTTTAAACGCAGTGGCAGCTAAACTGAAAGGCACTCGCATTCCGATGGGCATTTTACCTTTAGGCACGTTTAATTACGTGGCGCGTTTATTGAATATTCCTCTAGATTTAATTGAAGCTGCACAGGTTATTGGCACAGGCACGACGCGCGCTGTGCATGTGGCACAAATCAATCAACATATTTATTTAAACAATGCTAGTTTAGGTTTGTACCCTTTATTTATCCAAAAACGTGAGCGTTATAACCAATATTTAGGGCGTTTGCCTTTACATGCCTACACCTCGGCTTTAGATGTATTACTGCGTGACCGTAAAGAATTAAAACTAGAGTTAGAGTTCGATACAAAGCGCTATCCACTGAAAACCCCACTCATTTTCTTTGGTAATAATCAATTGCAACTGTCTGAAATGAATTTACACATTGCCAAAGCGGCTGCAGCGGGGAAAGTTGCTGGTGTTGCAGTGACAAAGTCTGATAAATTGACTTTATTTAAAATTCTGTGGCAATTTATTCAGGGGAAGGCTGAGCAAGCCAATGATATTTACAGTTTTGCAGCAGAGCATGTGGTCATTCATAGTAAATGTCTACAACTGACCGTGGCGCTTGATGGAGAAATTGTTAAAATGCGCCCGCCACTACGTATTTCTGTATTAAAAAATGCATTAAAAATTAAGGTGCCGCATGCTGCTGCATCTGTCTGATTTGCACTTTGGCACTGAAAATGTAGCGTGTATGCAGGCAATTCAACAGCTGTGTGAAAGTATGCGTCCTGAAGCTGTAGTGGTAAGTGGTGATTTAACCCAACGTGCACGCTATGCACAGTTTTATGCCTGTAAGCATTTTTTAGACAGTTTGAATTTGCCGTATTTGGTTGTGCCAGGTAATCATGATATTCCGCTATATCATCTTTGGAATCGTTTTTTTAGCCCATTTGCACGGTATCAACTGTTTTTTGGACGTATGGAAACAATTTTGGAAATCGACCATTTTTATGTGATTGGAATAAATAGTATCAGGCGACGTTTTCACACCCGTGGGCATATTTCTTTGAATCAAATTCAGGCGGTTGATGCTTTTCTGCAAGCCGCGCCAAGCAATAAGTTCAAAATTTTGGTGGCGCATCAACCATTTTATACAGCTCCAGATGATCGTCACGGCATTAAAGATTGCCCAGTGTTAGGGCGAATTGCCTTAGAACAGTGGAGCAAAAATGGTTTATATGCCTTGCTGCATGGACATTTACATCAACCTGCAGTGTATGACTTAAATCAAATTTATGCGTTAGGTGCAGCGCATCCTGTGCTTGATATTCATGCGGGTACTGCAATTTCGTATCGTTTGCATCAGGGTATGCCGAATAGCTTGAATGTATTGTATAACAATGGTGATGTGCAGCATTACATTTTTGATACCGCACAAAAGCAATTTGTATTGTGGCAAAAAAATGCAGAATAAAACATCGAACTAGCCAAATTGTTTAAAAAAACAACAAAAACTCAAATATTTTTAGCTTTTCCCCTTGAAGCGTTTTTTTCCATCCCCACAACAGTGTCATCTAAAATTTATTTTGATGATGACCAAAGGAATAAATAAGTCGTCATCAAGAATCTACACATTGACCTAGTCTGATGGAGTTATTTATGAGCAACATTCGTCCATTACATGACCGCGTAGTAATTCGTCGTGTTGAAGAAGAAACAAAAACAGCTGGCGGTATTTTGCTTCCAGGTTCTGCTGCAGAAAAACCAGCGCAAGGTGAAGTGATTGCAGTAGGGAATGGTCAAATCACAGACAATGGCGTGCGCGCTTTAGATGTCAAAGTGGGCGACAAAGTCTTGTTTGGTACTTATGCAGGCACCACAGTTAAAGTAGACGGTGAAGAACTTCTAATTATGAAAGAGTCTGATATTTTAGCAGTACTTGAAGGCTAAGTTCAGAACTCATATTCAAAGCAAATTTGAACATTATTTAAAAATATTTGGAGTTAAACATGTCAGCTAAAGACGTAAAATTTGGTGATTCAGCTCGCACAAAAATGATTGCAGGTGTAAACGTACTTGCAGACGCAGTTAAAGTAACTTTAGGCCCTAAAGGTCGTAACGTGGTGATTGACCGTTCTTTCGGTGCACCGCACATCACTAAAGATGGTGTATCTGTTGCGAAAGAAATTACCCTGAAAGACAAATTTGAAAACATGGGTGCGCAATTGGTTCGTGAAGTATCGAGTAAAACCAATGACATCGCAGGTGACGGTACGACCACTGCAACAGTACTTGCACAAGCCATTTTAAATGAAGGCATCAAATCTGTGACTGCGGGCATGAACCCAATGGATTTGAAACGCGGGATTGACCTTGCTGTTAAAGCAGTAGTTGAACACATTAAAGCCACTGCTAAACCAGCATCTGACACGAAAGCGATTGAGCAAGTCGGTTCTATTTCTGCAAACTCTGACACGACTGTGGGTAAGTTAATTGCAGAAGCAATGGAGCGCGTGGGCAAAGAAGGCGTGATTACCGTTGAAGAAGGTTCAAGCTTTGAAGACTCGCTTGACGTTGTAGAAGGTATGCAGTTTGACCGTGGTTATATCTCGCCATACTTCGCTAACAAACAAGATACTTTGACTGCAGAACTTGAAAATCCGTTCATTCTTCTTGTTGATAAAAAAATCAGCAACATTCGTGAACTCATTACTGTACTAGAAGCGGTTGCAAAAACAGGTAAGCCTCTTCTGATCATCGCTGAAGATGTTGAAGGCGAAGCGCTTGCAACGCTTGTTGTGAACAACATGCGCGGCATCATTAAAGTATGTGCGGTGAAAGCGCCTGGTTTTGGTGATCGTCGTAAAGCAATGCTTCAAGATATTGCAATTTTGACAGGCGGTACGGTTATTTCTGAAGAAATTGGTATGTCTTTGGAGCAAACTTCTCTAGAGCACTTGGGTAGTGCGCACAAAGTAACAGTCTCTAAAGAAAACACCGTGATTGTGGATGGTGCTGGTGATGCAAATCAGATTTCTGAGCGTGTTCAGCAAATCCGTGCGCAAATTGAAGAATCTACTTCTGAATATGACAAAGAAAAACTTCAAGAACGTGTTGCTAAATTAGCAGGCGGTGTAGCAGTCATCAAAATTGGTGCTGCAACTGAAGTTGAGATGAAAGAGAAGAAAGACCGTGTAGATGATGCGCTTCACGCAACTCGCGCTGCGGTTGAAGAAGGTGTTGTTGCAGGTGGTGGTGTTGCACTGGTGCGTGCTGCATCTGCACTTGATGGTCTGACTGGTGCTAACGATGACCAAAACGTAGGTATCAACATTCTTCGTCGTGCAATCGAAGCTCCGCTTCGTCAAATCGTAGCCAATGCTGGTGATGAGCCATCTGTAGTAATCAATGCTGTGAAGAACGGTGAAGGTAACTATGGTTATAATGCTGCGACTGGTGAATATGGCGACATGCTGGAAATGGGTATTCTTGACCCTGCAAAAGTAACTCGTTCTGCACTTGAACATGCGGCTTCTGTTGCGGGCTTAATGTTGACAACTGAATGTATGATTACTGAAATCCCAGAAGAAAAACCAGCAATGCCTGACATGGGCGGCATGGGTGGTATGGGCGGCATGATGTAATCCATCATCTTCCATAAAGTTAAAAAAAACCTCGTATTTTTATACGGGGTTTTTTTATGGTGCAGGTTTTTTTGTAAGTTGGAAATTATGCACATGAAAAAGCAAAATTGCCCAACTAATTTCTATTTACACATTAAATGTGTGATATGTATCTAAACTACTTTTCTTTGTGAATAAAACTCATTATTCTATTTAGAACAATAAGAAAAACAAATGATTAAATAAATGCAATGCAGGCTGGAGTAGGCATTAAGGGGTTAAAAATGGATAACCAAGAACACGAAATTATAGGCAGTATTTATGATGCCGCTGTAGATGTGAGTTTATGGCCGCAAGTAATTGAAAATATTGTTCAATATACAGATAGTAAAACCGCTATTTTTACTGCTTTAGACCAATTTAGCCCAAGTTACGATTTTTTATTTAGTCACAATATTCCAGATGAAGCTTTGCATGCCTATCGTGATGAGCGGATTCGCGTGATTGACATGCAGTTACACCGAGTATTGTGGGAAAATTCGGGTGTGGGGCAAGTAGCGAGCTCGGATTTATCGCATTATGGGGAAAACCCTGAAAGTGATGAATATATCTTTTATGAACGCTGTTTGAATCCAACGGGAATCAGTTATATATCCGCTGTTTTGCTTGATCAAGGATCACATCGCTGGGCGGTTTTAGGGTTACACCGTGCGCCTGATGCAGCGCCGTATCAACAAAAAGAGTTGGATTTTTTAAAGCAATTGGGGGTGCATTTGCGCCGTGCTTTACAAATCCATCGTCAGTTTAGTTTGGTTAAACAAGAAAATTTAAGTTTGTATAGTGTGCTCGATCATTTAAAAACAGGTGTAATTTTACTTGATCATCAGCTGAGTTTAACTTATTCAAACCCTTTAGCTCAAAGCATGATTGAACACGATTCATGTTTAGATTTGGATTTGTATAATCATTTAAAAACCCATGCTTATGATCAAAGTCGTTTAGATCAATTATTAAATTCAGCCTTATTAGGACAGTCTGCATTGAATGCAGATGTAGGCGGTGTATTGGCTTTGTCAGATGCGAAAGGACGAGAATTAATGCTGACTATCGTGCCTTTTTCTAAATTAAAAAATATGCAGCATCAAGATGCAGGACAACATCAAATAGCGGTATTTCTGACCGATAAACATCAACTCTACGCCTTGTCAAAAGCCTATTTGCAGCAAGCTTATCAATTGTCTAAACGTGAGTTTGAGCTGTGTGAGTTGTTGTTGAATGGTTGTAAGTTAGAAGAAATCGCTGAACATTGTGGAGTTACGCTCAGTTCGGTGCGCACTTATTTTAAAAATATTTATGAAAAAACCCAATGCAACTCGCAGATTGAACTTATGCATTTATTAATGGGCTGTACCATTCATTTTGAGCATATTGGTTAATGCAGCCTAAGTCGGGCTTAGGCTGCTTCTGAGTATTTTAGTTACTACGTTGAAGGGTAACAGAGGGTTCGCCTTGTGTGCCTATGGTCAGACTTGTGCCTGAAATAGTATAGTTTACAATTGATTTGGAATTGTCAAAGCTATCATGGAATCCAGCACATTCGTTAGTGTCATAAAAAACTTCGGTAGGTGTGAGTGTATTCGCAGTAATGGATAACTTGCCATATTCAATTCCCGCCCAACCGCAATCTTCACCACCTTCTCCATCTAGGAAGAAGTAGTAGTTATTGTCAAAGAAGGCAAAGAGTTGAGTTTCTGAGAACTTCCAAGTACCGACTAGACCTGATGATTGTTTGACTTTAGTTAAAATATAGGTGCTATTACTTCCTACATCGGTCAGCACTAAATCTGTACCGTTATAACTTAAGCGGTATTGACCATCATTGTCAGGATGTGAAAGCCCGTAGTCACCGTTTGTATCGAGTGAGATCTCTGGACTCAGCGCTGAAGTTAAAGCATTCCAATTTAGTCGTCCTATTTCAATACCAGGTTGCCCCGTTACATCAGCTTCATCTGCTTCACCTAGCGCGTAACGTCCGTCTGGTAAAATATGTAATACAACAGCAGATGTATTGGTGCGTCCAATTTCCCAAGTTCCAGCAATATCTTTATAAAAGGTGGCTTGGAAGTTTTCTGCAGCTTTTTCTGGTGTCACGATTCGATCTAATGGGATATCGGTTTTAGGGATCACTTCATTGACAAACGTAGTTGAAAACTCTGCGGGTGCTTGCTCGAAATTCATATTCACAGCGGTTAAGGCTGTTTGAATATCTGGTTTAATTTCGATCCCATTACTATGGTCGCCATCATGATCTAACGTTTGTAAAAACACCATTAAATTTGTTCGGGCATTTTCTGATTCGGCTAAATCTAGTGGGGTAATACGTGCTTTAGCTTCAATGGCTTCACCAAGTTGGACATCGCCAATAAAGAATCGGACAGTATCGCCCTCAGCATATTTAAACTCACCTTTATCATTGGTGAAGTCTTCAATACTTTCACCTGAACTCGAGGTTCTGAGATATTTAACCCCAGTTACAGGTCCATCGGTTAGTACACCAATTTGTGTTGTTGAACTCGGTGGAGGATTAGGATTGCTATCAGAATCATTGTCTGAACCGCCACATGCACTGAGTAAGCCTGCTAAAGTTAAGCATAATAAAGTTTTTTTCATCACGAATTCCTTGTTATTCAAATTGTCATGTCTGCAGTATAGAAATAAGATGAATCTAGGAGCTATCCCAAAATTGGGAGGGTAAATTAAAAAATCTGCAAGAAAAAATGAAGACCAAACAACATTTTTGTGACAAAACTAGGTTTTTTGATATGCAGTCATCGAAGTTCTATTTAGCTGTGTTAATTTGAAATACAGTTTCAAGTTTTTTGATGATATTCGTCCACTTGATTCATTTCATATTTAAATATCAACATTGTCATCTATAAGTGATCCTGTTTTATGCTGTCTAAATTTTTTATTGAACGTCCTATTTTTGCTGGTGTGCTCGCCATTATGGTGATGGCACTTGGGATTTTTTCAGTATTAAATTTACCTGTAGAACGCTACCCAGACATTGCACCACCGCGTATCACCGTCAGCGCCACGTATACTGGAGCTTCGGCAGAAACGGTTGAAGAAAGCGTCACACAGGTTTTAGAACAGCAAATTAAAGGCTTAGATCACTTACAGTACTTTAGTTCTAGCAGTGATTCTTCAGGACGAAGTCGAATCAGCATTAGCTTTGAAAATGGTACCAACCCCGATACCGCACAAGTCCAGGTACAAAATGCGATTAATGGTGCAATTAACCGCTTACCTGAAGATGTGCAGCGTCAGGGGGTGAATGTCTTTAAGTCATTGGGCGATACCCACATGGTGATTGGGCTGTACGATGCCACAGGCAAAAGCAGCAATATTGCATTGTCTGACTATATGATGAGTCATTTAGAGCAAGAGTTGGCACGCATTGAAGGTGTGGGTGAGGTCGATGTTTTTGGTGCGCAATATGCAATGCGGATTTGGCTGAATCCGATAAAGTTAAAACAATATGCGCTAATGCCAAGTGATATACGTGCTGCAGTATTAGCGCAAAATACCCAAGTCGCGGCAGGGGCAATTGGTGAATTACCCACAGCACAAGAACAATATCTCAATGCCAAAGTCACCTCAGGTTCACGCTTAAAAACGGTAGAAGAATTTGAAAATATTATTTTAAAAGCAGATCAGGCAGGTGGCTTTGTTTATTTAAAAGATGTGGCACGCATTGAACTTGGTGCAGAAAATTATCAAAGCTTTAATACCATTAATGGTTTTCCATCGGCAGGGATGGGGATTTCCTTATCGTCTGGTGCCAATGCGCTACAAACTTCAGCCTTAATTCAAAAACAAATTGAGCATTTAAAACAACAATTGCCCGAAGGTTACCAAATTGTCTATCCACGAGATAACACGCCTTTCGTGCAGGAATCGATTAAAGAAGTGGTGAAAACTTTAATTGAAGCGGTGATTTTAGTCGTCATCGTGATGTTCTTGTTTTTACAAAACTGGCGCGCAACGCTCATTCCTGCTGTGACCGTGCCTGTGGTGATTTTAGGCACCATGGCCGTGTTACAACTCTTTGGCCTGAGTATTAACACGCTGACCTTATTTGCTTTGGTTTTAGCGATTGGTTTGCTGGTGGATGATGCGATTGTTGTTGTCGAAAACGTTGAGCGTTTGATGCATGAACAGCAGCTCTCGGCTAAACAGGCATCCATTGCTTCGATGCAGGAAATTAGTGGTGCTTTGGTCGGTATTACTTTGGTTTTAACCGCAGTATTTATTCCTATGGCATTTTTTGGTGGTTCAACTGGAGTGATTTATCGCCAGTTTTCCATCACCTTAGTCACTGCGATGGCACTGTCTTTAGGTGTGGCATTAATTTTAACGCCTGCCTTATGTGCCTTGATTTTAAAACCCAACCCACAACCAGCCCAATGGGCCATCTGGTTTAATCAAAAACTGGAACGCATAAAACAACACTATCTCAAATTAGCAGGCTGGACGATTCAGCATAAAGCGGTATGTCTAGTTGTTTTTGCAGGTTTACTGACAGTTTTTGCTATGTTTTACCGTGCCTTACCTACCAGTTTTATTCCCAATGAAGATCAGGGCATGTTGACGGTGCAGTTTAAATTGCAGGAAGGTGCGCCGTTGTCTAAAAGTCGTGAAGTGGGCGAAAGCATACGTGAATACTTTATGCAGCATGAAGCCCAGAATGTCGATCTGGTGATGATTCGTTATGGACGTAATTTTTCGGGAACAGGGCAGAATTTAGGGCAGGGTTTTATTGCGCTAAAACATTGGGATGAACGTCAAGGGCAGCAACATACTGCACAAGCCATTCGTGAACGTGCCATGCAGCATTTTCGACAGCATCCCAATTCACACATTACCATTGGCATGCCCGCAGCAGTCCGTGGTTTGGGGCAAACAGATGGTTTAGAGTTTTGGATGCGCGATGTGAACGGTACAGGACGTGATTTTTTAACCCAGCAATTTCAAAATTTGCAGCAGCAAGCCACTCAATATCCAAGCTTTAAAAATTTAGATCAACGCGCCAATCCTGAAAAAGCACAGCTAAACGTCACGATTGATCAGAAACAGGCGATGGCTGCAGGTTTAAATCAAACAGCGATTAACAGTACTTTAGCGGCAGCGTGGGGCGGCAGTTATATCAACGATTTTATTGACCGTGGTCGAATTAAGCGCGTGATTATGCAGGGTGATGCCGAGTTTCGTGGCAAACCTGAAGATTTGAACCAATGGTCGGTACGCAGTCAGCAAAATCAAATGGTACCTTTTAGCCAGTTTGCTCAACTCAGCTGGAGTGGTGGGCCAGAAGTGGTCAATCGGTTTATGGGTTATAGCGCTTTGCAAATGGAAGCTGACACTGCTGAAGGATATAGCTCGGGGCAGGCGATGCGTGATTTAGAACAGATGGTGGCACAGCAGCAGGGCATTGACTTGGCATGGAGTGGATTGTCTTTTGAAGAAAATCAGTCCAGTAATCAGGCTTTGTTACTGTATTTGGTTTCTATCGGGTTTATTTTCTTGTGCCTTGCGGCCTTATATGAAAGTTGGAGTATTCCCACAGCGGTCATGAGTGCCATTCCTTTAGGAATTGGTGGAAATATTATTTTTAGTTATTTGGCAGGTTTCCCAAATGACATTTATTTCCAAATTGCATTGCTTACCACCATTGGTTTGTCATGTAAGAATGCCATCTTAATTGTGGAATTTGCTTCGGCTGCGCAGCAACAAGGCAAACAAGTCATTCAAGCCGCTTTGGAAGGTGCGAGTTTGCGGCTTAGACCTATTTTAATGACCTCATTAGCATTTGGTGCAGGTATTTTACCGCTAGTATTTGCGTTTGGTGCTGGTGCAGCAAGTCGTCAGGAAATTGGGGTGAGTGTTTTGGGTGGAGTAATTTTTGGCACAATTTTAGTGCTTGTTTTTATTCCATTTATGTACGTGCTGATTCGTGCTGTATTTCAAGTCAATCGTTCTTAATCTATGAATTAAAGGTGTTTTTTATTAAGCACTTAGAAGAATTATAGGCTATGATATAAAACGCTCAAAATCTTGTATCAATCAACCTGTTTTCGGATTTTAAGTAGTGGTTTGGGCTGCGAAACTTAGCCCATTCTTCATTTTACGTTTTGGAATGATGGAGTGGGTGAGATCAATGACCAATCTGCACGCTGAACAGTTAGAACAAGCCTTGCAATTACATCAGCCAAGTACAGTGAGCAGCTTGATAGATGGTATCAACCCTGCCGATTTAGCCGATTTAATGCAGCATTTAAGTCTAAAAGCACAGCTCAGTTTAATTGAACAAATTGACAGTGCTGCCTTAGTGATGGAATTTTTACCACTGCATTCACAACTTCAAATTGCCGAAGCGATGGTACCGCAGCAATTGGTCAAACTGATTTCAGCCATGCATTCAGATGACCGTACCGATTTATTTAAGTTACTTTCGCCGCCTTTACAGCACTTTGTCAGCTTACACATTACGGAAGAAAAACGCGCACAGATTCAGACTTTAGCGCGCTATCCTGAAGAATCTGCGGGCGCGATTATGAGTTCGGATTTCGTGGTGCTCTCGCCAGAACTAAACATGCAGCAAGCTATAGCTGAATTGCGCAGAATGACCGCAGATCGGGAAACTTTGTACCTGATTTATATTGTCGATGAGTTGATGAAACTATTGGGAGTGATTTCTTTAAGAGAAATTATTCAAAACCCACCTGAACAAAAAATTAAAAATGTGATGTGCACCGATTTAGTCACTGGTTTAGTGACAGAAGATCAGGAAAGTATTGCGCAAAAACTCAGCCATTATGATTTTTTGGCCTTGCCGATTGTAGACCACGCACAGCATTTACTGGGGATTGTCACCTACGATGATGTGATGGACGTGGTACAGGCAGAAACCACGGAAGACTTTTTAAAATCCAGTGCGGTCGCATCTTCTCCTGGCATGAGTATAAAAACTGCGCCAATTTTGTTTCTATACCGCAAACGTGTGTTTTGGTTGGTGATTTTGGTATTTGGTAGTTTATTGTCAGGAATCGGCATTGCCCATTACGAAGATATTATTGCAGCACATATTGTGCTGGTTTTTTTCTTGCCACTTTTGGTCGGTAGTGGTGGTAATGCGGGTTCTCAGTCTGCGACCTTAATGGTACGGGCACTAGCTACAGGCGATGTGCAATTTAAAGATTGGTTGCATTTACTCGGGCGTGAAAGTTTAGTAGCGCTGTGTTTGGGTGGAACTATGGCTTTTGCGGTCTCAATTTTAGGCTATTATCGTGGCGATATGATGGTGTCTGTAGTATTAGCACTGAGTATGTTGGGCATTGTGCTGATGGGCTGTTTAATTGGCATGAGTCTACCTTTTATTTTGCATCGCCTGAAACTAGACCCTGCTAGTGCCTCTGCGCCTTTGGTAACATCGATTTGTGATGCAACAGGCGTGGTGGTGTACTTATTTATCGCTTCGCAGTTGTTACTTTAAATGCTGTCGGTGATGATGTGACTCATTGCAATTTTATCTTAAAACTTTTTCCATTGATCAAAATTCTATTTATCAAAACAATACAGACTTGAGCAAAAAACAGCTTTATTCTCAAGTAGATTGCACTTACCTAACGATACGTTTTCTATGCCAGAACCTGCATCTTCAAAAAAACTTAGCCAGCAAGAGGTGATTCGCTTAGAGCGCGATTTAGCCAAATTTGCCAATATGATGGATTCTGTGGTGCGTATTCCATTTACCAAGCAGGGTGTGGGAGCCGATGCTGCATTGGGAACTGTACCTATTGCAGGGGATGTCGCAGGTTTTGCACTGACCTGTTATGCGATTTATAAAGCCAAACAAATTGGCGTACCGCAAACCAAACTCACGCCAGTGATTAAACTTGCTGTGGTGGATGCGGTGGTTGGTTTTGTGCCAATTGTCGGTACACTATTTGATGTATTTATTCGCCCAAGCCGCAAAGCTTTAGATGTAGTGCATACGCATATCCGTGAAGAATATCAGATTCACAGTGAACATCATGTGGTGCATCCTTTTTTACATGAGCGATTGGAACATAAACAACAATACTCGGCATTTTGGCGTAATCCCGTAGTCGCATGGCTGTGGTTACATTTGCCTGATTTGCTTGGCGTGATTTTTCTTATTTTCTTTGTTTGGGCGGTCTGGCTTGGTGCAAGTTGGTTGTGGCACTGGTCGCAAAGTTTTGGGTTTTAAAGAACCTGTTTAATATATTCCAAAACTACGCAGCAGATCTAATTTACAGACATGAAAAAAGCTTCCCTGAGGAAGCTTTTTGATGTAACTGTTACTGTATCGCTATGAGCATTAAGGTAAATTTAATTGCTGTAAAGCTGCAACACGTTGTTCAATACTTGGGTGAGTTTGGAATAACGCTGCCAAGCTAAAACCTTCTTCTTTGCCTGCAGAAATTGCAAAAGCTTTCATTTCTTTTGGCATAGCATCTGGCATTTCAGATTCTGCCTGCAAGCGTAATAATGCAGAAATCATAGCTTGTTTACCTGCCAAACGTGCACCTGCTTCATCTGCACGGTATTCACGTTGACGCGAGAACCACATCACAATTGAAGATGCCAAAATACCAAAGACAATATCTAATACAATGGTAATTGCAAAGTAAGCTAAGCCTGGGGCTTCGCCATCTTCACGACCAAAGACATTACGGTCAATAAAGTCACCTGCAACACGAGCAAAGAACATGACGAATGCGTTGACCACGCCTTGAATTAGCGCCAAGGTCACCATGTC
>DBIN01000013.1 GCA_002296655.1 Acinetobacter sp. UBA801
TTCCATTGGTTCTTATTGTTGATAATGCCTCGATTCATAGAAGTAAAAAGATGGCTGATTACAGAGAGCTACTTAAAAGTAACTTTTCGACGAATTTGTATTTTATTCCAGCTTATAGCCCTGAGTTAAATCGAATCGAGATGGTATGGAAGCAGATGAAATATTATTGGCGAGATTTTCAAGTCATGACAGCTGATAAAATAGAGCAATGGGTGGAGAGAGTATCAAACCAATTCGGAAAAGAATACATGTTTACTTTTTAATGACAGCTTACTCGGTATAACCTGTCATCTGGTGTAATTCTTTAAATAAGGTTATTACTTGATCTGACAGAGGAACAATATGCTGTAATGCTGTCTGATTCTTCGTCTTAGGAGGTGTGTATTTCCAAACTCGATTTTCAAAATCAATGTCTGCCCACTTCGCCCCTCTTAATTCTCCTGGACGTACAAAAACATGTGGTAATATTTTGACGGCATAATCTATCGCGATATCACCACGGCCAACACTATTATAAATATTCCTTAATAACTGTCCTAACAGCTGCTCATCTGTGATCGCAGATCTATGCTTGGTTTTACCAACTTTTAAAATCCCACTGATGTGGTCTGCCACATTAAATTGGCATAAGCCTAAAGCAATCGCATAACGAAAGACTTGGGATGCTTTGCTTCTCATGCGCTTTGCAGAATCTGTCTTACCTTGCCTTTCGTATATACGACACACTTCTAAAATTTGCGATGGTGTAATACTGTCTATCGGATAATCTCCAATTGCAGCATACAACTTATCCCAAACAAATTGATTCCTTCGCTGAGTGCTAGGCTCCAACTCTTCTGTTTTACGATATTCATTTGCGATTAGCTTAAAAGTATTTTTTTTATGCGTTATTTCAGCTTCTCGTTTTTTCTGCATGGCAGGATCAATATTCTGAACAAGCTGTTCTCTGAACTCACCTCGTTTTGCACGTGCTGATGCTAATGTACAGCTTGGATAAACACCAATTGCGATAGTAGCTCTTTTCTTTGTAATTGGGCGAACATAATCAAAGCGCCAATATGCCCCACCTTTTGTATCTAATAACAGATAAAGGCCGCCACCATCTGAAAGCTTAATATTTTTTTCAGATGATTTCTTTTGCATTGATATTGCTGATTTAATTTTTGAGTCAGTAAGACTAACAACGAGTTTAGGCATCTTTTTACGGTATATTTTTGCAAGAAACGGGATATACCGTAAAAAATACCGTAAAACTTTACGGTATCCTAAAACGCCTTCGGACATTATCGGACAATAGAAAGATATAAGTTGTCAATTTTAATAATATTAGGATCAAATCGAATGTGATCAAACAAAGAAATGGTGCGCTCAGCGGGACTCGAACCCACGCCACAGGCTTCGGAGACCTGTACTCTATCCAGTTGAGCTATGAGCGCGCGCTGCACATCATAACAAAAAATTGCTGAAGGTAAAGCAACTATGTAAAAGTTACGCATTTTTATGCTTATGCTTTAAACAATGTTCCAAACTTGGAACATAGAATTCCATGTAACTTACTTGGTTTATTGGCTCAGATCGCTCACAATAGTGGCTCTATTCCTCAAGTGAGAATTTCATGACTGATGCATTGACGTTAAGGGACGTGTCAAAGACCTATCGAAATGGTTTCCAAGCACTGAAAGGAATTAATTTGACCGTTCCTGAAGGTGAGTTTTATGCCCTACTTGGACCCAATGGTGCAGGTAAATCTACAACCATTAGCATCATCAGTTCTCTCACCAAAAAAACGGCAGGTACTGTCGAAATTTTTGGACATAATCTAGATACCCAACCATCTCAAGCCAAGCAATGCTTAGGGGTTGTACCGCAAGAATTTAACTTTGGTCAGTTTGAAAAGACCTTTGATATTTTGGTCACACAAGCAGGCTATTACGGTATTTCTAAGAGAGTTGCCGAACAACGTGCCGAAGAATATTTAGAAAAACTGGGCTTGTGGGATAAGCGGGCCACTCAAGCGCGAATGCTGTCTGGCGGTATGAAACGTCGTTTAATGATCGCACGTGCCATGATGCACGAGCCGAAACTGCTTATTTTAGATGAACCGACTGCAGGTGTAGATATTGAGCTGCGTCGTTCAATGTGGGATTTTTTAACAGAGATGAATGATAAAGGCACTTCAATCATTCTCACCACCCACTATTTAGAAGAAGCCGAAATGTTGTGTCGTCGTATCGCGATTATTGATCGTGGTGTGATTAAAGAAGACACCTCCATGAAAAACTTCTTAAACCAGTTAAGTGAAGAATCTTTTATTTTCGATTTAGCTGAACCTATTCAGCCGATTCACTTAGATATTATTGGTGTACGATTCAACCTAATTGATGCAGTGACACTAGAAGTCACGATGGATAAAGCTCACACATTAAATGATTTATTTCAACTTTTAGAAACACAAGGCATTCGCGTGCGCAGTATGCGCAATAAGTCCAACCGTCTAGAAGAGTTATTTGTCAAAATGGTCGAAAAGAATTTAGATGGAGCTGCGCAATGAATTTTACCCAACTACGGATTGCACTCTATACCTTAGTGCATAAAGAAGTTCGTCGTTTTATGCGCATATGGCCACAAACCTTGCTACCACCAGCCATCACCATGAGTTTGTACTTTGTGATTTTTGGTAATTTGGTCGGTTCGCGTATTGGTGAAATGGGCGGCTTTAGCTATATGCAATTTATTGTGCCTGGCTTAATTATGATGGCAGTCATCACTAACAGTTATGCTAACGTATCTTCCAGTTTTTTTAGTGCAAAATTCCAGAAAAGCATTGAAGAACTGATTATGAGTCCTGTACCGTTGCATGCCATTTTATGGGGCTATGTTTTGGGTGGTGTTATCCGTGGTGTATTGGTCGGCATTATTGTCACCACCATGAGTTTATTCTTTACCGACCTTTATATTACCAATTGGTTTATCACCATTTACACGGTATTAATTACGTCCTTTTTATTCTCATTAGGCGGTTTTATTAATGCTGTTTATGCCAAATCGTTTGATGATATTTCCATTATACCGACTTTTGTACTGACTCCACTGACTTATTTAGGTGGTGTATTCTATGCTATTAGTGCCTTAAGCCCTTTTTGGCAAAATCTCTCTTTAATTAACCCTGTGGTGTATATGGTGAATGCTTTCCGTTACGGTATTTTAGGGCATAGTGATGTCAATGTGACGATTTCATTATCTGTGATTACACTATGCTGTGCAGTGCTTTATGGTATTGCCTATCATTTACTTTCTCGTGGTTCAGGAATGCGTGAATAATGAGTGTTGAACAATCTCTCCTTGGTAAAGACACCAATTATCCTACAGAATATCAACCTGATATTTTATTCCCTATTTCACGTGTTGATTCACGCGAAAAATATGCAGATGTCGAAGGAATTCGATTGGGGCAAGACTGGTGGCACATTTTTGAAATTTCGTGGTTAAATGCCACAGGCGTTCCGCAAGTTGCGATTGGTCGAATTACGCTACCTGCGTCATCACCCAACCTGATCGAATCAAAATCATTAAAGCTCTACTTTAATAGTATGAACTTTACCCGTTTTCAGTCTGAAGCCAATTTTATCGAAACCGTTGAGCATGATTTAACGGCTGCGGCGCAAGCACCTGTTACCATCACTTTATTTCAGGTCGATGATTTGGCAATTAGTCAGCCTGAAGGTATTTGCATTGATCAGCTCACACCTGAGCGTTTAGAGCAACATCCTGACCCAAGTTTATTGCAATTCGATTTAGAACAAGCTGAAGATATAGAGGTACAACTGTACTCGCATTTATTACGCAGTAACTGTCCTGTAACAGGACAACCTGACTGGGGTACTGTTTTTATCCGTTATCAAGGTAAAAAGCCTTGTTATCGCAGTATTTTGGCTTATATTATTTCTTATCGTCAGCATAATGGTTTCCATGAACAATGTGTGGAACAGATGTTTGCAGACATCTGGCAAAAATTTGCACCTGAAAAACTGATGGTATATGCAACCTATACACGTCGTGGTGGATTAGACATTAACCCTTGTCGTGTATCGGATTTAACATGGATGCCTCGCCCTATTCGTTTAGCGCGACAATAACAACATTGAGGTTGAAAAATGCCATTTTTTGGATTCATTCCATCTGCAGAATTATTAAATACGATTGAAACTGCACAACAGAAAAAAAATTCAAGTGAGCCGCTGTTCCCACTGCGTGACAAAACTGCATTAATGATTAATGAAGAAATTATTGATGCCATTTTAACCGAATTGGTACGTCGTTTTCCTGCAAGCGATAAACGCGACACTGCCGAAAAACTTGCGGGCTATGTCAAATCTACCGTTGCAGTACTCCTAAAACAATTATTAAGCAAAGCGCCCAATGATGTCGTGAAACAATCGATTGAATTTTCTGAGCGCAGTAGCTTTAAAGATGCAGCAGGCAATGCACGTGTAGGTGAAACACTTGATGCGAGTTTAGTGACCAATCTGAAACATAACTATGCCGAAATTCAAGCAGGCAATGAAGTGAATAAAGCCGTTTTGACAGAGTTGTATAAACAGTTTGCAGAAGCGACTGTACGCCACTTTATGAGCGATTTTAACAAAACCCTCGATTTAGGCATGATTAAACGTAAAGCGGCAGATATTGGCGCAGCAGCGGTAATTAAAGCTGTCCATATTGCGGTGGATAAAATCATCCCCAATTTAACCAAAGAAGAACTATTGGTTTTAGCGGAATATCACGACACATTATTCCATCATTAATGCCAGCGAGTTTAGCTGTTGATGTGGTTTAAGTCCTTTTGTTGCATGTTAACTGCAAAATAGTAGGAATTACATGTTCTAGCATCTCATACAACACAAACTAAATATGCAGTATTCTTAAAAGATGCAACCAACCTACACAATGCCTGATTTCAATCAGGCATTTTTATGCACAATTGAAAAGCGGAGTATGTCTGCAACTCTTACACAATTCAGAACAAGTTTTTGCCCCTCAATTGAATTTTGTTACAAATCCTGCGCGCTTTTTACACATTCTTTGTCTATTTTTGTATAAGTTTTTGCAAACCCGTTACGCATGAATGCTATCTTAGCCGCTTGCTTCACTTTGATAGTTTGGCCCAAATAGCGGCTTATTCTACATTTATAAGTAGCAACTTATTTAATGCATATAAATAAGTTGTGTAAATCATCAATTTGGAATTTTTCCCAATATGTTCAAACTTGATTTTTATAACAAACTAAAACGTCTATCTTTACTCATTGGTGCATTTTCTATCACCAGTTTTTGTCAGGCCAATGATTTCCAAAATCATCCGTCATATGCCAATTTTAAACAAAAAACCATGCAGACCTATGGCTTAAGTGCAGCACAAGTCGATTGGGCGATGGAAGGTTCCAAAAACTTACCCAATATCATCAACATCATGAACCGCCCAGGCGAAAGTAAGCCTTGGTACGACTATAAAACTAATTTCCTTGCAGAAAGTACCATTCAGCGTGGTGTGCGCTTTAAACAACAATATGCAGATACGCTCAATAGAGCTGAACAGCAATTTGGTGTACCGCAATCCATTATTTTAGGGATTTTGGGTGTGGAAACAGGTTTTGGGAGCAATAAAGGCTCTTTTGTAACCCGCGATGCCCTTGCTACCTTGGGCTTTGGTTATGAACGTCGCGCAGAATACTTTAAAGATGAACTCGCGGCACTGATCGCATGGTCATATAAAGATGGTGTGCCAACCTCTTCAATTGTTGGTTCTTATGCAGGCGCTGTTGGTTATCCGCAGTTTATGCCAAGCAATATTCCAAAATTTGGAGTCGATTATGACGGCAACGGACATATTGACCTACGCAACTCAGCAGTCGATGCCATTGGCTCCATTGCAAACTACTTGGCACAACATGGTTGGCAGCGCAACCAACCCATTGCATTTGCTGCACGATATATAGGCAACAATCCTGACAGCGTGATTGCCAAAGATTTAACCCTACCAACACCTTACGGGGTTTTAAAGTCGCAAGGGGTAATGCCAATGAATCCAATTGTGCAAATAGATGACCTAGACTTGGTCAATGTTATTCAATTACAAGAAAATTATGGTCATATCTACTATATAACCTATCCAAATTTTCAGGTGATTACGACTTATAACCGTAGCCGTATGTATGCGACTGCACTGTGGTTATTGGGCACTGAAATTGCGAGTCGCTAAGCACAAATTTAAATACAAAACCAAAAAGTCAAGAAATATTTTTGACAATTTGATCACAAAACAAACTTTTTACACATCATGTTACAATATTGATTATTTTTTAATCAAATAGAGTTGGTTTTTGGTACTTTTTGTCATTATTTTCGTATAAAGACTAGACACCTTTAGTAAGGGATGAATATTATCCATTTCGTCAAATGTAGTCGAAAAAGTGAAATTACAGACAGGATTACCGCTATTTCAATCAGTTAAGAGCGAAATAAGTTAAAAATTCTGTCTTCAGGAGTTCAAACCATGCATAGTTCACTTAAATACTTACTTGCACTTTCTGCAGCTGTTGCCCTAAGTCAGTCGCAAGCTGAAATGGTGCAATCATCATTCAATAATGATAATGAGTCATCTAGCCTTGCTGCGCGTGTACTCAACAAAGAAGCACAAAGTTTTAATTCACATTTCTCCAATTTGAATAGCCTTTCAATCACCGAACGTTCAGGCGACCAAATCCGTCGTCAAACGATTGCAGCGAAAATTGAAATTCCTGCTGAAGAGCCTTCAGTGATTGAAAAGTTAAATACAGTGGCATCGAACACTGTACGTAAATTTAGCCAAACAGGTATGGCATCTTGGTACGGTCGTCAATTCCACGGTCGTAAAACTGCAAGCGGTGAAACGTTCGACATGAACGCAATGACTGCTGCACACCGTAGCCTGCCGCTAAACTGCTATATTCGCGTAACCAATAAAAACAATGGTAAGAGCGTTGTAGTTAAAGTAAACGACCGTGGTCCATTCCATGGCAACCGTGTACTCGATCTTTCTTATGGCGCTGCAAAACAATTGGGCATCACCAATGCAGGTACTGCTAAAGTAAGCATCGAGCGTATTGACGGTCCAAACTCTTAAGATTCGCTTACACGACTTCACATTTGACTTAAAAGCCACAGCAATGTGGCTTTTTTAATGCCTGTAAGATTTACAGTCATCCCATGCATCTACGCACAAAGATGATCCACACAAATTTTGTGGCCACTTGAGTTTGAAAATATGAATACTGTTTTGACCACCTCTCTGTTCTCAGTTATATTTTAGACAGCAAAACAATAACAACGGATGATCGGTCTACAGGAGTAGTACATGAAGACAGTAAGCGAGTGGCTAGATGAATACAGCGAGAGCCATCAAAATAAAACCAATAAATTAATTCACTGGGTTTGCGTACCGACGATCTTTTTTTCGATTGTCGCCATCTTGGCGCATTTCAGTGCTTTACTAACAACATTACTTCTAGTACTCAGTTTTATTTTTTATGCACGTTTAGACTTGGTTCTTGCCGTCGCAATGGCAGCTTTAATGCTGGTGATGGCCTGGCTAATTTATGTATTGCCTGTGGGAATGGGTTTTTATATCGCGATTTTTGTTTTGGCATGGATTGGGCAGTTTTATGGTCACAAAATTGAAGGAAAAAAGCCTTCATTCTTCAAAGACCTCCAATTCCTTCTCATTGGCCCAATTTGGTGCATGGATGCCTATTTAGGTAAAATCCTACCCTCTTGGAAAACACGTCGTAAAAACAGCATTATGAGCGTTTAAACGCTATATCCTATTTTTATTATCGGAAGAACCGTTACTGGTAGGTTCTTCCTTGATGTTTTAACCATCCAGCTACGTGTTTATTTGCTGGATCATGATGCGTCCAATGAATCACCCCACCCTTATCTGAGTATTCATATTCACCAAAAAACTCAACGGTATCGCCTTTGGCTATATTGGCAATTCGTGGTGCAAGATCAATATTATGTGCAACCAATACAGTTTGCCCATTGCTCAATTTCAAAATAAATTTTTGATGACTTGAACCTTCGTTGTCATCTGCTAACACTGCAACGACTTGTCCACTCGCACGGACTTGTAGATTACTCTGCTTACGCTCAAACGCACGTTCAATCAGCTGAACACCCTGAGCATCCTGTCCTTGCGGTGTATCTCGCTGTAAGTTCGATTGTTTTTTTTCAGTTTGCGATGTGCGAGCAGTACTTGTAGATGGCGTGTTTGATGTTTCAGACTGAAACTGCTGTAAATCCATGCCAAAAAATGCAGCAATTAACACTACAATAATTGCGCCAATACTTAAATTCTTTTTATTTGCCATATAACCTTCTTGTTCTGATTCCGATCTATATAATCAAGCCAATTACTCATAACATACTGATTTAAAATTAATATCTTTGTTTTTATCTCAATATTTATGCCCCGATTGCATATTGCTAAAACCGATATTCACAAAAAAGCCCCAAAATAAATTGGGGCTTTCCTTACAAAATATTTTACCTTAAGTAAAAATTATTTTGCAGCAGCTTGAGCAGCAGCAACTTCTTCAGCGAAGCTCATTTCTGCTTTTTTCTCAATACCTTCGCCTACTTCGAAACGAACGAATTGAGCAACAGTTGTACCAGTTGCTTTTAATACTTCA
This sequence comes from Acinetobacter sp. UBA801, assembly GCA_002296655.1. Taxonomy (GTDB): domain Bacteria; phylum Pseudomonadota; class Gammaproteobacteria; order Pseudomonadales; family Moraxellaceae; genus Acinetobacter. The sequence goes on from DBIN01000013.1 coordinate 8,730, forward strand.
GCAACTTTCTTCTCGTTGTCAATTACGTACATTTGACGATCAAGCGCAACTTCGTTCAAGTATTTTTCAACTGAACCAGTTACCATCTTCTCTACGATGTTTGCAGGCTTACCAGATTCAACTGCTTTCGCTTCTGCAATTTCTTTCTCTTTAGCGATAAGATCAGCAGGAATTTGTTCAGCAGTAACAGCAACTGGGTTGAATGCAGCAACGTGCATTGCAATACCTTTACCAGTCGCAGCATCACCTGTGTAAGAAACAACAACACCGATTTTTAAACCGTGCTTGTACACAGCAAGGTTGTCGCCTTCAACGATTTGTGCACGACGAACTTGGATGTTTTCACCAATTTTTTGAACAAGGGCAATACGTGCTTCTTCAACAGTTGCACCATCTTCAAGTTTAAGTTCAGCAATTTTAGCAGCATCAGTTTCGTTTGCAGCTAGAGCAGCAGCAGCAACTTTCGCAGAGAAATCAGCAAAGTTTTCGTCTTTTGCAACGAAGTCAGTTTGACAGTTTACTTCTAAAAGAATCGCTTTATTGCCTTCTTGAACGATTGTGATAGCACCGTCAGCAGCTATGTTACCTGCTTTTTTAGCAGCTTTTGCTTGACCAGATTTACGAAGGTTGTCAATCGCTAATTCGATGTCACCGCCGGCTTCTGTTAATGCTTTTTTACATTCCATCATTGCTAGACCAGTACGATCACGCAATTCTTTAACCATGCTTGCTGTAACTGCAGTCATGTTTATCTCCTAAAATCGGTAGAAAATGAATTCTTTTTTAACAGAAACGGCCCAGAGGGTGTCTCTTGGGCCGTCTGCATACATGACGCTTACTTTGCCACCATCACATGTCGCAAAAATGACAAGCTTACGTCAAAACGCATTAAGCCTCAGAAGCAGGAGCTTCTTCGCCTTTTGCTTGAGCATTGGCTTGAGTTTGAGCGTATTCTTTACCAGCAATGATCGCATCAGCCATTGAAGAAGCGTAAAGTGTAACTGCACGGATCGCATCGTCGTTACCCGGAATAACGTAGTCTACGTTGTCTGGGTTAGAGTTTGTATCAACGATACCGATTACAGGAATACCTAAGTTTTTAGCTTCTTTAATTGCAATTGCTTCGTGATCAACGTCAATTACGAATAATGCGTCAGGTAAACCACCCATGTTTTTCACACCGCCTAAAGCGCGCTCAAGTTTTTCCATTTCACGGCTACGCTCTAAAGCTTCACGTTTAGTAAGCTTAGCAAAAGTACCATCAGTAGACTGAACTTGAAGATCTTTTAAACGGCTGATAGATTGGCGAAGTGTTTTCCAGTTCGTCAACATACCACCTAACCAACGGTGATCTACATATGGTTGACCAGCGCGTTGAGCTTGTTCACGGATGATTGCAGAAGCAGCACGTTTTGTACCAACGAACAAAACTTTGTTCTTTTTGCTAGCCAATTGGTTTGCAAAGTTCAAAGCATCATTTAACGCAGGAACAGTGTGCTCAAGGTTGATGATGTGAATTTTGTTGCGCGCACCAAAGATGTATTGACGCATCTTTGGGTTCCAGAAACGTGTTTGGTGACCAAAGTGTGCGCCAGCTTGAAGAAGGTCGCGCATGCTTACGTTGTAATCTGCCATTTTCTTTACCTTAAATGTTTGGGTTAGGCCTCCATATATCCGCATTCTCCACCCCAAAGGGCACCCAGAGTAATGTGACGATATATGTGCGGATTTTTAATTCCCTTTTTACCTTGCCTTATGAAACATATTCATAAAAAGCATTTGATAAAATGGGCGGCTATTTATACCATAGTCACATACAAATTTCCAAAAGTTTTTAAAGATCATGAACACAACTTATCAAGCACCTCGTCGACTCATCAAAACCGCAGAAGATATTGAGAAAATGCGCGTGGCAGGACGACTAGCAGCAGAAGTTTTGGAGATGATCAAAGCACACGTTAAACCAGGTGTTACCACGCTCGAACTGGATACGATTTGCCATGACTATATTGTCAATCAACAGCAAGCCATTCCTGCCTGCTTAGGTTATGGTGCTGCTCCAGGACGTCCAGCCTTCCAACATACCATTTGCACCTCGGTTAACCATGTGGTCTGTCACGGCATTCCATCGGAAAATAAAGTGCTGAAAAAAGGTGATATTTTAAATATTGATGTCACGGTCATTAAAGATGGCTTCCACGGCGATACCAATATGATGTATATCGTAGGTGGCGAAACTTCCATTTTGGCCAATCGTTTGTGCAAAGTTGCCCAAGAGGCGATGTATCGCGGCATGGCAACAGTTAAACCAGGTTCAACCATTGGGGATATTGGACATGCGATACAAAAATATGTCGAATCTGAACGCTTTAGCGTGGTACGTGAATATTGTGGTCATGGTATTGGCACAACCTTCCATGATGAACCGCAAGTATTGCACTATGGTCAAGCCAATACAGGCATGATTTTAGAAGAAGGCATGACTTTTACCATTGAACCAATGGTCAATGCAGGCGTATGGCAAACCAAATTACTTGGCGATAAATGGACCGTGGTGACTAAAGATCACAAGCTTTCAGCGCAATATGAACACACTATTTTAGTCACCAAAAATGGCTTGGAAGTACTCACTGCCCGTCCTGATGAAGATTTATCACGCTTTACTGCATAACTTGTTTTTAGCCAAAAGTTGTCATTGGCTAAAAATTTAACAAGCACGTCAAAAAGATCAGTTCCGGCTGATCTTTTTTATTAATCTTAATTCATACAATTTTAATAAAATCTATTTATTTCAAATCTATAGAACGTAAAAACCAGCCAACATAACAACCACTTTCACGTATTCGATAATTTTAATTTAACAAAACACCTGCACACTTTTGCAGTTATTCACAAAAATTTAAAAAATATGTTGTAAAAACAACAGTTTTATTTTCCTCCCCTATTCAATATACCTAACATAACAACGCTAAAAAGCACACAAATTGGACATGGAGTTCCACAATGAAAAAAACACTTTGCTGTTTAACACTGAGCAGTTTGTCAGTCATCAGTTATGCCAACTCACCTTATTTTAGTTTAAAAGATGGTGATGGTTTTAAACGCTTTTCTGTTTCAGTAGGTGCACTGCATGTTATGCCGCAAGGCAAGGCACAACCTTTTCGAGTCAATACAGCTATTCACAACGGCTACACAGCCGATGTCGGTGATGTTCAATCGCAAACTGTAAAAGATAACTTACGTGACGGATTTGAGCCTCCCTTATTATTAAATGGAGCATTGAATTTGCTGCCTACCATTCCTGCCAACATGAGTGGACAGGCCACAATTTCAGGTTTGGAGCAATGGGATAATCCTGGCACAGGTTTAGAAGCAGATGATGTCACCACACTCGGTATTATCAGCAACTATTACTTTACCGATAATATTTCCTTTGAAGTCAAAGGCGGCATTCCACCCAAAGTTGATTTGCAAGGCAAAGGGAAAATTTATGCTCCTTTCTCCGCCATTGCACGTCCATTAGGCGGTGCGCTGGGTGAGTTAGAATTACAAAATGATATTTTGATTACCGATTTAGAAGCACATGGCCCTGCTGCTTCTGCCCGTGCTTGGACACCAGCATTTGAGTTTCAATACCATTTTGGCAAAACAGGTGTAAATAAATTCCGTCCTTATGTCGGTGTCGGTTTAATGTACGCTTATTTTAATGAATTAGAAATTAACCCACGCACTGAACAAGACCTGATCGCCGCTGGTCACATGATTGCCAATATTAAAGAAGGGAAAGCGGGCGCATCTTTAGAAGGCACACCAAGTGCAGCCAACCCTAAAGTTGAATTAGACGCCACCGATGCCTTTGCGCCCGTTGCCACTGTCGGCTTTACCTATGACTTTAATGAAAAATGGTTTGCGGTCGGTTCTGTATCTTATGCACATCTTAAAAACAAAACCACCATTACTGTGACCGATGCTAAACACGGCGAACTCATTCACTCCAAAGCCGATATTGAAGTGAATCCGATCATTGCATACGCAGGTTTTGGGATGCGCTTTTAAGCTATAATTTTACTCTTCCCACTTTCAACTAAAAATAAGACGGCTACGGTCGTCTTATTTTTTCTTTTACTTTTTAATTAAAGTAATCGCTTCAATCTTGATAACTCAATTTTATCATTTGATGAATTTTATTTTATCGCGATCCTGCGCTGAATCGACTACCATAGCAGTCTGTTTGCTGTTGTTGGATGCCTTATGTCGAATGCTCAATTTTCCAAACCTCTGATTTACATGTTAATTGGAAGTGCCGTTATTTTGGCATTATCACTTGGCGTTCGGCATGCGTTTGGCTTGTATTTGGTGCCTATGAGCCACGAATTTGGCTGGGGTCATAATGTCTTTAGTTTAGCCATTGCCATGCAAAACCTGATTTGGGGTGCAGTCCAACCCATCACAGGTGCTTTTGCAGACAAATATGGTAGTAAAATTGTGGTTGCAGTTGGTGGCGCACTGTATGCGCTCGGTTTACTGCTCATGGCAGTCAGTTCGACAGGGTTATTGCTAAATTTAAGTGTGGGTTTAATTTTAGGTTTAGCACTTTCTGCGACCTCATTCCCTGTACTACTTTCTGCTGTGGGGCGTGCAGCACCACCCGAAAAGCGCAGCCTTGCGATGGGCATTGCCAGTGCCGCAGGCTCGTTTGGGCAGTTTATTATGTTGCCATCAACCTTATTATTATTACAAAGTGTGGGCTGGTCAGGCGCTTTAATTGTCAGTGCAATTTTAATTACGTTAATTATTCCTTTGGCATGGATGCTCAAAGCACCTATGTACCAAAACCCCAATACAATCTCAACCAGTCAACCCGCTTTAGGCTTTAAACAAGTTTTGGTGATTGCCAAAAACCACAAACCCTTTTGGTTTTTAGCTTTAGGTTTTTTTGTCTGTGGCTTTCAAGTGGTGTTTATCGGGATTCACCTTCCTAGCTACTTAATTGATCATGGCTTTAATGCAACCACAGGCACAGTTTTTCTGGCACTCGTGGGTTTATTTAATATTGTGGGCACCTATACAGCGGGTTGGTTAGGTGGCCGCTATTCCAAACCGCATTTGCTGATGTGGCTTTACGGATTACGCGGGATTGCCATTATCGCCTTTTTAATCCTGCCTTTAAGCATCTGGACAATTTATGCATTCGGGATCATTATGGGTTTATTGTGGTTATCTACAGTTCCTTTGACCAATGGTATTGTGGCAAATATGTTTGGGATTAAATACCTGACCATGCTCAGTGGCATTGTGTTTTTCACACACCAAGTCGGCTCATTTTTTGGTGGATGGCTTGGCGGTTTAAATCACGATCTAACAGGTAACTATAATGCAATCTGGATTGTTTCTATTGCTTTAAGTGCGTTTGCGGTCTTGGTACATTTTTGGGTAGATGAGGAGCACGTCATTCATGATTAATTCTTTATTTAATTTTAAATTATGGCTCACACTTGCCATCACTGCCCTTTTTGGTTTGTCGATTTTTTTATGGGCGCAAACACCACAGCTATTTGAATATTTTAATCAGGCGTTTTGTGCGCATTAAAGCGCAACATTACGCCATATCGCTAAAATCTCAAGCAATAAAATACCCCTCAAGAATAATCTTATGGGGTATTTTAAAATACGCTAAACCCAACTAATTCAACATTAAAACAAACGATTCATCCCATTTAAGGTCGCGACACGGTAAGCTTCTGCCATAGTTGGGTAATTGAATGTCGTTTCCACAAAATACTTAATAGTATTGTTCGGGCTGTTCATCACCGCCTGACCAATGTGGATAATTTCCGCAGCATTATTACCAAAGCAATGCACGCCCAGCACTTCTAAAGTGTCACGGTGGAATAAAATCTTCAATTCACCCACTGTATCACCCGTAATTTGCGCACGAGCCAAATGACGGAAAGATGCCTGACCAACTTCATAAGGGATTTTTTCTTCTGTCAACTCCTGCTCAGTTTTACCAATCGAAGAAATTTCTGGAATGGTATAAATACCTGTTGGAATATCGGTTACAGGCGCAACATTTTCTTCGCCACTCATATTTGCACCCGCGCAACGACCTTGGTCATAGGCAGCTGATGCCAATGATGGCCAACCAATCACATCACCCGCAGCATAGATATTATCTACTTCGGTTTGATATTGATCATTGACTGTTAATTGACCACGGCTGTTTGGTTTAAGTTCTACGTTTTCTAAACCTAAACCATCGGTATTACCTGAACGTCCGTTACACCATAAAATCGCATCAGCTTTAATTTTCTTGCCACTTTGCAAATATAAAACCACGTGATCATCAAAAGTTTCTAAATGATCAATTTGCTCATTGTGGCGAATCAGAACCCCTTGCGCACGTAAGTGATATGACAAAGCATCTGAAATTTCATCATCCAAATAGCTGAGCAATTTGTGCTGAGTATTAATCAAATCAACTTTATGATCTAAACCAATGAAGATGGATGCATATTCGCAACCAATCACACCCGCGCCATAAATGATGATTTTTTGAATCGAGAAATCCAAATCCAAAATTTTGTCTGAATCAAATACACGCGGATGGTTGAAATCTAACATTTCTGGGCGATATGGACGGCTACCTGTCGCAATCACAATTTGATGACACATAATGGTTTCTTTAATGCCATCTGCACCAAATACCATGACCGTGTTTTTATCTTGGATATAAGCACGACCATGATAAATCGCAATTTCATTACGGTCATAAAAGCGTGAGTGCGTTTCAACTTGCTGCTGAATAACTTTATGTGCACTTTGCAACACTTGTTTCATGGTGAACTGACGCCAATCACCCATTTTTTTAAACATTGGGTCACGGCGATAACGGATAATATTCGACACTGTCTGACGCAATGCTTTACTTGGAATGGTGCCCACATGGGTACAGTTACCGCCAAGCTGCTCACGAACATCTACAATCGCAACACGCTTACCTGATTTGGCAAGTTTCATTGCCGCGCCTTCACCCGCTGGGCCTGAACCGAGAACAACCGCATCATACTTCACGAAAGTTCCACTAACGACCTCTTTTTTACGTGGCATTCAACGCTCCTTTTATTTAAATCTGTCTTTTCAATGGGCTATATTATGACGTAAATCTTTTGAATTTTCTGTATTTACTGTGCATATATTACGTGATAACCACATTTTTTATATGAATATCGTTTTTACCCAATTTAAGCACAATTTCGTTATAATAATCATCTTATGATGATGTTAAGGTGACATTTTACTTTTGCCTTTAGATTCGATTTAATCGGACTCTATTTTACGTAAAATCTACCCTACACTAAATCTCTCCCCTTTCAAAAACAGTGGAAAAGTTGAATATGTCTGCAAACCGTAAACCAGAACAGGGTGTCAAACTTCGTGGTGCTGAAAAAGTCGCACGTATTCCTGTAAAAGTTATTCCTACGGTTGAAACGCCTCGTAAGCCTGACTGGATTCGGGTCAAAATGACGGCACCAGAAGAGGTTCAACGCATCAAAACCACTTTGCGTCAGCAAAAATTGCACACCGTTTGTGAAGAAGCTGCTTGTCCAAACCTGCCAGAATGTTTTGGCGGCGGTACAGCAACCTTTATGATTATGGGTGATATTTGTACGCGTCGCTGCCCGTTCTGTGATGTTGCACATGGTCGTCCAAATGCACTAGATCCTGATGAACCGCGTCACATGGCAGAAACGATTGCCAACTTAGGCTTAAAATATGCCGTGATCACCTCTGTAGACCGTGATGACTTGTTAGATGGTGGCGCACAACATTTTGTCGATTGCATTAAAGAAACCCGTTCTGTAAGCCCAAATACGTTGTTGGAAATTTTGGTGCCAGACTTCCGTGGCCGTATGGATATTGCACTACGCATTATGACCGAATGTCCGCCAGATGTTTTTAACCACAATATTGAAACTGTACCGCGTTTATATAAAGCCATGCGTCCAGGTTCAGACTATCAGCACTCTTTGAACTTGCTGAAAATGTTTAAAGAATATTGCCCAGATATTCCAACCAAATGCGGTTTAATGGTGGGTATTGGCGAAACTGAAGCAGAAGTCATTGCACTGTTAGATGACCTTAAAGCGCACGATGTAGATTATGTGACCATTGGTCAATATTTACAGCCATCTAAAGAACATGCACCGATTGACCGCTTTGTAACACCTGAAGAATTTGAGCGTTATACAGCGCATGGTCAAAAGTTAGGTTTTAAAAATATTTGGGCTGCGCCAATGGTGCGTTCAAGTTATTTTGCAGACCGTCAATATTATGGTGAACCTGTACCAACAGTACGTCGCAAAGCTGACCCTGCTAAAAAAATTACGGTGCAAACCATTGAAGCTTAACACTCGCTTATTTCAAAATTTGTGATAAAGCTAAAACAGCCCCGACTTTATGTTTGGGGCTTTTTTTATGCCTTGTGGATATATTTAAAATAGCTGATTGTGAACATTTTTATTGTCTACGACTAACTGCACATGCTATTGCAGCCATAAATTGTTAATCTATGCTTCAAGTTCAAACAATAAAATAGGGATAGTAAACATGTCACAACAAGACTATGACAATGGCTTAAAAGTTCGTACTGAAGTCATGGGCGAAAGCTTTGTAAAACGCGCACAGGACAACACTGTACCATTTACCCAACCTTTGCAAGACTGGATTGATTAATTTTAAAATAATAAGCAATTCAACAACATAATAAACAATGATGTTTTTGTGGCGTAAAATTGGTGTAAATAAATACCACCAAAGCATCCATACAAATATACAGATTTTAATGTATCCTAAAACAGCAAACCCCAACACGCCACGTTGCGTAGGGTTTGCCCATAAGGATTTTCACACCCAGCTTTTCAGTTTTGCTAAGTGCGCTTTACGATCTTCAAAGCCGTTATAGCCGCCATTAATGCGTCGTGTAATCGCTCTTAAATCATCTTGATCTGCTAAAGCATTCAAGCCATTATCTGACCAAAACTTACAAGCTACGAGCAAGCCGACACTTGGGATTGCCACAATCTCAGGATTGTTTTCAAAGTCGATGCCAAGCTGCTGACCGTATCTGCGATAGTTAGCACGTCCAGTCAATTGAATTGGCCCACGACCTTTATATCGCTTTCCATCCCCTGCTTGTGTATTACCTAAATCCTTTCGCCCCTCATACGCTGCACCAGATGCAATTTCTTCCATATAGCGGAAGTTGCCCGACTCATGTGCAAGTTGCGCTAAGAAGTGAATCAATCGAAGTGAGTTATCGAGGATGCCATACGTGCGGAAATGAACATTTGCAGCCAAGCCTAGTTCTTCAGCGCACGCTTGACTAGCACCAAGCTTGCGAAATACAGCAGTCAAGGTGCCACGCCCGATGATGCCATCGTCATGCGCACCGACTGCTTTTTGCAGTTTCTTAATCTGAGCTAGATTCATCATTATCACCATGCAATTCAGGCTGATATTTCAAGCGGGAAAAAACACTTAAAACATTGTTTAAGAAGCCAAGCCATAACACCCATGAGTGTGGCAATAGCTCTTTAATCTCTTGTGGTACTGCTGCCCAAACTTGTGGAAAGTTAGAACCGAATAGCCACAACAATTCAAAAGCCGCATACATCAAGACGTAAAAAAAGGCCCATAAGGCGCCAACTTGTACTGACTTGAGTTTCCAAGCTTGTTTCCAGTCATTAATTAATTTCACTTGTTGCCACCCCCGATAATCGCAACGAAAGCAGCTTTCACTTCCGCAATGACTTCTGCAATTGATTTACCCTGCATCAGTGCAATTGATTGATAAACGATACCAATCGTCAATAATCCAAATACAGCGAAAATCAACATCACAAAGCCTTGCGCCATGTGTGAATATTGGTTTAATTCGTAGTATTCAATGAATGCAGCACCGCCATATAAGCTGACTGACACACTGAATAAGAATTTACCGATCACGCCTAACGTGACCTGAATTTTCCCGTCTTTATCAATATCCCCGCTAAGCACTAAAGCAAGGATTGCCCCCACAACTGCTGGAACTAATTTAATGACCCACGGTAACGTGTTTTCTTGCATTGTCTTTTCTCCAGACATAAAAAAACGCCCTTTCGGGCGCTTGCTTCAATTTAAATTTTCACACTTCGATTTGCACTACATCACCGCTTGCTGCCAAGCGTTTTATCTCCCCATCTGATATAAAAACCGTTGCGCCGACGTTGTAGCGCGTCGTACTGGTACACATCACCAAGCCTGACCCATCTACAACTAAAACTTTATAATTCGGATGATTTTCATGCGTGATTTGCCCGACAAATTCAGGCGCTTTGGGCATTAAATCAATCAATCTTTGCAGTGCATTACTCACGATTTACACGCTCCACTTTGACAGTTTGATTCACTTTGGCATGGCTGAATGACACGCTGACACTTTCAACGATGCCCCACCACTCAGCGTTAAATGCAAAGACTTCGCCTGGTGCGCATTCGCCAACTTCTGTAGAAATTGGCATGGTCAATGTATGTGTTTCTACCATACCTGCTTTGGCTAATTTGGCTTTACCAAAGGCGCCCATACTGACCACATCAAACAAAGGATTGTTTTCAGGTGGCAATAGCACGTCTGCTGCTGTGCCTGTGCGTTTGACTTGCCCTTGCTTGCCTGTTCTATCATTGGTCAGCGTAATGCCGTTGTAATCGGGATAAAGCTCATAATCTGTAGACTGGCTTGTTACCAGTGAATCAGGTGCCAATCTGTCGTAATCATCGACTGTGAGCGCATCCCAAAAGGTCTTTTTATAA
>DBIN01000032.1 GCA_002296655.1 Acinetobacter sp. UBA801
TCCCGCACCTGGAAGCAAAGTCCATATTACGGCACGTGTGGCCTCTGGTACACCCCAGAATTTTTCATTATTTAAACAGGTCATGCCACGTTCAACAATCGCGGCAATGTCTTTAGGCACATGCACTGCCCCTCCTGAATTAATATCATTGGTCATAGCTTGCAAGCCACTCAACATTCCCAACATGTACACCGTTTGATCAATATCACTGTTCATTTTTGGACAACCTTCGCCCAAAGGTTTTCGGTATTTCTTTTCCCAACGATGCTGAAATAATTGATAGCCTGTGTATTGACGCTGTGCAGCCAAAGCCGCCCAACGCTTTTGTTGAATACGCGCATCTTGCGCTTCACCCACTTGCCCTGCTTTTGCTGCACGTAAATAACGCAATTCCGCATCTAACGCTTTTTCTTCGGCACAAATGCCTGCCGCCGAGTACATCAGTACCGCAACACGGGTTGGGTCTGCGCCCATATCTTTAGTCGCCATAATGGCAGGAGTTAAGGAATTACCAGAATTACACACCATTTCAGCATCTTCCATCGCTAAAATTGGCGGTACAATATGTTTTTCAGTAAATCCAAGTGCGACATTGGCACCTGTTTTGATCACTTGTGAACAACCTGATAATAATAAACTTGTGATTGCAAATATGGCCACACCCTGGCCTATTTTTTGGACTTGCGACATTTTCCTGTCCTCTATAATTGTGTTTATGTCCATTGCAACAAACATAGCAGAAGCAATATCTGAATAAAAGCGTCTACTTGCTGCTTCAGATGGATAACTTTGCCATGTTTTAAATTGACTGAAATCTGTCATCCGACAAAATTTAGACAAAAAAAAGTAGCATTGCGACGGTTCAGCACATGCTACTTATTAACTGGTGCCCATTTCAGGCTTATCTTAAAAAATCTTTCGATCAAATTTAAATCTGTACATTTCAGGAATCTGATTTGTAATGATCTAAACCGTTCAGGAATTAATATAACTGAAAATAGGGATAGGTGTAATCTTTTATGCCAACATAAAATGACTAGTCAGGACACGAAAAATAGATGATAATTTTATCCTTATGATAATTATTGTTTTTTAATTAATAAAAATATACAGCTGTCTGCAAATTAGAGCATTTTCGCCAATACTTTTAGCGCCTTCCACTGCGTCTTAGAAACTTGATCACACCAAATCACCACAGGTTTAAAGGCTTGCTGAAATTCCAAGACGATATAAATTTGATGATCTATCACTTGACGTAGTTCCACACGCTGAATTTCTGTTTGACGAGCTGTACTTTTGAGATGTTGTGATGGGACACGGGGCACGAGATAGGAAATTGACCATTCACGGTCATCTAATTGATCTAAGCCAAGAATTCTACGAGCACGGACAAACTTAAAATAGGTCCAAGCCACAATAATAATACATATAATACTTAACCATAGGCTTAATACTTGCAGTAAAAGCCAGACGATGAGTAGAGCGATCATCAGCTGAAACACTATTGCGATGACACTAGGTTTCAGCTGAAACTGCTGCTTAGCCATGCACATAATGCTTTAGTTTACGGATAAAATCTTTCAACTCAGGACGTGGTGGCTCAGACACTTCCATAAACCAATCCAACAAATCTGGGTCTTCCTGCGCAACTAAATCCGCAAACATTTGTTTTTCTTCCACACTGGCAGTCAAATAGTGATTTTTCACATACGGGTCAAAATAGACATCAATTTCCTTTAAACCACGACGGGCTCGGTAAATTACTTTGCGTTCTTCTAAGCTAATGTCATCACTCATGCTGTTCCCCCATTCAAAATTAAACTCAGGATAGTTTAACCGACCCCCTTTAAAGTTTCGATGACTTTTATGCAGCAATGACCAAAAGCATCATATTGCATCTGCAATTGAAACTTTTGCCCCTTGTTCACCCCTATAAATTCTTCTAAGGTGAATCCACAATAACAACATCAAGAAGATGAAACCATGCAATCTGCCGCTATTCGCCCCATTGCTAATATGTTACCGCGCACCTTATTCAATGCTGAACACGAAGGTTTTCGTGATTTGGTACGAAAATTCTATTTGCAAGAAGTCATCCCTCATACTGAAAAATTTGAAGCGCAGCAGCATGTAGACCGTGAGTTATGGCGTAAAGCAGGCGCTTTGGGCTTGCTGTGTAGCACCATGCCTGAAGAATATGCAGGTTCAGGTGTAGACCGCTTATACAGCATGATTTTGATTGAAGAACAAGCCTATGCAGGTGACAGTGCCACAGGTTTTTCACTGCATTCAGATATTGTCGCCAATTACATTAATAACTTTGGAACGACTGAACAAAAACAACACTGGTTGCCCCGTATGGCAACAGGCGAAGTCATCACAGCGATTGCCATGACTGAACCTAGTACAGGTTCAGACTTACAAGCTGTACGCACCTCTGCGGTATTGGATGGTGATGAATACGTGATTAATGGTTCTAAAATTTTTATTACCAATGGCTATTTGTGCGATATGGCAATTGTGGTGTGTAAAACCGCGAACACCGACAAAGGTTCAGCTAATCTGTCTTTAATACTCGTAGAAGCAGACCGTAGGGGATTTACCAAAGGCAAACCACTGAATAAAATTGGGATGAAAGGTCAGGACACTTGTGAATTATTTTTTGATAATGTCCGCGTGCCTCGCAGTAATTTATTGGGCACAGAAGGCATGGGCTTTATCATGTTGATGAAAGAACTGGCTTGGGAACGTTTGATTGTCGCAATTATTTGCCAAGCAGGTGCGGAAGCTGCTTTTGCGCATACACTGCAATATACTCAGCAACGACAAGCCTTTGGCAAAAGTATCCAAAACTTTCAAAATACGCGCTTTAAACTGGCAGAATTACGTGCCGAAATTGATTTTTGTCGTGCTTTTTTAGATCAATGTATGCAGTTACAACTTCAAGATCAACTCAGTGTCGAAGCTGCTGCAGCTGCCAAATATAAAATTTCAGAGATGTATTCTAAAGTAGTGGATGAATGTCTACAACTGCATGGTGGCTATGGTTATATGCTTGAGTATCCAATTGCACGTGCTTACTTAGACAATAGGGCCAATCGTATTTATGCAGGCACCAATGAAATTATGAAAGAACTAATTTCACGTTCTTTATAAAATTCCCACCTCAACATGAAAATGGTACAAGAGCTTTAAAATCCCTTGCACCAAATAACTTCTGCACCCGACAATTTAAGACACTAATTTAGGTTTACGCTACGGTGCAGGCACAGTCTGTTTGAACTTTAAAATACCATCTTCAAAACTTGCATGTTTTAATGTTTTGCGATCTTCTAAGTAATTGTTTGTCACTCTCCATGGCGCATGTTTGCCTTGCTTCGGCATCACATCAACAGCACGTGCGATATAACCCGAACTCAAACTGCCCATCACCGTATCTTCCAATAACTCAGTTTCATCAGCTTGAGGAATTACCTCGTCATAACCTTGCCGATCCATATAATTGAGCAAACGACAAATATAATCCGCAGCCACATCCACCTTAAGTGTCCAAGATGCATTAATATAGCCAATAATCATTGCCATATTCGGCACATCACTCATCATCACACCTTGATACAGCATGTGCTTCGATGTGTCCAAAGGCTCACCATCAATCGTGGCTTGAATACCGCCTAGAATTTGAATATTCAAACCCGTGGCAGTCACAATAATATCGGCATCCAAATGCTTACCTGATTTTAATTGCACACCTGTTTCAGTAAATCTATCGATTTGATCAGTTTCAATCGAAGCATGCCCTTCGCGCAAAATCTTAAATAAATCACCATCAGGCACGACACATAAACGCTGATCCCACGGATTATATTTTGGTGTGAAATGCTTCATATCCACCTTGCCTTTGAGCTGAAATTGGATAGATTTCAGCAACAAAGTACGAAGTAATTTTGGTTTCTTTTGTGCTAAAGCATAAATGGCGCGTTGCATACCAATATTACGTGCACGAGTCAGCTTGTAGGCGACCTCCTCAGGCAGATAATTACGCATTTTTGAGTAAATAAAATCGACCGAAGGCACCGAAGCTATATAAGTCGGTGAGCGTTGTAGCATAGTGACATGCCCTGCTCCACCTTTCACCATCGCTGGAACCAAGGTAATCGCGGTCGCACCACTGCCAATGATGACCACTTTTTTGCCTTTATAGTTTAAATTTTCAGGCCAATGCTGAGGGTGAATAAATGAACCTTTAAATGCCTGTTGATTCGGGAAATCTGGCTGAAAACCTTGATCGTAATTGTAATAGCCTGTGCAGCCTAAAACAAAATGAGCCACCCAAGTTTCAATCTGTTGTTCTGCATTTTGTATGCGTAGTGACCACTTACGTGTTTGAGAATCATAATTAGCAGATAGCACACGATGCTGAAAACGAATTTTTGAATGTAAGTTTTTTTCTTGAATGACTTCGGCTAAATAGCCTTTAATAGATACACCATCGGCAAGTACATTGGTTTTTTTCCAAGGCTTAAAATTATAACCAAAGGTCGACATATCCGAATCTGAACGAATACCAGGATATTGAAATAAATCCCAAGTACCACCAAAGCTTTGACGACGCTCTATAATTTCAATAGAACGCTGCGGGCAATTTTGACTCAAATGTGCAGCCAAACCAATGCCAGAAATTCCTGCCCCAATAATTAATATATCAACCTGTTTATCCATGTTTTATTGTCCAGCTTGAATGATGTTTTTTATTAAAGCACAGATTTGACAATACACAATGTCAAGTTCAACAAAAGTCGCTTAAATTTATATCAATTCGGGTCAATTGTAAGCGTCCGCTGAATCCCATACCAATTTTTAATTCAATTTAGGTTTCCAGCAGTGTGGCAGTAACTCTTCAATCTGGGTCACTTTATGTGTCGGTAACCTTTTCAGCACATCACTTAAATAGGCATACGGATCCAGCCCATTCAGCTTTGCTGACTGGATTAACGTCATGATGTTTGCCGCTCGCTGACCACTGCGCAGCGAACCTGCAAACAGCCAGTTCTTGCGCCCCAACGCCCAGGGACGCATCTGATTCTCGACCCAATTATTGCAAATA
>DBIN01000058.1 GCA_002296655.1 Acinetobacter sp. UBA801
TCAAAGACTTCATTGATGACTTTATTCTCGATAAAAATCATCTGCTACCACAGAGAATCTATAAATGATAGTGCGTAAGTCCTATTATAATTTTTGTTCAATAAAAATAGATAAATTTTGAGCAAAATCTATGTCAAAAATAGTGTGGGGTGGAATGGGTGTTGCTGTGTTAGCAGGAGCTGCCGCTGCGGGAAATTTATATGCAGATAAGAATCTGCGTGAACATTATCAACAAAATTTAAATCCTTCACCCAATATTAGCGTGCAATATACAGACTACGACCTGGGGACTTTAACAGGTACTGCCAAATGGAAAATGACCATTATTTTAGACCCATGTAATGCCAAAGAAAAATTGGTGTTTCAAGGACAAGATCAAATTCAGCGGACATGGAAAGGGTACCAAATTGATTCTAAAATGAATCTGGAACAAGGGCAGGGACAATTTTCCGAGTTCTTTCAACAGCCTTTAAATGTGACCACGCAAGTGAATTGGTTGGGCGTGTCGACCACAAAATTGAGCATACCTGCTATAGAGAAAAAAGAAGCAGGACTTGAAGCTAAATTTTCTCCTATACAGATTGAGTTTCAGGCGAAACAAAGTCAAGGGCAGCAGAAAATTGTAAATATGATTTTTGATGTGCCTCAATTGACGGTACGAGATCAATTTGGGCATCTTCAAGTAAAAGGCATGCAGTTTAAAACCAATCAGTCTTTGTATGGGCAGTCTTTAGAGCCTGGCTATTTCCAATTCAGTATCGCAGAAATGCAGCGTCAGGACTCAAAAGCAGTGGGTTCAGGCAAAATGAAAGACTTCAGTTGGCGTATGGATACTCAACTGCATGAGCGTACGGTTGATATTCAATCAAAATTCAAAATTGCTGAATTAGGTTTAGACAATGTGCCCGCAATCCAAGATTTGCAGTTCAATTGGGATGTTAAAGATTTGCAACGCACAAAAATGCAGACCTTCTTTGATATTATTCAAAAACAAAGTAATTCCTGCTTAGAAGCAGAAAACTTTGGGAAAGAAGTTCAACAAGCCTTATTGGCTGTGATTAATGAGGGTTTTCAGTTTGAATCCAAGAAGAATCAGTTGAAATTAGGCACAGGCAGTATTCGGGCAGATTTGGTTGGTAAAGTGATGCCAGGGCATCAAACCACTGTAGAAGGCTTGGCGAAAATGTTCCCAAGTTTGGTAGAAGTGCAAACCGATGTGAGCTTTAACAAGCAAGTGGTCAAAACCATTATGAATAATTATTTGAATGCTGCAGGTAAAAGCATGTCTGATCAAGAGTTGGAACAGATACTCAGTGCGATGCAAAGCAATCATCAAATTCAGCGTGATGGTGATGAATTTAAACTTTCAATGCATTATCAATATGGTGAAAAAAAGTTCTTAACTGGTCAATAATCTAAATATTGATCTACGATAAAAACACAGCCCATTCAATTGAACAGGCTGTGATGTATTACCATGCCGTTTATTTAAACAGGCGGGTGCTGAATTTTCCAAGCACGGTGGATTTTAGTGTTACGTTTGAAATCTGGACCAATGGTTTCATGACTAATTTCTTGCACATCAAACATGGCTTCAATTTCTTCATCCATTTCAAAACCACGGTAGTTGTTAGAGAAGTACAGCGTACCGCCTGTGGTTAAGCGGTTCATTGCACGTTTAATTAAAGAAACGTGGTCGCGTTGTACGTCAAACGTTCCATAGAACTTTTTAGAGTTTGAGAAAGTTGGTGGGTCAATAAAGATCAGATCATACTGTTCATGACCTTCTTTGAGCCATTCAAAACAATCACTGGCAAAGAATTGATGTTGTTCATCGGAATGTTCAACCGTTAAACCATTCAATACAAAGTTTTCTTTAGACCAATTCAAATAAGTATTGGACAAATCAACACTAGTGGTACTTAGTGCACCGCCAAGCGCGGCATGCAAACTTGCAGTTGAGGTATAACTGTATAAATTCAGGAAGTGCTTGCCACGTGCTTCTTTGGCAATGCGTAAACGCATTTGACGATGGTCAAGGAACAAGCCTGTATCAAGGTAGTCGGTGAGGTTGACCAAAATTTTAGCCTGACCTTCTTGCACAATAAAACGCTTCGAGGCTGTACTTTGTTTGGTGTACTGGTTTTTACCCTCCTGACGAGCACGGGTTTTAATAAATACAGCATCACGCCCTAAACCTGTAACGGCACGAATGGCTTGTAAGGCGAGATTAAAACGCTTTTTGGCTTTTTCAGGATCAATTTTTTTCGGTGGTGCATATTCCTGCACGTGCAAACGATCGCCGTATAAATCGACTGCGACATTAAAGTCAGGTAAGTCGGCATCGTATAAACGCAGACAATGCACATTTTCTTTCACCGCCCATTTTTTCAAGCTTTGTGTGTTTTTTTGCAAACGGTTGGTGAAATCTTCCGCACCTTCAATCGGTTCAAATTGCTGAGGTTGCCAGTCAGCTAAGAATGGACGTGCGACTGTTGCAGGTTTGATCGTACCAAAACGAACATAAATTGGCAGTTTGCCGTTCATCAAGCGTAAAATTTGCGGGTCATTGAAAGCCAACACATCGGCTTGTTCAACTTGGGCTGCAATAACGGCTGCTTTTTGATTTGGGAAATGTTTTTGTAAGAGGGCAGACAGGCCCAAATATAAGGCACGGTTCGAGGCTTTATCGCCCAAACGCTCACCGTAAGGCGGGTTGGTTACAATAAAGGCTTTTTTGTCTTCGGATTGAAAGTCTGGCCAGTCAGCCAAAGTACGCTCTTCAATTTGAATCTGATCGAGCAGACTTTCAAAACCTGCCGCAATAATATTTTGCTTGGTGGCTTTGACTGCTTCCCAGTCGGCATCGAAAGCATAGAATTTTGGCAATGGTTGTTGTAATGCAGTTTGGTGGCGTTCTGCCGCTTCTGCTTTAATACTCATCCATAATTCATGGTCATGGCCTTGCCAACCATTAAAACCAAAACGACGTACTAGACCTGGCGCACGGTCAGTCAGCATCATCAATGCTTCAATAATAAACGTACCCGAACCACACATAGGGTCTAAAATAATGTCGGGTTGAATTTGTTCTAATTGACCTTTTTGCAGAATTGCCGCAGCAAGGTTTTCTTTAATTGGAGCATCGGTCATAAAACGACGATAGCCGCGCTTATGCAATGAATCGCCTGATAAATCTAGGCAATATGTATGTTCTTTTTTGCCTGCCAACACGTATAAGGTAATTTCTGGCTGCTTGATGTCAATGCTTGGACGTTTGCCCACTGCGTCCATAAATGAATCGACCACACCATCTTTAACGCGCAAGGTTGCAAACTGGCTATTTACTTTGATGTCCCGTTCGATATGTAAACGCACTGCAAACGTACTTTGTGGGGCAAAAATGAGTGACCAGTCAAAGCTAAGCGCACCTTCATAAAGCTCTTCGGCTACATCGCGCGCGTCGTGACTGAATTCAATTTCGTGTGTGTGAATTGGCGCAAGGACACGTGAGGCTAAACGTGACCACATGCAGACACGATAGGCATTTTCGAGTGTGCCTTTGAAAATTAAACGACCCGGTAAACGTTCGATATTTTGAATACCTAAACCTTGCATTTCTTCTTGCAATAAGGTTTCAAGTCCATCTGCACAGGTGACCCAATATGTAGAAAGACGGGGTTTCGAATTCATGAAAATTTCCAAAAGCAATTCAGCAATCGGCTATTTTACCGTATTTTGTGCTAGAAAACTTAGTGATTTAGCGTGTATCGCGCAGAATTTTAAAGGTCTTGGTTTGATGGGCTTCAGTGCATTTTTTAATGTTTTTATTTTTCTGAAATGCAATGAGGATGTAGAGACATCCCCCAACAAATTTTGAGTGATTGTATTGCGGAAAAATAAAAACCTGAATATTCACATGATTGGTATGTATTTTGCTCATGCTTTGTTGTGATGGTGAATATTTTGCAGATAAGCATCAAACACTGCAAAACAACAATGAAACTATAAGGGGAATATTTAAATGACCACAGCTACTTTAACCACGGCACATCCTTTAACAGTAAATAACGAGATTTTTTCAGTTGCCACTTTAATTTATACGCGATTAAGACGGGTTAGTGGGCGTGTGATTGATGTCATGTATCTGGTGGAAAATTCAGACTATGCACGTGCTGTGCTGCAATTGGCGCTCGCCACACACGATGACGAATTGTGCCGTTATGCCGTGCGCTTAAACAGCATATTAGGTGACCTAATGGATGCTGACGCAGAAATAACGCCGCAGCAGACAGCAGCGCAGCAATTGGTTGCAGTAGAAAATATGGAAAATATAGATGACTTGACTGAACCGACAGCTGAAGAAATTTATCAGGCGCAGGTGTCGCATCATTATATTGGTGCATTGCGTTAAGTGGGGGAATAGTACGGGTTTTGCCTACACAGCCTTAATGTTGTGTAGGTTGTTGTAGGCGAAGATTGATCAAGCAGATGTTTATCAAGCTCATATCAATATGATTGGGTAGCAGTGTAGTTAAATATACGTACCATCCTTTCACATCGTTTTGTAGAGTATTAAGCATGAAAGAAAGTGTAAATGATTCTGCATGACTTAATTTTTAAAATCATAAGTTTCTTTTGAATAAATCATGCCAACTTGCACTGCTTTGCCAAATCAATTTCTGTATAATGCGTTAACTTAACGTATAAGGAATCTCTCATGCATTTGGCGGCATTGCATACTCCGAGCCAGATTCAATTGAATAAAGATGGGCATTTAAAACACTTTTTAACCATCGAAGGTCTTTCCAAAGAAACCCTCACCCAAATTTTGGACACAGCACAGTCCTTTTTCAATGAACAAAACCAACTGATCACTAATAATTTGCTGGAAGGGCGCACGGTGATGAATTTGTTCTTCGAAAACTCTACCCGTACCCGCACCACATTTGAAGCCGCAGCCAAGCGTCTTTCTGCCAATGTACTCAATATTGATATTGCCCGTTCAAGTACCTCTAAAGGTGAAACTTTGCGTGACACTTTATGGAACTTAGAGGCGATGGCTGCCGACATTTTTGTGGTACGCCATTCATCTTCAGGTGCTGCACATTTTATTGCCAAAACAGTTTGCCCAAATGTTGCGATTATTAATGCAGGCGATGGCCGTCATGCGCATCCGACTCAAGCCATGTTGGATATGTTGACCATCCGCCGTGAAACCCAACGACCTTATGAAGAATTAAGCGTGGCCATTATTGGTGATATTAAACATTCACGTGTGGCGCGTTCCGATGTGGCGGCCTTGCAAACACTGGGCTGTAAAGACATTCGTGTGATTGCACCGAACACCTTGTTGCCGTACGGTTTTGATGAATATGGAGCAGGCGTGCGTTTATTTAACAAAATGGAAGAAGGCATAAAAGACTGCGACGTGATTATCACCCTGCGTATTCAGAATGAACGTATTGATTCGCCTGCACTTGCCTCACAAGCTGAATTTTACAAAATGTATGGTTTAAACAAAGAGCGTCTGGCACTTGCCAAACCAAACTGTATTGTGATGCATCCTGGGCCAATGAACCGTGGTGTCGAAATTGATTCGAGCATTGCCGATGGCCCTCAATCGGTAATTTTAAATCAAGTAACCAACGGTATTGCGGTGCGTATGGCGGTATTGGCTTTGGCGATGCAAGGTCAATTGCAAGAACAAGGTTTGATTGACGCGATTGCGGTATAAGGAAAAAGTCATGGCGATTGTAAAAATTGAAAATGTACGTGTGCTTGACCCAATCCAGCAAATTGACCGCGTGCAAACGGTATATCTTAAAAATGGCAAGTTTGTTGCAGAAAGTGCTGAGATTAGCGAAAGTATTGATGCCCAAGGTCAATGGCTCATGCCAACCATGGTGGATTTGTGTGCACGTTTACGTGAACCAGGTCAACAGCAGCACGGCACGCTCAAATCAGAAGGCAAGGCAGCACGTGAAAACGGAATTCTGCACTTATTTACCCCACCTGATTCTAAACCGATCGTGCAAGACAACGGTGCACTCATTCATGGTTTAGTAGAAAAAGCCAAGTTGGATAGTGGTATTTATTTAGAAGTGATTGGTGCACAAACTCAAGGTTTAAACGGCAAACAGCCTGCCAATATGGCGGGACTGAAAAAAGGCGGTTGTAGTGCAGTGTCCAATGCCAATGCACCTTTTGAAGATGATGATGTGGTGATTCGTACTTTGGAATATGCAGCGGGTTTAGACATGACCGTGGTGTTCTATGCTGAAGAACCGCAAATTGCCAAAGATGGCTGTGTGCATGAAGGTTTTATTGCTTCGCGTCAAGGCTTGCCCATGATTCCTACTTTGGCTGAAACCGTAGCGATTGCTAAATATTTGTTAATGATTGAAGCTACAGGTGTACGTGCGCATTTTGGCTTATTGTCTTGTGGTGCCTCAGTTGAGTTGATTCAACAAGCCAAAGCCAAAGGTCTGCCTGTTACTTGTGATGTGGCGATGCATCAATTGCATTTAACCGATCAAATAATTGATGGTTTTAACTCCTTAGCGCACGTGCGTCCGCCACTGCGCTCTGAAGAAGACAAAGCTTTGCTACGTCAAGGTGTAAAAAATGGTGTGATTGATGCGATTTGTACTCATCACGAGCCTTTAAACAGCTCTGCAAAAATGGCACCGTTTGCAGATACCTTGTCAGGTTTTACTGCGTTTGATACTTATATTCCATTTGGGATTCAACTGATTCAGGAAGGTCTGTTCAGTCCATTGGAGTGGGTAGAAAAAGTAACACTTGCACCTGCGCGTGTGGCAAAAATGCAAAGTCGTTGGGAACAGGAAGCGGGTTGGGTCTTGGTTGACCCAGAAGTGGAATGGACGCTGAACAAAGAAACGATTGTGTCGCAAGGCAAAAATACGCCTTTAATTAACCAAGCGGTGAAAGGCAAAGCATTACGCATTTTTACTGCTTAATTTATGCCTCTTGATATTTGAGTTTCGTCTTTCATATTTAGTATTAGTTAAAGTCAGCTTCGGCTGGCTTTTTTTTATGTGATTGAAAATAGAAAGCCAACACTCCGTTGACGCAAATTTCATAACAAAATCAAAACACCACAATTTATTACATTTGTTTAAATTTTAAGCATATACACTAAAAAAAAATTGAAAACAAAGACAAAAAAGAGGGCTGTATATGCAAACAGATTTTATTGACCTACTCAAACAAAGTGTCTCATCTATTGTATTAGAAGGGGAAACTCAGCATTTACTTGAAAAAAATCAGGCACTGAATAGCTTTTATCCTATTTTACTGTCTATTTTAAATTCACGTCCTGAATTAATTGATAATTTGCATCGACAGCTTAACCCTCGTGTGGGCGATGTCTTTGGTTCAAACTTGTCTTTAAAACAGCAGTTTATGGATATGGTGAGTGGCACAGCACCACAAGTCGAAATTGAAAATACACTGAATCGTTCAATTGCACCTAGCTTAAACTTTCTTGAAAATCAGGCAGGCTCATCAGACCCAGTTGCGATTCAACATTTATTGCAAAATAATTTAGATTCAATTCAGGCGGCTTTACCACAATGGGCAACAGCATTATTGGCTGCATTGGGGGTAAATAATGCTGTGGGACAAACCGTACATCAAGCACCTGAAGTCATTGTGACTAAGCCCGTTGAAGAACGCCGTTCGTGGTTATTGCCAATTTTAGCTTTAATTATTTTAATTGGTTTATTGGCATTTTTATTCCGAGCATGTAGTGACCGCAACCAGGCGCCGGCAACTGCGCAGACCCAGGTGGCAGCTAATCAGCCTGCAATGTTACAAGTTAGTACGGGCAGTGATGGTAATTTGGTGACCTGTCAAATTTTGTTGAATAATCCAAGCTATATGGACATTCTACAAAATGAAGTGAAGCAAATTTTTAATCATCCGACAGGTTGTGGTGCAGAAAATTATGCCAACTATCATTCAGAATTTATTGATCAAGATGTGATTCCAAGTGTTTTAAAAATGTTGAAAGGTGTACCGAATGTCAATTTAAATTGGGTGGGCAATCAACTGTCTATTCAAGCAGCGAATCCTACCGATGCAGAGCGTTTAGCCAGTCAAATTCGTCCAATGGCTAAAAACATGACTGTAGTGACTCAGCAACCTGCAGAAACCACAGTAACCGACGTCAATCAGGCTGTAACCAGCAGTATTAGCAATGCCGAGAAGGCCTTGGCTACAATTAATCCTGACAATATCCGCGCGTTAGATGTTGCGACAGCACTCAATATTCAAATCATTAATTTTGATTCTGCATCGACTGAAATTCCAGAAGCCAATAAATCTATTTTAGATCAGGCTGCGGTATTGATGCAGCGTGCGCCACAAGTTCGATTAACCGTGAAAGGGCATACCGATGCCGTAGGTGATGCCAATGCCAACAAGACATTGTCACAACAACGTGCGCAAGCAGTGGTCGATTATTTGGTATCACGTGGTGTAAACCCAGGTCAGTTGCAAGCCATTGGTTTTGGTTCAGAGCAGCCGATTGCGGCAAATGCAACACCGGAAGGCCAATTTAAAAACCGCCGTATTGAGTTCGAAGTCTTGAATGTAGATACAGGCACAGTGCGTAGTGTGGAAGATGCAGGCGTGATAGAGCAAAAGGTGCCTCAATCTTAAACAGGTTAATTTTTTGCAGGATGAAACATTTACGGAGCCCTCACTTTACACACGAGGGTTTTTTTATTGCTAGTCAATCCCGAAGCATCATACAAATATCGAAATGGAAAGATGATTTTTAGATGATCATGAGTTTAACAGAATGGCTTCATAAATCAGTGGATTATTTAATGGGTTAAGTGAAAAAGCATGTAAGGCAAAATAAACCCTCTCCCTTGTATTAAGTTTAAAGCTGTGTATTAAAACCTGCAAAGAAGAGGGGTTTGAATTGAAATAAACTCATCAAGCTGCGGCTTTTTGTAGGACAACACCTGTGACTTTTTGAATTTCATCAAAACTGACATCGGGTGCAAGTTCAATCAACTTGATACCTTGTGGGGTAATATCCAGTACGCCTAAGTCGCTAATGATACGATGCACCACCGCTTTGCCCGTAAGTGGCAAACTGCACTGTGATACAATTTTAGGCGTACCATCTTTTGCACAATGTTCCATCAGCACCACGACTTTTTGTACGCCTGCAACCAAATCCATTGCACCGCCCATGCCTTTAACTTTCTTGCCAGGAATCATCCAGTTGGCAAGATCACCTTGTTCAGAAACTTCCATTGCCCCTAAAATAGCAATATTGATATGCCCGCCACGAATCATGGCAAAGGAATCTGCACTGGAAAAAAAAGCTGCCCCTTTACGTGCCGTCACAGTTTGTTTGCCTGCATTGATTAGATCTGCATCTACAGTGTCGGCAGTCGGAAATTCACCAATGCCAAGTAAGCCATTTTCAGACTGCAACCAAACATTGATCTGTTCAGAAATATAATTGGCCACCAGTGTTGGCAAGCCAATGCCTAAATTGACATAAAAGCCATCTTCTAATTCTTGTGCAGCGCGCTGCGCCATTTGATTACGCGTCCAAGCCATGTCTTAAGCCTCCGCCTTTAAAGTCATTTGTTCAATACGTTTTTCTGGGCTTGCATTGAGGACAATGCGGTTCACATAAATACCGGGTAAGTGAATCTCGTCTGGGTCTAAATCACCAATTTCAACAATTTGTTCAACTTCCGCAATGGTGATTTTGCCTGCCATAGCACAGACAGGATTAAAATTTTGTGCTGTTTTACGGAAAACAAGATTACCTGCTTTATCTGATTTGTAGGCTTTGACCAAAGCGACATCTGCAGTCAAAGATTCTTCTAAAATATAATCTTTGCCGTTAAATTCACGGACTTCTTTACCTTCTGCAATAACAGTACCTACACCTGTTGGGGTGAAAAATGCAGGAATACCCGCACCACCTGCGCGTAGTTTTTCTGCAAGTGTGCCTTGCGGAGTGAGTTCAACTTCCAGTTCGCCGCTTAAAAACTGGCGTTCAAATTCTTTATTTTCACCAACATAAGATGAAATCATTTTTTTAATTTGTTTGGTTTCTAGCAATAAGCCTAAGCCAAACCCATCGACCCCTGCGTTGTTGGAAATACAAGTCAGTTGTTTGACGCCTGTATCTTTTAATGCAGCAATCAAGGCTTCTGGAATACCGCATAATCCAAAACCACCCACCGCCAAGGTGTGCCCATCTTGAACCAAACCATTTAATGCAGCTTGTGCGCTGTCATGTACTTTATTGGACATTTATAACCTCTATTTATTCTCTGCACGGCATTCACTTGCCATGTTATGTTGTTGCATACTTGTCGATTATGTTTCAAAGCTATTGAGGATGAAATCGGTTTTAAGCACAGACCTTTTGCCAATACGCATTGGCATAGTTAGATGGATTATCGCGCTGTAAGATATTACTGATGTTGCGACTGGCTTGCATTAACGCGTCTAACTGCACACCTGTTTCAAAACCCATTTTAGACAGTAAATAGTAGAGGTCTTCGGTAGATACATTGCCCGATGCACCTTTGGCATACGGACAGCCACCCAAACCAGCAATAGATGAATCAAATACACGAATACCTTGCAAGAGCGACTGATAAATATTGGCAATCGCCATACCATAAGTATTGTGGAAATGACCTGCTAAAACTTTGGCATCAACCTGTGCTAAACATGCATCCCAAACTTTTTTCACACGGTCAGGGGTTGCTGTACCAATGGTTTCACCCAAAGACACTTCATAGCAGCCCATGTCTAATAATTGCTGTGTGACTTTTGCGACTTGTTTCGGGTCAATCGCACCTTCATAAGGACAGTCCACCATACAAGAAACATAACCACGCACGCGAATGCTGTGCGCTTTAGCTTGACGCATGACCTCACTAAACTTTTCCAGACTTTCCTCAATTGAGCAGTTGATGTTTTTTCGGGTAAAACTTTCAGAAGCTGCGGTAAACACAGCAACTTCTTTGCAACCTACCGCCAAAGCTGATTTAAAACCTTTTAAGTTTGGGGTCAATAAACTGAATTGAATATTGGGATCTTGTGGCAGGTTGGCAAACAGCACATCGCTGTCTGCCATTTGCGGCACCCATTTGGCCGATACGCAAGAACCGACCTCAATGCTGCTTAAACCTGTTTGCATTAAATCCAGAATCAAGTTTTTACGGTCTGCCAAAGTGAGTGGTGTTTTCTCATTTTGTAGACCATCTCGCGGGCCAACTTCTACAATTTTGACAAATTCAGTCATGCAACTTCCTCCGTCAAGGCTTCAAATTCAACCAGTTCATCACCTGCTTTGACCTGATCGCCCGCTTGGAAGTACGAACTTGCCACAATGCCATCGAAAGGTGCACGAATTGAATATTCAATTTTCATGGCTTCCAGTGTCATCAGCACATCATCTTTTTTCACGCGGGCATTGGCTGCCACCAAGACTTGGGTGATCACACCTGGCATAGGTGCAGTCAGGTTGTTGGCATTGTCTTGGTGATCATCGCTGTTAAAGTTTGATTGCACATAGTTAAACAGATGACGCTGACCATTTTGGAATAGGGTGATGCCTTGGGCATGTTGGTTAAATGCTATTTTTTGCTGCTGACCATTAATGCAAAGCTGGAGACGATGTGCATCTAAAAGCTCGCCTTTAACGCTCAGCGTTTGCCCATTGAAGTGTGCTTCAAAACCAGAAGTGCATGGTTTTAAATGGATTTTGAATGTTTGGCTATTGTATTGTAATTGCACTGTGTGGACATTTCTCTGATTTAAGCGCCAGAAGAGATCTTTTTGCCAAACCGCGTTGTTTGCCGCTTTGTTTCTCTGAATACGAGAAAGCACATCAATTAACGCAGCTGCAACGACGGTTTCAGTAGCGACTTCAGGTTTTGAATTAAGTAAGAATGCTTCCTCACGTTGAATAAGCCCGGTATCCAAATTGGCATTTTTAAAGGAGTCACACAGTACTAAACGATCCAAGAATGCAATATTGTTAGCTAAACCCTCGACATGGAACTGAGTTAAAGCATGGTGCATTTGGGTTAATGCCGCATCACGGTTTTTACCCCAAACAATCAGTTTGGCAATCATTGGGTCATAGTAGGTGCTGATTTCATCGCCTTCGACAATTCCGCTATCGACACGTACTGCGTCATTTTGCTCTGGATAATGTAGATAGCTGATTTGACCAATGGCAGGAATAAAGCCCTTTTCTGGTTCTTCGGCATACACACGTGCTTCAAGGGCATGGCCGTGAATTTGCAATTCATGTTGCTGTTTTGGCAAGGTCTCACCAAAGGCAACCCGTAATTGCCACTCGACCAAGTCTTGTCCTGTAATCATTTCTGTGACTGGGTGTTCTACTTGCAAGCGGGTATTCATTTCCATGAAATAAGCGGTACCGTCTTGCTCGACAATAAACTCTACCGTACCTGCGCCCACGTAATTTACGGCACGCGCGGCATCAATCGCGGCTTGGCGCATGGTTTCGAGTTTATGTGCTGGCATTTTTGGTGCTGGTGCTTCTTCAAGCACTTTTTGGTGACGACGCTGCACCGAGCAATCACGTTCAAATAAATGCACGTAGTTGCCGTGAGTATCTCCAAAAACCTGTACTTCAATATGACGTGGTTGAATCACATAGCGTTCAATCAGCACATCTTCATTGCCAAAGCTAGAGCGTGCTTCACTCTTACATGAAGCCAGCGAGCTGAGAAAGTCTTCACTGCGTTCTACCAAGCGCATGCCTTTACCACCACCGCCTGCACTGGCTTTAATGAGCACAGGATAACCAATGCTGTCGGCTTGTTGTTTTAAGAATGCTGCATCTTGATTGCTGCCATGATAGCCCGGAGTTAGTGGCACACCAGCTTTTTCCATCAGAGCCTTAGAGGTCGCCTTTAGACCCATTGCCAAAATGGCTTCAACTGGTGGGCCAATAAAAACAATATTGTTGTCTTTACAGGCTAGTGCGAACTGGTCATTTTCAGATAAGAAACCATAACCCGGGTGTATGGCTTGCGCCCCAGTACTTTTGGCTGCCTGAATAATACGTTCAACTTGCAAATAACTTTGTGCCGCAAGTGATTCACCAATATAAATGGCTTCATCTGCGAGTTTGACATGCTGTGATTGTGCATCGGCATCTGAATACACCGCAACAGTCGCAATCCCGAGTTTTTTTGCGGTACGAATTACACGGCAGGCAATTTCACCACGGTTGGCAATTAAAATCTTTTCAAACATCGTGCGATCCTTCTTTTATTCTGCCGTGGTCTTGATCCAAGCCGGGCTTTGTTTATTCAAAAATGCATTTAAGCCATTTTTCGCCTCATCTCCTTGGCGAACATGTGCAATATGCTGTGCAGTTTGTTGGAGTAAATCTTCAGTTAAAACTTGATAATTGACCATCTGAATCAGTTGTTTAGAAGCATGTTGCGCTTCTGGGCCACCCAGTAATAAGGCCTGTACAATCTCATCAATTTTGCTATCGAGCTGTTCCGGTGTGGTTACTTCATGTGCCAGACCAATAGCGTGTGCCTGTTCTGCATAAATTCGTTCTGCCGTTAAAAAGTAACGTGATGCCTGACGTGCACCAATCGCACGAATGACATAAGGGCTAATAGTCGAAGGGGCTAGTCCTAAACGTACTTCAGAAGTCGCAAATTTGGCATCGGTGCTAGCAACGCAAATATCACAGGCAGAGGCCAAACCCATACCGCCACCAAAAGCAATGCCATGTACACGGGCAATAGTCGGTTGCTTTAAAGTCGCTAAACTTTGCAGCATTTTCGCCAGTTTCAAGGCATCAGCTTGATTTTCTGTTGCAGAAGCTTGACCTGCTTGTTTCATCCAGTTTAAATCTGCGCCTGCAGAGAAACTTTTGCCGCGCCCTGCCAAAATCACCACTCGAATATCATCGCGGGTATTGAGGGCTTGAAAGCAGGCGTGTAATTCTTCAATCACCTGCGTATTGAAAGCGTTATGCAATTCCGCACGATTAATCCAAACCGTAGCCACTTGGTTGTGCTGTTCGAGTTGTAAAAATTGATAATCCATTTTGTCACCTCTTACATGCGGAACACGCCAAATTTGGTCGGTTGAATAGGTGCATTGAGGGCAGCGGCTAAACTTAATGCCAGGACTTCACGTGACTGTGCTGGGTCAATCACACCATCATCCCATAAACGTGCTGAAGCATAATATGGATGACCCTGACGCTCGTATTGTTCACGAATCGGCTGTTTGAATTGATCTTCTTCTTCTGCAGACCAGCTGCCGCCTTTGGCTTCTAACTGATCACGTTTTAAGGTGGAGAGTACGCTCGATGCTTGTTCGCCACCCATTACCGAAATACGTGAGTTTGGCCATGTCCACATAAAGCGTGGTGAATAAGCACGACCACACATCCCGTAGTTACCTGCACCAAAAGAACCGCCAATCACCAAAGTTAGTTTAGGCACATTAGCAGTGGCAACCGCCATCACCAGTTTGGCACCATTTTTAGCAATGCCTTCATTTTCATATTGGCGTCCAACCATAAAGCCTGTAATGTTTTGAATAAATAACAGGGGAATGTTGCGTTGGGTGCACAGTTCAATAAAGTGTGCACCTTTTTGTGCCGATTCGGAAAACAGAATCCCATTGTTGGCAATAATCCCGATAGGCATACCATATAGTTTGGCAAAACCTGTAATTAATGTGGTGCCAAAGCGTGCTTTAAATTCGTCAAAACGTGAACCATCGATAATGCGGGCAATCACTTCACGCACATCAAATGGTTTACGTGCATCTGTTGGAACAATGCCATACAATTCAGAGGCATCAAATAACGGCGCTTCGACATTTTCTGGCTGTGGATTTGGTTTTTTATTTAAATTGGCGACGATGTTGCGGGCAATTGCCAAAGCATGTTCATCATTTTCTGCCAAATGATCGGCCACACCTGAAAGGCGAGTGTGCACATCGCCACCACCCAAGTCTTCACTGCTGACCACTTCACCAGTTGCGGCTTTAACCAATGGTGGGCCGCCCAAGAAAATCGTGCCCTGATTACGCACAATAATGGTTTCATCCGACATGGCAGGTACATAAGCACCGCCTGCGGTACAGCTTCCCATGACGACAGCAATTTGGGCAATGCCCATGCTCGACATGCGGGCCTGATTATAGAAAATACGTCCGAAGTGATCACGGTCTGGAAAGACTTCATCTTGCAGCGGCAAATATGCACCGCCTGAATCGACCAGATAAATACAGGTCAGGTGATTCTGCTCAGCAATTTCCTGAGCGCGTAAATGCTTTTTCACCGTGAGAGGGTAGTAAGTCCCGCCTTTCACGGTGGCATCGTTGGCAATGATCATGCAGGTCACGCCATTGACCTGCCCCACGCCTGCTACCACGCCTGCAGCAGGGACTTCATCCTGATAAACCTGATAAGCGGCCAACTGACCAATTTCAATAAATGCAGTACCTGGATCAATCAGGTGGTCAATCCGTTCACGCGGCAGCAATTTGCCACGGTCTAAATGTTTTTGGCGTGCAGTTTCGCCGCCACCCAAAGCAATTTTTTGGACTTTTTCTCTGAGGTCATCGACTAGGCTTTGCATCGCAGCTTGGTTGTTTTTAAACTCATCGCTGCGAGTATTAATTTTGCTCTGTAATTGATTCATGCCAACCTCCTTGTCTATTTTTGTGATTTATTTTTAGGCAGTTTCGTTAAACAGTTCACGTCCAATCAACATACGGCGAATTTCTGAAGTACCCGCACCAATTTCATAGAGTTTGGCATCACGCCATAAACGTCCTGCAGGAAACTCATTGATATAGCCATTGCCGCCTAAGGTTTGAATGGTTTCACCGGCCATCCACGTGGCTTTTTCGGCAGCGTATAAAATGGCACTGGCTGCATCTTTACGCAGACTGCGGCTGTGTTCAGCTTTGTCACATTCTGCACCTACGGCATAAACCAACGCCTTACATGCCAACCAAGTCGAATACATATCGGCAATTTTGCCTTGCATAAGTTGGAATTCACCCAATGCCTGACCAAACTGTTTACGCTCATGAATATAAGGAATCACGGTGTCCATGCAGGCATCCATAATGCCGAGCGGTCCTGCACTTAAAACCGCACGTTCATAGTCCAGTCCACTCATCAGCACTTTTGTACCATTGCCCACACCGCCCAAAACGTTTTCTTTTGGAACTTCGACGTTGTCAAAGAAAAGTGGATAGGTATTCGAGCCGCGCATTCCCAGTTTGTCTAAATGGCTGCCGTGGCTAAAACCTGGCATGGTTTTTTCAATCAAGAAAGCAGTCATGCCTTTGGCACCTGCCTGCAAATCAGTTTTGGCATATACCACCAAAACATCGGCATCACCGCCATTGGTAATCCACATTTTTGAGCCATTGAGCAAGTAATGATCGCCTTTATCTTCAGCTTTCAGTTTCATGCTGACTACGTCTGAGCCTGCATTTGGTTCAGACATTGCCAAAGCACCGACGTAATCGCCTGAAATCAGTTTTGGCAAATAGCGTTGCTTCTGTTCTTCTGTCCCATTTCGCTTAATTTGGTTCACACATAGGTTAGAATGAGCACCGTAAGACAAACCAATGGATGCTGATGCACGAGAAATTTCTTGCATGGCAATGATGTGAGCCAAATAGCCTAAGTTGGTGCCGCCGTATTCTTCACTCACGGTTAAGCCAAGTAAGCCCATATCGCCAAATTTTTTCCAAAAATGGGCAGGGAATTCGTTATCACGATCAATCTGTTGTGCAATGGGTGCAATTTCCTTTGCACAAAAAGCAGCGATTGAATCACGCAGTGCGATTAAGGTTTCATCCAAACCGAAGTCTAAGCTTTGTAAATGCATGTATTCATTCATCCTGAGGTTGTATTTGTTGTTCCTAAAACAAGCATTTTTGTTGTGCTTAGGTTCTAACATACATCGAAAATTTAAAAAAGTGAACTAAAATTCACAAAATGATTTACAATTCATTTTATCTGGTTGAGAATAAGATATGAGTTATAAAAGATCATCATTGATGCAGGAACGTATGGAACAAAATCGCAACGCGATTTTAGATTCTGCTCGTGAACTTATTGCTCATGGGGGCTTTAAAGAAGCGTCTATACAAGCCATTGCAGAACGCGCTGGTGTTTCTACAGGTTTGGTGTATCGCTACTTTGAAAATAAAAGTCAGATTCTGATTGAAGTTTTATCGGATGCGATTCGTCGTGAGGTCGAAATTTTGGACCACATTGCGAAGTCAGATTTAACGCCAAAACAAAAATTGCAAAAATCTGTTACAACTTTTGTGAAGCGTGCGATGAACAGCCCCCAATTGGCGTATTCGTTAATGTTCGAGCCTGTAGACCCAGAAATGGAACATGAGCGTTTTCGCAGTAAACAACTGATCAAACAGAGCATCAAGGAAATTTTGGCTGAAGGAAAAGTCAATGGTGAGTTTGATTTTGAAGATTTAAACACTGCTGCTTTAGGTGTGGTTGGCTCCATGACATTTGTAGTGATTGAACCTTTAAACCCGTCTCGCAATGTGATGTTTGATCAAAATTATAAAGATTACTTTGTCAAACAAATTGCCGACTTTTGTGTAAATGCAGTGCGAAAACAGCAGGGAGGATAGTAAAAATAACGCACAAAAACAGGCAAAAAGTAATCGTTGTCATAACGGAAAACAGAATTACAAAGAATCAAGGAGATCGATTCAATGACACAAGTACGGTTAAGTTATGCCTATGGCACCAGTAATCAGCCTTTATTAGGGATGACTATTGGTGAAAAGTTTGATCAGGCTTGTCAGCAATATGCAGATCAGGATGCTTTGGTCAGCGTGCATCAAAATGTGCGTCTGACCTATAAGCAACTGCAGCAACAGGTCAATGCCTTTGCCTGTAGCTTATTAAAACTCGGTTTTAAGAAAGGTGACCGCCTTGCCATTTGGTCTCCGAATTGTGTGGAATGGACAATCACTCAATTCGCAGCCTTTAAGGCAGGGGTGATTTTGGTAAATTTAAACCCAGCCTATAAAAGCAATGAACTGGAATTTGTGCTTAACAAAGTTTCCTGCAAAGGTTTGGTGATTGCATCGGAATTTAAAAGCACCAACTATCAGGACATCTTAACCAAAATTGCCCCAGAGCTGTGTCAGGCAGACAATAAAGTTCTTAATTCCAAGCGTTTGCCGCATTTAAAGCATGTAATTAAAATTGATAATCAAGCACATACAGGAATGCATCGTTTTCAGGATTTATTAACCGCTCCAACCACACACATGCTAAAAAAACTGCAACACATTGCCAGTGAGTTGCAGTTCGATGAAACCATTAATATTCAATTTACCTCAGGCACAACGGGCAATCCGAAGGGCACTATGCTGACCCACAATAACATTTTAAATAATGGTTACTTTGTAGGTGAGGCGATTCATTTAAGTCCGCAAGACCGTGTTTGTATTTCAGTGCCGCTGTTCCACTGTTTTGGCATGGTGATGGGTAATTTGGCCTGTATCACACATGGTTCAACTATGGTCTATCCATCAGCCGTATTTAATCCACTCGATACCTTAAAAGCCATTCAGCAAGAAAAATGTACAGCTGCTTATGGTGTACCGACTATGTTTATTGCCATTTTAGAGCATGAGCAGTTTGATGAGTTTGATTTATCTAGCTTGCGTACAGGCATTATGGCAGGCAGCCCGTGTCCGCAAGAAATTATGCAACGTGTGATAGACCGCATGCACATGTCACAAATCACCATTTGTTATGGCATGACCGAAACAGCACCGGTGAGCGCACAAAGTTCGACTGAAGATTCGGTGGAACGTCGTGTCAGTACAGTGGGGCGCGTACATCCACATCTGGAAGTAAAAATTGTCGATGAAGAAGGCAAAGTCGTGCCGCGCGGACAGTTGGGTGAATTGTGTGTGCGTGGTTATTCAGTCATGTTGGGTTACTGGGATGAACATGACAAAACCCAAGAAGTCATTGATGTTGCACGTTGGATGCACACAGGCGACATTGCAGAAATGGACGATGAAGGCTTTGTGAAAATTAAAGGTCGTATTAAAGATGTGGTGATTCGTGGCGGTGAAAACCTGTTCCCGAAAGAAATTGAAGATTTCTTATATACCCACGATGCGGTCTGCGATGTACAAGTAATTGGCGTGCCAGATCATCGTTATGGTGAAGAACTATGTGCCTGCATTATTCTACATGAACACCATGAATGTACCGAAGAGGCAATTCGCCAATACTGTGCAGAACACATTTCACACAATAAAGTCCCACGTTATGTGCGTTTCTTTAGTGAATTTCCAATGACAGCTTCAGGCAAGGCACAGAAATTTAAATTACGTGAATTTATGCGTGAAGAATTAAATTTAAAGGAAATTGCTTAAGGCATTATTTCAGCTATTCACTGCTGTAAGATCGACCTTTTAAATTTGTCAGTACACCCCCTTTATTTCTCACGCAGAGATAAAGGGATACTCTATACAGGAATAATCACACTAAAATATAGCGCATACTCAGCTTGGTAAAAGATGACACCAAGTATAAGCATGATGCGTGATAATCAAGGATGAAAATAATGACTATACGCAATGATTGGACTCGAGAAGA
>DBIN01000026.1:0-28550 GCA_002296655.1 Acinetobacter sp. UBA801
ATACTCGTCCTAGAAAAGCGTTAGATTGGCTTACACCATTAGAGAAATTTGCTCAGCTTGTTGATTATCATAAGACTTTTCAAACTGTCGCACCTCATGTTTGAATTCGCCTAGCCATCCACCTTAATCAGTCATAAGCCGTGACGCCTATTTACAACAGTTTGTTGGTCAATCTAGCGATTATATTTTGACACACTTGCGCTTAAGTAAAATGGGTTATCAACAAGTGGGCTTAGTCGAACAAACTAAACAAGCCTTACGTTATCAGGTCATTCGTCCTGTACGGATTCCTATTCCAACAGCACAGCATCCAACCACAAGAATTGGTGCAGTTCCGCTGAACATGGGCATCCCTAGTCATGAAAGTTATGATCTGGCGCTGTCCTGCTATATTATTTTTCATTTAGAACACAACATTGCAACATCTGTGTCTTATAGTGGGCGATACTGCTAAACAGACACCGCTCTAGTAAAATCAGCACTAAATTCTCTGCACAAAAAACGCAGCCCGTAAACTGCGTTTGCTTTAAGCCAATAACGTTTAAATATCCGATTTGGCTTAAATATCAAAAATATTGAAATTAGTTCAATGCCGCAACCACAGCCTGACCCATTTCCACTGTCCCGACTCTGTTCATGCCTTCAGACATAATATCAGCAGTACGCAAGTTTTGATCCAATACATTCCCTACCGCATCTTCAATGGCTTTAGCTGCCGCTTCTTCACGGAAAGTGTAACGTAACATCATTGCTACAGAAAGAATGGTTGCCAATGGGTTTGCCAAGTTCTGACCAGCGATATCTGGCGCTGAACCATGACAAGGCTCATACATACCTTTACCGTTGGCATCTAAAGATGCAGATGGCAACATACCAATAGAACCAGTCAACATTGCCGCTTCATCAGACAAGATGTCGCCAAACAAGTTACCTGTCACCAAGACGTCAAATTGTTTTGGAGCACGTACCAGTTGCATCGCTGCGTTATCGACATACATGTGCGATAAGTTGATTTCTGGGTACTGTTCTGCATGTAACTGAGTCACGGTTTGCTTCCACAATTCAGTCACTTCTAGTACGTTGGCTTTATCCACAGAGCATACTTTACCACCACGTAATTTCGCCATTTCAAACGCTACTTTTGCAATACGCTTGATTTCTGACTCAGCATACACATCGGTGTTAAACCCTTGTTTTTCACCATTTTCTAATTCACGGATACCACGTGGCTGACCAAAATAGATACCACCCGTCAATTCACGTACGATTAAGATATCTAAGCCCGATACGATTTCAGGTTTTAAGCTTGAAGCATCTGCCAATTGTGGATACAAAATTGCAGGACGTAAGTTAGCAAATAAATTGAGTTCTGAACGCAATTTTAACAAGCCACGCTCTGGACGAATTGAACGCTCAATGTTGTCCCATTTTGGACCACCGACTGCACCCAATAAAATTGCATCGGCTTTTTTCGCTTGCTCAGATGTCACTTCTGGGTACGGTTCGCCATGTGCATCAATTGCAGAACCACCCAATAAACCTTGTTCCCAAGTCAAACCCAAATTGAATTTTTCATTGACACGTGTCAGCACTTGTTCAGCAGCTTTCACAATTTCTGGACCAATGCCGTCACCAGCTAAAATCAAAATATGTTTTGACATGAGAGTTTCCATTGTTCATGACAGTCAAAGACTGTAGGATTAAATTTTCTGTTCTACAAACTCACCCAAGCCATTCAAGACATTGTAGGGTTTGCAAAAACGTCGAATAGTTGTGTTGTTTTGCACCAAATCTACACATAAAGGATCTGGCGCAGACACATTTAATAAGCTGCCTTTAGTACGACTGCGATCACGATACATTCTAAAGGTATATTTTTGCTTGGCATTAAAATTGTGAATCACATGCAATTTTTCTGCACGATCTTTAGAAATGGGATAAAAGCGAATCACCAATTCATGTTGTTTAGGCGGTACAGACAAATACAAGGCATTAGATTTATTTAAGGATGATTCCTGTAAACGCACCAAACCCTCTTGAATAGCAGCATGTGTAACACGATGTTTTTCTGCATCGACAATGGTGACGGTATTTAAACGTTCAAACTCACAATCATCTGTACCCGCACAGTAAATCAGTGCATTGGATTTGCTTTGTTCAGTTTCTTTTACCTGTTTAATGCGTGCTGTATTCCATGTTTGGCATGCGCTTAGCATGGTGATACATAATCCAATGACAGCAAGCCGACCGAAATTTTTAGTCATTGTTCGCGCCCAACCTCACCTGTTAGATACAAAATATAAAAATTATTATGTGCCGATGTTAGCAAGAGTTAGGCAGCGATGCTATGACAAATTTCAGCGAATTTATGCCTGAATTTCGGCAAAAACCCACGGACGCGACTGCTTGGTTTTCTCTTCATAAGCACGAATGTCATCGGCTGCTTGTAATGTTAAGCCAATATCATCCAAACCATTCAATAAACAGTGTTTACGGAATGGATCTACTTCAAATTTAAATGCCGTACCGCTTGGTGTACGTACTTCTTGTGCGTCTAAGTCGATGGTTAATTGATAGCCTTCAGTCGCCGCACACTCTTTAAATAATTGCTCGACCTGCTCTTCAGACAAGATCACAGGCAACATGCCGTTTTTAAAGCAGTTATTGAAGAAAATATCGGCAAAGCTTGGTGCAATAACGGTACGGAAACCATATTCATTCAATGCCCAAGGTGCGTGCTCACGGCTTGAACCACAACCAAAGTTGGCACGTGAAATTAAGATTGAAGCACCCTGATAACGCGGCTGATTCAATACAAACTCAGTATTAATCGGACGTTTTGAGTTGTCCTGACCCGGATAACCTTCATCTAAATAACGCAATTCATCAAATAAGTTATCGCCAAAACCTGTACGTTTGATAGATTTCAAAAACTGTTTTGGAATGATTAAGTCTGTATCGACATTGGCACGGTCTAATGGTGCAACGATACCTTGTTCAACGGTATATTTTTTCATGTTTAATTCTCACTGAATCCGTAACCTCTCCCTTGCCCTCTGCTATAGCGAGAGGGAACGCCATCTCTCTGAGAGAAGGCTGGGATGAAGGCATAACTTAGAATGAACGTACGTCTACAAAATGACCTGCGATTGCTGCCGCAGCTGCCATTGCTGGACTCACCAAATGGGTACGACCACCGTTACCTTGACGACCTTCAAAGTTACGGTTTGAAGTCGATGCACAGTGTTCACCCGGTTGCAATTTGTCTGCGTTCATTGCCAAGCACATTGAACAACCTGGTTCACGCCATTCAAAGCCTGCTTCTACAAACACTTTGTCTAAGCCTTCTTGTTCCGCTTGTTGCTTCACTAAGCCAGAACCTGGAACCACCATCGCCTGTTTAATACTTGCTGCAACTTTACGACCTTTAATCACTTCAGCAGCAGCACGAATATCTTCAATACGCGAGTTGGTGCATGAGCCAATAAATACGCGGTCTAATTGAATATTTGCCAAAGACTGACCTGCAGTTAAGCCCATATATTGATAAGCACGCGTCCAGTCATTGCGCTGTACATCATCTTTCGCCTGCTCTAAAGTTGGTACGGCTTGTGATACTGGAATGACCATTTCAGGTGAAGTTCCCCAAGACACTTGCGGCTCAATTTCTTCGCCTTGTAATACCACTACGGTGTCAAAGTGCGCGCCTTCATCTGAATGTAAAGTATTCCAGTAAGCAACTGCTGCATCCCATTGCTCGCCTTTCGGTGCATAGTTACGACCTTTCACGTATTCAATGGTTTTGTCATCCACAGCGACCATGCCCACGCGCGCGCCTGCTTCAATCGCCATATTACATACTGTCATACGGCCTTCAATCGACATATCACGGAATACTTGACCACCGAACTCAATCGCGTGACCTGTACCGCCTGCAGTACCAATTTTACCAATGATCGCTAAAACGACATCTTTCGGTGTAACACCCTGACCTAATTTGCCATCTACACGCACTAGCATGTTTTTCATTTTCTTTTGAACTAAGCATTGGGTTGCCAATACGTGTTCAACTTCAGACGTCCCAATACCATGTGCCAAACAACCAAATGCACCGTGTGTAGCTGTATGTGAGTCACCACAAACCACGGTCATACCTGGCAAAGTTAAGCCCTGCTCAGGCCCAACCACGTGCGCAATCCCTTGACGGATGTCGTTGATGTCAAACTGCACCACATTAAAGGTTTTACAGTTGTCATCTAAAGTTTGTACTTGAATACGTGAAGTATCATCTTCAATACCCGCAATACCGTCCGCACGTTCTTTTTTAGACGTTGGTACGTTATGGTCAGGCGTTGCCACGTTGGCACTTAAACGCCACGGCTTACGTCCTGCAAGTTGCAAACCTTCGAAGGCTTGTGGAGAAGTCACTTCATGCAATAAATGACGGTCGATATACAATAAAGCCGAGCCATCATCACGTTGAGTGACCAAGTGATCATCCCACAATTTGTCATACAAAGTTTTTGCAGTTGAATTTTGTGCTGGTTGGTTTTCGCCTGCCATGTCAGATCTACTCCACTGGACTGGGTAATTTTTTCATTCATTTGATTATAACCGCGAATTTGTATAAATCTAATTTATCGTTTTTATTAATTTAAAAACTTTTAGGAATTATTTAGTGTTTTCAAGCAAAACTATTTTTATTGATTCATTACAACATGCCTATCAGCAAAACCAAATAGATGCTTAAAATTTTGAGCTTATAATCTTACTATTAAAATCTAATTTTCCAATTAAAATAACAAAATTATTCGTTTTTACAAATTAAATAAGAATGATTATCCTTTAGCGATACACACAGAAAACGAACAAAGCAGCATAAGGAGTATTCACATGAGCCATATTCAAAAATTTGTCGTCAACAATCAACGCATGTTCAAAAAAACTTTAAGCTACTACATCATGCACATCACTGTAGCGATGGTGGTCGGTTATGTGGTCACTGGTAATATTTGGATGGCGATTACCTTAAGTTTGGTCGAACCGACAGTACAAGCTGTGGCTTATTTCATTCACGAGCGAGTTTGGGAAAAGAAAGCACAAACGCAAAATTCTAAAATTATCGCTTAACGGCTTTAAAGATTCTGTTTGTGAATATTCCATTTCAATTTGAGATCATCATGGTTACGGCCCACGATGATCTTTTTTTATCTCTGCTGTATCTCTACAAGATCATCCCTAAAGGCATAGTTTCAAAATAAGTAGAATTTGTTTTGATTAATTCTAATTTTTTCTAAATAATAAATACAGTAATAAAAAATCTTTATGGATGGTGCAAATGAATCTTGCAGCCTTTGAAGCCTTTGTAAAAGTCATGGAAACAGGTTCTATTTCTTTGGCAGCAGATCAGTTATTTATAACCCAGCCCGCGGTGACCAAACGCATTCACAGCCTAGAGGACTATTTTGGTGTGAAACTGTTTGAATCGGCAGGTCGTGGGGTACAAGCCACGCATGCAGCACATTCATTATTGCCCAAAGTCAAAAACTGGCTGAATGAACTCGGCGATATTCACCACACCCTCAGCCATGAGCAGGGTCAGGTTCAAGGCAAACTGAAAATTGGCACCAGTCATCATATTGGTTTACACCACTTACCCAATCATTTACGTGAATATGTGCAGGAATTTCCTAACGTCACGTTAGATGTACATTTTGTCGATTCAGAACAGGCACATGAACAAGTTTTGGCAGGCGATTTAGAACTGGCTTTTCTGACGTTACCGCCTAAATTAGATGAACGTCTATCTTATGTCACCATTTGGAATGATCCCTTGGTGTTTGTGGTCGCACCTTTTCATCCACTTGCACATCAGAAAAACCTGCAATTAACCGATTTACTCGCCTACCCAAGTTTATTGCCTGCCGCGCAAACCTATACCAGCCAAATCACTTTGGCAGAATTTGAAAAGCAAGGCGTCAAACCCAAAGTCACCATGAGCAACAATCCGCTAGAATCTATTCGGATGTTAGTGTCAATTGGTTTGGGATGGTCTGTTTTACCTAAAACTTTGGTCAATCAGGACTTACAACAGTTAGATATTGACTTAGAAATGAACCGTCAATTAGGCATGGTATGGCATCCGGGACGGACACAATCACGCGCTGTATTAGAATTGATTGAGATGATGAAACACTAAAAGATTAGGGTCAGTTGAATAAAAAGCACCCTCAGACACGATTGTATTGAGGGTGCTTTTTATTGGTTCAATTTAGGCGCAAGCAAAATCTTAACGATTCACCGAATCTTCATGTAAAGATTCATTCAGTTGATCTACCACAATTGCCCATGAACCATCCGATTTTATTTTTTCAACAATAAACTGACGTTGTGCGTCTGTCCAAAAATCAGCATCGGCAATATTGGTTTCTGCGCTCAGTTGATGTGTCTCAATAAATTGCTGAATCGCTTCTTCACTGGCATCTAACCCTAATTGTTCAAATAAATGTGTCATTCTTGGGCGTACACCGCTCATTTTTCACTCCTGCTGTTTTTTAATTCTTGCCTTAATTTAGCATACCTACTCTAAAAATAAATGACATAATCCAACATTGCAGCAAATAAAAACAAAACAGAAACAAGCGACTAGTTACACCTAATATAACGACAATTGCACTAGTCTAAGCTTTAAATTGACCAGTCCTGCACATCCCAACCTTGTTCTTCAGCCAAAGCTAGTAAACGTGCATCAGGATTCACGGCAATCGCGTGATCTGCATATTCCAGTAAGAAACGATCATTAATCGAGTCTGAATATGCCCAAGACTCTAACACTTCACGTCCTGCAAGCCATTGTTCCAAGCGCACCAACTTGCCTTGCTGATAGCATGCGGTATTGATGACTTTGCCTGTATATTTACCATCGACCACTTCGGCATTGGTGGCAATAATTTCAGTAATGCCAAACTCACGAAAAATAGGTGCAGTAATAAAGTCAGATGTTGCCGT
Source organism: Acinetobacter sp. UBA801 (assembly GCA_002296655.1). GTDB lineage: Bacteria > Pseudomonadota > Gammaproteobacteria > Pseudomonadales > Moraxellaceae > Acinetobacter. The sequence goes on from DBIN01000026.1 coordinate 7,009, forward strand.
AATCCCCACCAGCTCATGCCCTAATTCTTGATGACGCTGAATAGCTTTAAACCCTTCAGGACGCATTTGTGGACGAATCACCTTTTGCATAAATAATTCATGCAAATCTGTGAGGTACTGATTGTCGTGCTGGGTTAAAAACTCAAATACAAATTCGTTATATGCAATTGGGTCAAGTTGCCCTGCTTTATAGTCTTCATAAAACTTGTCGTTCATGGCACGATGGCGAACAGGATCGACCAAGCCTTCACTTACCAAAAACTCACCCCAAGAATGATCTGAATCAGTATTTAACAAGGTGTGATCGAGATCAAATAGCGCCAATTTCATGAAAATACTCGTAAAAAATGAAATTTAAGAAAAAAATTGTAAATCTATCTCCGCTAGTCGATAGAAATTAGTTAAGATCATAGCAATTTTAACATTATTTACACTTTGCATTTTCGAGTTGGAGAAAAGAAATCATCATCCCCGAGTGCAAAGTCATAAATTAAACAATATTTAGGTAGCCAAATGATCGACTCAGAAGGTTTCCGACCCAATGTCGGGATCATTTTGGCAAACGAGTTTGGACAAGTTTTATGGGCAAAACGCATTGGTCACAATGCATGGCAATTTCCGCAAGGAGGTATCCAGTATGGAGAAACCCCTGAACAGGCACTTTATCGTGAGCTGAGAGAAGAAGTTGGCTTACTGCCCGAACACGTCCAAATTATCGCGCAAACTAAAGGTTGGCTGCGTTATCGTTTGCCACATCGGTATATACGCACGGATTCAGATCCCGTATGTATTGGTCAAAAACAGAAGTGGTTTTTATTGCAACTGACAGCGTCAGCGCATCACATTCGGCTGAATTTGTCAGACCCACCCGAATTTGATCAATGGCAATGGGTCAGTTACTGGTATCCGCTTGGTCAGGTCGTCAATTTCAAACGTGACGTCTACCGTAAAGCGATGGTGGAATTGTGCAATCAATTACCCCTGAAAAAACCTTAAAATTTGCATGAATATGTAGATTTTTTAGCTTATTGTTATAGGGTCACCTGTGGTGTAAAACTGACCTCAATTCATTGATTAGAATATGGAGTAGCGCGTATGTCGAACATGCAACTGGATACCCTTAGACGCATTGTACAAGAAATCAATGCGTCCACCAGTTTGCATGAATCACTCGATATTATGGTCAATCAGGTCGCAGAAGCCATGCATGTGGATGTCTGCTCTATTTATCTGTTAGATGAGCGCAATCAACGCTACTTGCTCATGGCATCAAAGGGTTTAAATCCTGAGGCCGTGGGACATGTGTCGTTACACACCGGTGAAGGTTTGGTCGGTTTAGTCGGACAACGTGAAGAAATTGTCAATCTCGACAATGCACCGAAACATGAACGTTTTATGTACTTACCTGAAACAGGTGAGGAAATTTATAACTCGTTCCTCGGTGTACCAGTCATGTACCGCCGTAAAGTCATGGGCGTGCTCGTGGTGCAAAACAAAGAGTCGCAAGACTTTAGTGAAGCTGCGGAATCTTTCCTCGTCACGCTCTGTGCTCAGCTTTCAGGGGTTATTGCGCATGCGCATGCGGTGGGCAATATCGATGTATTTCGTAAACCGAGTAATTTACCCGCTTACAAAACTTTCCAAGGTGTCTCAGGTTCAGGTGGGATCGCCTTAGGTCGTGCCGTCATTCTCTATCCCCCTGCAGATTTGGCGGCTGTCCCTGACCGTGAAGCCGATGACATCAGTGAAGAGTTAGAGCTGCTGGATCGTGCTGTCACCTCTGTGCGTGATGAAATCAAATCGCTTGATGACAAAATGCAAGATGCCCTCATGGCGGAAGAACGCGCTTTATTCAGTGTGTTCCTGCGTATGCTAGATGAAAATGCCCTGCCTGCAGAAATTAAAGAACTGATACGTGAAGGTAACTGGGCACAAGGTGCAGTTCGTATTGTGATTGAAAATCATATCGATCTGTTTGAACAGATGGAAGATGACTATCTCCGTGAACGTGCCGCGGACTTAAAAGATCTCGGGCGACGGATTTTGGCCTATTTGCAAGAAGCCGACTCCAGCCACCGCGAACTGACCGATGAAAGTATTTTAATTGGCGAAGAAATTTCCACAGCAGCTTTGGTAGAACTGCCTGTGGATAAAATTGCTGCAATTGTCACCACCGAAGGCGCGATGAATTCTCACATGGTCATTGTGGCACGTGCTTTAGGTATTCCAACCGTAGTTGGCGTAACTGAGTTGCCCGTCAACAGCCTAGACGATGTGGAGATGATTGTAGATGCCCACCAAGGCCGGGTGTTTATCAACCCGCCACGTCGCATGCGAACGCGCTATAAAGAAATTCAAAAAGAAGAAGAACAGATTGCCAAAGACCTCAAGCAATATGAAACCAAAGATGCCATTACCCCTGACGGCGTAGCGGTAAAATTGTATGTCAATACGGGCTTGATGATTGACGTAGTGCGTGGCGTACAACGTGGTGCCAAAGGCGTTGGTTTATATCGTTCTGAAATTCCATTTATGCTGCGTGACCGTTTCCCGGGCGAAGAGGAACAGCGTGCCATATACCGCCAACAGCTCAGTCACTTTGCCAACAAACCTGTGGTGATGCGTACACTGGATATTGGCGCAGACAAGGACTTGCCGTACTTTTCGATTGAAGAAGAAAATTCAGCCTTGGGTTGGCGCGGGATTCGCTTCACGCTAGATCATCCTGAAATTTTTTCTGCGCAAATTCGTGCCATGCTTAAAGCCAGTATTGGTTTGAATAATTTACATATTTTACTACCAATGATCACCAGTGTTAGCGAGGTTGAAGAAGCCTTGTATTTGCTAGATCGTGACTTGCAAGCGGTGCAGGAAGAAGAACAGGTCAAAATCACCAAGCCGAAAATTGGTATTATGGTGGAAGTACCGAGTGTGCTGCTGCAAATTGATGAATTTGCCCCGTTGGTGGATTTTTTCTCGGTAGGATCAAACGATTTAACCCAGTATTTATTGGCAGTGGATCGTAACAATCCGCGCGTGGCCAACGTCTATTCACACTTTCATCCTGCAGTGCTGCGCGCCTTAACCTGCTTGGTGAAAGAATGTCATAAATATGACAAGCCTGTGAGTATTTGTGGTGAAATGGCGGGAGATCCGCTGTCGGCGGTAATTCTAATGGCAATGGGCTTTAATACCCTGTCGATGAGTTCCAGTAATATCTTGCGGGTGCGTAAAGCAATTTGTCATATACCGATGACTGATGCACAACATTTGTTAGATCAGGCGTTAAAATTGAATAATCCGCTGATGGTGAAAAGTCTGATAGAGCATTATTTTAAAACCCATGGCTTGGGCGATATGGTGAAACTTGCAACACGTATCGTATCTCCATAAAACATCGGTTTAAGCCTTAAGCAACACACCATTCACTCCAAAAACAACAAGGGCGATAATCATCGGAATATCGCCCTTGTTTGTGTTTGCTATAGCCTCGTTTGGAATTTTTCTTGCGGTCAACAAAAACCTGACTTTTGTTAACCTCGTGCATGTGCTTGGCCACAAAGTTATGCTGAATAAACTCAGGCTGTTTTTTCTTTGCCATTGCGCTGTTCCTTTCGGTTGATCATTGAAATGAGCAGGGTCGGTATTCTTTATAGATGGAGATGTTACGGGAAAATTCAAGCCAGTTGCTTCTGCATCACCTGACTATTCTCTCGCTCATATTCCATATTAAATTGGGAAGCCGATCATACGCTTTCTTGTACATTTTACAAGCGTTTTCACTCAATAGTGCTAAGATAAAAAGAAGGGTGAAAAGCTTTTTCAGCCGTTTAATTGGAGTTTTCTGACGATTATTTTTGAAAGCTATTTTAAAAATATTCAGCGGCTTTACCCATACAATTATAACACGAAATTCAAAAAATTTTTATTAATTTGCAAAGACTTAGTGGTTTTAAAATCCACTAGAAAAACGACAATGATTGGCTAATATGAATATAGAAGATCAGTTAAACAAGACCATTAAAAACAGGAGTCAAATTCATGATTTATGAAGTATCTGGAGATATTTTACTGAGCGAAGCACGAGCGATTGCTCACGGTGTTGCCCCTAACGATAACTTTGCAACAGGTCTAGCTTTAAGTCTGCGTGAGCACTGGCCTGCGCTATATAAAGACTTCCGCAACTATTGCCATATTTACCATCCTAAAGCGGGTGAGCAATGGACTTGGGTCAATGCCGAAGGTCAACGCATCGTCAACCTGATGACTCAGGAAGCGGCTTATGACAACGGTTCAAAACCAGGTAAGGCATCGACTGAATCCGTCAACCGTACTTTGAAAAACTTAAAACAGTTGATTGAAGAAGAGAAAATTGAAAGCTTGGCGTTACCGCGTCTTGCAACAGGCGTAGGCGGTTTAGATTGGGAAGATGTACGTCCACTGATCTACAAACATTTAGAAGATTTGGATATTCCTATCTACATTTACACACTTTATCAAAAAGGTGTAAAAGCTGAAGAACCTGCGAAATAAGTTTCGCTGAAGCGATCAGCTTTAATGCAAGCGAGCGTGATTGATCACGACTCGACGCAACATACGGTTCAATTCACCCGTTCGGTTTTGCCAAGCGGGTGAATTTTTTATGCAGTAGCAAGTAGCATTGGATGTTATGCCGCAAATGCACGCTGCAAGATGGCTGCAACATCCACCTGTTCAGGTTTAAGCATACCCACCACTTGACCATGCAATGCACTATAACGCGACTGAATAAAACCTTCTGCCACAAAACTTGGTGCATAACGCAATAACAAAACTGCTTGTGCCAAAATGACCAAACGGCTGACCAAAGCACGTGCCATAAATTGTAAATCGCTGCTGTTCTCGCGCTGCAATAATTGCTGCAAGCCATCTAATTCACTGCTCAAAATACGGTGAGTAACGGCAGTGTAAGTAAAATCCTGCAATAATACCTGAATCTGCTCAGGTTCTCGCTGCATGGCGCGTAGTACATCTAGGCACATGACATTGCCTGAACCTTCCCAAATGGTATTTACAGGTGCTTCTTTGAAAATACGTGCCATGATGCTGTTATCGACATAACCATTGCCACCAAAAACTTCCATCATCTCACCTGTAAGTTCCACCGCGCGTTTGCAAATCCAGAACTTTGCAGCAGGGGTCATTAAACGCTTCCATGCCAAAGACACAGCATCATCGCTTTCATAACAATGTGCCAAATGAAAACTGAGCTGTACCGCAGCTTCAGTTTCCAAAGCCAAATCTGCCAAGACTGCCTGCATTAATGGCTGATTCGCCAAAGTCTGTCCAAATGCTTGACGTTGTCGAGTATAGGCAAGGCATTGCACCAAGGCTTGACGCAGCATGGCACTACTGCCCACAGCACAGGTTAAACGAGTGTGGTTCGCCATTTCAATAATGGTGGGAATACCGCGCCCTGCTTCGCCAATCATGATGCCCCACGCCTGCTGAAATTCGACTTCAGAACTGGAGTTACTCCGATTTCCCACTTTGTCTTTTAAACGCTGTACCTGAATATTATTTTTTCTGCCATCTTCTAACCAACGCGGTACAAAGAAACAAGCCAAACCATCTTGTTCGGTATTGGCGACCACCAAATGTGCATCACACATTGGTGCAGAGAAAAACCATTTATGACCTGTGAGCAAATAGGCTTGCCCACGCCCTGTTGCTGCGACTGGAATGGCAAGCGTTTGGTTGGCACGTACATCTGAACCACCCTGCTTTTCGGTCATGCCCATGCCCAACCAAATAGATTTCTTTTGTGAAATCGGCACATCACGCGGGTCATATTCATGCGATAACAGTTTTTCGCCCATGCTTGCCCATAATTCAGGTTCACGCTGAATGAGCGGAATACTGCCTAAAGTCATGGAATTTGGACATAAATTGCCACACTCAACCTGTCCCGCCAAATAAAAGCGACTGGCCCAATCGACCCATTTTGCCGTAGATTGCGGTTGTTTAAATGGATGTGCATGCGTGTCAAACTTGCGATTCAGCGCCATCCAGTGATGCCATGCGGGATGAAACTCCACTACATCTTTACGGCGTCCACGTGCATCGAAGGCATGTAAAATAGGCGTATGCCGATTGGCTAAATCGGCATAGTGATAATATTCTGCCGATGCTGCAATATGTCCCAATTCGCTCAGTCGGGTCTGATCTTGACTGCCATAACGGGTTAAAATTTCTTGTAAAACCGTATCGGTTTCAAATAAGTTATAGTCTTGTAATTCATCAAACTGATTTTGAATTTGATGGGTCATCCATGTCTGCATTGTGTCACTCCTAGACAAACGCGATGCTATCATTGCATTTAGTATAGAGAAAAATATGTGCTCAGGTGTTCGGCTTTATTTATGAAAAATTCTGAGGTTCAAGTGCGCCGTAAGCCACGCCAATCAAGGGCTAAACTGACTCAAGAGGCTTTGCAAGAAAGTTTTGTTCGGCTTTTGCATGAACTTCCTGCAGATCAAATCACCATTCGAGAAATTACCGATTTGGCAGGTGTCGGTTTAGGCACTTTTTATGAATACTTTGCCAAGAAAGAAGATTTACTGGCATTGACGATTCACCTGCAAGTCAAAAAGCATGCAGAAGACTTAAAAAGTTATGCCCAACAGCAACTTAAGTTATCCACAGTTGTTGAAATAAACCGCTATATCGCAACCATCATTCAGTTTCAGCTTCAGCAAATTCAGGCACAACAATGGCTTTGGGCACAGACTTTTTTACTGGAACGACAAGTTTCGCACATTGAAACTTACCAAAAAAGTTACAGCATGATGCTGCAAATGTGGCAACAGATATTCGCACCTGTCATACATAATGCCGAACAACAACTGCACCTTGCTTTGAATCTGCATCGCATCAGCTATGGCTTTATTTCACAAAGTTTATTAATCAATCCGCATTTTCAAGATTGGGATGCCTTACACACCGATATTTCACTAGCAACTCAACCATTTTTAGCCTCAGTTTCAGATATTTAGTGCTGCAAAAAATGATGATTTAGTTTACAAAGAATAATCGAATATACCAATCATAAACAATAAATTTATCTATTTGTAAAATTATAAAAATCGTTTTACATTAAAATGGTGGGATTTGAAAAGCTTTCATCTACAAAGCCCGATCTGCATGATATTGTGGTGTTGTAGTTGATTTTTTTAACAACCAAAACGGTTCATGGCCGCTTGTTTTAGAAGCTCAATTTCTAATGCAGCCCACCACATGATGATCACAATAATGGAGAACAACGATGAGCCAAGAGATAAAAAAATGCCCTGTAACGCATTTAACCACCGATGCAGGCGCACCTGTTATAGATAACCAAAACAGTATGACTGCGGGCCCACGTGGCCCACTGCTTGCCCAAGATTTATGGCTCAATGAAAAGTTAGCAAACTTTGTACGTGAAGTGATTCCTGAGCGTCGTATGCATGCCAAAGGTTCAGGAGCGTTTGGTACGTTTACAGTTACTCACGACATCAGCCAATATACCCGTGCCAAAATTTTCTCTGAAGTGGGTAAAAAAACTGAAATGTTTGCCCGCTTCTCTACGGTTGCAGGTGAGCGTGGTGCTGCCGATGCAGAACGTGACATTCGTGGTTTTGCTTTAAAGTTCTATACCGAAGAAGGCAACTGGGACTTAGTCGGCAACAACACACCTGTGTTCTTTTTCCGCGATCCGCGTCAATTCCCAGACCTAAATAAAGCTGTAAAGCGTGACCCACGCACCAACCTACGTAATGCGACCAACAACTGGGATTTCTGGACGTTACTGCCAGAAGCACTCCACCAAGTGACTATTGTCATGTCGGACCGTGGTATTCCAGTCGGGTATCGTCACATGCATGGTTTTGGTAGTCATACCTATAGCTTTATTAATGCAGATAATGAGCGTTTCTGGGTAAAATTCCACTTCCGCACTCAACAAGGCATTCAAAACCTAACCGATGCAGAAGCAGCAGAATTGATTGGTCGTGACCGTGAAAGCAGCCAGACCGACCTTTACAATGCCATTGAACGTGGTGATTTCCCGAAATGGACGCTGTTCGTGCAAATCATGCCTGAACTAGATGCAGAACAAGTACCATATCACCCATTTGACCTCACCAAAGTTTGGCCGAAAGGTGATTATCCACTGATTGAAGTAGGTGAGTTTGAACTGAACCGCAACCCTGAAAACTACTTCCAAGATGTTGAACAGGCTGCCTTTGCACCAAGCAACCTTGTACCAGGAATTAGCTACTCGCCAGACCGCATGTTACAAGCGCGTTTGGTCAACTATGCTGATGCTGCGCGTTACCGTGTTGGTGTAAACCATTCACAAATTCCAGTGAATGCTGCACGCTGCCCTGTACACTCCAACCGTCGTGATGGTCAAGGTCGCATGGATGGTAACTATGGTAGCTTGCCGCACTATGAGCCAAACAGCTTCCACCAATGGCAAGAGCAACCGCAATACCGCGAACCACCACTCAAAATTCGTGGCGATGCAGATTTCTGGGATTATCGTGAAGACGATAGCAACTACTTCAGCCAGCCGCGTGCATTGTTTAATTTAATGAATCCTGAGCAAAAACAGGCACTGTTTGATAACACGGCACGTGCGATGGGCGATGCTTTAGACTTTATTAAGTATCGACATATTCGCAACTGTTACGCATGTGACCCTGCTTATGGTGAAGGCGTTGCAGCAGCTTTAGGCATGACTGTTGCCGATGCACAAGCAGCTCGTGCCAGCGACCCTGCACTTGGTCAGCCAGGTGTACTGTAATCTTTGTACTCCAAGATCAAGTTAACCTAAACACAAAGATTTTAAATACCAAAACAAAGCCCCTATTTCGATAGGGGCTTTGTGTTCTATATCTGTCGTTGCTACTTTTCAGAGCGTAAAAAGTAGCGTGTCATTTTTATTTATGGTCAAGTTTTTAAAAGATTAAACAATTAATTTTTTACCTTCACGAATACAATAAAATGGATTCATCAGTTTAGATGAACGCTTCATGGCTTGATGCAAATCTGCCTCAGGTTGATCACGTCCTTCATCGGTCAATTCAAAAGTTCGATAGTGAATGGCCAATGAGCATTTGGAATGTAAGTCTTTATGCGCCTGAAAAGCATCTTCAGGATTCATGTGCATATAACGCATCAGATTACGTGGTTCATAAGCACCAATCGGCAAAAGTGCCACGCGCGGTGCGCCAATACGGGTTTGAATTTCTTTAAAGTGTGGGGAATAACCCGTATCGCCCGCAAAAAAACAATGGTCTTGCCCATGCAAAATAGAAAACCCGCCCCATAACGCCATGTTCTGATCACGTGCACCGCGTCCCGAACCATGTTGTGCAGGGGTGTAGACAATTTTGATTTCTTTAAACAAAGCCGATTGCCACCAGTCCATTTCAATCACATGCAAGTCAGGCGGCAAATAGCAACCATTACCCAAACCTGTGTAAATAGGCATGGCAAATTGATGATTCAGCCATTTTAAGGTGGTTAAATCCATGTGGTCATAATGGTTATGGCTTAACAATACAGCATGAATGGTCGGTAAATCTTCCAGCGCAATCCCTGCAGGACAAGCACGTTTAGGTCCTCGCCCCTGCTTTGGACTGGCATGCTCTGCCCAGACTGGATCGGTTAAAAAGTTATACGGGCCAATTTGAATGAGTACAGTTGCATGCCCTACAAACCAAACTTGCCAATCGTCTAAACTGGCCTGCGGACGCAATTGTGGTAAAGCGCGTGACGCTGTAAAAAATTGCTGCGCTTCTTGTTGCGGATTGACATTCCAACTGTTCGATTTGCGTTTTAGCAACCATTTTAATAAATCAATGTGGCTACGCCCCTCGGGACACTCAATCGGATTAAAAAACTGCGCTCCATCATAATGATTTGAAGGCAAAAATTTTAGCTTGGGTTTACGCCAAGTATGCGACCAACAGGCTTCCGTTGGCAGTTGAAAATGCTTTTGTTCCACGTTGTTCATGTAAGCCCAATCATATATAGCGCATCTGCCATGATGCTTTTTATCCTGATCTGTTCAGAAAAAAACACAGCTTTGGTTCATGTGTTGACTCTATCACGCATAGTAGCGAAATCAAGCAGGCAATTTCCTTTATGTTTTTGTTGTTTTGAGAAAAATGTCGTATCCACAGCAGACTAAACATCGGAAATTTACATCTCATCCCAGCGAAGCTTTAGAAAACCTAAATGCGGCTATAGCAATGCGGGCTTCGCATTTAGCAAAATATTGTTCGCACCATTCTTTTCAGAAATACATCACAATCCCAAACATCACCACACCCCAAGAGTTCACTTTACTGTCAGCAGAGTAGGCAAAGACAAAAATTGAGTTCTGCAATCGCAATTGCCATACCATCCATTGCAAGACTATCAATTTTTGCGTGCGTAAAATCACATGACCAATTAAGCCCGCAATTAAAGGAGAAACACCAAAATCAGCGCCATTAAACCTAAGCTTAGATAATTGACGGCCAAGTAAATAAATAGCTGTGCGCCATAGATGGCGTGATACGTCCATTTTGTGCATCGACCAAAGCATCGATTTCGCGCACATTAATTTTCCACTCATGAAAATCTCTCCTGTAACCAACAACGGCACAAAGTAAATAGACTCAACTTTTGATGGATAATGGTTCTTTAGGCACGTTTAGTGAAATATCTTTCCTTCAATTAATAGTTTTTATAGATTAATCCAATATTATATTTTGCACTCAAATCGTTGCATAATGATAAAGTCATATTTAATTAGCGTATAAAACAATAATTTTTATCAAATAGTTGTTTATAGATTATACTTTTATTATTCTATAGTAAGACATATTTTGAATTAATCCTTGGAATAACTGTATGGAATTACGTCACCTTCGCTACTTCATTACTGTGGCTGAAGAGCTCAACTTCAGTAAAGCGGCGCTTAAGCTTTATACCGCTCAACCTTCGCTGAGTCAGCAAATTAAAGATTTAGAAGAAGATGTAGGTGTTAAGCTACTCAACCGTACCAAACGTAAAGTCGAGCTAACCGAAGAAGGTGCTGTATTTTTAGAACAGGCGCGACTGACTTTGGCGCAAGCCGACAAAGCCGTTGCTATGGCACGTCAGGTGTCGCAAGCCAAACAGCATAGGCTGCGTATTGGCTTTGTTCCTGTCGCGGAGATGAAAATCTTCCCGTATATCCTGCCGCATCTGCGCGTGCAAAACCCTGATTTAAAAATTGAATTGTTGAGTTTAAACAACACTGAGCAAATGAAAATGATTAAAAAAGGTGAACTCGACATCACCTTTAGCCGCCACAATATCAACAGTGATGAAATTGAAAGCCAATTTGTGCTGCGTGAACCGCTGATTTTTATTTTGCCCAAAGATCATCCATTGGCAAAATACGAACGCATTCCTATCAAAGCTTTGAATGGCATTGATTTTATTATTCCTTCGGCAGAAGCTTCATATAACTTGCATCACCTGATTGTCGATTTTGCCAAACAGCACAACATTGAACTAAACATTGTGCAAAAAGCTGACAACATTTTATTTAATATCAACTTGATTAGTATAGGCTTAGGCTGCACCATTTTACCGAGCTATGTTGCCTCGCTGACCATGGAGAATACCGTGATCCGCCCACTTGATGTAGAACTTCCACACTTAGATTTATACATCAGCTACTGCAAAAACAGCCATTCCGCTGCAGTACATAAATTTATGGAACTGCTTACGCGTATGTTCTATTTGGACATCAACCGCGAACAATAATTCTAAAACCAATCCCATTGATTCAATCTTTCAAAAGTGCTTGCTGCTTGATGTAGCGAGCACTTTTTGTGCATTCTAGATGCGAAAACACATCTTTAGACTTAAGTCTAAACTTATTTTTTAATCTTTTTCTGAGCTAGTGCCGATTCTTGCACTCAAACATTCCCCTTTTGCAGTCTTATTTTTCTTCGCTTCGCTACCACATTTGCTGCAAACTATAACTTAAGTCTAATTAGTTAAAATAGCCACAACATCGCTATTTTCTAAAATTAGGCTGATGATAACAGCCAATAACACCTTTAGAAATAACACCTTTAGATTGGCCATCCAAAAAGGATCAAGAATGATAAAAACACCCTTCAGCAGAATGAAAACAGGGATTCAATATCGTCCTTATTTCTTTATCAGTTTTGTGATTACCATTGTGCTGTATGCTATTTTTCAGACCCTCACTGCATGGACATGGTCTAGCTGTTTATTGATTAGCTGGAATATCGCAATTTCCTGCTATTTGGTTTTAATCATGCGGAATTTGTGGCACAGCGATCATGTGCATATTTTACAACGGGCCCAACAACAAGATGCCAGCAAATGGCTGATTTTATTCTTGGTATTTTTAACCTTAGTGATGTGTTTTATTGCGATTATTGTCGAGATGAATTTGTTTGCACAAAGTGAGTTTGTGCGCATGGGACATTTTATTTTATCCATTACCACCATTTTATGTGCTTGGTTTTTTATGCATACCATTTTTGCGATTCACTATGCGCATGACTATTATTTAGCACTGCAACAACATCAAGAAGGCGGGTTGGATTTTCCCAAGACGTCACACCCGACCTACCCTGACTTTTTATATTTCAGCTATGTCATTGGTACATCAGCACAAACTGCCGATGTTTCGATTAGCTCACAACCCATGCGGGTACTTAACACGCTACATATTATTTTGGCTTATAGCTTTAATACCACTATTTTGGCGATTTGCATTAACTTGGTCGCGAGCTTTATTCAGCACTAAATGAGATACATAAAAAGGATGGCAATTTGCCATCCTTTTTACCTCACTGCGCTTAGTTTACACCACGTGCAGTTAAGTTTTTTTTTAATCACAGTGTTAAATTCTTCCGCTTTTTCAACCTGTAACTAGTGACTACATTGGCTGAAACTGTGTGCATCGGCGTGTGACACAATATTTTAAGGGGCTTAGGAAGTTAAAATTCTTCTAAATTGTTTTTACTGGATTTAACCCGCCTGACGTAAACGATATTGCTGCACTAAAAAATCATGCAAACTCGGTACATCAGGCGCAATGGTTAAAGGCTGATAACGTTGCAAGACTTCTACACTGTGCACACCATAACTCACGCCCACACGCGGCATGGAAATGTTTTGTGCCATTTCTAAATCGAAGGAAGTGTCGCCTACCATAATCGCTTGCCCGACTGGCACATTGGTACTATTCAAAATTTCCTGCAGCATTAAAGGATCAGGTTTAGATTTGGTTTCACTCGCAGCACGTGTCGCTACAAACAAATCCTGACTTTGGGTTTGTGCCAACACACGATCTAAACCTTTACGGCTTTTGCCTGTTGCCACTGCCAGTTTCAATCCCAAATCTGACAACTCATCTAGCATATCTGCCACACCCTCAAACCAAGCATCGGTTTTTGAGTGTTCTACATAGTGTTCTGAATAGCACTGCAAAATCGCTTGATGCAGCTCTGGCACTTCAGGAAATAAACGCTGTGCCACTTCAGGCAGACCCAAACCAATAATACTTTTGGCCGCGGCATCGGTCAGGGGTTGCTGAAATTGTTGTGCTGCGAACTGCAAACTTGCCACAATTTGACCGACGGAATTAAATAAAGTGCCATCCCAATCAAAAATGATGAGTTCTATAGGTTTGTTCATATCAAGTTCCTAAATTTGATTCGGCTTTAAAATTCCTTCGCTTGACCTTAACTCAAAAGGATAAACGACCAAGAATCAGCACATATATCACAACAAATATTCGATACGCGAAGGGCGACATGAATGTCGCCGTTTCTCTGAGGCACAAGGATGTTCCATCAGCAAAACAAAAGATTTTTGTCTTGCGAAGCGGTGCTTCCCATCATCTTTGAAAAGGAAGGGATAGCCTACACACCCAAAATTTAAATTAAAAACGTTAAACTATGGCTGTCAATTACCCCTGAAAACCTAATTTCTTTCTTGCAAAACAATATTCCTCATCTTTAAAAAGAAGGGAACTATTACCACACAATAGAGAGTTACAAAAATCAATCAGGTGTCGCTGTCTGCTTATCCGCCTTTTGCGCTCGAAGCTGCGCCACCAAACTCTGCATATCTTCAGGTAAAGGCGCTTCAATCACAGGATAGCCTGGAATTTCCAAACGCATGGCATGTAAGCACAAACGACGTGGCGCAGGGCCACGATATTCAGTTTGATGGCCGTATTTATCATCACCTACTAACGGATGCCCAATACTTAAACCATGCACACGAATTTGATGGGTACGTCCTGACAACGGAGAAGCATATACCAAGCTAGCATGCATAAAACGCTCTGCCACATTCCACTGGGTTTTAGACGCTTTGCCTTCTTTAGATACACGTACACGACGTTCGCCATTCGCCAATTCATAACGATGTAACGGCGCATCAATCAATTGCTTATCCAAACTCACCTGCCCTTTGACAATGGCAGCATAAGTTTTTTGGATTTTATGTTCGCGCAATAAATCTTGCAGGGTTTTTAAGGTACTGCGTTTTTTAGAAATCATCACCAAGCCTGAAGTATCACGGTCAATACGGTGAATTAATTCCAAATATTTTTTTCCTGTCGCAGCACGCAAACCTTCAATCAGGCCATAAGCTACACCACTGCCCCCATGCACGGCAATTCCAGATGGCTTATTGACGACCATCAAGCCTTCATCTTCATAAATCACACGTGCCAGTAGGCCTTGCGTAACCTTGTCAGATACTGGTACAGCAGATTCATCTTTTTGCTCATAACGAATAGGCGCCACACGAATTTGATCACCAATATTCAGTTTAGTTTCTGCTTTAATGCGCTTTTTATTGACCCGCACTTGCCCTTCACGAATCAAACGATAGATGCGACTTTTAGGCACCCCTTTTAAACGACTAAACAAAAAATTATCGATGCGTTGACCCGCTTGATGCTCATCCACTTCAAACCAAGTGACACTTTGCCATTGTTGGGTAGAATTCATACAGTTAAGAGACCTAATAAAATACTAAAATTGATTAAAAAATGATCATTTAGGCTATGCTTTACACAAGAAACTTAAGCTTAGCCCATAGGCAGATGATGCAAGGTTTGATATAGTCAGCGCACGGAAACCATCGTCAGTGGGTTAACGTTGAATCTTTTCAGACTTTTCTGAAATAGAGCAATCAACCAACATCCCACGACATACGAGCAGGTCCCAAAAGAATTATGCCGACGCCGAAGGCTTATTATATCGGCAAAAAAGCAAACTGTTGCGTTTAATTGTACCTTAGGTACATAAATCAGTTTGACTGAAAAAATATGTCGCCAACTCTAGTTGGTTTTTAAACGTAAACTGATACACATCAGATTAGTCGCACCCTGAGAACCACTTCAGGCTAAAGCGTTTGATGTATTGGATCTGCACAATTTGTAAAGATACGATGATAATTCCGTATCAAGACACTCTATCTATGAAAGAAGAGATAGTCTTCGAGCAATGTGACAGTGAAAGTTACACACATCCAATACACCGCTCGTCCGCCAGTGAAGTGATCAGGTGACTTTATCCGTTTAAAGGTTAAAGCCGTATTGCCATCATCAATACGTGAATCAAAACCAAAGCTGATCTATATCAAAATAGACGCTGGGAATAAAAGACTCAAAGCACAATGAAATTCATTGCAGATTTGAGCCATTGATCCGTGATGCTTGATGTTCGCTACGTGTCTAGCGATTTTTTGCTGTGTATCACTATAAGGTGTTACACCCATGAAACGTATGTTGATTAATGCAACACATGCCGAAGAAATTCGCGTTGCACTTGTCACTGGTCAGCGTCTTTACGATTTTGATTTAGAAAATCGTACCCGTGAACAAAAAAAATCGAATATCTACAAAGGTCATGTGACCCGTGTAGAGCCTTCTTTAGAAGCCGTATTTGTTGAATACGGTGCAGGTCGCCAAGGCTTCCTTTCTATGCGTGAAATCGCAAACTCTTATTTCAAAGCCGATCCTCGCCAAACTTCCAATATTCGTGAATTGATTACTGAGGGCACTGAGCTTTTAGTGCAGGTAGAAAAAGAAGAACGTGGCAACAAAGGTGCTGCGCTCTCTACCTTCATTTCCTTGGCAGGTCGTTATTTAGTACTTATGCCAAACAACCCGAAAGGTGGCGGTATCAGTCGTCAAATTTCAGGTTCTGTACGTGAAGAACTCAAAGAAATGCTGGCATCTTTAAACATACCACGCGGCATGAGCGTGATTGTACGTACTGCAGGTATTGGTCGTTCACAAGAAGAATTACAGCTTGATTTACAACACTTGCTTGACCTTTGGGCTCAAATTCAAAATACCGCAAGTTCTGGCCCATCGCCAATGTTGGTACACCAAGAAGCAGGTGTAGTCACACGTGCAATTCGTGACTACTTGCGTGATGATGTTGCCGAAATTTTAATTGACTCAGAACAAGCTTATAACGAAGCCTATAACTTCGTAAAAGCCGTGATGCCACGTCAGTTAGACAAGCTAAAAACCTATACTTTAAATGAGCCGCTATTCGCACATTTTGGTATCGAAAGCCAAATTCAAACAGCTTATGAGCGTGAAGTTAAATTGCCTTCAGGCGGTTCTATTGTTATTGACCAAACTGAAGCATTAGTTTCAATTGACATCAACTCGGCAAAATCTACCCGTGGTCAAGATGTTGAAGATACTGCGCTTAATACCAACCTTGAAGCTGCCGAAGAAATTGCACGTCAATTACGTTTACGCGACATCGGTGGTTTGGTGGTCATCGACTTTATCGACATGACCAAAGACCGCAACCAACGTATGGTTGAAGCCAAACTTCGTGAAGCGACGCAAAGTGACCGCGCACGTATTCAATTTGGTCAATTATCGCGTTTTGGTTTAATGGAAATGAGCCGTCAACGCTTACGTCCATCGCTTGAAGAAGCGACTGGCTACGTTTGCCCACGCTGTCATGGCACAGGCATGGTGCGTGACCTACGCTCTCTTTCACTTTCTATTATGCGTAAAGTGGAAGAGATTGCCCTGCGTGAACGTCATGGCGAAGTTCAAGTCGAAGTACCCGTTGAAATTGCGGCATTCTTACTGAATGAAAAACGTCACAGCCTAGTTTACCTTGAGCAAACTTCAAATGTGCGAGTAACTGTATTACCACACCCACACTTAGAAACCCCACATTACGAAATTTCGTATAATCCTGAAGGTTTTGCACCAACAAGCTATGAACGTACTGAAGCAACTCGTTCAAGCGAAAAAGAGTTGGGTTATGAATCTTCTGAATGGCATTTAGAAGAAGCCGATCAATCGCACAGCCACGCTGCTGCACCTGCGGCAGAAAAAACCTCTGCAAGAAAACCACAAGCAGCACAGCAACATAAAACATCTGCACAACAGCAGTCTGCGCCTGCGGCAGCAACAACTGCTGCAAGTCCTTGTGCATGGTTAGAAAACCTATTTGTTCAAAAGCAAGCCAGCACCATTGATCAAGCACGTAGTGCCAACAATGCTGCAGCAGCCATTGAGCAAATGGTGAATAGCGGTGCTGTGAGTCGTGGTCAGTTTGGTCAAATTGCAACTGCGTCTGCGACCCCTGCTGCAAGCAGTCAAAATGTGTACCTTGCACCATCGACAGTAGCACAAAAAACTGAGCGTGACTCTGCAGATAAATCTGCTGAACGTGAAGACAAACCTGCTCCGCGTCACAACAACAAAAAGCCGCGTCACAGCAACAATAATAACAAACACAAAGAGCAACGTGAGCCGCAAACTCAGCACGACAATCAACAACATCCAGTGCATGAAGAAGTGGTTCAGATGTCGCGTCAGGAGCAACGTCAAGAAGCGCGTGAAAATAAACGCAGCTCTCGTCGTCAGCATAGCAATGACCAAGCACCGCAGCAGCAAGATGCTCAAAACAACAATGAGCAGCAGCAAAATGCTGTGCCACGTCGTGACCGTCGTAACCAGCCTCGTCCAGAACGCCCAATTCGTCACCGCGACCCAAGCGTATTGAATGAGCAAACACCTACCGCAGTTGCTTCTAATCAGCCGAAAGTGGACTTAATTGATGCACCACGTCAAGAGTTCAATACTACGGCTTTGGTGGTGAATATCGATCAGGCTCAAACTGAAATTGTGGCATTGAATGCTGCACCAGTTGCGGCTGTACCAGTGACAGCAGTAGAAGCAACTGTGCTTGAAACTGTTACTGAACCAACTCAAGCTGTTGCTGCGGTAGAAGCTACTCCTGTTATTGCAGAAGAAACAGCTACACCTGCGGAAGTACAAGCACAACCGACTGCGCCTGCAAAACGTGCCAGCAATGACCCGCGTCAGCATCGTCGTCAGCAACGTGCAACTCAAGCACAGCAAGCAGCTACACCAAAGTTAAAACCTTCACAGGTGCCAACTTTAGCGCAATACAGCATTGGTAGTCTGATTCGCCACGTCTATGGTGAAGATTGTTCAGTTCTGATTGAACAGTTTGGCTTAATTCCAACGTTCAACCGTGCTTTGCAGAAGTTCACTGACGAGTATGCTGCGAGCCTCGTTAGCACTGCACCTGTGGCAGAGAAAAAACCTGTCACTCGTGATGTAGAAGTTGCCAAAGCTGCTCCTGAAGCTGAGCCTGCACCTGTGCTAGACCTGACACCACCTAAACCTGTGTCAGACAAACGGGTGGCCAATGACCCACGTGAGCGTCGTCGTTTAGCAAAGCAGGCCGCTGAACAAGCGTTAGAGCAAGCTAAGCAGGCTCAAGCAGTTGAAAAAACTGATGCAGAAGCTGAAACCAAAGCAGCCCCTGTAGCAGCAAATTCTGCAACCGAAGTTGAACAGCCTGCTGCTGCAAATGCTGAAGCAGAAGCTGTTTCTACAGAAGTCAGTACGACTCCAGAAGAAGCACCTGCTGTAACAGTTCAAACTGAGCAAGTAGAACAACAGACTGCCCCTACCGAAGCAGAAACTGCTGAAGCATCTAGGTCAGTCGCTGCGGAACCAGTACAAGCAGAATTGGCTGTAGATAATCCAGCCGAAACAGCTGAATCTGAACAAGAAAAAGCAGACAAAGAAAAAGTGGTACGCCCACGTCGTCCACGTGGTCGTCCACCAAAGAAAGCTACGCCGCCAACTGAGTCGTAATTCGGACTTTTTCAGCGGAATAAAAAAATCCAGTCATTTCGATGACTGGATTTTTTTGTAACGTAAAACTTAGCGCATCGACCTGAATTTTAGTCATGCTGCGATTTAGATTTACTCCATGATTTTATAAAATCCAGTATAACGCTGAAAAATTAGGTTGATTGCACTAGGGCTAAGGGATTACAAAACAATAAGACGCGATGCAGTGCAGATGCAACGGATGATGACAAAAACAGGATTCTTATGAACCAGATGACAAAAAGCGATTTAATTGGCTTAACGGATGTTGCGGCAAAAATTCCGCAGTTTATGACTAAAGTGCCCCACCTGATCACAGGGTTAAAACAAGCCTATTTACGCACACCCAACACGCCTGCAGGCTTAGGTCTAGCGTTTGAAAAAGCTGTGCATCGCAACCCTCATGGCTGTGCATTAATGT
The DNA here is from genome assembly GCA_002296655.1 of Acinetobacter sp. UBA801. GTDB lineage: Bacteria > Pseudomonadota > Gammaproteobacteria > Pseudomonadales > Moraxellaceae > Acinetobacter. The sequence continues at coordinate 26,685 of DBIN01000026.1, forward strand.
TTGAAGATCAGCAGTACAGCTATTTGCAGCTAAACGCATGGGCTAACCAAATTGCACATTACTATTTAAGCATTGGCGCACGCAAAGGTGATGTCATTGCGGTGATGTTGGAAAATCGCCCTGAATTAATTGCCAGTGTCATTGGCTTGGCAAAAATTGGCGTTATCGCGGCTTTGGTCAATACCGCACAAGTCGCCAAAGTTTTGGCGCACAGCATTAATTTAGTCAAACCAATTGCCGTCATTGTAGGTGAAGAATGTCGCCAAGCCGTTGCCGATATTCGCCAAGAACTTGAGCTTGCAGAAAACCGTCTGTACTGGTTTGCAGATCAAAATACCCGTACCGATACTGGCACTGCTCCCGAAGGTTTTCAAAATTTAGCGCAATGTATAGCATCATTCCCAAGCTTTAACCCTGCCACCACACAGTCAGTACAGGGCAAAGATGGGCTGTTTTATATCTATACCTCAGGTACCACAGGCTTGCCTAAAGCAGTGATTTTCACCAATAGCCGCTGGACGCTGGCTTATGGCACCTATGGTCATGTCTTAGGTTTAAACCAAGATGATGTGATGTACTGTACCCTGCCGCTGTACCATGCCACTGGTATTGTGGTGTGTTGGTGTGGCGTAATTGCAGGCAGTGCCACCTTTGCCATCCGCAGAAAATATTCCACTTCATGTTTCTGGCAAGATGTACACAAATTTAATGCCTCAGCTATTGGCTATGTAGGCGAATTGTGCCGATATTTAATAGATGCACCTGCTTCTGATTTAGAGCAGGGACATCGCGTAACTAAAATGATTGGCAATGGCATGCGCCCTAATATTTGGAGCAAATTCAAAACACGCTTTGGCATTCAAGAAATTCTAGAACTGTATGCGTCTAGCGAAGGCAACGTTGGTTTTAGCAACGTGTTTAATTTTGACAATACCGTTGGTTTTTCGCCTACACCTTATGCGGTCATTCAATTTGATAAAGAAAAAAATGAGCCTGTACGCGACGCCAAAGGCAACTGCATTAAAGTCAAAAAAGGCGAAGTCGGCTTATTGATTGGAAAAATCACCCGTCGCTCACCATTTGATGGCTACACCGACCCCGAAAAAAACAAGGCGGTGATGATGCAAAATGTGTTTAAACAAGGTGATACCTATTTTAATACAGGCGATTTAGTCCGCAATATTGGCTTCCGTCACGCGCAGTTTGTTGATCGTTTAGGTGATACCTTCCGCTGGAAAGGTGAAAACGTATCCACCACAGAAGTAGAAAATATTGTCAGTGACTATGAAAAAATTGCTGAAGCTGTCGTGTATGGGGTTGAAATTCCACACACCAATGGCCGCGCAGGTATGGCTGCGATAACCCTAAACGAAGGCTGCCAGTTAGACGAACACGACTTGCGTCAAATGCTAATACAGTTTAAAAAAGCAATGCCTGCTTATGCAGTACCCGTTTTTTTACGCATTCAAAAGCAAATGCAAACCACAGGCACTTTTAAATACCAGAAGAACACCCTGAAAACTCAAGGTTTTGATTTAAAACAGTGTGATGAAAAAATTCTGGTGTTATTGCCAAACCAATCTGCTTATTGCGAGCTAACCCAAGAAATTTACAACAATATTCAACAGTATCAATATCGCTTCTAAGCCACCACGTTGCCTATTTTTTGATTAGATACGATAAATTTGTTGCATTTATAATCAAACATAGGCAACTTTTTTATTTTTTACTTGCGCTCGCTTCATATCTTGCTACAATACGCTCCATCAAACGAAGTGGTGCTTTAAGCTATTTAGCTTGACTTGCACTGCACATTCAAACCAAGTTTGAATGATGGTTCAGGGTCGTTAGCTCAGCTGGTAGAGC
>DBIN01000026.1:28658-95766 GCA_002296655.1 Acinetobacter sp. UBA801
TCGAATCGCGGACGACCCACCATTTTCCGAAAGGATCACGTAAAAGTACACTACACTCTTGCGTCATAAAAATGGTCATCATCATTTTTACTCATTTGGGTCGTTAGCTCAGTCGGTAGAGCAGCGGACTTTTAATCCGTTGGTCCCGCGTTCGAATCGCGGACGACCCACCATTCCTTCAAAGAAATCTTTAAATTATCAGTCATCACAGTACTGTTCTGTGGATCATGCTGTTTCTCATTTTATTATAAAATTCCCGCATTTCGCGCTATTTGACTAACACTCTTATCCACCATACTTTGCTCAATTCAGTTGTGGAAGATCTGCCATCATTAATAAATCATGCTTTACACACATCCCGAATAAAAACTTGATGCAAAAAAAGCCCAAAAGTTTCTCACTAATGGGCTAAGAATTGAGTTGAATCAATAATTAACTTGCTCTGATTAAATGATAATTTTGCGAAGGTAAGGGATTGGTTTTAAAGTATTCACGGTTGTTTTCTGTCGCAATCGAAATTTTGTTTTTATCCATAATTAAATTATGGTCTTGATCAATATTATAGTAAAAGATCACCCCAGAAGCGCGTGCCACCACAATTTGATGCGCTTCTTCATCATAGAACCATAAATCTTTGCGGTATTTTTTTTCATTGTCGTAACTGATTTGCCCCGCATTGACAAAAATACGATGCGCTGTCCCATCAGGCAATAAGGTCAGAATATAATCGACTGTTCCGCGTTCACACATAACAAACTTATCTTCACAGCTGATCTGAGTGGTATAGCGTCCCACATAAGACAGATGATTCTCGGGAATATGATGTTCTGTTGCAACCGTTTGCATGGGTGCAGTGGCCTGCCCTGCCACTTCCGTTAGTCTTTTAGTTTCTGCCTGTTCTGTATATTTTTGCCCTGCAGCTTGCTCAAGTTGTGATCCATCACATCCAAGTAATAGCATACCGCTCAGCACAGAGACTACACAAATATATGGTTTAGCCAATGACACACTTTCCCTTAAAAATTGAAGCTTTTAGTCGTACTCAAATCAGCTACAGGTAACGTTGAATCTATGTTCAACTCATTCCTTAATGTTGAAATATCATCTAAAACCACCACCGACTTCTAGTGAATATTTTAGGGGGATGCTGCTTTAATCAACACCTTAAGTTACATAACTTTACCAATTGCTTGCGGCTAGATACTTTAAAAATTTAACAACAACACCATCTTTATTTTATATACAAATGATGTGCGACAAGCCTAACATCAGCCTGTATTCATTTTGAATTTTAGATCTCTTAAGGAGAATTGAATGACCAATGTTGGTTTATATCGCTCAAACCGCTCAAATATGATTGCTGGGGTCATGGGTGGTATTGCTGAACGTTTTGGTTGGAACGCAAATTTACTGCGCTTAATTTTTGTGATTGTTTCAGTGATGAGCGCTGCCTTTCCTGGCATTTTGGTGTATTTGGTGTTGTGGTTGGTGATTCCTAAACAAAACCAGTCGAGTAAAGCAAACTATACTCAGGGCTACACAAGACCTGTGCGCACAATCAATCCTCATCAAGACCGATAAACGGTCTTGAAATTTTACTGACTGACCACATTTATATCATCAGATTGAAATACATTTGAATTTCTTTTTCGCTACGATTGCTCCCCCAAGCATCGTAGCTTTTTTTTGCCTTTCAGCCTGCTGTGTATTTTAGAATGTCACAGCATTTCGGTGTTTTCAGAATTGACGTGTTTTGAATACACATCGAAAATGTGAGTCCATCAATTCGTCTTTACAACAAGTTGCTGATTCAATACTGCAATCATATCGGCACGGCTAATGATCCCCACTAAACGCTGTTGCTCGACCACAGGAATATAATTAAAAGAACGCTCAACAAAATAAGGCACTAAATCCTGAATACTTTGTTGCGGTTGTACCGTAACGACCTGTCGTAACATAATATGTTTAACTTGATGCTGCCAGCGATAAGGTAAATCGGTCACGTGTTTAAACCATTCCACCACTTCATACAATGCCAAAGTTCCGACCAAATGATGTGCATCATCCACCACAGGCAAACTCATTAAATTCATGTGTTTGAATTTTTCTAAAGCACTGTGAATATCATCATCTTGATGCAAACTGACCACATCTTTACTCATAATATCGGCACAAGTCAGTGTTTGAGTTTGTCGTTCACTGGCTTTGTGCTGCGCTTCTAAAATGATTTTTTGCAGATCGTATTCACTAATATCCAAAAGCTGAGTTTGTTCATCTAACACATCCTGAATATCTTTCGGCTGAATGGTGGCTTTTTGGGTCGGTGTCGGGTCTTGAGAACGTGTATTCAATTGTGATTTTTGTGGGTACGGTTTGCCAATCATGCGGTTAAATGCAATTGCAATGAGCATCAGTAGCACAGAATTGAGTAAAACAGGATAAAAAACAAAATGATAACCTAATTCACGTACAGCCTCTCCGCCCAGTACTGCAGTAATTGCGACTGCCCCACTCGGTGGATGCAGCGAATCGGTCGTCATCATCAAGAAAATAGATAAAGCCACCGCCACACTAAAGGCTTCGGTTAAATTTGGAATATATAAAGCACAGCTCACGCCCATAATTGCTGCAATGCTGTTCCCAACTACAATATTCCACGGCTGCGCCAAAGGACTGGCAGGCACAGCAAACAATAATACCGAAGATGCGCCCATTGGCGCGATATACCATGCATTAATATCGCCCAATACCCACCAACTGATCAGTGAAGATAGTGCTAAACCTAGCAACGCTCCCAACCCACACAACAACCTTTCTTTCAAAGGCAAAACTTTGAAATTTGGTTTAAGCGTATTTAGCCAGTCTAGTTGCGAATGAAACACGGGCAGACAATCCTGTGGTGACAATTGAGCAAGATTATAAGACAATCAAGGAATAAGATGTATTTGTTTTATATCTTTTATTTATCAGTGAATTTGTAAAACCCCAAACAACCAGCAGCTAGTTATGCTTTAACCTTTGCCAGCACCCCGCAAAATCCTTATAATTGAACACAATTTTTCTCTAATTTTAAGTGGATGACCATGAGTCGCGCCATATCGCATATTGATACCTTTCAAGGCTTAATTCTTGCCTTACAAAACTACTGGGCGGAGCAAGGCTGCGTCGTTTTACAACCTTACGATATGGAAATGGGAGCAGGTACATTCCACACTGCAACTTTCCTACGTGCTTTAGGTCCAGAAACATGGAACGCGGCGTATGTACAACCATCTCGTCGTCCTAAAGATGGTCGTTATGGAGAAAACCCGAACCGCCTACAACACTACTACCAATTCCAAGTAGTGCTTAAGCCAAACCCTGACAACATCCAACAGTTGTATCTTGACTCACTTAAAGCGATCGGAATTGATCCTTTAGTTCACGATATTCGCTTTGTAGAAGATAACTGGGAATCTCCAACACTTGGCGCGTGGGGCTTAGGTTGGGAAGTATGGCTAAATGGCATGGAAGTGACACAATTCACTTACTTCCAACAAGTGGGTGGTGTTGAGTGCTACCCTGTAACAGGTGAAATCACATACGGTCTTGAACGTTTGGCAATGTACCTACAAGGTGTCGATTCAGTTTACGATCTTGTTTGGACCAAAGGTCAATTTGGTACAGTCACTTATGGTGATGTATTCCATCAAAACGAAGTTGAGCAATCAACCTATAACTTCGAATACGCACCAGTCGACAAAATGTTTGAATTATTTGACTTCTATGAAGCTGAAGCATCTCGTTTAATTGCTGCAGAATTACCATTACCAGCTTATGAGCAAGTGATTAAAGCATCTCACTGCTTTAACTTGCTCGATGCACGCGGTGCAATTTCTGTGACTGAGCGTCAGCGTTATATTTTACGTGTTCGTACTTTGGCACGTTCTATTGCACAAAGTTATGTGGCTGCACGTGCAAAATTAGGCTTCCCAATGGCTGAACCGCATTTACGGGATGAAGTCTTGGCACAATTAAAAGCACAGGTTGAAGCGGAAGCAAAAGAAGCCAACAAGGAGAGCAAATAATGTCTAAACATACCGTTTTGTTCGAATTGGGTTGTGAAGAACTTCCACCAAAAAGCTTAAAAAAATTGCGTGATGCGCTACAAGCAGAAACCGTAAAAGGTTTAAATGATGCTGGTCTGGCTTTCGACTCAATCGAAGCGTATGCAGCACCACGTCGTCTGGCATTGAAAATTATCAATGTAGATGGTGCTCAAGCAGATACTCAAAAACGTTTTGACGGCCCTGCTGTTCAAGCTGCTTATGATGCTGAAGGTAAGCCAACCAAAGCACTTGAAGGCTTTATGCGCGGTCAAGGCATTACTGTAGATCAAGTATCTACATTTCAAGCAGGTAAAGTTGAGAAAGTATGCTTCTTGAAAGATGTCAAAGGTCAAAGCCTTGATGCTTTACTGCCACAAATTTTACAGACAGCATTAGATAACCTTCCAATTGCAAAACGTATGCGTTCTGCGGCAAGCCGTACTGAATTCGTGCGTCCTGTGAAATGGGTGGTGTTGCTGAAAGATGATCAAGTGATTGAAGCAACGATTCAAGATCATCAGGCAGCGAATGTAACCTATGGTCACCGCTTCCATGCCCCTGAAGCAATCACACTACAACACGCCAATGACTATTTAGATGCGTTACGTGCTGCTAAAGTCATTGCTTCTTTTGAAGAACGTCAGGCTATTATCGACCAACAAGTAAAAGCGTTGGCAGATGAGGTTAATGCAATTGCGATTGTACCAAGCGACCTACGTGACGAAGTCACTGCACTGGTTGAATGGCCGGTAGCTTTACGTGCCAGCTTTGAAGAACGCTTCCTTGCCGTTCCTCAAGAAGCCCTGATCACTACCATGCAGGATAACCAGAAGTATTTCTGTTTGGTGAATGCTGAAAACAAATTACAGCCTTACTTCATTACCGTTTCAAACATTGAGTCTAAAGATCCGACTCAAATTATTGAAGGTAATGAGAAAGTGGTTCGTCCACGTCTGTCAGATGCTGAGTTCTTCTTCCTGCAAGATCAGAAACAGCCATTAGCTTCTCGTAAAGAGAAACTGGCCAACATGGTATTCCAGGCACAACTGGGTACTTTGTGGAACAAGTCTGAACGTATTGCTAAACTGGCTGTTGCCTTGGCGCCAATTACGGGTGCAAATCCGCAAGATGCAGAAAAAGCTGCTTTACTTGCAAAATGTGACTTAACCTCTGAATTGGTGGGCGAATTCCCAGAACTTCAAGGAATCGCGGGAACTTACTACGCGCGTCTTGAAGGTGAAAATGACGAAGTTGCCGAAGCTTTAGGTGAGCAGTATTTACCTAAGTTTGCGGGTGATGTGCTTCCACAAACTAAAACAGGAACAACCATTGCTCTTGCAGACCGTTTAGACACACTCACGGGTATTTTCGGTATTGGTCAGGCGCCGACAGGTTCTAAAGACCCGTTTGCGCTGCGTCGTTCCGCAATTGGTATTTTACGTCTAGTGACTGAAAACGAGCTTGATGTATCAATTGAAGAGCTGATCAAGCTGGCATTGGCTGCTTATGGCAATGTATTGAAAGATCACGACAAGACTTTGGCAGATGCTGTTGCATTCCTTGAAGGTCGTTACCGTGCCAAATACGAAGATCAAGGCGTTGCGGTAGATGTGATTCAAGCCGTTCAAGCGTTATCACCAAAATCTCCACTAGATTTTGATAAGCGTGTAAATGCGGTAAATCACTTCCGTGCATTGCCTGAAGCGGCTGCATTGGCTGCTGCGAACAAACGTGTTGCCAACATTTTAGCCAAAGAAACCGCGCCTGAAGGTGCTGTGGTTGAAGCAAACTTGGTGGAAGATGCAGAAAAAGCATTATTCGCTGAACTTGCAAAAATCACACCTGTGGTTGAACCATTATTGGCAGCAAAAGACTACACCACTGCACTTTCTCAATTGGCTGCATTACGTGCGCCTATTGATGCTTTCTTTGACAGTGTCATGGTGATGGCTGATGATGCAGAGTTGAAAGCCAACCGTTTACGTTTACTGGCACAGTTACGTGATTTGTTTACACGTGTTGCAGATGTAAGTGTGTTGCAGCACTAAAGTCTTAATTGCTTGTAAGTTAAAAGAAACCCCGCTATTTTGATAGTGGGGTTTTTTACATATTGATGAAATGAAATTATCACAACCACAAAAAGTCGCGGAATTTTTAAAAGCACATCCAACTCAAAAATTCACTGCTAGAGAAATTGCTCTAGGGATAACAAAGCTTTATCCAAATGACTACCTAGAAAAAAGAAGCAACTCACGATTTTCGAATGAAGAAGATTTTTTAAATCAAGTTATTGCTGAAATAGGTGCACATAAAAAAGCAATCCTGAAAATCGAGCCAAAAATTCAAATGCAAGACAAGCCTAGACCGCGCTTGTATTGGTTTGAACAAAATAACATCCCCTTACCTGATATAGATAATTCAGAAAATATTCCTCTCGATGATGAGCAAGAAGTAGTATCTACTCCAACGTATAAAGTACTCTCAGAACATGATTTATATCCTGTTCTCATCGAATATTTGTCTAAAGAGCTAAACCTCTATAGCCTGAGAATTGATGAAAAAAAGTCTTCAAATAATCGAGGACAAAATGGTAATCAATGGTTACACCCTGATATTGTTGCTATACAGCCAATTGATAAAAAGTGGCATGAACTAGTGAAGACCTGCGTTAAACATGGTTCAGGTCAGAATGTTCGCCTTTGGTCATTCGAGGTAAAAAAAGAACTAAATAACTCAAATATTAGAAGTAGCTTTTTCCAAGCTGTTAGTAATTCAAGTTGGGCAAATGAAGGATATTTAGTTGCGACCTCAATTTCTACCAATGAAATTGAAGAAGAACTGCGTATGCTTTCAGCTTTACATGGTATAGGTGTAATTTTACTCAATCCAGAAAATCCCACTGAAAGTGAAATCTTACTTCCTGCTCGCCGAAGACTCGAAGTGGATTGGCAATCAATAAATCGAATTTTAAATGAAAATTCAGACTTTAAAAATTTTATCGAATTGGTCTCAATTTATTACCAAACTGGCCGTATTCGCATACAAGATTGGAATCGTTAATCACTGAGCTATAGTCATTTTCCAACTGATTCCCTATACTCAACCTAACAACACTCAACAAGAAAACGAGCTTATGAAACTTAAAACACTCATTTTATCGGGTTTAACTTGCCTTTCTCTTAGTGCGTGTACTTCTGCACCTGTCATTCCACAGCTCACAGCAGGTGTTTTACAAGAAGTGAAAAACATTGAAGTTTACCCAGATACTGTCAACAACAGTGCCAAACTCACAAAATTTATTGATAAATGCGTGATCGAATTTACAGGCACACTGCAAGCAGGTCGCTCTATTGAACAATGGGCATTTAAAGGCAATAGCTTAATCTCAGCAGGTTCTGCAACCTTTGCACAAAATGGAACCAGCACTGCAGAGAATTTTGACTTACACGATGCAACCGTGCAAAAAAACTTCATTACCTTGCGCAGTCACTTCCATAAAGATGCGCTTGCACAATGCAACTAAACTAAAAACATCCTAGAATGTATCTTGATGTAGCAAGATTGTTGGACTTTCAATATATATGCAGCATCTCTTGATATTTCAAACTAAGATGATACAAGCAGTGTAGCCATTGTTGCCCTGCTTTAAAAACTCTCCAGAGTAACAAGACCCACAATTTTATGTGGGTCTTCTTCTTTAAGCCTAAAATGCTACCATCGTTTTAAACACTGTAAATTACACCTAAAAATAGATCATACTTGCGAAAAAAAACACTGCAGATCATCTAAGCTTTATACAATGCAGTACATTCAATTCAAAAACCTTTCAACGACCAGAATTCGGCATCCTAAGAGGCACAGCACAATGAAAAAGATCAATGGCAGCATTTGTATTGGACTATTAATCAGTAGTGCTTCGGTGTGGGCACAAAATAGTGATGCGCAAACTCAAAGCAATAAACCCATTCAGCCTTATGCAGACAATCCAAACCTTTTGCATGTTTGGGCATACAAAACTCAGGAAGGTTTGATTCAAACTGCACAAAAAGTTGGTGAAGTAACCAAAAAAGGCATTGAAAAAATTCGTCCATCCGCACATCAAGCTTTAGACAACGCCAAGCAATTGAGCAGTCAGGGTGCGGCGCAAGCCAAGCATACAGGGCAGCGATTAGCTGACAATGTAAATACTAAAATTCAGGAAACCAAAGAAGTGATTACAGGTCAAAGTGATCATGCCGTGCCTATCTATCAAGCACCATTAAGCGCCCCTTCGCAGCATGTAGCCCCTGCAGCGACCACTGCCGCACCTACTCAGGAAGCACAGACGCAGGCTGCGCCAAGTACAGAGTCTGAAGAAGAAATTAAAGTGATCAAGCTATAATTTTTTTGATTTATTGGTTACTAGAAAAGCACAAAAACAACTCAGCGCAAATAAAAAAGCCTGCATTTAATCTGCAGGCTTATTCATATGATAGCGTATCGATTTTTGAATTTGTCGGAATACATATGTGCCTAATCCTAACAATACCAACAAACCCAAAGCGAAAAATAGATAAGCCTTCGGCTCAGGCGCATCTGCAAATAAAGTCGCAGATAAAATTAAACTAGACAGCAAAACAAGTACAGCAGGCATCAACAACTTGGTCATACATACTACCCTTGGAATGATCAGCAAAAGCATGTTTTAAGATCATCTTAGCCCAATGGCAAAACAATACAAGTGTCTAAAATTTAGACCATCTAAATCATGGATCAAATTTTGCAGCTTACTGTTCCAGTTCTAAGGTAAATTTGGCAGTATCTGGCAAATTTTCTACAAAATCATTGCCACCGAACTCATCGCTGCTCAAGTTCAAATCTTTATAGCTCAACACAAAATAGTCGCTATATTTTTTCAATATCAAGGGGTGCATGCCTGCAGTAAGTGCATCTTGTTCCTTGCATAGTTTCATAACATGACGATCATTCATACTAATCAAATAGCGCTCATCATTCAGATAAATTTGCACCAATCCACTACCCTTTGCGTAAATCGGAATCAGGAATTTATGATTTAAGGCAATCGCATTTGCAGCATAGCTCTCAATTTTTTGGCTGATGATGTTAAACACCAAACCATGACCAAAATGGTCGAGCAAGACATTACGATTTTCATACGGCAGCTGAATTTGTAAGCCAAGTTTGTTTAAATCGTGCTGATCGACCTGTTTATTACTCAGCAAGGAGCGGATCAGGTTTTGTTTCAACTTGGCATCAAAGAAGTTACTGTCTAGCTGTAAATTATTGTATTTTAAAATACGACCTAAAGACCAACGATGGTTCGGCAAGACATTTTCAATCACTTTACGATAGTAAAACTTGCTATTCTTTTTCACCTTGCGAATTTTTTGGTAAAAGAACGGCGCATCAAAAGGATGCGTTAAAAAGTCATTCAGCAATTCAGAGTTGGCTAAAATCGCAATCGCATCATGACCTGTAAATGGTAAATGCAAAGTATGTAAATGCGGAATTAAAGGCTGAATTTTTAAATAATGCCCACGATCTTCAGGATAATATTGGTCATAAACCACAATATATTCACGCTGTGCCGATACATCTTGCGCTTGAATGCGCATATTGGCATTTAAGTCTGCCTGATAAAACATGTTATAACGTGGGTCGTGAATATCTTCAGGGTCAATTGAATACTGCGGTACTAGAGCCACAATGCGGTTTAAATCCAGCAAATTGGAATATTTAATTGCCGCATAGCCGCCCATTGAGCCGCCATAGCCCACGCGAATTTTAAACGGGGCAATCAGGTCTTGAATGGCTGCCAACATGGCACGCATAGATGCTTCAGGAAACCATGATTTTTCCTTAGGCATGACCCCAATCACATTAAAATGAAACTTTTCCAGTGATTTTTCAGCATTAATAGACGTTCCTTTGGCTCGTGTAATTAAATCGCCAAAAGAAAAAATCAGCTCCTGAGATGAGCCTTTCATGAAAATAGCGCGGATATGTCCGTCTTCAAAAATTATGTGTTTGTCCATTCCCACACCGGCGCCAAGGCGCTGAAGTAAACTGTTACTTTATTTAACCTTGAATACACTGTACACAAGTTCAAAAGTGAATATGTTATTTTATAGATGCACAGCAGATTAAAAATCGCAAAATATGACACAATCTCTACACCCTGCCGCACAACAAGGCTTTGCTTTAGGGGCAAACCTATATCAACAAGTTCGCCCCAGTTACCCGCAAGAAATTGATATTTTCCTACAAGATCAGCTCCAAGTTCCACTGAATAGCAATATGGTAGACCTAGGTTCTGGTACAGGAAAGTTCCTGCCACATTTGCTCAAACTGACAACCCAGCTTATAGCGGTAGATCCGATTGCCAGCATGTTAGCCGAATTAAAGCAACTTTACCCGCGAGTTGCGACAATTCAGGCACGAAGTGAGCAATTACCGCTCCCCGACCAGTGTGCAGATTTGGTGAGCTGTGCGCAATCTTTTCATTGGTTTGCCAATCTACAAAGTTTAAAGGAAATACACCGAATCTTAAAACCTCAAGGTTATTTGCTGTTAATTTGGAATCAACGTGATATTTCGGTTAATTGGGTTAATGCACTGGCACAGATGATTTTGCCTTTTGAGGGCGATACCCCGCGTTTTCACAACCAAGACTGGCGTCAGGTATTTGCCGATACAGATTTATTCCAACTCACCCACGAGCAGCAATTTCATCACACGCATGTCGGTACAGTCGAACAAGTAGTATCCAAGCGTTTGCTTTCGACCAGTTTCATTGCTGCGATGCCAACCGAACAGCAACAACAACTCAAAACACAATTTGAGCAATTAGTATTAGAATATACAAATAAGTATGCGCAAGATGAAATTGAATTTCCCTATTGCACGCATTTGTATGTCTATCAAAAAAGTTGAATATGACTGGAGCGAATAAATGCAAATAACCTTTAAACACATGATTGCTCCCTTAACAATTTGTTTGGCTTTCACCCTCAGCGCCTGTGAGCGCAGCAAGATAGAAAATGCAGACAAACTCAGTCCTGAAGATCAAATCATGCAAACTCAGGTCGAGCAAGCCGCGCTTCAGCCCTTTGAGATGACTGCGGATGACCCACATGACATTCAATTGCTAATGGATTATGAACAACGCCATGAGCAAATGAGCAATGATTTGGAAGATGAGTTAGCACGCTTGCATGAAAACAAACAACTCGATGCTGCATTTGCTAAAAATCGCCTACAGGACAACATTCAATCTGCCTTAAGCATGCTCAAGGAACTAGATTTAAAGACACCACAAGGGCGTTATATTCAAGGCTTAATGAGTCATTATTGGGAACAGCAAGCACAATATCTGGCAGCTCAAAACACTACTTCTGCACCTTATCCTGTCAGTAAAGCACAACGTCAACAAGGTTTAGCAGACTTGTTACAGGCGCAGCAACAACTGGAACATTGGCGCGGGCAATATCCACAACTGGATCAATAACGTATTTTTAGGGACGCTGCTGTAAATATTGATGCACCCCTTCCGCGGCAGCACGACCTGTCGCAAAACAGGCTGTCAGCAAATAGCCGCCCGTTGGTGCATCCCAATCCAGCATCTCACCACAAAGAAAAACGTGAGGATTAGAATTTAATTGTAATTGTGCAGACAAAACCTCGCGCTTGACCCCACCCGCACAGCTAATAGCTTCTTCAATAGGGCGAAACCCCTTCAAAGGCACCATTAAGTTTTTAATCTGCTGCGCCAATTGCATAGGCTGCTGCCAAAGAGCTTTATCCACCAACTCACGCACGACTGCAGACTTCACGGCATCCAAACCCGCCTTACGCCAAATATTGCTTAAAGACTGTTTTTTTGAAGGTTGCAACTTTTGACAAAGTTGCTCAATGCTTAAATCGGGCAATAAATCTAGGTGTAGCTGCATCGGTTGATGTGCAAGCTGCAACTGTCGCAACGCTCGCCCTTGCTTATAAATTAAGCCACTTTCCAAACCATAATGGCTAATCACAATATCGCCCATGCTTGGTTCAGTACCTTTCACCCATGCTTGCACACGTTTTAATGGTTGCCCAAAAACTGGCTGCATATAGTTAGACCAATCACACTCCACCCCTGTATTACTGGCTTGAAAAGGCCGAATTTCATTGGCAGATAACCAATGCTGCCATGCACCATCGCTGCCTAATTTCGACCACGACACTGCCCCACATGCCATCACAATGGCGACAAACTGCTGTTGTTCCACTTGCCCTGTACTTAGATTTTGAATGACGAGTTGATTGTTATGTAAATCACATACCTGGTGCCGATAATGAAACTGCACACCTGCATCCACTAAGCGTTTTAACCATGCGCGCAGCAAAGGTGCAGCTTTCATTTCTTGTGGAAAAATCCGCCCCGATGAACCTACATAAGACTGAATACCTAAACCCTGCATCCAGTTTTGAATCCAAGCGGCATCCCATTGTCGAATCCACGGCGCCAACCATTCCGCCTGATCATAACGTTGAATAAATTGTGCAATTGGTTCGGCATGTGAAATATTCAGACCCGTTTTACCTGCCATCAAAAACTTGCGCGCCGCCGAAGGTTTCTGCTCATAAACATGCACATCATAGTCAAACTGACTCAGCACTTCGGCAGCCATTAAACCTGCTGGCCCTGCTCCTATAATTGCAATGCGCTGTTTCATGCCTGTTTACTCAGTTTCAAGTGAGTCTTCAGGCACTTTCGCCTCAACTGCAGGAGGTGTTAAAGTTGGCTGCTGTCCTTGCAAAGGCTGAAAATCATCAAAACGGGTTGTATAAGCGGCTGGCTTGCTGATCTGCAATTCCTGACAACGCTCGCCACGTGCTAAATATTTGATTTCAAAGTGAGTGCGTGCTGAATCTACTGGAACATCCTGCTGAATAAATGGCAATTTCCACACTTCGATCAGCTGTTGCTGGGCTTCTGCAATATATTCAGGAATATTACTTACTAAGGTAATACTGCCGCCTGCTTTTAAGCGTGACAATAAAAACTCAAAAAATGGCATATTCAACCAACGCTGGGTGGCATTATGCGGTTCTGGGTTCGGATATAAAATAAAGAATTGCTCAACTTGAGCAGGAAATAAAGCATGTACAATCCATGGAATTGCATCGGCATGTACTATTTGCAAGTTACGCTGACCTTCAAGTTGATGCTGTTTTTGCATCGCCACAAATTTTTCACGGGTACGCTCAATCGCAATTAATTTTTTATCGGGATATTGTCCACTAAATAATAAAGCATGCTTGCCTTTTCCCGCACCAATTTCAACACAAACCGATTCATTGGCAATGGCTTGAAAATCACGAGGGGCATGCATACGCTGGGCTTGAAATTGACGAATTGGCATAATCAGATCAAACTTATAAAATTCGGCACAAGTCTACCAAGTCAGGTGCTATTTGCCTAATCCAATCCTGCATTTTTCATAGGAGTTCAGCATGCCTCGTACTTTCCCTTGCCCACGTTGTGGCGAAGCTACACAATGGGAAGACAATCCTTTTCGTCCATTTTGTTCCGAGCGTTGCAAACTGATTGATTTAGGCGCATGGGCAAGTGATGAATATCGTTTACCCACCCAAGATGCTCCACAAGCAGAAAATTCTGAGGAATAGAATCAAACAATTACTCTGCTTAAAGAGTAAAAGTACACCTAAATTTCAGCTCAAAATTCCGTTGGGAAATACAACTACTTTCATGAAAAATTTCACATTTTTGTTAATCAATTGTTCAAAATTTTATTGCTTAATCATGGCTTAAAAAAGACGAGTTACACACTATAATCGTGACGCGTGTAGAACACACGCCATTGAATAAAAAATTAAGCAAAAACAAAATTTTAGGAACACAACACCATGGAAGCATTCCTTAAAGGAATTTTAATGCTGAGTATTTTACTCGCCACCAGCAGCTCGGGTTTAGGTCTTTACACACATGATCTTTTAATGCTCAGTGTTGGCATTTTACTCACTTTCTTTGCCATGCTATTTGCTCTTGAAAGCAGACAGTCTTAGAAAAACGATTGTGCAAATAAAAAAAGTCAGTACACACTGACTTTTAGCTGATCTTTTACTATTAAATCACAGCACAAGACCTAACCTGCTTGCCCCGCCACAAACGGGTTGTGCTGTTTTTCAAATCCAATAGTACTGATGGGACCATGCCCAGAAATAAACTGAGTGTCATCTGGTAAACTAAAACATTCGCGCTGAATTGAATCTAGCAATTGTTGATGATTGCCACGTGGAAAATCGGTGCGCCCAATTGAGCCTTTAAATAGCACATCACCTGTCCACAAGATGCCATATTTTGCATTATAAAACATCACATGCCCTGGGGTATGCCCAGGCGCATAACGCACTTCAAAGCTTTCTTGCCCCAATTGCAGCACTTCACCACCTTCTAACCACTGTGTAACCGTGACTTGTTCAGGGATAGGAAAACCATAACGCGCAGACACTTCTTGCAGTTGATCTAACCAAAATGCATCTTCTTTTTGTGGACCAATCACAGGAACATTCCAGTGATGTTGCAATGTGCCCACAGCACCCGCATGGTCTAGATGCCCATGAGTTAGCCACAAAGCTTTCACCGTTAAACCCAACGCTTCAATTTCAGCTTTCAATTTTTCAGGCTCGCCGCCTGCATCAATCAAAATCGCTTCTTTGCTTTCTGCATCCCACACAATCGAGCAGTTTTGCTGAAAAGCAGTGACTGGAATAATTTTGACTTGCAACATGATGGCGAACCTCAAAAATTAATGGCTTAGGTTAAGCTTTACAGCATCAAGATTAGCTTGAAGTAAATGCTTGAGCAAATCCAAATGATCGGCACGGGTATTCAATGCAGGAATGTAGGCATATTCTTTGCCACCTGCTTGCAAAAATAATTCTGCATTTTGAATCGCCAATTCTTCTAGGGTTTCTAGACAATCTGCAGAAAAAGCAGGGCTCATAATTTGCACCGACTTCACGCCCTGCTGTCCCCATTCTTCAAGTAACACATCGGTATAGGGTTTGACCCATTCCTGTTTACCAAAACGTGACTGGAAGCTAATCGCCCATTGTTCATCATTTAAATTTAAGGCATCGGCAAGCAATTTTGCTGTAATCCGACAACGCTCTGCATACGGATCACCCTTATCGGCATAAGGCTGTGGAATGCCATGAAACGACATCAACAGTTTTTCTGCCATACCATGCTCGGCTTGAAACTCACGCACACTCTGCGCTAAAGCCTGAATGTATAAAGGATGTTGATAATAATCACGAATGATGGATAAGCCCGGCAAATTACGCTGCTGTGGCACCCATTTGGCAACGGCATCATATAAAGGCGCAGTCGAAGTTGCTGAATATTGTGGAAATAAAGGGAACAAAATCACATGATCTTGAGGATTTTGACTCAAAGCTGCCAAAGCCTGTTGAATACCCGGATTGCCATAGGTCATTACTGGCACAATATTCAATTCAAACTCAGGATATAGCGGCAATAACTGCTGTTTTAAGGCATCAACCTGTTGTAACAAAATTTCACGCATCGGTGAATCTTGTTGCCAGACCATGGCATAAGCATGCGCAACACGCTTAGGACGAAATGGCAAAATGAATAAATTTAAAATGATTTGCCAAATCGGTTTGGGAATTTCAATCACCCGTTGATCAGATAAAAACTGCTTTAAAAAACGGCGAACTCCCGCTGCAGTCGGTTCATCAGGCGTACCTAAATTGGCTAAAAGAACGGTTATTTTGGGTTTTTCTGTAGACAACATCCAGCCCTCGTGTCTGATGATTGAACCCGACTACTTTAACAGTTTTTTACTCTGTATTGAGAGTCAATACGGTGTTTTAAATGAATTCACCCGATCGGTATCTAGCAAATTGCTCTCTAAAAGTTTTTGCGCTTTTGCTGTAGTTTGCCACAACATCCGCTGACGATCATCACGCCCCGCTTGCACAATCCAGTCATTTTGACACATTTGCATTTTAATCTCATGCAAAGCTCGAATATTGATTTGAGCACGTGCAACCGCATGCGCACGCGGCATGATCCGACGCGCATCATCCAAACCTGTTTCATTCAAATATTCATTCATACGTTTAGAAAAATATTCTTCAGGAGTCGGATGAATAAAAGTATTACCTAAAATTGCTAACAACTGCGCCCAGGTTAAGCTTCGCTCAACTTTCAGCTCTCTAAAGTTACCATCCTGATACGCATGCATGCGATATTCAAAACGATATGATTCATTCATCGACACTTTAGACAGGCTTAGAAATGGGTCTGCTTGACGCTGTCCCACATCAGTTTCTAGCTGACTTAACTTACTTTTTAAACGCTCAATTTCATCATGCAAGGCTTGCGTATTTTGCGGACGTACCCAACCAGGCGTCGGATAACGCTCCAACATTTGCGACATATTAAAGCGGACAGCAAGCTCTAAATCACGTAGAGTGCGGTAGCAAAATACCTGATCGACTTCTTGTTGTAATAATGTACGAAACTCTTTGAATTTTTTGCGTAATTCAGGTTTTTCATCATGTAAAGCTGGATCTCGTGAATCTGGGTCTTCGTGCATAAATACAATGATCGGCTTTTGCTTGGTGAATGCATAAATATACTCTAAATGCATATAACCCACGCCCGACACCGATTGCTCACCGTACTGGCTGCCCAATAGAATCACCACATAATCACAATCATCGATTTGACGGCGTGCAAACGCAGTGCTAAGTGGGGTGCGTTTTTCTAACCCCCACGAAAAAAAACCCATTCCTACCAATGTTTGTGCCAAGACCACTCTTTCTGGCTGCATATCTGCCCCAGAAGTCGAGATAAAGACCTGATAGCGCTTATCCAGCATTGGTTTCCTCTCCTATTGCCATTACAAGTCAGTCACCGTCTACTTGTAATGCCTTTCCCCAATTGTAAAAAAATAATCTTAAATTCAGTCCACAGTACTCACATTTGCGACACTCCAAGAAATATTGCCTGGAATAAGATGCTGCAACACGGGTTTTAATTGTTCTGCATTGTTCCCGCTGACATAACACGCGATTTGTAATGTATCTGCCACACTTTGGTCAAATAATAACTCACTTTTAATTAAAATGCGGGAAGTTTGACGCGCAACGGCAATTCCTGAGTCAATTAATGTCAGTTTCTGACCAAAAATGGACTCAATCGCAGGTTTTAGGAAAGGATAATGGGTACAGCCGAGTACCAAATAGTCCGCACCCTGATCGACCACAGGTTGCAAACTATGCTGTAAGGAACTTAAACACGCCTCACTCATTTGCGCACCTTGCTCAACAAAAGGCACTAAATCTAGATTGGTGACTTTCAAGACTCGAACTTGAGCAGGAATCGCAAAACGCTGCATCACATCTTTAATGAGTTGTCCACGAAAAGTGGCAGGTGTCGCAAGTACAGCCACTGTTTTGGTTTGGCTATTTAATACAGCAGGCTTTAAAGCAGGCACTAAACCAATAATGGGAAAATCTTCGCCGTAATGATCGCGCAGATAATCTAGACTGAAAGCGGAAGCTGTATTACACGCCACGACTGCAACTTTACACCCTTGTCGATATAACCATTCGATTGCGGCTGCAGTGAGTTCCCGAATATTTTGATCATCGCGTGGGCCGTACGGCACGTGCGCTGTATCGGCATAATACACAATGCTTTCATTAGGCAAATATTCTGCAATTTCAATAGCAACCGACAAGCCTCCTATGCCCGAATCAAAAATACCAATTGGCGCACTGGCTTGTGCTTTTGGCATAGCTTGATTTAAAGGAGAAACAGGATGAATGGCTGTCATAGCAAGAGATTCAGCAATACAAAATAGAATGAATAAAGCTTAAACCTCAGCTGCTTAAATGCAAGTGCAAATCACCACTTTTCAACGATAAAATCGTTTCGCCCTGCGCATTATCACTCAGCTCGCCCAATTCCACCAAGTGTAAAAAAGCCGCACGCTGAATCAGGGCATTAATACCAAAACGCACATGCACATAAGGTCGCAGCTCACCCGCATATTCACGCATAAAAATAGGATGTTTTGCATCGACAATCACAATATCCTGATGCGTGCTGGTGAGTTGAATATAATTTTGCTGTCCGATTTCGACCATATCAACCTGATTGATGAATAAAGGCTCATCTTCTACCTGAATTTCAATTTGTTCCACGGGAGTTTTTAGATAAAACTTGCCCTGCTCTTTCCATAACACACTAGAAAACAGATCAACCAATGCCTGTCGTTTGATCAATTGACCTTCGTGCCACCATTCTCCATTGGCTTTGACCAGCAAATCCATTGCCCCACAATGCTTTGGATGCCATTGCTCCAGAGGAGGGATTGATCTTTTGTGACCTGACTGTCCAGTTTTTATATATTGTGCAATGTGCATTAAATTTTTATTATCAGCCGTAGCTACATTTTCTGTCGGTTTGATTGAATTGTCGTCATGCTTCATGCTGCAGTACCTTACTGACGGAAAAATAATACGATTCAGCCAATTGGCTAAGACTCGGTTTAAAACTATACTAGCTCACAATACTTACCCATACTGTAAAAGACACGATTAAATTTGTGTCTGGCAACTAAAAATACTCATGGCAGCACCGTTGCTTGATGCGGTTGCCACCTTCAATTATATGAGGAGTCCTACATGGAACACATCGAACGTGAATCGATGGAGTTTGACGTAGTCATCGTAGGCGCAGGCCCTGCGGGTCTTTCTGCTGCGATCAAAATTCGTCAACTTGCAATTGAAAACAATTTAAATGATCTGTCCGTTTGTGTGGTCGAAAAAGGCTCTGAAGTTGGTGCGCATATCCTTTCTGGTGCTGTGCTCGAACCGCGTGCGATCAATGAGTTATTCCCTAACTGGAAAGAAGAAGGTGCGCCTTTAAATGTGCCTGTGACTGAAGATAAAACTTTCTTCTTGATGTCACCTGAAAAAGCCCAGCAAGCACCGCATTGGATGGTACCTAAAACCATGCATAACGATGGTAACTACGTGATCTCGCTAGGCAACGTGGTGCGTTGGTTAGGTCAAAAAGCCGAAGAATTAGAAGTTTCTATTTTCCCTGGCTTTGCGGCATCTGAAATTCTGTACCATGCCGATGGTACGGTTAAAGGTATCCAAACCGGTGACATGGGCATTGGTAAAGATGGCGAGCCAACGCATAACTTCACACCGGGTTATGAATTACATGCCAAATACACCATTTTTGCAGAGGGCTGCCGTGGTCATTTAGGTAAGCGTTTAATCCAACAATTTAATTTGGATAAAGATGCCGATCCACAACACTACGGGATTGGTATTAAAGAACTTTGGGAAATTGACCCTGCAAAACACAAACCAGGTTTGGTGATGCACGGTGCAGGCTGGCCATTAAGTGAAACAGGTTCTTCAGGCGGTTGGTGGTTATACCACGCAGAAAACAACCAAGTCACTTTGGGTATGATTGTGGACTTGTCTTATACCAACCCACATATGTATCCATTTATGGAAATGCAGCGTTGGAAAACCCACCCTCTAATTAAACAGTATCTAGAAGGCGGCAAGCGTATTTCTTATGGTGCGCGTGCTGTGACCAAAGGTGGCTTTAACTCATTACCAAAATTCACTTTCCCAGGTGGTTCTTTAATTGGTGATGATGCAGGCTTCTTAAACTTTGCCAAAATCAAAGGCTCACATACTGCCATGAAGTCTGGCATGCTTTGCGGTGAAGCGGTATTTGAAGCGATTGCTGCAGGTGTCGCAAAAGGCGGTGACTTGGCGATTGCTCGTGTAACTGAAGGCGAAGATTTCTTTGTGAAAGAGCTAACGGCATACACTGAAAAATTCAACAACAGCTGGCTGAAAGAAGAACTTTATAGCGCGCGTAACTTTGGTCCTGCAATGCATAAGTTTGGTCAATGGATGGGTGGTGCATTCAACTTTATCGACCAGAATGTGTTTAAAGTACCGTTTACCTTGCATGATTTAGTGCCTGATTTCAGCGCACTCAAAACTGTAGATGCAACCAGCTTTAAACCGAACTATCCAAAACCAGATGGCAAGCTGACTTTTGACCGTTTATCTTCAGTGTTCGTATCGAATACCGTACATGAAGAAAATCAGCCAGCGCACTTAAAGCTAACTGATGCCTCTATTCCAGTGAACGTAAACTTGCCGAAATGGGATGAGCCTGCACAGCGCTACTGCCCTGCGGGTGTTTATGAAATCATGGAAAATGATGATGGTTCAAAACGCTTCCAAATTAACGCAGCCAACTGTGTTCACTGTAAGACCTGTGACATCAAAGACCCATCACAAAACATCACTTGGGTAACACCTGAGGGGGGTGGTGGTCCGAACTACCCGAATATGTAATTTGGATAGATCTTGCGTAAACTCATATCCAAATATGTAATTGCGAATTGTAATTAAAAACAAAAAAGCAGTGCCTCGGCACTGTTTTTTTTCCCAATAGAATCTATGTATTGTTATATAAATAGGGTCGGTTGATCACGTAAAAAGGCAAACAAGGACGAAATCAAACCCGCTCCGATGCAGCTCTCGAATGCTGCTTAATGATTAAATCCTTATTCCGCCTGTCTTTACCTATGGTCACAGGCTTTGCACAAAGTCTGATTAAACTCTGCACATTAAATTGCACAGCGCCAGATTACACCACGCTTTGTTAGGTCGACCACTTACCCAAGTTACGCCTTAAATTGGGTTCAATTCGGGGGACTTTGCCTTTCCAATCTTTGTGCAACAAAGCCATGGTGTGCTAAAAATGCTGAGGCTGATTTTTGCCTATTCGCCTTTTTTCACCAAATAATGAAATTCTTTATTACCCTGCTCATCCAAGCGTTCTTCTTGCAATAACAATTCATGCCCCAAATGCATACAAAATTTTGGAATATCCCAAGACGTCGAATTGTCAGTTGCAAATACTTCAACCACATCGCCAGACTTAGATTTGCGAATGGCTTGATGCAACATCATCACAGGTTCAGGGCAACGCAAACCGCGAGTATTCAGTTGAATGCTAGGTGTGACAGGAAGTTCAGACATGCACAGACTCGGTATTAAAACATCGCGCTAGTTTAGCATAAAGCGCAGCCTTGTTTTATCTGTTCCCAATACGCAAAGCAGCACACCTGCGTGACGTAATTGCCGTCATTTTCTACCAAGATTAGCAATAGACAACTGTATTTTCTAAGGTATGATTAAGCTAAGTTTTTTTGATATAAAGAGTCTTTAGGAAAGATCATGCACGAGGAATCAGGCCCATCGTGGGGTATGCGTGGCCTAAGAAAATGGTTAGGCACAGCACCAGAAACCCGCGATGAATTGCTAAAATTAGTACAAGATTCACGTCGTTTTTTAGAACCCGATACGGTGGCAATGCTCGAAGGTGTTCTAGATTTACCTGCCACCAAAATCCGTGAAGTCATGACCCCACGTACCACGATGATTAGCTTACAGGAAGATGATGAGCTACTCGATATTTTGCATGTACTGGTCGAGTCGGCACATTCACGTTTTCCTGTGTTCTCATCTGATCAACCCGACAACGTGGTGGGGATTTTATTAGCCAAAGACTTATTGCCTTTACTGACCGAACAAAGCCCCAAAGTTGATATTCGTGCCTTAATGCGTCAGCCGTTATTTGTGCCTGAAAGTGCTCGTTCAGACCAAGTATTGCGTATGCTCAAAAACACCCAAACACATATTGCAGTAGTGATTGATGAGTATGGCACCACTTCGGGCTTGGTTACTTTAGAAGATATTTTGGAAGAAATTGTCGGTGAAATTGAAGATGAACACGACAATATTGACGAAGAAGCAGAATACATCATCCCCGATAACGATCCAACAACTGCAAATACTTGGTTAGTACAAGCACTTACACCAATCGAACATTTTAATAATGTTTTAGATGCAGATTTTTCTGACGATGAAGTAGAAACTGTCGGCGGTTTATTGCTTCAAGAAATTGGTTTGGTAAGTGATTTGCAAGGGCAAGTGATTGTGATTGGCAACTGGGAATTCACCATTCTTGAAGCAGATGCCCGCACTATTCATCTGATTCGAGCCGTACGTCAATGAGGACTTTTTTTTCCAAGCTGTCTAATCCTGCAGAACATCAACAACTACCCTTAATTTATCCATTAATCATTGCTCTATTGGCTGGTGCAGTGTTTAGTTTGGCACTTGCTCCCTATCATTATTGGTGGATTGCCTTACTTTCTCCGGCTTTGCTGTATGCGACCTTAAGCAAACGCACCCCGAAACAGGCCTTTTTGATTGGTTGGTCTTATGGGATTGGTCTGTGGTTTGTCGGGGCTTTTTGGCTCTATACCTCTATTCACGTCTATGGCGACACCAATGCCCTTTTGAGCGTACTAATGATTGTCATTATGGCGCTGTTAATGGGGTTATTTACTGCCATACAAACTTGGTTGTATCGTCGGTTTTTCCCTGAAACACCACTGACTTTTGCACCGCTATGGGTGTTTTTTGAATGGGCAAAAACTTGGGTCTTTACAGGTTTTCCGTGGCTGTTTGCAGGTTATGCCTTCACTGAACGCTTTTTGGATAGCTATGCACCACTGTTTGGTATTTTTGGAGTGTCTTTTGTGGTCATTCTACTGGCCTGTGCACTGGTTGAAGTCCTCAAAAAACGTATCTTCTGGCTCATTCCATCGGCAATTTTACTCTTGGGTGCATGGGGGGCAGCACAGCTCAGTTTTGTAACTGCAAAATCTGAAAAGCCACTCTCGGTTTCTCTGATTCAAGGTAACATCCCTCAAGACTTAAAATGGCTCACCGAATACCAAATCAAGACCTTGGAAATTTATACCCGCTTAACCCGAACTGAATGGGGACGCGATATTATTGTCTGGCCTGAATCATCCATTCCAATGCTCCAGACCGATATTCAACCGTTTTTGGATGCCATGAAAACACAGGCTGAAAAAACGGGCAGTTCGTGGGTGACAGGTATTCCGTATTGGGACTTGCCTGAATCACAAGTGCAGCAACATCCAATGTATTACAACAGCATTATGGCAACGGGAGATGCGGCAGAAGGCTTATATAAAAAGCAGCGTCTGGTGCCTTTTGGCGAATATATTCCGCTTTCAGGTTTACTCAGCTGGGTATTGCCTGCGATGCAAAATGACCCCTCCATGAGTGGCTTCTCACGTGGCGCATCTGAGCAAAAACCACTTGCAATTAAGCAGCATCATTTAGGGGCAGCCATTTGTTATGAGGTGGCTTATCCAAACCTGACCCGTCGCAATGCTAGCCAAAGTGACTTTTTGGTAACGGTGTCCAATGATGCTTGGTTTACGGGTACTGCAGGGCCGTTGCAACATTTGCAAATGGTGCAAATGCGTGCCAAAGAAAATGGACGTTGGTTTATTCGTGCCACCAATACAGGTGTGACCGCATTTATTGACCATCATGGACATATTGTCAAACAAGCGCCAATGGATCAGGAGTTTGTGCTGCGTGGTGATCTGCCTGCCATGCAAGGTCAAACACTGTACACTCAACTCAGCGATTGGCCTGTGCTGATTTTTTCATTGCTGTTGTTAGTTCTAGGGTGGATATATCGACCACGTCAGGTTGACGTATCGTTTAAATCACGTCGCTAATTGTGCTGTTCAATCGTGGTTAGAAACGACCATCCATAAAAAAACCGAGCATTAACTGCTCGGTTTTTTTATGGAAATTGACTAAGTTAATCACAAATCACGATATGCAGACTTAGCCCATCTTTCATTTCCATTAAGGCTGATAATAAATATCGGCATCGGTGCCTTCACCACCTTGCTGACCATCTGCACCAAAAGAATACAAGTCAAACGGACGACCTTCTGAGCCTGGAATGACATATTGAATGTCATTATCCCAACTGTCTTTCGGATAGCCTCCTTTCACATAACCGCCTGGCAACCAGTTTTTAGCCGAAGCAGGCTGATTCACCAAGGCATCTAAACCACCATCTTGCATAGAGGGATATTTTTGATTATCAAGTTTGTATTGATCGAGTGCACCAGCCACACCCTTTAAGGTAATTACCGTGGTATCGACTTTGGCTTTTTCACCACGTCCCATTACATTCGGTACGATTAAAGCCGCCAACACACCTAAAATTACAATCACCACCATGACTTCAATCAAGGTAAAACCAGACTGTTTACTCGGTTGCTTCAGTTTCATTCAATCTCTCTCATGTATTTATATCAATTCGACATTTATTTTAGGTTCAGTTTAAAGAACAATGCTTCAAAACGATTTAAATCATATTGTTCATATTCACAATTGGCAGCATGACCGCAATCACAATCACCAGTACAATACTCGCCATGAGTACCAACATCAACGGTTCTAATAGTGCCAACAAGGTTGAAATCAGCGTGGTCACTTCACGATCCTGCATCACCGAGGCACGTGACAACATGCGGTCTAACTCACCCGAGGCTTCGCCACTTTTGATCATTTGTACCATCATCGGTGGAAAATAACCACTCCGCTCTAATTGCGTCGCCAAGTTACCACCTTCGGTGACTTTTTCTGCCGCCAAATTGACCGCATCACGAATGACCCAGTTATTACTGACCGCAGCACCAATTTTTAGCGCATCCACCAAAGGCACACCCGACTGAGTCAAAATAGACAAGGTACTGGCAAAACGCGCGGCATTAATCCCACGTGATAATTTTGCAAATAACGGCAACTTTAAGGTTAAACGGTCAAAGGCATAATGCCCTGCAGTTGTGCGTAAAAAACGCGCCAACAACAATACCCCTACCACAGAAGCCACCAGTAAAAACGGCCATGCAACACGAATAAAATCACTGGCTTTCATTAATGCCACGGTGATCCACGGCAAGGCATCTTTGCTTT
Source organism: Acinetobacter sp. UBA801 (assembly GCA_002296655.1). Lineage (GTDB taxonomy): Bacteria > Pseudomonadota > Gammaproteobacteria > Pseudomonadales > Moraxellaceae > Acinetobacter. The sequence goes on from DBIN01000026.1 coordinate 53,732, forward strand.
GATCAAAAGTTTTAACAATATCGGGTACGACATAAGTCATTAAACCCATCACAATCGCAAAAGACATCAGCATTAAAATGATGGGGTAAATCATCGCCCCTTGAATTTTTTTCTGCATGGCAAAGCGGTTTTCGGTGTAATCTGCCAATTGTTCCAGAATTAAATCTAAATGCCCCGAACGCTCACCTGCGGCAATGGTGGCAATATATAAGTCTGGAAAACGCCCCGATTGTTGTAAAGCATTGGCCAATGAATAACCTTCCAGAACTTTAGAACGTACCGACATCAGCAAATTTTGTACATGGGCTTTTTCACTTTGTTTACCCACAGCACGAACGGCTTCTTCTAAGGGAATCGCAGCAGCCACTAAAACCGATAACTGACGGGTCAGCAAAGCCAAATCATAGGCTGTGATTTTTTTCTGAAACCATTGTTTGCCACTGTGTTTATCTTTTTGTTCAACGGCATCGACACTAACAGGAATCCATTCTTTGTCTCGTAATTGCTGACGGATTTGTCGTGCAGAATCACCCTCTAAAACACCTTTTTGCTGCTTCCCTGAAGCGTCAATGGCAGTAAATTGATATGCTGGCATTGTAATGCTCTAATTTTCCAAAATTTCTTGCAACGCGGTTGCGTCCGACCACTAAAATCATTCATATTCTTAGATATAAATTCTGTGCTCACTCTAACACATGCCAAAGTCGAGCACGAAGCCATTTTTCACAGGACGATACGACTTTTTCTATGCCAGATTCAACTTTAGACCGACAGCCTGTTTATCGTATTCGAGTGGCTGTGCCCGTATATCTTTACGACTGCTTCGATTATATGCTCAGTGCAGCTCAATATCAGCAAGCAGAGGTGGGCGCGCGGGTCTTGGTTTCTTTTGGTCGGCAAAACTTGGTCGGGATTATTGTCGAAAAACTGGCACTCGATACTCCAATTGACCCTCGTTTTAAACTCAAAGCCATTAGCGGACTGTTAGATGAGCAAGCAATTTTAGACTCTAAAGTTTTAACTTTGTTGACATGGTCTGCACAATATTATCAATTCCCGATTGGTGAAGTGATGCAAAGCGCCTTGCCAAGTTTATTGCGCCAAGCCAAACCCTATAATTTATTGGCGCGTACTTGGAAATTGTTGGATGCACATGCCGAAGCTAAAATTACACGCTCGGAAAAACAGCAACAAGCCTATAAAATTTTAAAGCTGCATCCTTCAGGCACTTCTGAAAATATTTTAAATATGGCAGGCATTGAAACGGCAACCCTAAAAGCCTTGGCGAATAAAGAAATTTGCGCATGTGTTTTGGAAGCCCAAGATTTTAGCCCAATGCCAGTGACTTTGGCACAAATGCCTTTAACCCCTAATCCAGATCAGAAAAAAGCCATCGACAGCGTACTTAAAGTACAACAACAATATAAGGCATTTTTACTAGATGGTTTAACGGGCAGCGGCAAAACTGAAGTTTACTTACACATCATGCATGAGGTACTAAAACAGGGCAAACAAGTGTTGGTGTTAGTACCTGAAATTGGTCTAACGCCGCAAACCATTAGCCGTTTTCAGTCGCGTTTTCATTGCCACATTGCGCTCTTGCACTCAGGTTTAAATGATTCCAAGCGTTTGCAAGCGTGGCAAGCCGCACAAACGGGTAAAGCATCCATTATTTTAGGCACACGCTCTGCCATTTATACCCCATTGCCAAATTTAGGCTTGATTATTTTAGATGAAGAACACGACCTGTCTTTTAAACAGCAGGAAGGTTTTCGCTACCATGCCCGTGATGTTGCACTGTATCGTGCCCATCTGGAAAATTGCCCCGTTATTTTAGGTTCGGCGACTCCAAGCATTGACAGCTATGCTTTAGTCGATCAAGGTAAAATGCAATGTCTGGAGTTAAATCAACGTGCGGGCACGGCACTAATGCCCAAAATCCACCTGATTGATTTAAAAATTGCCAAAAAACAGCACGGTATTAGCCAACAATTGATTGATGAAATCAAAAAACGCTTGGCTAAAAAAGAACAAGTTTTGGTGTTTTTAAACCGACGCGGCTATGCACCGGTATTGATTTGTGAGAGCTGCGCATGGCAAGCCAAATGCCCAAATTGTGATGCCAATTTTACCTTACATCATCAACCTTATACGCATTTGCATTGCCACCACTGCGGTACAATTCATCGTAAACCTGAGCAATGCCCTGCCTGTAATCATACAGAGCTCAAACCTATTGGCATGGGCACTGCCAAAGTCGAAGACAGTTTAAATGAGCTGTTTCCAAATGTAGATGTCATTCGGGTAGATCGGGACTCGACCAGCCGAGTGGGTAGTTGGCAAAAAATTTATGACCGTATTCAACGCAGTGAACCACTGATTTTATTGGGCACGCAAATGCTGGCCAAAGGGCATCATTTTCCCTATGTGACCTTGGTCGCAATTTTAGATATTGATGCAGGCTTACTTAGTGTGGATATTCGCGCACCTGAACGCACTGCTCAACTGATTGTGCAAGTGACTGGACGTGCAGGGCGTGGTGAGCATAAAGGTGATGTTTATTTGCAAAGTGTGCGTCCCGATCATCCACTTCTCACCACGTTGGTCGAGGGAGATTACCGCAAGTTCGCCAAACAAACTTTAAAAGAACGCAAAGCTGCACAATTACCGCCCTATCGTTACAGTGCTTTGATTCGCTGTGAATCTAAAAGCCAGGAATTAAACCAGCAATTTTTACAACAACATGCACAATGGCTGAGAGAACATTCAGAACAATTGATTGAAATTTGGGGGCCGATTCCTGCGCCAATGGAACGTAAAGCAGGACGTTTCCATGCACACATGGTGTTGTTGTCTAAAGATCGAGCACGCTTACATTTTTATATCAGGAACTGGTGGCAAAATATGTTGCATGAAAAGCCATCCAGCATGAAACTAAGTTTAGATATAGATCCGCAAGAATTCAGCTAACACCCTAAATTGAAACTGGGCTGTATTAGCACTTATTTCAATAATCCACCGCTTTAAACTTTGGATGACCACATGTCCTTATTGTTACAAATAACCATTTTTCTAGGCGCATCATTGGTTTTGGTTCCCTTACTAAAACGCTTTGGCATTGCGACTGTATTGGGCTATTTGTTTACAGGCATTTTGCTAGGGCCTAGCGTATTCAATATTGCCAGTGACCCCGATGATATTCAGGATTTGGCAGAATATGGTGTGGTGTTCCTAATGTTTATTATTGGCTTGGAACTGCGTCCACAACGGCTGTGGCAAATGCGCAAACCTATTTTTGTTTTGGGCAGTTTACAGGTCGGGATCACGGGGGTTTTACTTGCAATCTTGGCTTTTTTTGCCTTACAGCAAGGCATTGCCTCAAGTGTGGTGATCGGTTTTGCACTGGCACTTTCCTCCACGGCCTTTGTGCTACAGATGTTGCAAGAAAAGCAGGAACTCAGCAGCAGTTATGGACAACAATCCTTTTCCATTCTGCTATTTCAAGATATTGCTGCCATTCCATTAATTGCCATTATTCCCATGTTGGCAGGTGCAGAGTCAACCCATCATGGCATTGCCTATTTTGCTGCGATCATCGCGACCTTTAGCGGTCTATTTTTATTTAGTCGCTATCTCATGCGGCCATTTTTTCGCTTTGTGTCCAAAAGTGGCGCACATGAACTGATCACCGCAGTCGGGTTGTTCATTGTGCTTGGCGTGGTCAGCATTATGGATGTGCTGGGCATTAGCACCACTTTAGGCGCATTTTTAACGGGCGTGTTGTTGGCAGATTCCGAATTTAGACATGAGTTAGAAGCCAGTATTGCACCATTCAAAGGCTTATTGCTGGGCTTATTTTTTATGACTGTCGGGATGAGCACCGAACTGGCAATTTTAATGAACATGCCTTGGCTGATTGTGGGCGGAGCATTGCTGCTCATGCTCATCAAACTGATTAGCCTCACAGCCATTGCCCGTTATTTCGAATATTCCTGGCGCAATAGTTTGTTGTTGGCGACTTGCTTGGCACAAGGCGGTGAATTTGCCTTTGTGGTACTTAGTGTCGCACAAAGTGAAAGCGTACTCAGTCAAGCCATGCTGCAACCACTGACCTTAATTGTGACTTTATCGATGGTGCTAACCCCAATTTTTTATTGGTTGATGAGCAGTCAAATTATTCCCCGCCTAGAACGTGAAAAATCGCCTGAATATGATGAAATTCCAGATACACATCACCCTATGATTATTGCCGGTTTTGGTCGTTTTGGACAAATTATTGCTCGTGTGGCGTACTTACAACATCTGCACTTTACTGCCATCGACAGCAATATAGATAAAATTGATTTCGTGCGAAATCACGGTGGCAAAGTCTATTATGGTGACGCCACTCAACCTGAAATTTTACGTGCCGCAGGAATCGAATATGCCAAAATCTTTATTCTTGCGATTGATGATATTGAAGATTCAATGAATGTGGCACGACATATTCGCCTGAATTATCCAACTCTAAAATTATTGGTACGCGCACGTGATCGGCATCATGTGCATTTATTGCGGGATTTGGGCGTCAACTATATTTGGCGTGAAACGTATTTATCCTCTTTAGGCATGGCATATCAGGCCTTGCGTGATCTGGGTATTAATGAAGAAGATGCCTATAAAAGCATTGAGTTGTTCCGTGATTATGATGAACAACTCTTGGCACAACAGCAGCACATTTATACCGATGAACAAAAAGTGTATGAAACCCATCGTAACGCTTTGGCAGAACTGGAACACCTGTTTGAAAGTGATGCACAAAACCGTGAAATGCCCTTGGGTGTCGATTTAAAACGCGGCTTGCATAACGGTCATATTGATGTGACACGTGATGCAGCAAACTGACTTGTGTTTTACAATATTGCCACCATTAAAACAGGGTTATGGAGAATTTTATGTCTGATTTACGCCAACGCTTTTTTATTGAAGATAGCCCTGTTCGTGGTGAAGTAGTTCATCTCGAAGAGGCTTTGCAAACCATTTTGAAACAACGTGATTATGTGCCTGCGGTACAAGTGTTGTTGGGAGAAATGCTTTGTGCCACTGCCCTGCTGGCCAGTACCCTAAAAATTAAAGGGCGTATTAGCTTACAAATTCAGGCATCTGGCACATTTAAATGGGCCATGGCGGAATGTAACCACTTGGGTGAAGTGCGTGCGTTGGCAGACTACGAACAAGACCCACGCTTTTTAAGCGCTGAAGACAGCAGCACCGTCCTGAAAAGTTTGGTCAGTCCTGTACTGTTTATTAATATCGAGCCTGAATTTGGTGAGCGTTATCAAGGTATTGTGCCTTTGGACAAAGGCAATTTAGCTGAATGTTTAATACAGTATTACGATTTATCCGCACAAATTCCAACCCGTATTGTGTTGGCAAGCAATGCCGAACGTGCGGGCGGTTTGCTCATTCAATTGTTGCCGCGTAACAGTGAAGAAGAACAACAACGGGTCGATGAAGATTTATGGCCACGCGTGACCATGCTGACTGAAACCTTAAAAGCAGAAGAATTAACTGATTTAGATGTCAATGAAATTTTGTACCGTTTATACAATGAAGAACAAGTCCGTTTGCCTGAAGTAGAAGCCTTGCGTTTTGGTTGCACTTGCTCCAAAGAACGCTGTGCGAATGCCTTAATTCAAATTGGCGTTTCTGCGGTTCGTGAAACTTTGGAATACCAGAATCCAATTACTATGGATTGCCAATTCTGCAGCACACAATATAGCTTTAGTGCCGAAGAAGCATTGAGTTTATTTGGAGAACATCTCAGCTAAATTGCATGGTGAATGCCATGATTAATATGTGATGCAATCCTAAAAACTCATTAAAAATGAGCAGTCCATGCTGCTCATTTTTATTTGCCTGACGGCCATCGTCAAAACCTTTTATTTTATTATTTTTCATGTCATTAATTTCATAAAATTCCATCAAATTACGAGAAAATACCGCATAAATTAGGTATAAGTAATCCCATATTTTTTATACCTTTAAGCTACTTCTTCTGTGCGATATTAGTTTTATGAACACTCTGTTCTTTCTCGTTTAGCCTTTATCAGCGCGATTTGCTATTCAAGTTTAGCTTATACCGCCAATGCAGACCCACTTTTAGGCAAATGAAAAACATTAGACTACCGCACAGGTTTTTCATTGTCTGACGTGGTCATGAGTAAAGATAAATAAGGCGCGTATGCCGCTACAATTATAGAGCTCCGTGTGATTCCTTGCGCATCGCGTTGGGAAAACTGCGCACTCTGTACGGGTAAAAATAAAGATAAGCCACTGTTAGGTCTTGTGCCATTAAGTCACTTAAAAGCGACGCTAAGCAATCAAATTGAATTTTATGAAGATGATTTTTAGACCCAATTGGCGGTAAAGTTTATAAAGGTAAAGCACGTTTAAGCGCTAACGGTAAGCGCCTCACCTTACGTGGCTATGTAGGTGTTTCGGTGATTGGTCGCAGTGTAACTTGGGTAAAATACTAATTCCAAAAACTAAGATATTGATTTACATGGTTCTTTTTTAAGAACCATTTTATTGCCAAATTTTGAAACAATCATTTTTAACACCACACAACCGTTCAATCCAAAAAATTGAAATAATGGATGGCATTGAACAAAAAATAGACTAATATCTATAGAACATCGATACGCACAAGCCAAATTGGCACATCAATATAACAGGCGCGAGTACAGCAAAGGATTGGCTGAATTTCACCAAAGGAATACAAATAAAATATTCTATTACAGCGTACACAGGCTAAATTATAGAGAGTCGCTTATTGGATATCCACCAATTATTGATGTAAAGTAATCCCTCATTTTCAGACGAACCAACTCGTTTGAATTCGATCAGAAGGAGTATGCCATGACCACTATTTTATATCGTGAAATCACTTCAGACGGACAGCACACAGAAATTATTGAAGAATTTACCCAGTTAGATTTAAAAAAATTTGCCGAAACGTGTGGGCAAAGCCCTGAATGGGTCTTACAACTTTTAGAATATGACATCCTGCCTTCCCGCCCTGCCGAACGCATCCACCAATTTTTTGGTGAAGATGTCAGCCGTGCACGCCAAGCCTATCGGCTGCAACGTGATTTTGATGCCAGTTTTTCAGCTGTTGCTATGATGCTTGACCTGATTGATGAAGTGCAAAATTTACGCAAACAAGTTAAACATCTGAATTTTCAACATAGTTAATCCTCACGCTCTAGTTGTGTGATTCATCACCTTGCTAGAGCGTTTTTCTTTCTATGCCCGTAAATTTTTTTAATGAGAATGATCGACACAATGAAAACCAAAGACTGCAACAAGAAAATTAAAAATATGTTTCCTGAGTTTCGTGATTTAATTCAGGAATTACGCGACAACAATCCACATTTTTCAAAAATTTTTGAAGATCACGAGCAGCTAGACCGTGAAATAAGCCAGTTAGAGCTTGATCCTGTGCATCAAATTAATGATGACATTGAAGCACTGAAACGCAAAAAATTAAGACTGAAAGATGAAATGTATCATTTGCTGCGTAATGCACAAAATGATCAGTTGGCTTAAAACACATACAGATCTGAACTGCAAATCCTAATACAATCAAATGTAGGACACAGCAAGAAAAAGCAAAACAAGATGGCGTATTTAAACCTGAAGCCGTGTTCAGAGACCATTCAAAAATCTGCCATCTTGAGCTAAATGTCCGCTATCTCGTTCAATCTGTGGATAAGCTTATAAGCCCTATGGATAACTTTTGAGGTCTGTGGAAAACGTTTATCAACGAATTATCTTGTGATATCTGTATCGACTAGAACCTAATTTTTTACCACATCTGCAAGTTGATCTTCTGGATTATTTAAGTTTAGTCAGTTTTTCGACTTCTTTCATAGTGCCTTTCACGGTTTGCTTAATTGGTTCATAATCTAAAAACCAAAATAAACTCATGTGTTGATCGCTATGTTGTTGCGCTAGCATATCAATCACACTTTTTTCACCCCGCCCCACCATGTGACGGCGATAGAAATAATACAGCAACAGTAAAGTGGTCATGATCATTACACCCAGCATAATCCAGAAGGCCTGTGCATGTTTTAAACCTGGCATAAACTCAAAGTTCATGCCATAAATACCTGTGAATAAAGTCAAAGGTGCAAAAACTGCGGTAATGATGGCTAAAATCCGCATATTTTCATTGGTTTGATTGGCAATGGCAGAAAAATGCAGATCAATTGCTGTTTGCACTGCAGAACGTAAACGAATGGTATGCTTTTGAATTCGTTCAATATGACTGGTCAAATCATCCAAACGTACCAAAATAATATCCTGCCGTTCATTACGTTTTTTTCCACGTAAATGTGGGTAGTTATCGACAATTTCATCTCGCAGTTCCTGCAAGGCTTCAATTTGCTCTTCACATAAATTTTCAACTTGCTGAAAGGCCATATTTTCTTGCAGCAATTGATGCCAACGGGTAAAACGACGATGCCCCTGCAACAACTCTTGTTGCCAATATTCCACACGGCGGGTCAGTGGCATGCGAATATCCAAGTAATCATCCGCCACCAAATTAAGTAAACGCAACGTTAAATCTAACGGTGTTGCTGCCAGTTTGCGTGCTTTATTCTGTTCTTCAATCGGGCGTTGCATCGCAGCTTCCACACGTGACAAATAACTTTCTATGACTTTATTGCCCTGTTCCCGCACCGTAATCAAAATCTGCGGCGTCATGATAAAGCTCATTGGCGTGGTAGCCAGTCCAAAAACCCGTTCATGTTTTTCCCCGACTTGCTGCCCTGTGGCAATATGGTCTTCAGGTGTGATCAGTTTTCGAAAAATCAATAAGTCATAATCATCTAAAGTATCAAACGCACAAGGATGCTCTATATTTAAAATATCGCGCACATGATATTCATTAAGCGATAATTGACTGTACTGAAAAATCTCTTGTTGCCATTGTTCTGCACGGTTAAGCACATTATCACGGGTGCAATCAATCCAGATAAATTCAGGCTCAAGTCCTTCAATTGGCTGTTTTTGCGCATAAATATTGGTTTTATGATTGGTATGCAGATAAAAATAATAACTTTGCATAGAACAGGCACTCTATTTTCAGTTTCTTGTAAGTTTTTTGGGATTTTAGGATGTGCACAGTTTAAGCATGGATCAGGCTTCTTTACAAATACATGCTGTAATTTATGTAGCTTTTATGCGTCTAAGATGTTTTTAGTACGATGCAACAAAATTTTTAGCATAAAAAAACCCGCATTCAGATTGAATACGGGTTTTTGACTATTTCAGATCATCAATACAGCATTACGCTTGTTCAATGTCTTTCATCGTTAATTTGATACGACCACGGTTGTCTACGTCAGCAACCTGTACTTTCACTTCCTGGCCTTCTTTCAACACGTCTGCAACGTTGGCAATACGCTCATTTGAAATTTGAGAAATGTGAAGTAAACCGTCAGTACCTGGCAGGATGTTTACAAACGCACCGAATTCCACAATACGGATCACTTTACCTGTGTAAATTGTACCTGGCTCGATTTCAGCAGTTAACGCCTGAATTTTTGCAACAGCAGCTTGCGCAGCAGCTTTGGTTTCACCAAATACGCGCACTGTACCGTTATCTTCAATATCAATTGCCGCTTTGGTTTCTTCAGTAATTTGACGGATGGTTGCACCACCTTTACCAATCACGTCACGAATCTTGTCTGGGTTGATGTTGATGACTTGGAAAGTTGGCGCATGCATTGAAATTTCTGGACGCGCACGCGAAATCACTTGGTTCATTGCATTTAAGATATGCATACGACCTGCATAAGCTTGGTTTAATGCAACTTCCATGATTTCTTCAGTGATGCCTTCGATCTTAATGTCCATTTGCAGTGCAGTAATACCGTTAGCAGAACCTGCAACTTTAAAGTCCATGTCGCCAAGGTGGTCTTCATCACCCAAAATGTCAGAAAGCACAGCGAAACGCTCACCTTCTTTCACTAAGCCCATTGCGATACCCGCAACTGGTGCTTTCAATGGAACCCCTGCATCCATAAGTGATAACGATGCACCACAAACAGACGCCATAGAAGATGAACCGTTTGATTCAGTGATGTCCGATACGATACGAATCACATACGGGAAGCGATCTGCCGCAGGAAGAACTGCCTGCACACCACGACGTGCCAAACGACCATGACCAATTTCACGACGTTTAGGGCCAGATTCACGACCTGTTTCACCCACAGAGTATGCAGGGAAGTTGTAGTGCAACATGAAATTGTCTGTTTTAGTACCCGATAAAGTATCGACCATTAAGGCATCACGTGTATTACCTAAAGTAGTGGTAACTAACGCTTGAGTTTCACCACGGGTAAACAATGCAGAACCGTGTGCACGCTCTAACACGCCAACTTGTACGTCGATTGCACGAACAGTTTTAGTATCACGACCATCAATACGTGGTTTACCAGACAAGATATTGTCACGAACTGTACGGTATTTAAGGTCTTCAAATAATTCGTTAACTTCGTCAGCAATACCTGTTTCGTCATTTTCAGGAACGAATTGCGCAATTGCTTCAGCATGAAGAGCATCAAGTGCTGCATAACGGTCTTGCTTGATGGCAATGGTGTAGGCTTCAGAAATTTTTGCTTCAAACGCTTCTTTTAATTTTGCACGAAGGTCTTCATTTTTCTCTGGAGCAGTCCAAGTTGACTCTGTTGCACCCGCTGCTGCTGCGAATTCTTTGATTGCTTGAATTGCAATTTGCATTTCATCGTGACCAAAAAGAACTGCACCCAACATTTGGTCTTCAGAGAGTTCTTTCGCTTCTGATTCAACCATCAATACAGCAGCTTCAGTACCTGCAACAACAAGATCAAGATCAGATTGAGCAAGTTGTTCGTGACTTGGGTTAAGAACGTATTCACCGTTGATTAAACCCACACGCGCCGCACCAATTGGGCCACGGAACGGTGTACCTGAAATCGCAAGTGCCGCAGACGTACCTAACATTGCAGCAATGTCAGCTTCCATCGTTTTGTCAGAAGATACAACTGATGCAGTGACTTGAATTTCGTTGTAGTAACCTTCTGGGAATAACGGACGAATTGGACGGTCAATTAAACGTGAAATTAAAGTTTCTGCTTCTGAAGCACGGCCTTCACGCTTACCATAACCGCCAGGGATACGACCTGCAGCATATTGTTTTTCTTGATAGTTAACAGTCAGTGGAAAAAAGTCTTGACCTGCTTTAGCAGTTGGTTGAGCAACAACAGCAACTAATACAGTTACGCCGCCCATGGTAATCATCACTGAGTTGGCTTGACGCGCTACACGACCAGTTTCCAGTACAACTTGGTGCTGACCAAATTGGAATTCTTTACGAATAATATTAAACATCGACATGTTTTATTTTTTCCTAGTTCTTGTGAACAATTATTCTCGTGGAGACCCCTAAGGTTTGGCATTCACAACACAATTGTTTAGGTAAATGACAAAGCTTAGAAGCCGACCTCACTCGAATGAAACACGAATTTTAAACACAAAGAAGGAGCGAATCATTCGCCCCTTCCACTGATCTAGCCAAGGCTAGATATACTTTAGTTTTCAGTAATACAGCATTCAACATGCAATAGTCCGAAAATAAAAGCTTAAATCGAATTAACGACGTAAACCTAAAGCAGCAATCAATGCGCTGTAACGAGTCACATCTTTGCCTTTAAGGTAGTCAAGTAACTTACGACGTTGGTTAACCATACGGATTAGACCGCGACGGCTATGGTGGTCGTGTTTGTGCTCTTTGAAGTGACCTTGTAAGTCATTGATTTGAGCAGTTAAAAGCGCTACTTGAACTTCTGGTGAACCAGTGTCATTTTCAGCACGAGCAAATTTAGCAATGATCTCTGCGCGATCTGCGTTTGTTAAAGCCATTCGATTTCTCCGAGATGCTTAATAAAAAGATTTGATACCGATCAATTGATTGCTCAATTGACTGCCGTGCATCACTACAGCAAGGACATTATTTTAAGGCAAAAACGTGCCGATTGCAAAACAGAACGACAAACAAGCGCTTTTAATTTTGAGATATCCCAATCAAATATGATTTATGCTAAGGGTATACACATCATGTTAGGTATAAAGTATCTAAGGCAAATAAGTATACAAATGTATATGATTGATAATATGTCATATTTTGCCAACCACTTTTCGTCTACTGGAATATTTTGCCCTTAAAATAAAACAGCCCGAGCAGAGCTCGGGCTGTTTTTGCGCTGTAGTTTCTTGTCTTATCATTCTTATTGTTTTGTTTATTGTGATTATTTGCGCGTTTTCGCGTCTTCTTCTCTGAACATTCCTGTTCTTGGTTTCACGTCCTTGTGTGGTAGATTTTGCCATAATACTAAAGTGAAAGAAGTCGTATTTCTCGTATCTATTTGTAAGCTTTTTCTTACAACAGCTAAGCATTGTCTGTATTTTACAAGCCAACAAAAACAATAGACATAAAAAAGCCCTGTAGTCTCTCCCAAAACTACAAGGCTTAGCGGCTGTAAGTTTCCTCTTTTCACTCACGTCCTGTTAGTTCGCTGTCTATCGACAATTATCATTATTATTCTGCGATTATGCTCAAAATCCTTATTGAGCTTTTTGTGTGAAGTCATCTTCTCAAAAAGTTACTGAAATCTCTATGCGCAAATTTCTCGAATCAATGTAAGCTATTTCGTACAAAGTCACCTATTGCTTAGTTTATCTTAATAATCTAAAACATCATTAATTCTAGCTAACAAACCACTGCTACGACGGGTGCGAATAGTCAAAGCTTGCTGCAAAGCTTGCGCATCAACCAACAAACTCACCACCTTTTTAGCACGCGTAATAGCAGTGTAAATGAGCTCCTTGCTCAGCAAGTTTTTTGCCGTAGCATCTAGCACCACAGCTGTATGAGTAAATTCAGAACCTTGCGACTTATGAATGGTAAGTGCAAATGCAGTTTCAATATTCTTAGGCAGGCGAGTTGCAGGCACCCATTTGTTTAAGCTTGGAAAATACACTTCGAACTGGCGCAGATCATGCTGCGCTCGCATAAAACAAATGCCAATATCTCCATTCGACAATCCCAGTTGATAATCGTTATAGGTCATCATGACGGGGCGTCCTATATACCAGTCACCATGTTTTGTTTGTTTTAACTGTTGCAACAAGCGTTTTTCAATCTGCACATTCAGTTGTTGCAGACCTAAATAACCATGACGAATTGCGGTTAAAATACGGTAATCATCAAATACATTCACGACATCTGTAACATACGCTTGAAATGCTGTACTCGATTGTTCCAAGCTCAAGGTAAGTGCTTTTAATACCGCTACATAAGCCTGATAACCATACATCAGCTGATCATAATAGCCATCCAAATCTGTTGCAGACATTGTGCTGTCTTGACTTGGTAGATATTGAAGCTGGACTTCATCGACCTGTATTTGTGCTAAATTGATTTTGCGCAACTGGGTTGCAGCAACCACCTGTTTTTCAAACGCCGCCAAAACCTGTGCAGGGGAATGCTCTTGCTGAATGAACTTCGCCATTGCGCCAATTTTAGCCCCTTCGGCAAAACGGCGTGTAGTCACTAAATTGACACGGTTATTTGCCAAATCAGGCACTTGCTGTAAATCGGCCAATACCGTACCAACATCGACTGAGGCCAATTGATTCGCATCACCCAACAGAATTAAACGCGCCTGCGCAGGAATAGCGGCCAATAACATCTGTGACAGACTTAAATCCAACATCGAAGCTTCATCGACCACAATCACATCATAAGGTAGAGGCTGTTTAGCGTGAAAGCGTGGCTTGCCTGTATTTCCCAAGCCCAATAAACGATGCAACGTCACAGGTTGTAATTGACGCAAGGCATCAACATTAAATGCTTGTAAAGCTTGACTATTTAAAGCATTTTGCAAGGCTTCCTGCATCCGCTGTGCCGCCTTGCCTGTCGGTGCCGCCATCGCAATGCGAATATTGGGTAAAACTTGATTAAGTACCGCAATAATATGCGCCAAAGTATAGGTTTTTCCTGTACCTGGCCCGCCTGTAATAATGCTTAAACTCTGAGTTGCCGCAGTCTGTAACGCTTTTTGCTGCTGTGGATCTTGCAATAAATTAAGCTGCTCGGTTTGTAATTCAAATGACAAAGGCGACTGCGCCTGAATACGTAAAATATCGCTGGCGACCTGATGTTCTAGTTTCCAGTAGCGATACAAATACAAACGCTGCCCATCAAATACAAATGGCGCAATTTGTGGATCAGTATTTAAAGCGCTACGCTGCAGGTTCATGTGCAAATGCTGCAATGCCGCTACTTGCTCTGCAGTTGCAGGAATACAGCTATCCCCTTGCTGGATGGCATCGAGTACCTGTTGCATCAAAATTTGTGCTGAAGCATCAAAAGCGACATTGCTAAACGGTGGCTGACACAGGTAATCCATCCACGCTTGCATTGGCGTTTGCGCTGAATTTAAGTGAATATGCTTGTTTTCCACACAGTTATCCTCAAAGTTATCCACAGGATAAGCAATTGTTTTATTAAGTCGATAAGCTGACTTAGCCTTATTTTTTAAGTTCAAAATAACCCAATATCTGATCTAATTGCAGAATAAATTCCGCATCTGGCTGCCAGTAACAAACCCCTTGCCCTGCTTGCCCCTGCATACCACGCAAATACAAATAGCTGGCTCCACCCAAATGTTGCCGAATATCATAATTTTGCAAACGACTGCCTAAATAACGGTGCAATGCCACCAAGTACAAGGCCGCTTGTAACCAATAACTCGATTGGGTCATATTGCGTTCAAGATTGGTTTTTTCATAATCGCGCTGATCGGCACCCAAATAATTACTCTTATAGTCAGCAATGTGATAACGCTGACCATCAAAATAAACCAAGTCGATTGAACCTGTCAGATAACGAGCAGTAGCGGCTTCATTTAAATCTTGAATAGGACGACCCACATCTTCAAACAATTGCTGAATCGCTTGAATAAATAAACGCTGATCTGCCAACGCCAAATAGAATGGAAACTCTGATAAATAATGTGCAGTAGATAAGGCTGAAAGCTGGAAAGTATCGTGCAAAGGAGTATTCAACACGTCCAACAGCCACTCGGTCATGTGCGCAAAAATATCTGCTTCCTGCACAGTCGCGCTGCCTTTGGCAGTGTCGAGTTTTGCCATCAAGTCTGCCAATAACACATCGGAATTAAACTCTTTGTCGTTATGAAAACGGCGTTTAACTTCTTCTAAAATATTGTCATGACTGGCTTGAAAGTCGATATATTCGAAGAGTTTATGTAAAAAACTCCCCGCTTGAGTACCCCGCTGAAAATTAGCTTTGATCCATGCAATCGGTTGAGCCACATGTACAACTTCCTGTTCCACGTCAACAGATTCCTGATTGATTTCATCGGCAGCGGCAGCCTGCTCCTCGCTTGACAATGCCAAAGTATCGCTACGCATAGCGGCAGGCAAATGTTGTGCCAAGCCACTAAAACTGGTTTTGGTCCGTGGATAAAAGCGACGCTGCGGAAAATCTGCGGCTTCAATCTTAATTTCTTGCACTTGTTCGAGCTGTAATGCTACCGCCAATTGCGGCAGAGGCGCTTCATCACAACTCCACGCTGCAGCAATTTCTGCTGAACTTGGCGCTTTTAAACGCCAAACATTTAAACCAGCGGATTTGGGTGCCGCCTCTTTTTTACCTTCTTTCGCTGGTGCAGGCTGTTTCAGCATTGCATAGACCCGATAGCTGGCACGTGTCAATGCCACATACCAAAGCCGATTCAACTCTGCCAAACGGCGCTCACTGTGCTGCTGCGTTGCTGTGGCATCGATGTTTTTATGTTTAATGGCTAGGATGCGTTGCTCAATGCCTTGCGCTTCCTGCGTTGCAAACACCAAAGCAGACTTGTCAGATTTGGGCTGCTGATCTGCCGACATCAAAAACACGACTTTAAATTCTAAGCCTTTGGACTGGTGAATGGTCATCAGTTTCACGCCTGCCGCATTGGAAAGCTTTCGCTCAATTTCCCAGTCGCGTTTGGCAGGAGATTCAACTTGCTGTAAATACCAGTAATACAGCATATAAGCCCCTTGATGGCGTTCACTTTGACGACTCAGTAATTCGGTTAAATGGCGTAAATTCACCACATGCCGTTCATTGTCAAAACTGCGTTTTGCCACCAGGTTTTCCCAAACTTTAAATAAGTTCAGACAGTAATTCCATGCGGTTAAAAAGCCTTTATTGACCCACATTTCACGAATACAATCGAAGTCATAAATAAACTGACCCAAACCTTGTTGCTCAAGTTCAATCAACTGTTGCAGGTTATAGCCCAACAAACGTGTCAGCAAGGCACGCTTTACCTTGGCTTCATCATAAGGATGTAAAATTGCAGTTAAAATTGCCGCCACATCTTTGGCTAAAAAGCCTGTAAAAACACTGCGCTGACTACTTCTATTGACCTGAATTCCAATTCGTTCAAGCTCGTATTGGGCTTGATCAAGCTTTTGATGACTGGTCGATAAAATGGCAATATCATCAGCTTGCAAAGCCACTTTGCCTGCAGCATGATCAAAATATAAATCACCTGCAATACCTTGATTTAATAACGCGCGAATTTTCCATGCAATTTGAATGGATTCATCCTGATCATGTTCCACCGTCACCCAACGCAGCGGTGCAGGATTGACCTGTTGCCGATCCATTAAAGCTGGATGAGGACGTGAACCTGCAATCACTGGTTCATAAGTCACCTTCTCACCAAAAGCGGGTTGGCGTTGAAATAGCTCATCCACCACACAGACCAACTCTTTCACTGAACGATGATTTTGTCTGAGTGAGTAAATGCGACCTTGTTTTTTCAGCACGTCATCACGGGCATTGTTATAGGTCAGCATATCGCCACCGCGAAAACCATAAATCGCCTGCTTAGGATCGCCCACCATAATCATACAACCGCGCATATACCACTTTGGATTACGCCAAATTTGCGCCAGCATGTCGTCTTGATCTTGGTTGGTGTCCTGAAACTCATCCACCAAAATCAGTGGATAACGGGTATGCACAAACTGCGCAAAACGCTGCCCGCGTTCTCCCTGCAAAGCTTCGGCTAAGCTGCGTATTTGTTGGGAAAAAGTGGTTTCCCCTTTTTGCTGTAAAAGTTGTGGTAAACGCTGTTTGACGTGTTGTACCAAATAGAATTTTAAATTGGTATCCACCAATTCAATTTGACGCTCAAAATTAAGTTTGGCATCCACCACTGCTTTAATTTTTCGGATTACAGGATGATCAAAAAAAGCATCTTGCACCTCTTGCGTACATGGTGCTTTCGCTTTGTTAAAAATTGATTTTCTGAGCTTACCGTCTTGGTTCAAATATAGTGCAAAGACCGCATTAAATAATGCAGCAAGATGTGAATTAAAATAATGTTCTAAAGGATTATGCTTAATTTTTTCAATCAGTTTTGGCAAAGTCACTGTAAATAGTGGCTGCAACCCCTTCTTGTCACTCCCCGCGACATAATGGGAAAAATTAAAGCTATATTCACCATCATAATATTCTTTTAATTCTTCAATTTGCGTGATGGTGATACTGGTTAAATTCTGCAACGCCTCTGCTAAATCTTGTACCTCCAATTGTGCCTGATCTATGCCCTGAATCTCTGCCGATGCAAAATTCAAACTGGTATTGACCAGATCCTGGTAGTCGGTTGCCGATTTCAACCGCCCACATAACAGCATATAGTCCACAACGTGCTGAGGCTGTGACTGAATCCATTCTCGCAGCACATCATGTAGCAATTGTTCGCTATAGACCGATGCTTGGTCGGTAATATTGGCGCGCTCAATTTTGCCGCTTTCAAAGGAAAATTCACGCAATAATTTTTGGCTAAAGCTATCCAACGTTCCTACAAATAATTCATCGAGTTGTGCAATCACCAACTTCAAACGTGAACTGGCATAGTCCAGTTTTAAGCGATACTCCTGCAGAACATGTTTGAGTAAAGGATCTTGTAGTTGTGCAATTTTCTCTGCAAGGGCGCGCTGATCTAAAGACTGGTTTAAACACTGGTCGATATATTGTTGGGTTTCAAGTAAACGTGCACGAATACGACTTTTGAGCTCGGCTGCTGCGGCACGGGTAAATGTGGTCGCAATCACCTGATTAGGCAAATAATCTTTCAGGAAAATTCGCACCATCAAACTCGATAAAGTATAGGTTTTACCCGTACCTGCCGATGCTTCAATCCAATGTAAGCCTTTAAATTGCATCTCTTGAATTGGGTCATAACAAATTGGGAATGGGCAAGATGAGTTCACGCAGATTCCCCTTGTTTTTGAAGATTTTTCACAGATTCATAATTTTCAATGATGGGCTGATACAGTCGATGGCTATATTGCTGAAACGCCTCAATCAACAACGGTTCAGTTTCACTGTCTTGAAAAATAAATGACCAGTCTGGGTGATTTTTCTCATTTTCATCAATAAAGCTCCTCCTAGCGCCGCCATGCCAATATTTTACAAAACTTTCCATATTCAAAACCTGATCGGGCTGAGCTTCATCCCACTGAATTTCAAATTCTTTTTTATCTGTCATTTTTAAAACTAAAGCCGCAGGCAATAACACAGGATATTGCTGTGCATGTTTCCAGAACTCAAACCATTGGGCTAAATACTCGTGTGCTTGCTGTGCATTGATATTGGCAAAATGAATCACTGCATCTTTACACACCACAATCCGTTCTAAATCTTGCTGTTCTGTGTTCTGATAAGCCACCCAGAACAGATATTCCAACCATACTTCGGCATATTTTTTTGGTCTGGCACTTGCTGCCACCACGCTACACCAAAGCTTTGTCGGCTGTTCAGGCACTTGAATGCGAATATGCAAATGCGGATTCATTTTCCAAAGCTGTTGCGTTGTTGTGGTTGCTTCATCTGTAAACTGCTGGAGTGTGTCACGTAAATATTGCTGTTCTTGCAGTCCCGTTTTAAACGTGGCATTTAAGGTTTTGCCCACAGGCAAGGTATCTTGCAACAAGATTTCTGCATCTTGCTCACCGTGTTGCAGTAAAAAATCACGCACACTATATTTTTCCAAACCATTTAAAATCAACGGTTCGTGGTTCATTACTGCAGTGTCGGACTGTAAGTTTTCGACTCCAATCGCTTTTAAATAGGCACGCGCAGGGAAACACACATCACGAATCCATTGCATGCTGTCTAACACCACCACGTCTTGCGGCAATAATGGATATTCACCAAACCATGCTTCACGTGGTGTGGTTTCTTGCTGCATTTGTTTGGCAACCCGATACCATTGATCTTTAAAGCGAACTTCACGGCTTTCGGCAAAACGTAGCTGATCGAAAGGTTGCAAACTATGTAAATAATATAAAGATTTCAATTGTGCAGGAATCTCAACACCATTCAAATTTAAGCGTGAATCGCTAGCGCCATCGGGATGTTTCACAATCAATGCCAAATGCTGCACAAATTCCTGCACCACCACGGATGGATCACGCACCTCGCCATCGCTGACATCAAAACCGTTATAAAATAACCAAACACTGTCTTGCGCCAACAATAAACTGTCTAAAAACGCCCCCTGATCATCCTCAATACGTGAACGATCTCCGAGTTGTGGTTTTAATAATTGCATCAAATCGAAAGCCAATTGCTGATCACGACTTGGGAACAAGCCATTGTCCAAATTCAACATCACAATCAGCTTATATGGCAGTGGACGAATTGCACCAATTTGGCTAAAGGTAATGGCACCCGATGGACTGGCTTGTTCGAGTTGGGTTTCGAGCTGGGCAGAGATTTCTTGCAGAATATAATCCAGCGGTAAGCTTAAATGGCGCAAATCTTGACCCGGTTGCGCATCAAAATAACTGGCTAAGGTCAACATACGGTCATGTTTTTGCACCAAACTAAACACGGATGCCAACACATCTACCCCTGCATCTTGAAACTCACTCAAGTCTTGCATCAGTTGCTTGAGCCAATATTCCACCGTTTTGGCTTGCCCCAATTCATGCTGAATCAGCCAATCACGGCGCTGTGCAAAATCCTGATAAATTTGAATCAGTTTAAAGATCAATTCAAAATCACTGCTTTGCACATCAGCATAACTTAAAGTGTGCTGAACCACGCAATGCTCTGGCACTGCAACACCCAAAGCCAAACGATCTAAAGCAAACTTTAAGCTAAACCGATAATCTTGATCATCAGCACTCAGGCTACGTTTTAAATGCTCGGCATCCAAACCACGTTTAAAACCTGCATTGGCTAACAACTCATTCATGCGCTCGATATTGTTTAAATTCAAGGCATAACGCTGTTGTGTCGCAGCCAAACTCAACCAGTCGCCAAATTCCTCAAAGCTAAAACGTCCTTGTACCAACGTGATACGGCCAACCACTGCACGCCATGCATTATGAATATCTAAAGAGCTGATGCCTGCAATTTGAATAGGCAAATACACACTGTCTTGACTGAGTTGATGCCCTAAAGCGGCTTGATTCTGCTGTGCTTTGTGTTGTCCTTTCTGATAAAGATCACGCTCACTTGGCGGTGCAGCAAATACGCTGCGAATTAAAGACTCTTGTTCTTTGAGTTTCGGACTCAACACCAAAATATCACTGGCTTGGCGGCTGTCATCTTGCCCTAGCCATGCAATTAAACGATCTTTGAGTACCTCAAGCTGACGTAAACTTGAATGACACACATGAATCTGCAGTGACTCATCGGCAGGGTCTAAGTCGTACGCCTGCGCGGTTGGCTCAACCAAATTCAACACATCAGATTGAATTTTACCAAGTAAATGTTGCGGCTCTTCTTCAGGGAAAAGATCGTACCACTCACCTTCGTCACCACTCGATAACGCCGCCAACAATGAAAAGTGATCTCGCGCCTGTTTACCAAAACGCGTTAGCAAGGGATGATGTGACTCGCGAATATCAGCATTAAATTCACCATTATATTTTTTGATATATGCGGTAATATCATCATCACTTACCGTTTTATTTTGACTTTCCATCTCACGAATAAAACGACTTTTGATTCGCGCATCCATGTTTAATTTCCATTTAGGATCGACCATGTCTGCCCAATATTCTTGCGATGGGTTGTAATGCAGAATAAAAATATCCATATACTGCGCCAAACGGCGAATAAACAATAACTGGCTTGGCGGCAAGTCTAATAAGGTAAAAATCACCAACTGTTTGGGTAATTTGTTAATACATGCATTTGGATTTTCAGGATCGCCCAAGGCTTGCCAAAATTGCTGGTCAATCTCCTGCATTTTTTTGAAATCGGCATGGAAAATATGCGACCACAACCAACTTTGCCATTGCTCTAATTCTTCGGCTTGCGCTTGAGTGAATGCGTAAATTTCTAATGCTGCTTGTTTTTCTTCTTCACTCGCAAAGTTTTTAGGGGTATAAATTTGCTGCTTTAAATTCAGACGTTTCTGCTGCCCCCAAACCGCCAACCAATTGCTTTGGCACTGGCAAACACCCTCACAGCCTTGTTGACAAAAACCACGATAAACCATGTAGTTGCTAAATAAACGTGAAACTTTATCTGCCACCCAATACAGCATATTTTGTTTTTTAAGCTGCTTTTCTAAACCTTGTGGCAGTTGCTCTGCACTGTCATAAATCCGCTGGATCAAACCATGTAAATCATGTTCGGCAGGCAATGGGTTTTGTTCATGTTGAATCCACGGTTGCAAGTCATAAAACACACGCCATTGCATCACAATACGGGGAATATTTGCCTGACGAACCCGATCTTTATCATCTAAAACTGCCTGATAAGCCGCCCATTGAAAGGCACGAATACGATGATGAAATTCAGTATTTGCACTAATGCCTTTTTGTTCAGCAATTTTTTCCGTTAGCCATTTTTCTACAGCCAGCGAAGGTACAATAAAATGCTGGGTTTGTAGTACCTGAAGCGGATTCGATGTCGGTTGACGTATGGTTTTCAGCATTTCATTGACTAAAATTTCTATACGTTGGCTTTGTATGACATGAATCGCCATAAGCTGTCCTTTAATTTATTTTAAAGAAGAAAGTACGAGAAGGCGGTTGATCTATCACTCGCCCCAAGTACAACAAAAAATAAAGATTATTGGCTATACACTTACAATGGTATATGCCACTTTACAAGCATACTTTTATTGCCTACTTTTTTCAAAAAGTGCTTTGAATAAAGTGGTTTTATTCAGCAAACAGCATACAATTATTCGCCATTTTAAGGTTGTACCTATGATAAAAAGAGAGACAATTCCAGATAGCATTGATCCAAGCCTAGACTTGGAAATGATTCGCGCAGAATGCCTAGAACTGGTCAAAAAACGTGCCTATTTCTCTGCAGGTGCAGCCGTCATTCCTGTGCCATTTTTGGACGTCGTGATTGATGTGGGCATATTGTCGCAACTGGTTCCAGAAATTAATGCACGTTTTGGCTTATCTCCTGAGCAAGTCAGTGTGTACGATCCTGAAACCCGAAAAGTCCACTGGAGCGAATTGCGTAAACGCGGTGTGGAATTTTCAGGTTTAGTCGTAGCGCGCACTGCAGTAAAAAAATCCCTGAATAATGTCGCAGCCAAGTACATCGCCAAACAAGTCACCAAGTTTATTCCATTGGGTGGACAAATGGTGGCTGCAGGTTTAGGTTATTTTATTATGAAAAAAATTGCCGAAACGCATGTTGAAGAAAGCTATAAACTGGCAAAAAGCATTCAGCTCAAACAAGCTAAAGTTGTGAATGCTTAATTTTCAAATCAAACTGACTCAACACACAGACTTTGCATCCTCAAGGCAGATTATTCTGCCTTGAGTTGTTTTAAGATAGTTCTTAAAATTTCCAAACGTGCTGCTTTTTTGTCATTACTCGGAATGATGTGCCACGGTGCATATTCAGTACTGGTACGTTGCAGCATATCTGCCGCAGCCACCAAATAATCATCCCAACGGCTGCGGTTACGCCAATCTTCATCTGTAATTTTAAAACGCTTATGTGCAGTTTCCTGACGTGCTTTGAAACGCAGCTCTTGCTCATCTTTACTAATGGCTAACCAAAATTTGATCACGACAGTTTGATGGTCATTTAAGTCTTGTTCAAAGCGGTTGATTTCGTCATAGGCACGCTGCCATTCCAGTGGACTAATCAAACTTTCTACACGTTCCACCAATACCCGCCCATACCAAGAACGGTCAAAAATATTGATTTTTTCTTCAGGCAGAATTTTCGTCCAAAAACGCCACAAATAAGGACGGCTGATTTCAAAGGCTTCAGGGGCGCTAATGGTATAAATTTCGTATTCACGCGGATCCAGTTTTTTTACAATCCGTTTAATCGCGCCGCCTTTGCCTGCTGCGTCCATTCCTTCAAAAACAAGGCTGACATTACGGTTATCAAAACGCAGTGCATCTGCCACTTTTTTAGTGAGTTTCTTTAACTCTGCTTTATAGTCATCATCATTGACCGATTCAGATACAGGATTAAGCAAAACTTCAGGAATTTCTGCAGGCTGCCAAGTAATGCCAGAGCTGGTTGGATGCACAGGACAATGCTGTAATGCACGTAAAATATGCTGTGCAAATTGCTGATCACGGATGGTTTCATCTTCGCAATCAATCATAATCCAGTCATCGGTAAAGCGTTGGCGCAGCTTCTGTATGTTGTCATATTGTTTTTTATTGCGCCAATCCAAACCGTGCAATTTATGCCAATGCACTTCGCTCGGCTCCATATCATCCAGCCGTTTTTGTAGTGATTTCCACGACAAGTCGAACCAGATTTTAATGACATCCACATGGTTGTTTTTTAAGTCTTCTTCGTAAGCACGCATTTTTTCGACATAATTATCAAACATCGTGTCATCAATTTGTTTGGACACATGCATGGCTGTGCTTAATAAGTCACTATACCAATTGCCAAACATCAGCATTATTTGACCTTCGGCAGGAATAAAACGTGCATAAGGCTGCCAAAATACCTGTTTGGGATTAAACGGATGTGGCGCATCGGCTTTTACCCTTAAATAACGCGGATCGACCCATTCTCTTAATTGTTTAACCGCCTCACCTTTACCCGCCAATTCAATACCGCTCACTAAAATCAGTAAACTTTTGGCATTTTTTTCACCTTTGGTATTTTTTAAAGCATATTGGGCTTCAATGAGCTCGACTGAAAGTTGTTCTTCTTCCATGAGTTTAAATTCAGTATTTGCTTTTGACATCATCTGCTCTGTTCTTGTGTTATTGCATCAGTATACGAATATCGACCCTTTTTTTAACAACTTTTCGCATATTTTTGTAGATTAATCTCAGACACTGACCTTTGCCGTTTGGAATTCTGTGCAATTTGTCATAGCGACGAGATCAAACTCACATTAAGATTTGCCCATTCAACTCAATCATGAGACACCCTATGTCTAAACTTGCTGCATTAGATGAGCTATTAGAACTGTATTATCAATTTGAATATCATAAAAACCCTGTGCTTTTTCAACGCTTACAAGATGTGCAAGCATGGCAAAAGCAGCGTATGCAACGCACCCATGCCACACAGTTTGCCGAAAAGCACAATGTCTTGATGGCTGAATATTTCTTAAACCGCTTATATGGCGGCCCAGATTTTGATGCTTTGGCAGGTCAAATTGCCCGCCTACTGAAATATGCACACAAAGCTGAAAAAATCATTCCTGAAAATGCAATCAAAACAGGGACATCTGGGGTGAGTTTGGCGATTTTAGCAGTGCAGTTAGATGAACAAGTCGCGATACAATTGCTACAAGACTATCCTGAAAATATGCCTTTAAATGATGAGATGATGCGTCTGACTTATTTAAAGCTTGATCAGGGCGAAGCGCGCTTAAAGCAACTAAATATGTTAGATGAACTGGGTAAAAACCTAGATAAATATATGCGCTCTTTTGTGGTCTATACCGCTTTTAAAATGTGTAAAGGCGCAGCGCAAAAATACAGTTTTCAAATTATGTATGAGTTTATGCAAGATGGCTTTTTAGCCATGAAACCATTAAAGTCTGCAGAGAAATTTGTGAAACAATTTACTGCCTCAGAGCGGGAAATTATTGCCAAAGTACATGCAGGTGACTTACACCCCTTTCAATAGTAGTCATGTTTACTCAGTTGATCTTTAAGCCATCTGTCAGCTCAAGCAGAAGAATTCCTCATTCTGTGAAATAGCCAACAATTCCATGCATGGCTAGCGCACTATTTGATTTTTTCTGTATATTATTCATAACAATTGCATGATGATTACTGTACAAGTGCTTAGAATCTGTCATCATGCATGCACTGCAGCCTTAAGTCTTTTATCCTGAGGAGTGACTCCAATGTCGAATGAAAATCAAACGCCTACCGCTACTCCCGAGTCGGCACAACCAACAGACAAAGTGAGTCCATTCTTAACCGAACCTCTACCGCAAGGCGCTCCACAAGGTCAGCAACAATCTTTAGAACAAAAGTTAACAGATACACCTGTCACAGGTTCAGTGCCAAAATATAATTTGCCACGCGGTGCCAATACAGGCAATGTCGGTGCAACCACACACTTCGGCTATCAAACTGTTAGCAGTGAAGATAAGGCCCAGAAAGTCGCTGAAGTCTTCCACTCGGTTGCGAACAAATATGACATTATGAATGACTTAATGTCATTTGGTATTCACCGCTTATGGAAACGTTTTGCGATTAATATGTCTGGTGTACGTCGTGGTCAGCGCGTACTCGATATTGCAGGCGGTACAGGTGACTTAGCCAAAGTCTTTAGCCGTGAAGTTGGCCCTACAGGTCATGTGGTACTGTCAGATATTAACGAATCTATGCTGAATGTTGGGCGTGACCGTCTAATTGATGCAGGCTGTACCAATGTCGATTTCGTGTTGGCGAATGCTGAAACTTTAGAACCATTTGAAGACAACAGCTTTGACTTGCTGACCATTTCATTTGGTTTACGTAACGTGACCGATAAAGATGCGGCTTTGGCAGCAATGTACCGTGTACTCAAGCCAGGTGGTCGTTTATTGATTTTAGAATTTTCAAAACCAGTATTTGAACCGTTCTCTAAGCTTTACGACTTATATTCATTCACAGCATTGCCGCTAATGGGTAAAATTGTCGCAAACGACTCAGAAAGCTATAAATACTTGGCTGAATCTATTCGTATGCACCCAGATCAACGCACCTTAAAAGGCATGATGGAACACGCAGGCTTCCAAAACTGTGATTACCACAACTTGACAGCTGGTATTGTTGCCGTTCACCGTGGTTTTAAACTCTAAGGCGTACCGCAATGTGGTCAATTCTTGCCCTCGGTGCAGTTGAGAAACTAATTCATCATATGATTGATTTGGATGCGATTACTCGCATCCAGCTCAACCAACTGCACGGCAAAATGTTGCGTGTGGTGCTCGATTCACCACAGCTTTCTGTAGATGTCTTTTTTGATGACAACAAAGTTCGTTTAGAACCTACTGCAACAGGTCACAGCGAGCAGCCTTCTATTTTTGAACAACGCCCGTTTGATCAAGCGCAAAATATCAGTCCTGCAACGGCCACCTTGCATGTGAAGAATGTGGTGCAATTGCTCAAACTGTTGCTGTCAGATGAAGTGGGCAATATTCCCCTGCAAGGTGACTATCATCTTTTGCAAGATATTCAGCGCATTATGCAACAGGCTGAACCAGACTTGGCCGCACATTTAAGCCCGTGGATTGGCCCTGCTTTGGCGCATGAAATTGGCAAAATTCAGCTTGCGCCGAAACATTTAAAACGTAGTCTGCACAGTCATTTATTCTTTGCTGAAGATGCCCTAAAAGAAGACAGTGGTCTATTTGCCCCACGTTGGCAAATGGATGACTTACAACAAGACACGCGCATTTTTCAACAAAATTTAGACCGTGCCGAAGCCAAAATTCGACAGTTACAAGCGCAGCTTGATGCACAGCCAGATACCGCTGCTGACACCTTAAACTCCACCCAACCCTAGGGAATAAGTCTTTATGATTCCGCATGTTTCACGTTTACTCGAACTTTGGCGCATTGCCGCGCACTATAGACTCGACACGTTGTTTCCTGCGGAAGAACTACCAGAAAAGGCACGCCATGCACTCAGTTTTATTCGCATGCATCCTGCCGCTTGGTCAAGTAAAGAACGTAAAAACCCGCTGAAGCTCAAAGAGGCTTTAGAGGACATGGGACCACTGGCTATTAAACTTGGTCAGTTGTTGTCTACACGTCGCGACCTGATCCCACCTGAGGTTTTACAGCAATTGGTGTTGCTGCAAGACCGTGTCAAACCATTTGGGTCTGACGTGGCACAAATGCGAATTCAACAATCCCTCAAGGCAGATATCAACACCCTGTTTGCCCGTTTTGATGAACAGCCTTTAGCAGCAGCCTCTATTGCGCAAGTCCATACCGCTGCCTTGCATGATGGTCGTGAAGTCGTAGTTAAAGTCACCCGACCCGATATTCGCCAGCAAATTCTGCAAGATTTTGAAATTTTGGAATGGCTCGGCGCAGCACTGGAAAAACGTCTAGAAGCAGCACGCGCTCTACATTTATCTGAAATTATTCAGGACTATCGTCAAATTATTCTCAACGAACTGGATTTGACCTTAGAAGCCGACAACACGCGCCGCATGCGTCACTACTTTACAGGCTCAAGCATGATGTACGTGCCTGAAGTCTATATGGACAGTAAAGATGTGATGGTGGCAGAGCGCATTACAGGTGTGCCGATTTCCGACACAGCAACCTTTGATCGTTTGGGTATGGATCGCGCCGATTTGGCAGAAAAAGGCCTCACGATTTTCTTTACCCAAGTGTTCCGTGACAACTTTTTCCATGCCGATATGCACCCTGGCAACGTCTTTGTGGAAACCATCAATCCGAACAATCCGCGCTTTATTGCGCTAGATTGTGCGATTATGGGCGAGCTGTCCAAGCATGACCAAATGACCGTAGCACGTATGTTGCTGGCGGTAATGAATAGCAACTTTATGCAGCTGATTCAAGTGGTGCACCAAGCAGGTTGGATCCCACCAGGCACAGATCAAGATGCCCTCGCCCGCGAAATGCGTCGCACTGTCGGGCCAATGGTGTCTAAACCGATGCATGAATTGGACTTTGCAGGCATCCTGATTCAAGTCATGGATATTGCACGTCGCTTCCATTTGGAAATTCCACCGCAACTAATGCTACTACTAAAAACCTTGGTGCATGTTGAAGGCTTGGGTACAGACTTATACCCTGAACTGGACATTTGGAAACTGGCAAAACCAATTTTAACGGATTGGATTAAAGCCAACATGAATCCAGTCAAAAATGTTAAAGAAATTGGGCAGCAAATTCCCGACCTGTTGTTGGGTGCGCAAGACTTACCAAGTTTAATGATTGACAGTTTAAATGGTTTAAAAAACCAATCGGCTTGGCATTCCAAACAATTGCATGAATTACAAAGCATGCGTCTACAAATGGAACATCAGCAAAAACGCAGCTGGATTTTTGGCAGCATTATGGCAATTTTCCTCTCCATTTCGATTATTGCACCGTGGTATATCTCTATTGTTTTAATCGCGTTGGCAAGTTTCTTGGCGATTTGGCGTATGGCAAAATAAAGCCATACGTATTGATAATGAATTGATAAATTGATAAAAAACACTAAAATCCTGTTTAAAATAGGCTTTTTTTTGTGCTGATTCGCCCTGACTCAGCCTAAAAACCACAGCATGACTCACCAGTCATTAAGTGACACCTCTCGCCATTGTTGTAAAAATCACCACGCCTACAATTAATGCACATTTGTAGCGTTATAGATCAAGCATGACTCAGATTTTGCATAAACGTGCCCCTGCACTCAGTATTCGCGCAGGACATCTGGCACGCCAACTGATTGAACAAGAAGGCTTACACGCCCAACACGTCGATATTATTCCTGGCGCAGCAGGTGGTCCCAAAGGCATTGGCATTCAAGGGTTAGATCAAGCAATTTTTGGTGAGTTTTTTGCCCAAGCCCCTAAACGCCGCACTGTGGTCGGTTCCTCCATTGGCAGTTGGCGCTTTGCCAGTATTTTAGCTTGGGGTGCAAAACAAGGTACCGAACGCCTGTCCGATTTATACACCAACTTGTATTTTCATAAAAAAATGTCGCGTCAAGAAGTCGCCGAGATTTGTCAAAACATGCTGTTTGAACTGATTCAGGGACAGCAACAACAACTGATTCAACACCCTGACTATCACCTTACGGTCATTTCAGTCAAAGCTCAGCATATTTTCCAAAGTGACCAAGCCTTGCCTTTGCTTGCGTCTGCGGCAGGAATTATTGGCAGCAATGCCATTGCGCGTAAACATAACCGCTTATTTATGCAACGTGTCATCAGCCAACCTGCACAAGGTCAGCAGTTTATGGTAAAAGATGATTTTGTCACCCATTACCAAGCCCTAAATGAAAAAAATGTCACACCGTGGTTGCTCGCCTCAGCGTCTATTCCTGGGGTAATGTCTGCAATTCGTGACATTCCTGATGCGCCCGTAGGCAGTTATCGGGATGGTGGATTAATTGATTACCATCTAGATTTGCCTTATCAAAGTCAGGGTATCGTGCTGTATCCACACTTTACCGACAGCATTACCCCAGGCTGGTTCGATAAAATGTTGAAGCATCGTAAAGCCAATCCTGAAAATCAGGCCCGTACACTCTTGCTGTCACCTTCGGCAGAATATTTAAGTAGCTTGCCTTTAGGCCGTTTGCCAGATCGAAAAGACTTCACTTTAAAAGGTTTAGATCAAGCACAGCGCGTTCGCTTATGGAAACAATCGGTGGCAGAAAGTCAGCGTTTGGGCGATGAATTTCTGGAAATGGTGGAAAAACAAAACTTCCCTCAATTTATGCAAACGCTTTCATAGTACAAATCCGGCAAGATAATTTAGGTAAATTGTCCTGAATCACGTACACTATAGGGACGATGTAAAATTGTGCGCTCAGAAAATAGCGTCCATACAATTTCAATTAATTTTGGTGAACAACTCATGAATAACTTGCAGTGGCTCGATGAAGTAAAATTTAACGAACAAGGATTAGTGCCTGCCATTGCACAGCATCATCAAACAGGACGTGTATTGATGGTGGCGTGGATGAACCGTGAAGCCTTGGCACGAACTGCCGAAAAAAATCAGGCGGTGTATTTTTCACGTTCGCGCAATAAATTGTGGCACAAAGGTGAAGAATCAGGACACTTCCAAACCGTACATGAAATTCGTCTGGACTGCGATGCTGATGTAATTATCCTACAAATTGAACAACATGGTGGAATTGCCTGCCACACGGGACGTGAATCTTGTTTTTATCGTAAACTCACCGCGAATGGTTGGGAAATTGTAGATGCGCAACTGAAAGACCCGAATCAAATCTATGGTGAACAATCCGCCAATGCCCACACCTTAGCCATGAGCCAATCTAAAGCACAAGCTGAACAGGTTGAAGTTTTAGCTTATTTAGGGCAAATGATGAGCGAGCGTAAAACCGCCAACCCTGACTCATCTTATGTAGCCAAGCTGTACCATACAGGTTTGAATAAAATTTTGGAAAAAGTCGGTGAAGAAAGCGTGGAAGCGATTATTGCAGCCAAAGATTTCAACACCGAAGCCAATGC
Organism: Acinetobacter sp. UBA801; assembly: GCA_002296655.1. Lineage (GTDB taxonomy): Bacteria > Pseudomonadota > Gammaproteobacteria > Pseudomonadales > Moraxellaceae > Acinetobacter. The sequence continues at coordinate 84,508 of DBIN01000026.1, forward strand.
CAACAACAAAAATGACCTGATTTATGAAGTGGCCGATTTATGGTTCCACAGCATTGTCATGTTGGGTTATTTCGATATTGAACCGCAAGTGGTATTGAATGAATTGGCTCGTCGTCAAGGTTTATCAGGCTTGGTTGAAAAAGCCAACCGTAGCCACTGACATTAAAAGCCAACCCTAATCTGTGTCTGTGATCACCAAGCCTCGCCCGACCTATGAGCAAGCTACTGCTATAGATAATGCTCGTCTGGGCAAATCTTTTAAAGTGATTGCCTATGCAGGCACAGGTAAAACAACCACCTTACAAATGATCAGCGATGCTATGCCTGAACGGCGTGGCATGTACTTGGCATTTAACAAAGCCATTGCCGCAGAAGCACAAAGTAAATTTCATCGTCAGGTCGATTGTCGTACTTTTCACTCGCTTGCTTATCGTAGCGTTCCACGTGGAGTCACCGACAAATTACGCCTGCCACGTTTAAGTCCAAGTTTTATTGCCAAAGAATATCGTTTAGAACCGATTACCCTTAGACGCATGATGGGCGGACGCTATGAAAAATATGTGTTGATGCCAAGTCGTTTAGCCAGCTTGGTGGCCAATGCCGTGAGTCATTTCTGCTCGACAAGTTCGCAATACCCTGCCCCAAGACATTTACAAACACCTAGTTGGTTGCATCCAGATGACATCGACACCTTACAAAAGCATCTTTATCCTGCTGTAGAGCGACGCTGGCTGGAGTCGATTGATCCGAATCATCAGGCAGGCATTGGACACGATATTTATCTGAAACTTTGGGCCTTGTCTGAACCCAACATTCCTGCCGATTATGTGCTGTTTGACGAAGCTCAAGATGCCGACCCGCTCATGCTGGGCATTTTACTCAAGCAACGTAATACTCAAGTGATTTATGTGGGCGATGCGCATCAGCAAATCTATGCTTGGCGTGGTGCAATCAATGCCATGCAGCAATTACCTTTGCCTGAATCACGGCTAACCACATCGTTCCGTTTTGGTGAAGAAATTGCGCTGACTGCCAATGCCATTTTGGGTGGCCTAAACGAAACCGTGCCACTCTTAGGCAATCCAGAATTACATTCCAAAGTGGTTAACAAACCGCATACCAAAATGCGCGATGCCATTTTATGCCGCACCAACGCCCGTGCCATGGAACTACTACTAGCAGGTTTGGTGCACGGCGATAAAGTTAGTCTGCAAGCCGACCATGTGCGTTTAAACCGCTTTGTGGATGCTGCCGCGATGCTAAAACAAGGCAAACGTGTGACCGATGTTCCTGAACTGGCATGGTTTAACTCCTGGCATGATGTACATGAATATTGTGAAACCAACGATGGCAGCGACATTAAGCCTTTAGTCAAACTGGTCGATGATCACGGCACTAATCCGCTCAAACAGGCGCTGGCTAAAATCAGCCCGATTGACCAAGCCGACTATATTATTTCGACAGCGCATAAAGCCAAAGGTTTAGAATGGAATCGGGTACAGATTGAAGACGATTACCAATTTAAACTGAACGACAAAGAACATAAAATTAGTGATGAAGAATTAAGATTGCTGTACGTGGCATGCACACGTGCTAAAGTCAGTTTAAACATTCATCATATTTACGATTTGGTACAACAACTGAAAATAAAAATGCCGACATCGTTACGCAAAGCGGTGGGGTAATTGCAGAAGGTGCGCTATGAAAATTACATCGGTTCATTTCAGACACATCACCCATTTTGCAGACCTAAAACTCGAACTCAATTATCACGACTTGCCCATCACGCTTATTTTGGCCGATCAAAGCGCAGGAAAAACCTCGCTGTTAAGGTTTAGTTATCAAGCACTGACTTGGTTTGCCGCTCGCTATAAAGACTTACGCACTGCGGGCTTGGTGATGCAAGATCAAGATATTTTGTTCAATCGCCTTCAAGCTAAAATTGATATTTGTGTGGAAATTCCAGCAGAAATAGGCAGTTTGGCTGAATCAAGTAACATGCAACTTGAAAGTACCCACCATTGTGACTGGCAATTATATAAAACCCTAAATAGTAGTGGCGTGGGAGTCAGCAAAGCAGAAACCGCCAAGCTTGAAAAAATGGTGCAGCTCTATCAACACGCCATTAAACATGACCCGATGCAAGGTCTACCGCTGATTGCCTACTACCCTGCAGAACGCTTCGTGAATGAAGTTAATTTACTCAATAAAAATAATCCGCTGATTTTACAACCTGGACATGCCTACGAAATTGCCGCGATTCCATTCACGACTTTTACACGTTTTTTTGAATGGCTGCGGGAAATTTCTGATATTGAAAATGCCAAAAGTGCACAATTGCTACACAAGCTGTATCAGCAACAGCAAAGTGAGTTGCCACAGGCACTAAATCAGTCGCTGTTACATGCTTACTCACAAATGCATGCACCAAGTTTGCAAGCACTCAAAGATGCCTTACAAATTGTACTGCCTGAAATTGAAGATATTTATCTGCAATATTTACCAAAGCTACAACTCATGGTGCGTTGTCAGGGTAAACAGTTATTGTATCAACAACTATCGAACAGTCAGCGCAACTGGATTGCTCTGGTAGGCGATATTGTACGTCGCCTCTGTTTGCTAAACCCAAACAGTTTGTATCCGTGTCGCGAGGGAGATGGTATTTTGTTGATTGACCAGATTGATCATCAGCTCGATCAACAACAGGCCGCACAAATACTGACCCGTTTACATCAAGCTTTTCCGCGCTTACAAATTATTGCCACAGGCAACCGCAGCGAACTCTTGGAACAAGCGGAACGCTTTCAATGTTTAAAACTGGAACATCAACAGCTGCATCCCATCGCATGGCAAAGTTTACAACCGCAGTTTGCAGAAATTTATGCTGATGTGCTAGAAACCACTCACACGACAGAAGACGTCAGCCTACAAGAACAAAACCCAACACAATTAGGCACGGCTGAAATTTTGCAGCAGATTCAAAACCATTTAACTGCCGAACAAAAACAGGAATTGCTGCAACGCTTACAGCAATTGGATAGTGAGCCAACACCTGATCAATTGCCTGAATCTTAATTGCCGAAGTCTTTCAACGCATACTTGGGCAAAAAGCAAGGAAATACTTTATCCCACCTATAACAGACGGTATATAATGACTTTGCTGTATGCAAAAAAAATTGATGTTGTTTTATTCATGTAATAAAATCAGATTAATTTTGAACTTTTATAGTAAAATCCGATTTTGCTGTAGTTTTTAAAGTTGCGCAATACAACTTATTTATACCTTGAATAGTGTCTATTGACCTTTCAAACACGGTGAGTGCTGTAAACAAAAATGCAGCAGATGCAGATCAACTTCATCCATAGTTCAACTAGGTTGTAGATTGACGTATCTAAATATTTTTAACACAGCTTTAACCAAACCAGCACAACCTTATTCGCTGAATCTTCAGCGAAAGATCAGCATATTTTTGCTGCTTGAGCCGCCTAGCCATGTAAAATTATTTTTGCATGATCTTGTTTTGAGTTTAAGTTGCGACAATACGCTCATCAAAACTATAGACCACGTGTTTACTGACACAACTGATTGACTTTCAAGATTGAATCTTTTGGATGGTGTGTTGCTGTCCTGTAATCCTTGGAAGATAAGATTCACCCTTTAGGTTTTCAACCTATTCACGACAATGGATATGAGTGTGCTACCGATTATTATATTGTTACCGTTAGTACTAGGCACAACCCTTGTCTCGTGGCTGAAACAATTTTCACGCGGGGTAACGGCTTTAGGGGCGATTGGCGTCAGTCTGAGTAGTCTTATTCTACTCCTGACCCAAGCAAAAGCAGTCTTTAATGGCGAAACGATCATTCAAACATGGTCTTGGCTGCCACAATTGGGGATTGATTTAAGCTTTCGTCTGGATGCGCTTGGTTTATTATTCTCCTTGCTGATCACAGGGATCGGCACACTCATCTTTATTTATGCCTATTATTATTTAAGTCCGCAAAACTCGCTCAGTAAACTCTATGTTCTCCTCATGCTGTTTATGGCTGCCATGTTGGGAATTTCGCTATCCAATAACCTGATTTTGTTGCTGACGTTTTGGGAACTGACCAGTATTTCCTCTTTCTTATTGGTGGGTTATTGGAGCAATTACGAAGCGGCACAACGCGGCTCACGTATGGCACTGACCATTACAGGCATGGGTGGACTCGCCATGCTCGGTGGTTTTGTGTTATTGGCGCAAATCACAGGCACCTATCAAATTGACCAAATCTTAATGATGACTGAACAAATTCAAAGTCATGATTTATTTGTGCCAACCTTATTGCTGATTTTATTGGGTGCATTTACTAAAAGTGCGCAATTTCCGTTTCACTTCTGGCTACCGAATGCCATGGCTGCACCCACGCCTGTTTCTGCCTATCTGCATTCGGCAACCATGGTCAAAGCAGGGATTTTCTTGCTGGCGCGCTTATTGCCAATTTTTGCAGGCGCAGCGTTATATCACAACCTAGTCACCTTTATTGGTCTGTTTACGCTCTGTATGGCAGCATTCTTTGCCATTTTCAAAGAAGATTTAAAAGGCTTATTGGCATATTCCACCATCAGTCATTTAGGTCTGATCATGTGTTTACTCGGCATTGGTTCACCGTTGGCAGTGGCTGCAGCCATTTTCCATATCATCAACCACGCCACCTTTAAAGCGGCACTGTTTATGATTGCGGGAATTATCGACCACGAATCAGGCACACGTGATTTACGTAAACTCAGTGGCTTATGGCAACTGCTACCCTTTACCGCTACCCTCACCATGATTACCGCGGCTTCTATGGCTGGCGTACCGTTGACCAACGGCTTTTTGTCTAAAGAAATGTTCTTTACCGAACTGGTAGCAAACTTATCTGGCCCTGTACTGTTGGTTTCTGCAATTGTTGCTACACTGGCTGGTATTTTTGCAGTGGCCTATTCAATACGTTTGGTACACGGCGTTTTCTTTGATGGTCCTATTGGTAAAAATGTACCGAATAAAGAAGCGCACGAGCCTCCATTTGGCATGCGCGCACCCGCGACTTTATTGGCGGTTTTATGTATTTTAGTCGGCTTAATGCCTGCCTTATTGGTCGAGCATATCGTTAATAGTACGACTCGTGCCAGTACCCAACTATTGCAGTTTGAAGGCATACATCTGGCCATTTGGCATGGGTTCAATCTTCCCTTACTGATGAGTACAATTGCTTTGCTTGGCGGGATCATCTTTTATTTCTCGCTTGCCAAAGGTGGAAAAATTCGTGAAATTGACCTCGATCCACATTTAGGTCAATTCCAAGGCAAACTGCTTTTTGAATTATTCTTAAAACATTTGCTACAAGCTTCACGCAAAATCAAACGTAAAACTGAAAATGGTTCACTGCAAAGCTATTTAGTGTGGATCATTGTCTTTACAGTATTCATAGTCGCCCTACCATTATTCAATCAGGGCTTAACAACTGGCACACGCGAACTCACACATGCACCTATAATTGCCATTGTTTTATGGTTATTGCTGTTCTCTGCCTGTTGGATGATGCTGTGGTTCCACCATGAGCGCATCAAAGCTGTCTTAATCAGCGGTGCAGTAGGCTTGGTTGTCACCATGATATTTGTCGGACTGTCTGCACCTGACTTGGCACAAACCCAAATCACGGTTGATGTCGTCACCACTGTTTTATTGCTGATGAGTCTCTCCCTGCTCCCACAATTAACCCCTTATGAATCAAGCCGCTCACGTCGCTGGCGAGATGCCTTGATTGCGATTGGTGGCGGCATTGGTATCGGCTGGATTGCATGGTTGGTGATGACCCGCGACCATAATTCAATTTCATGGTTCTTTAATCAGCAATCCATTCCTCTCGGTGGCGGAACCAACGTGGTCAACGTCATTTTGGTAGACTTCCGTGGTTTCGATACCTTTGGTGAAATAACCGTCTTGGGCATTGCCGCGATTGGTACGCTGTGTTTAATGGATGGTATGCGTGCACACGGCACTATCATGACGCAAGGTTTAACCTACCGCTTTAATCCTTCACCGTTGATGCTGCGTATTACCGCCTCATGGATTTTACCTATCGCCCTTGTGGTCAGTCTGTATATTTTCTTGCGCGGTCATAACTTACCGGGTGGAGGCTTTATTGCTGGTTTAATTACCGCAATGGCACTAATCATCCAATACATTGCGCTTGGTCAAGACCAGACCGAACAAATGCTCAAAGCCAAATCTGGACGTTTATACGAGATTTGGATTGGTGTGGGTTTAAGCATTGCAGGTCTGACAGGTCTTGCCGCATGGTTCTGGGGACGTCCTTTCCTCACTAGCGCACATATTTATGTCAATCCTCCAATCATTGGTGAAATGCACCTCGCTTCAGCCGCCTTATTTGATGTGGGCGTGTATGTCACAGTGGTTGGCGCGGTTATGTTGATGATTTCGGTCTTGGGCGATTCACGTCACTCAGGCATGTCTGGCCCACTTCCAAAGGAATAATGCAATGATTAGTATCGAGTTTTTAATTGCGTCTGCCATTGGGATGTTAGTCGCGACAGGGATTTATTTAATTTTACGTGCCCGTACCTTTCCTGTTGTTTTGGGTTTAGCGATGATTGGTTATGCAGTCAATATTTTCTTATTTAGTATGGGGCGTATTCAGACCAATGCGCCTGCAATTTTGACTGAAGCCGCGAAAGTCTCTGACCCATTACCGCAAGCCTTGGTGTTAACTGCAATTGTGATTGGCTTTGCCACCACTGCATTTATTGTGCAATTGGCGCTGCGTAGCCGTTATGAAACAGGGACAGACCACGTTGATGCCAAAGAAGAATATCCACTGCTTGACCCACGTGAGGATGAGCCATAATGACTGATTTCCTCCAATTTTGGCTACAGCATTCACCTATCTTTAGCATCTTAATTCCAACCTTTACCGCATTTATTTTGGTGCTATTAGGTAATCCGGGCTTTGGTTCACTCTCACGTGACTGGCGTCAGCCATGGCGTCGTGGCATTAGTCAAATCTCTGCCACGCTCGGTTTAATCACTGCGATCAGCTATTTAATCCAAGTCAGCAGCGGACAAATTATTATTTATAATTTGAGCGAATGGGCCGCACCATTTGGCATTGTTTTGGTGCTAGATCAATTGTCTGCCCTCATGTTGGTACTGACTTATTCACTTGCCATGCCATTGCTCTGGTTTTCCAGCAAAAAATGGGATGAGCGTGGTCGCTATTTTCACACCATGGTGCATTTCTTGCTCATGGGACTTTGCGGTGCATTCCTCACAGGTGACTTATTTAACCTGTTCGTATTCTTTGAGGTATTACTGCTAGCTTCGTATGTGCTGTTATTGCACGGTCAAGGCAAAGCGCGTTTTCAACTCGGGATTCATTACGTCACCATTAACCTCTTAGCCTCTGCCCTCTTCCTGATTGGCTTGGGGATGATTTACGGCAGTGTCGGCAGTTTAAACATGACCGATGTGGCTCACCTGATTCCCCTACTCGATGCTGATGCACATAAAATTGCGGTGGCAGGTGGCTTACTGTTATTTGTGGTGTTTGGTATTAAAGCTGCCATGCTTCCTGTCGGTTTTTGGCTACCTAAAACCTATGCTGTGGCAACAACTCCTGTGGCAGCCTTATTCACCATCATGACCAAAGTCGGTGTGTATGCGATTTTACGGGTCAATGGAACCGTATTTGATGATGAACTGAGCCATAAAATCCTACAAGACTGGTTATTGCCGATTGGTCTGATTACCTCACTGTATGGGGTCATTGGCGCGATTGGTGCAGAGCGCTTACGTCGCTTTGTCGGTTTTATGATGCTGTCTTCAATTGGTACCATCCTGATTGCTATTTCAATGCTGAACACACAGGCATGGTCAGCTGCACTGTATTACATGGTACACAGTACCTTAATTGCAGCGGCTTTCTATTTGCTGTGCGGTTGGATTACCTCTCAACGTGGCGCATTTAAAGATCACTTCAACATTGCCCCGCAAATGAAGCAACATAAAGTACTGGCTATCACGTACTTCATGATTGCCTTAATGATGGCGGGCTTACCACCGTTTAGTGGCTTTTTGGGCAAGGTCTTTATTTTACAAGCTACTGCCAATATGGCACATCAAGGCTGGATTATTGGCATCATTCTCTTGGTCAGCTTGCTCAGTATTATTGCGTTCACCCGTGTCGGCTTTATTTTATTTTGGCGCGCGACCAAACCTGAAGATGATATACAAACTAAAGCCTATGATGAATATCAGACATTGCCTGCAATTGCTCCGCCCCGCAATGACCGTGTCATTTATTTGCTCCTGACGGGTTTAGTGTTGTACGTGGTATTTGCCAATCCAATTCAGCAATATATGCTGAATACTGCACAGCAAATTCAACATAATGCGGCCTATGAAGCATTGATTCTGAAAAAAGACCGTACTGGAAATGTGATTAGCGTACAACCTTATGATCCATTGTACTTACCTGAAACCAAGTACGGTGGCGAAGCAATCGATGCCAATGCACATTTAATTCCATACGTGATTCATCCAAATACCTTGGAAGGTGAACATATTTCTGACTATAAACAACGTCAAATTCAACAGCAAAACCGTGAGGAAGCGCAGCAACCTAGCGATACTCAACTCAAACCTGCGGAGCCCTAAACATGCAAAAAACGACATCGAAAACTTCGTTTTGGGACAACCTGCTGCCCCACCCATTTGTATCTGTATTGGTGGCACTGAGTTGGCTGATGTTGGCGCATAGTGTTTCTGCAGGGAATCTATTGATGGCACTAGTCCTAGCACTACTAATTCCTAAATTGATCCAGCCCTTTATCACGCGTACACCAGACATCAATTGGACTGCAGCCAGTCGCCTATTCTTTGTAGTGGTCTGGGATATTATGATTTCTAATATTCGTGTGGCTAAACTGGTACTTGGCCCGACAGATCGCATGCAGCCAAAATGGTTCCGTGTCCCTCTCGAAACACAACACGAACAGGTCAACAGTATTTTGGCGATGATCATTACCACCACACCGGGCACGGTCACTGCCGGTATCGACCAAGATCGTGGCGATATTTTGGTACATGCCTTAAAAACTGAAGATGAAAGTGTAGATATTCAAGACATCAAAAATCGTTATGAAAAACCACTGATTGAAATTTTTGGTGCACAGTCAGGAGATAAGCAATGATGATTCTGCCTTATGCACTTGGAATCTGCATGGTTGCGATCACGCTTTCCATGTTTATGTGCCTATACCGTCTGATTATTGGCCCTTCAATTGTGGACCGTCTGCTGGCCTTGGATACCTTATTTTTAAATGCAACCTGCTTGGTGGTAGTTCTGGGTATCTATTGGAGCACCACCTCCTTATTTGAAGGTGCATTATTGGTGGCGATGCTAGGCTTTGTGTCTACTGCAGCACTGGCGCGTTATTTCACCAGTGGTCATGTGATTGATTAAGGAGAATGAACATGCAATTACTCATGGAAATTTTAGTGTCATTCTTTTTAATCATTGGCGCATTTTTCATGTTAGTGGGCGGCATCGGCATGGTTCGCCTGCCCGATTTATTTATGCGACTGCATGCCCCTACAAAATCCAGCACTTTAGGACTGGGAAGTTTCTTAATTGCAGCCATTATTTATGCGGCATTTGAAGGACGATTTGGCTTTGCAGAAGTATTAATCACCCTATTTGCATTTATTACCGCGCCTGTTTCTGCCAATTTAATGGCACAGGCAGCACTGCATTTACGTTTACGTTCGATGAGTGGCAATGTGCCTGAAACCTTAGACCGTCCATTACCGTGGCAACGCCAACGTCGCCGTACCTTTTATGAAAAGAAAGTAAATCATAAAAATGATCATTTAAAATGAATGATCATTTTATATAAAATTATTATGATCATAGACTTGCAATGAATTACACATTCGATTTAGCATTCATATACATTTAATGAGTAGCTTAAAAATATTTAAAATATGACTGAAAATTTTACGTTAGAGCAAATTCGTACTGAAATTATTAGATTTAAAAATGATCCAAGCTCTCAAAAGTTAGAAAATTTTTATTATTCAAAATCTTTTTCGGAAATTCTTGGCGTAAGCCGTAGAGAAATAAGTCATAGTAATTTTTTGCGTGGCTATTTAATCCCAATGAAAGTCATGGACTAAATGAATTTTCAATAAAAAAGCTTTTAGATATTCTACTAATTTTCAGCAATGATAAATTAAAAAAGATATACAACCACTTATACAATAGACTTCCTTCATAAATCAAAAAACGTACAATTTATTTGATCTTAAATTAATCAGCAAAATTATTTAATTCAAGGGATAATCCTTGGATGAAATTCAAAGATATTCAAAAATTATCAGACGTTAAGTTTCGTAGGCTTACCGGTGTTAGTTGGGCTACATTTAACCTCATGTTGGCCGAGATAAATAAGCAGTTACCCCGTCATATTGGTAAAGGACGACCGCATAAATTACCGTTGGAAGATCGTTTGCTCTTATGTATAGAATATTGGAGAGAATATCGAACATTTTTCCATCTTGGTATGAGTTACGGTGTATCTGAAACGAGTGCAATTCGTATCACACGTGTTATTGAAGATACCTTAATCCGTTCTGGAAAATTTAACTTGCCAAAACAACTTCCTAATCGAGATGAAGTGGATTGGGAAGTTGTTGTGATTGATGCAACTGAAATATTAGTTCAACGTCCAAAAAAAACAGAAGAAATGGTATAGCGGTAAAAAAAAGCGACATACCTTTAAATTTCAGCTATGTATGCACTATACAACAGGTGAAATACTGAGTGTATGTGGAAGTCATGGAAGCATGCATGATTTTAAAATATTTAAAAAAAGCATGAGGAAATTAAAATTTAAGCCCTTTTTTCTCGTTGATAAGGGTTATTTAGGGATAAAGAAATTGGGTTTTGGATGCCTCATGCCATCTAAAGCAAAGAAAACTGAAAAACTAGATTCTGAATTAAAAAAGTTAAATAAAGAGATTGGTCGTAGACGAATTCAAGTAGAGCATGTATTTGGAAGGATGAAATGTTTTAAGATTTTATCTTGTGTATATAGAAATCGTCGTAAACGATTAAACCTGCGGTTTAATTTACTTGCTGGCATATACAATTTAGATTGGGTGAAAGATAAACTATTAAATTGATTGAAAAATGATTTATGAAGGAAGTCTATTG
>DBIN01000056.1 GCA_002296655.1 Acinetobacter sp. UBA801
GCAATAATTGGGTCGAGAATCAGATGCGTCCCTGGGCGTTGGGGCGCAAGAACTGGCTGTTTGCAGGTTCGCTGCGCAGTGGTCAGCGAGCGGCAAACATCATGACGTTAATCCAGTCAGCAAAGCTGAATGGGCTGGATCCGTATGCCTATTTAAGTGATGTGCTGAAAAGGTTACCGACACATAAAGTGACCCAGATTGAAGAGTTACTGCCACACTGCTGGAAACCTAAATTGAATTAAAAATTGGTATGGGATTCAGCGGACGCTTACTTTTTATTTTCCCTTCTATAAACATAAATTACTCTTTTCACGTTAATTTTTGATTATTCTACAAAAAAAGAGGCGGAAATGCCCCTTTTCTGTTCATGAAAACATTTAAATTAACGCTTTAAGTTGGATAACAATGCAGACGTAATCGACGTATTTGCGGCAACTGCTTTGGCTTTTTTCGCTTTCTTGGATTTATCTTCTATAGGTTCAATATTAATGGCTTTATAGCGATCACCATTTTGAACCACATTAAATTTAACCCGATCATTGCGCTTTGGCTCGCCTACAGCCGCAGGAAAATCCGAAATATGGAAAAACACTTCACCTTCAGGTGCGGCAATAAATCCATAGCCTTTTTCGGCATTGTATTGTTTGATTTTCCCTTGATATTGTTCAGATTTCATGGCTTAACCTTTTCGAGCTGCACTTTATATGAGTATATAAAAAAGAGGCAGTTAATGCCTCTTTTTCACCAACATTCAGCTTAATCTTTTTGTACCGAACCAAAGATTTTATCGCCTGCATCACCCAAGCCAGGCACAATATAACCGTCTTGGTTTAAACCTTCATCGACCGATGCAGTAAAGATCACCACATCTGGATGTGCGGCTTCTACACGTTGAATGCCTTCTGGTGCTGCAACCAAAACCATCACACGAATGTCTTTACAACCACTGGCTTTGAGCAAATCAATCGCTGCCACTAAAGATGAACCTGTGGCAAGCATAGGGTCAATAATCATCGCGATACGATTTTGTACATCTGGTACTAATTTTTTGTAATACGTACGCGCTTCTAAAGTTTCTTCATCACGTTCCAAGCCAAGTACAGACACTTTAGCACTTGGAATTAGGTTCAAGAAACCATCCAACATGCCAATACCTGCACGTAAAATTGGCACAACCGTAATTTTTTTACCTGCAATACGATCTACAGTAACCGCACCATTCCAACCCGAAATTTCGTGCTCGACCATTGGCAAATCTTTGGTCGCCTCATAAGTCAGCAACATCGTGACTTCTTGTGCCAATTCACGGAAGTTTTTTGTGCTGATGTCAGCACGACGTAATAGCCCTAATTTATGACGAATAAGCGGATGTCGGATTTCATGAATAGCCACGGGAGAACACCTAAAAGGAAAGAAAAGCAAATATCATTTTATTATATGCTGTTTTTATTGTGTATATAAACCAAAAAGCCCTCAATTTATGAAGGCTTTTTGACTGAAAGTTAAACTTCTTTCAAATTATTGGTGTGACAGCATGAAATGGATTGGTGATAAAATTTCAGCTTCCAGCGCAATTTTGATAATTGGGTCTGGATAAACACCAATCACCAATACTGCTAAAGCTGCAGCCAATACCATAATACCGCCCACTTTTTGACCCCAATGATCGACAGCGTCCATTTTTGGTTCGTCTGGTGGTGTCATATACATCACCACCATAACGCGCAAGTAATAGTACAAACCAATACCTGAACCTACGATGATCATCGCAGCTAAGAACCAATGCTGAGTCGTTACCGCAGCCATCACTACCAAGAACTTACCAATGAAGCCTGCAGTGAGTGGAATACCAGCTAAAGAAAGCATCATCACGGTTAGTACAGCAGTCAATACTGGACGACGCCAGAACAAACCACGGTAGTCAGCCAAGCTTTCTGCTTCTGCTACGTTGTTGTATGGGCTAGACATTAATGCCACTGCACCAAACGCACCAATAGTCGTCAAGACATAGGTAATCACATAAACGCTGACATTGCCCAAGCTTGCATAAGTCATGCTGATTAAACCAATCAACAAATAACCAAAGTGTGCAATTGATGAGTAAGCTAAAATACGTTTCAAGTTCACTTGACGTACAGCAAGGAAGTTACCCACCAAAATTGAAAGCACGGCAATAATGCTCATGATGGTTACAATCGAGTCGATCAGGATTGCACCTGAACCCAACATGTAACGCACAAACAAACCAATGGTTGCTACTTTAGCTACAGTCGCAAGGAAAGTTGCGATTGGTGCAGGTGCACCGTCATAAACGTCTGGTGTCCATTTGTGGAATGGTGCCAAAGACAGTTTAAATGCCACAGCAAAGACAATTAAGCCTAAACCTAAAATCACCAATGGCTGTTGGATATTTTGCATTAATGCTTGTACAGAGTCATAGAACGACAATGAACCTGTGTACGCATAAACGTACGCCATGCCCATAAGCAACATTGCTGATGCAGTTGCAGACAATACCAAGTACTTCACGCCTGCTTCTAAAGATTTAGAACGCTGGTGGGTATATGCCAATAAGCCATACATAGGGATTGACATTAACTCAAGGCTGATGAAGAACGATGCATAGTGCGAACTTGACACCATTAACATAGCGCCCACTACAGAACATAACATTAAAATGTAGAGTTCTTCGCGGTTGTCTTTATACGTTTCAATATACGCATGCGACAAAGTAGAACATGCCAATGCTGCGATCAGAATCACCAGTTGATATAACAAGGTGAACGGATCAATCATAAACATGCCCATCACGCTGGCAGGAGCAAAATTCCCGCCAAACATCATGAGTAATAAGTAAGCAGCAGCGAGGTTCAAACCCACTACTGATGCTGTAGCAATTAAGTTATGGTTACGCTTAATTGCAGTAAGGATCATCACGACAATCGCAGTTAAAGCCACGATCATCACAGGAGCTAAAGGCATAAGCTCAGAAAATGACATTGTGAAGTTCATGGCTTATTGGATCTCCACATTTTCGAGTTGAGCTGTTACTTCTTGAGTAACTTCAACTACTTCTTGAACAGGGATGTAGCTATTTGCTAACCACGCCATACTTGAATTTGAAATATCAAGGAAGGTTTGTGGATACAGACCAAGCCATACTAGACCCAGCGCACAAATTGAAAGGATCACAACTTCACGTGCATTTAAATCTTTTAACGGATTTGCATAGTGCTGTTTTTGCTCTTCATTTGGTACACCAAATAAGGCTTTGTGAATCAGGATTAAACCGTAAACACCTGCAAAAACTAAGCTGATTGCCGCAATAATTGTGAAGGCTGGAAACTGTTCAAATGAACCCATTAAAATTAGGAATTCACCAATAAAGTTACCTAAACCAGGAATACCGACTAACGCAGCCACAAAGAACATGAGGAAGAATGAAAGGTATTGGAATTGACCACGAATACCGCCCATTAAACGCATGTCACGTGTGTGTACACGCTCGTAAATTTGACCACACATAATGAACAATGCAGCAGATGACAAGCCATGTGCCAACATCATGATCATTAAGCCTTGGTAAGTTAGGATATTACCTGCATAAATTGCAAGTAATACGAAGCCCATGTGCGAAATTGAGGTATAGGCAAGTAAACGCTTCATATCGGTTTGCTGGAAAGCACACCACGCACCGTAGAACACACCAATTAAACCCAAAATAATGGCAATGTCAGCAAACTGAGCAGAAGCCGCTGGGAAGAATGGAATTACGAAACGTAATAAACCGTATGCCGCAGTTTTAATCAAAATACCTGCAAGGTCGACAGAACCCGCTGTAGGCGCTTGTGCGTGTGCATCTGGTAACCAACCGTGTAATGGGAAAACTGGAAGTTTTACCGCAAAACCGATGAATAAACAGATCATGAAGGCATAAGCGACTGCTGGTAACTGTGCATCAAGTGTATTCGCTACAGCCAATAAATAGTTGTAGTTGAATGAAATCGTACCTGACATCATGTATCCATAGATCACTAGACCTAAGATACCAATCAACATGATTAAACCAGCAACTTGCGTGTAGATAAAGAATTTGGTTGCAGCATAAACACGTGAACGACCATTTGAACCTTTATGACCCCATAACGCAATCAGGAAGTAGATTGGTACAAGCATCATCTCCCAGAAGAAGAAGAACAGGAACAAGTCAATCGCAAGGAATACACCAATTACCCCGCCCAAAGACCATAAAAGGTTCAGGTGGAAGAAACCAACGTTCTTTTGAATCTCACCAAATGAACAGCCTACCGCCAAAATACCCAGTAATGCAGTTAAGCCCACCATGAGTAAAGATAAGCCATCCACCGCTAAGTGAATGTTGATGCCTAGTGTTTGAATCCAAGGCAACATAAATTCAGCCGACCAAGTTGGAACTTGAGCGCCTAATTCATAGTTATAGCTAGCACCTTGCCACAATGCGACAGTTAAGCCCAAAGTAACGAGCATGCCTACTAAAGCAATGTAACGCGGCAATTTATCGTCGAGTTTATCGACCAACCAGCAAATAAAACCTGCAATGAACGGAACAAGGATCAGCGCGGGTAGAATTAAATTGTTTGGAGTATCCATCTTATTTCCCCACGACCTGAATCACGATCAAGATCATTAGTAAGACCACCACACCAAGTGCCATACTCGATGCGTACTCACGTAATGAACCAGTTTGACGTGAACTTGTAAAGCTATGACCACCTTTCACCAGTGCAGGCAGTATTAACCACATAGCATCCACTGGATCACGACCTAATAGTTTGGCAATCAGCAAGTATGGTTTTACAAATACGATGTCATACAACGCATCGAAACCAAGTGCATTACGGCAAATATTGGCAAGACCTGCACCCAATGAAGTTTGTGCGAATCCTTTTACCGCATTGTAAGCAAAGGCAAATAACACAACACCTACAGCTAAACCTGCCAAAGCCACACCAATTGCAACATACTCTGCACCATGTGCGCCTGCTTCTAATGCTTCAGGAATCACAAATGCTGGGATTTTTGCTGCATTGAGAATGCTCATCACTGGCGCTTTTAAAACAATTGCTAAACCAGTTGAAAGTACGGCAAGTACTGCCAATGGGAACCAATAAGTTGCGCCTTTGATCTCGTGATACGGTGTGTTTTCTTTACCGAAGAATACAACCCAAATTAAACGGAATGTATAAATTGATGTTAAGAATGCACCAGCTACACCCACCCAATATAAGGTGTTATATAGCGGAATACCTGCAATATGACTTTGCGTCCAAACTGCTGCCAAAATAGCGTCTTTTGAGAAGAAACCAATGGTCAAGAATGGAATCGCTGCCAATGCACCGCCACCAATTGCGAAACATACAAACAGGAATTTGTTCTTGTAGAACAAGCCGCCCATTTTGAAAATGTTTTGTTCGTGATGGTAAGCCAAAATCACCGCACCAGAAGACAAGAATAATAATGCCTTGAAGAATGCGTGAGTGAGCATGTGGAACAAACCCGCTTGGTATGCTTCTGCACCAACTGCCATAAACATATAGCCTAGCTGACTCATGGTTGAGTAAGCCAAAATACGTTTGATGTCGGTTTGAACCAATGCTGCAAAACCAGCAACCAGTAAGGTCACAGCACCTGTAATTGAAATGAATAACATCACTTCAGGCGCAAGTTCAAATACGCTGAACATACGGCAGCATAAATAAACACCCGCAGTGACCATGGTCGCAGCGTGGATCAATGCAGATACAGGTGTAGGACCTGCCATCGCATCTGCTAACCAAGTTTGTAACGGAATTTGCGCAGATTTACCCGCAGCACCCAAGAACAACATTAACGCTGTCCAAATAGTGATAGACGAGCTTTGAGTCATTACATTGGCTGCATTTTCTACGATGTATTGTGTGTTCAAAGTACCGAATTGTTGATACAACAAGAACAACGCGATCAGTAGGAAAACGTCACCCACACGTGTTACGGTAAATGCTTTGATTGCAGCAAAACCATTTGCAGGGTTTTGGTAGTAATAACCAATCAGCAAGTAAGAGCACAGACCTACACCTTCCCAACCTAAGAACAATAACGCCAAGTTATCGCCAAGTACCAACAGCAACATGCTCGCAACGAACAAGTTGAAGTAAGAGAAGAAACGTGCGAAGTCCTCTTCACCACGCATATACCATGATGCAAAGATGTGAATTAAGAAACCCACGCCTGTAATCATGCCTAGCATGAGCAAAGATAAACCGTCTAGGTGCAAGCTAAACTCAGGTGCAAAACCACCAACATTGAACCAAGTCCATAAATATTGAGTCGTTGCAACCGAACCGTTGTTTACAAAGTCCATGCCTGCAATTAACGCAAATAATGCAGACAGACCTACTGAACCTACGCCAATAATCGCAGCAACTTTTTCAGGTAAGTTGTTACGCCCTGCCGCTAAAAGGATAAAACCAATGAGCGGAAACAATACTGTTAGATATAAATAACTCATCCGCGCATCTCACTAGCAGCATCCACATCCAAATGATGGAAGCGATGATAGAACTGAAGGACGATCGCAAGACCGATACACGCCTCTGCCGCAGCAAGTGTCAAGATCAAGATAAACATGATCTGACCATCTGGTTGTACCCATGCACTACCAGCCATGACAAACGCAAATGCAGCAGCGTTCATCATGATTTCAAGGCCCATTAAAATAAATAGTAGGTTGCGTCGCACCATTACACCGTAAAAACCAAGTGCAAAAAGAATGGTCGCGACAATCAAACCATGTTCTAAAGGGATGTTGCCCATTATTCTTTTTCCTCTTCTGCACTTGGTTCACGTTTACCGATGTGGAAGCCTGCAACCAAGGCTGCAAGTAATAACATTGCGGCAACTTCAACCAACAATAAGTACTGAGTAAAGAGTGCTTGACCCACTGCTTTTGGACCCACCATCTCTGTGCCCATAAGCGCGCTTGGTGCAGTGTAGTCTGAGCTTAATGACCACACTAAAACCAAACCAATCAGGAAGCTCATCAACGCTGGGTAAGCCCAAGTTGATGAAGTCAACCATTTACGCTCTTGTTCAACAGTTTGCTGACCGAGGTTGAGCATCATCACCACGAATACGAACAAGACCATGATCGCACCCGCATAAACAATGATTTCCAAGGCGCCAGCAAATGGCGCTCCCACGATCATGAACATACCTGCAACAGCAAGTAATGACACGATCAAGCTTAGTAAAGCATGTACTGGGTTCGCGTTAGTCACTACACGAACCGTAGAAACAATGGCCACGAGTGCCATCAAATAAAACGGCCACATCATGGTAATAGACTCCGTACATCAATAGGTGCGCTTTCACGTTGCGCTTGACCTTTGTCTTTACCTGTAACAGCCATACCGGTTACGCGGTAGAAGTTGTAGTCAGGATATTTACCAGGACCTGAAATGAGTAAGTGTTCTTTCTCATACACCAAGTCTTGACGCACATATTCACCTAACTCAAAGTCAGGTGTTAACTGAATTGCAGTCGTTGGACATGCTTCTTCACACATACCGCAGAAAATACAGCGTGAGAAGTTGATACGGAAAAACTCTGGATACCAACGACCATCTTCCTGTTCTGCTTTTTGCAGTGAAATACAACCTACTGGGCAGGCAACTGCACAGAGGTTACATGCTACACAACGCTCTTCGCCATCTGGATCGCGTGTTAACACAATACGACCACGGAAGCGTGGAGGTACAATTTCTTCGGCTGGTACTTCCGGATACAAAATGGTGTCACGTTTACGTGTCACGTGTGAGAAAACCATCCACAGTGAACGTACAATTGACCCAAACCCAGCTAGAAACTTAAACATATTGTTCTCCCTGCTGTCTTAGGCCGAATGATTCATAAGAATCACAGCACCAGTTACCAAAAGGTTAACAAGCGCCAATGGCAAGCAAATTTTCCAACCAAAGTTCATCACTTGATCATAACGTGGACGCATTAAAGAACCACGTGCCAAGACAAACATCATCACAAAGAATGCTGTTTTGATAATGAACCAGAAAGCTGCTGGAATGAATGGAATTTCAAGGTTAAACGGCGCAAGCCATCCACCGAAGAATAAAGTCACGATAAGTGCAGAGATCAGTACCACGTTGACATATTCTGCAACGAAGAACATCCCCCACTTCATACCGCCATATTCAACGTGATAACCTTCAGCCAATTCTTGTTCTGCTTCTGGTTGGTCAAATGGGTGACGGTGAGTTACCGCAACGCCCGCAACCACGAAAATCAAGAAACCTAAGAATTGTGGAATCACAAACCAAACATCACGTTGCGCTTCAACAATTTCACGCATGTTGAATGAGCCTGCAATTGCAACCACACCCATGAGTGAAATACCCAAGAAAACTTCATAAGAAATGGTTTGAGCAGCTGAACGTAAACCACCAAGTAATGCGTATTTGTTATTTGATGACCAACCACCAAATAACACCGCATACACTGCGATACCTGCCATTGCCATAAAGAACAACAGGCCAATGCTCATGTCTGCCACACCTAAATAAGGTGACACAGGAATAACCATGAATGACAGTACCGCAGTTGCCATTGCAACCGCTGGTGCCATACGGAACGTGAGTTTGTCGGCAAATTTTGGTGTCCAGTCTTCTTTGAACATGATTTTCAGCATGTCGGCAACAATCTGGAACATACCGCCTGGACCTACACGGTTCGGACCATAACGGTCTTGCCATAAGCCCAGTAAACGACGCTCAATAAAAGACATGAGTGCAGCAATCAATACTACAACCAGTAAGATGACAATCGCTTGAATGACTGAATAGGCAATTGGCCAGTTCTCAGCCCACAGCGGCGTCTGACGGATTAATTCTTCTTGCATGAATTACACTCCTACCGCGACTGAAACAGGCTCAGCAAGAGATACCGTTGGTGCGAGACCAATTGGGTAGCCAATATAACCTGTAGGTAAATATTCAATCACTTGCACTGGCAACACGATAGATGTTTCGCCTGTTTGTACAGTAATTTTTTGACCATCTTGTAGATTCAAACGCTGTGCATCCTGCGTACCTACAGCAAATACTGCTTCAGGAATACGTGATTCCATTGCAGGTGTTTTCACCGTAAATTCACCCGATGCAAAAATGTGATGCATTGGAATTAAACGGAAGCTGTCTGGATTAGCAAGCACTGGTGCAGGTGCAACATAGCTACGTGCAGGACGTTTTGCCAAACGGTCGAATAAACGAATACCTGAGTCGCCACCTTTTAAGTGACCACCTACGCTGTCTTGGAATTTGTTCCAAGCTTGTGGCGAGTTCCAACCTGCAGACCATGCAAATGGTACAAGTGCCGCTGGCGTTTGATTACCTACATAACCTTCCATAGAGAACGTTAATGCAGAATCGACATCGACAGGTTGTTTCGGCTCGTGAATAGATAACGGCGCACGCATAGCTGTACGACCTGAGTAACGACGTGGTTCACGCGCAACTTTCAAGCCATGTACACGGAAGCCTGCATCTGGTGCAACATCCTGAATTGCTTCAAGTGCTGGAACATTTTTCGCAACAGATTCAATCACGTCATCTAAAACAGTCCAGGAAATTGCTTTACCTTTTAAGCCTGTTTCAAGCGCGTGTAACCAGCGCCAAGATTCCTTAATCGCCAATTCAGGTTTGTAGTAGCTTGGGTCATAAACTTGGAAGAAGCGTTGTGCACGACCTTCCTGACTCACCACCGTACCATCACCTTCCGCAAAGCTTGCTGCAGAAAGTACGATATTGGCTTTTTGCACAGTTGCTGTTTCAGAATGATCTAACACAATGACATCTTGTGCTTTAGCCAAAGCGGCATCAACTTGTGCCGCAGGTAAACGACGGTATAAGTCATTTTCAACCACAATCACAGCATCATAATCTTGTGCAAATGCTTGCTCTAAGCTTTGACCACCAAAAATAGCCAAGCCCATTGAGTTCACTTCTGGCACAGTTAAGCTTAAACCTGCATTTGCGCCCAAGTTTTGTGCCACTTGTGCAGCCGCTTCCATAATGGCAGCTTCTTGTAAGCTTGTACCTGAAATCACCAATGGCTTTTTCGCAGCTTTTAACGTGTCGGCAATAGTTTGTGCAAATGCTTTAGCATCGTCATCTAAACCAGTGATTACATCGCCTACTACTGCAGCTGCAATCGCAAAACCTAAACGTGCAATATCGTTTGGAGAAGCAACCACTTCACCAGTTGCGACATCAGCTAAACGGGTTTGTGTTGCAGCCAAAATGTAAATTGGTGATTTTGCATCTTGCGCAATACGTTGTACAGGTTCAGCCAACCAGTCTGGGGTACGACGCTCTGCCGCCATTTCTTTGGCTTTATTTTTCGCCGCTTGACGCACAGACAACGCCATACGTGGTGCAGTTTGGGTTAAATCTTCACCCAAAATTAACACAGCATCGTAATCTTCAATTTCACGCATACCTGGGTTGTAAATACCTTCGGTTTGCATGATTGAAGCTGCAAGCTCTACCAAGTTTTGCTCTTTTTGCGATAAGCCCGTTGAGTAGTTGTCTTGACCCACTAACTCACGCAAAGTAAAGTTTGATTCAAGCGATGCACGTGGCGAACCAATACCCAAAACTTTTTTGCCTTGAACTTTGGCAATAATCGTATCAAGTGCAGTATCTACAGAAACGGTTTCTACACTCGCACCATTACGGAACTGTGGCTGACGTGGACGATCTTCACGGTTCACATAACCTGTACCGAAACGACCTTTGTCGCACAGGAAGTATTGGTTAACTTCACCGTTAAAGCGGTTTTCTACACGACGTAATTCGCCATAACGCTCACCTGGAGAAATGTTACAGCCAGAAGAACAGCCTTGGCATACGCTTGGCGCATACTGCATGTCCCACTTACGGTTATAACGTGCAGAGTGCGTTTTGTCGGTAAATACACCTGTTGGACATACTTCAGTCAAGTTACCAGAGAATTCAGATTCCAAAGTACCCGATTCAGGACGACCAAAGTAAACACGTGATGCGTTGGCATAAACGCCAAAGTCTGTACCACCTGCATAGTCTTTGTAGTAACGCACACAACGATAACATGCGATACAACGGTTCATTTCATGTGCAATGAACGAACCTAGCTCTTGGTTATAGTGCGTACGTTTGGTGAAGCGGTAACGACGACGGTCATGCTGCGTCATTACAGTCATATCTTGTAAATGACAGTGACCACCTTCTTCACAGACTGGACAGTCGTGCGGGTGGTTCGTCATCAAGAACTCTACAATTGAAGCACGGAACTCAGTCGCTTCCTTGTCTTCAATAGAGATATAGGTATTGTCAGCAGCAGGTGTCATACATGACATCACCAAGCGACCACGAGTATCTTCAGGGTTCGCATATTGGGTCACGGCACATTGACGGCAAGAACCGACAGAACCTAAGGATGGATGCCAACAAAAGTACGGAATGTCGATCCCAAGGCTCAAACATGCTTGCAGCAAGTTTTCCGAGCCATTGACTTCGTACGATTTTCCATCGACATGAATTGTAGCCATAGTCGAATTCCTTAAGCTTGTTCTACGTTGCTAGCTTGAGCAGCAGGACGGCTATTTGCCACTTTTGCTTCAAACTCGCTACGGAAATATTTGAGTGCGCCCATTAATGGCTCCATCGCACCTGGTGCGTGAGCACAGAAGGTCTTACCAATCCACAATTTTTTGGTGAGTTCTTGAAGATGTTGAATGTCTTCTTCTTTTCCTTCCCCATTCTCAATTGCTTTGAGTGCTTTCACAGCCCATGGTAAGCCATCACGACATGGCGTACAGAAACCACATGATTCGCGCGCAAAGAATTCTTCTAAGTTACGGGTTGCAGAAACCATACATTGGGTTTCATCGACCACCATCAGCAAACACGTACCTAAACGTGAACCTGCTTTCATGATGCTCTCTGCATCCATTGGCAAGTCAATGTGTTCTGCCGCCAAGAAGTCAGTAGATGCACCACCCGGTAACCATGCTTTTAGCTTCAAGCCATCACGCATGCCACCCGCATAGTCTTCAATCACTTCACGTGCAGTCGTACCAAATGGCAGTTCCCATAGACCTGGGAATTTCACCTTACCAGAAGCCCCGTAAATTTTTGTGCCAGGATCTTTCGATTTGCCTGCAGATAAACCGATATACCACTCTGCACCACGTAACATGATTGCAGGTAAGTTGTTATAGGTTTCTACGTTGTTGACAATCGTTGGACGACCCCATGCCCCTGCAACTTGCGGGAATGGTGGTTTAGTACGTGGGTTTGCACGGCGACCTTCAAGCGAGTTAATCAATGCAGTTTCTTCACCACAGATATAACGACCTGCGCCTGTGTGCACGTATAGCTCAAAGCCCCAACCTGTACCCAAAATGTTTTCGCCCAAATAACCTTTAGCACGAATTTGCTCAATTGCTTCATTTAAGTACTGTGCAGCTTCGATATATTCGCCACGAATAAAGATATAACCGTGTGTAGCTTCAAGCGTATAAGCTGCAATCAACATACCCTCAATCAGTTGGTGAGGAAGTTTTTCCATCAACAAACGGTCTTTAAAAGTACCTGGTTCCATCTCATCGGCATTACAAATCAGGTAACGTGGACCAGAATTGTCGTTTGGCGCCATCAGTGACCATTTGATCCCTGCTGGGAAGCCTGCACCACCACGACCTTTTACTGTCGCAGCTTTAATCACTTCAAGCACATCTTTAGGCGGCATAGAAATCGCTTTCTTAAAGCCTGCATAACCTTCTAGCGCTTCGTAATCATCTGCATTACGCACGTGCTCTTGCTTGCTTAAACGCCAAGTTAATGGATGCGTTTCTGGGTTACCGTCACCATAAATTGGTCTTGGTTCGGTATTCATACATACTTCTCCAATAACTGTTGCACCGATGTCACCTCAACTAAACCGTGAGTATCTTCATCAATCATCAAGGTTGGCCCCTTGTCGCAATTCCCTAAACAGCAAATTGGCAATAACGTGAAACGACCATCTGCAGTCGTTTGACCAAACTGAATGCCTAATTCACGCTGGAATGCTTCTGCCAGTGTTTCTGCACCCATCAGGAAGCATGCAATCGAGTCACACAATAAAATCACGTGGCGACCTACAGGCTGGCGATAAATACGGTTATAGAAAGTTGCAACACCTTCTAAATCAGCAACGCTGATGGTGAGAAGCTGTGCAATTGCATTTAACTGCGCGTCATCTACCCAGCCATTACGGCGCTGTACACACTTCAAGGCATCCAAAGATGCTGCACGTGGGTACGGATAATGGCCAATGTGATGTTCAATTTCATGGATTTCTTCTGTAGTTAAAATCCCTTCAACATTCACACGTGGCTTTTTATCAGTCAAAATCATCATAATGCGTTTACCCCTTAGCGATCCACGTCTGCCATTACGACGTCAATGGTCGCTAAATAAATGATTAAGTCAGATACCAGACTGCCGTTAATCACAGAAGGCATTTGCTGTAAATGCGTGAAAGTTGGTGTACGAATACGGGTACGGTAACTCATCGTCGACTTATCTGAAGTCAAGTAATAGTTAGATGCACCTTTCACCACTTCTGCCATTACAGATGCTTCACCAGCAGGCATTACAGGACCCCAAGACACGCTTAAGAAGTGCGTAATCAAGGTTTCAATATCTTGTAATGTCTTGTCTTTTGGTGGTGGAACAGCCAATGGATGGTCTGCTTTATATGGACCAGAAGGCATGTTATCTAGACATTGTTTGATGATTTTCAATGACTCTTCGATTTCACGGAAGTGTACCAATACACGTGCGTAAGCATCGCCTTCGTACTCTACTGGCACGTCAAAGTCATAGTTTTCATAACCACTGTATGGACGGTATTTACGCACGTCAAAGTCGATACCTGTTGCACGTAGACCAGTACCTGTTACACCCCACGCCAAAGCAGATTTCGCATCATACTGTGCAACGCCTTGCGTACGACCCATGAATACTGAGTTGCGTAATGCCGCAGTGTAGTATTCATTCATACGTTTTGGCATCCACTCCAAGATTTCACGAATCAGGTGCTGCCAGTTGTTTGGTAGGTCGTGTGCGGTACCACCAATACGGAACCATGCTGGGTGCATACGGTAACCAGTAATGGCTTCAATCGCATCGTAGATTTTTTGACGGTCTGCGAACATATAGAATACAGGGGTCATACCGCCCGCATCCTGAATTGCAGTACCAATGAACAATAAGTGGTTATTGATACGGAATAATTCCGACATCATTACACGAATACATTGTGCACGATCTGGCACAGTAATACCTGCCAGTTGCTCCACACCCATCACATACGGCATGTTTTGGGCACAACCACCTAGGTAGTCCACACGGTCTGTATAAGGAATGAATGAATGCCAAGTTTGACGTTCAGCCATCTTTTCCACACCACGGTGGTGATAGCCGATATCTGGCACACAGTCTTTCACTTCTTCACCATCCAACTGCAAAATTACACGGAACGCACCGTGTGCAGATGGGTGGTTAGGACCCAAGTTCAAGAACATGAAGTCTTCGTCTTTATTACCGCGCTTTAAGCCCCAATCTTCAGGCACAAAGCGTAGGTGTTCCTGCTCGAAGTCTTGTTTGGCTTGGTTCTGCATGTACGGGGTATATTCCGTTGCACGTGCAGAATACTCTTTACGTAACGGGTGACCTTCCCAATATGTTGGCAACAAAATACGACGGAGCATTGGATGCCCTTCGAAGTTGATACCAAACATATCGTAAGCTTCACGTTCGTACCAGTTGGCATTTGGCCAAATGTTGGTTGCTGTAGGAATATTGAGATCACTCTCATTCAAGGCAACTTTAATACGAATGTCCGTGTTACGCTCAAGCGATAACAAGTGATAGAACACAGTAAAGTCAGACGCAGGTAGACCGTCGCGGTGAGTACGTAAACGCTCGTCTACCGCAGACAAATCGAACAACATCACGTATGGACGTGACACTGTACGCAAGAACATTAAAACTTCTTGTACACGTGCGCGCTCAACCCAGACTGTTGGAAAATCTTCAAAAGTCGTTTGCACGTAGAAGTTCTCACCAAATTTGGTTTTGAGCTCTTCTACAATTGCAAATGCTGGGCGTGAATCAACTGCTGTTGATTCTGGCATAGCAATGTCAGTTTCAGCCATTGGCTTGGCTTCCTATTTAATACAAATTCAGTCAACCTAAACGACAACTACACCCCTCGGGTGCATCAATATTTGTACGTTTAAATTATTTAATTTCATCCATAGAGCGTAAGTTTTTCACCGCAATACGCTGTGCATTCTTACGGTCACGTTCTGGCATCATCTTCGGCTTATACACTGGCTTAAGATCATCACCAATCACCGCAGACAACGGACGACGCTCTAATTGAATTTGGTCTTGTAATAACATTAATGCTTGAATTAATGCTTCAGGACGTGGTGGGCAACCTGGAATATACACATCCACAGGAATGATTTTATCCACACCTTGTACAACTGAATAAATGTCGTACATACCACCTGAGTTTGCGCATGCGCCCATTGAGATAACCCATTTAGGCTCAAGCATTTGCTCGTACAAACGCTGAATTACAGGTGCCATTTTCACAAAACACGTACCTGCAACAATCATCAAGTCTGCCTGACGCGGTGAAGCACGAATAACCTCGGCACCAAAACGTGACAAGTCATGCACGCCTGTTAAGGTCGTTGCATACTCTACGTAGCAGCACGATGTACCAAAGTTGAACGGCCAAACTGAGTTCTTACGTCCCCAGTTTACTGCTGTATGTGCCAAGTCCTCTAAACGAGTCATGAACACATTTTTATTCACTTCTTCTTCAAGCGGATCTGTAACGATTTGACGCTCTTGAAGTGGATATTGATCAGCATCGGGATTCGCACGGGTTAAGGTATATTTCATCCCGAGTTACTCCTTGTCAGATGAGGTAGTCGCAGATTTTTTTACACGACCAGAGGATTGAGCTGGAATTTGACCGGTAGGGTCCATAACCAATTCTTCAATTGAGTTAAAGCGTGTGATTTCTGCAAGATCCATATTTGGCGACCCAATTTTAGGTTTAATCCCTGCTGCTTTACGCTTATCAGATGGAGCCCAGTTCAGCGCACCAGTTGATAATTCATAAATTAAGCCAACGAGTAAAACTAAAATAAATACAGCAGCCGTTACAAAGCCCACCCAACCTACTTCACGAACAGAAGCTGCCCATGCGTATAGATAAAGTGCTTCCAAGTCGAAAACAACGAAGAAAATTGCAACCAAATAGAACTTTGCAGATAAGCGGATACGTGCTCCACCAGCACCTACAACACCCGACTCAAACTGCTCTTGCTTTGCACGCCCCCATGATTTACCCCCAAGGAGTAAAGGAACGGTCAGCATAAAGACGCATAAAAATGTAACGCCGATCACGAAGGCAATAATTGCCCATTCGTATGGAGTAATGGCACTCATGCGGGGATAACTCCTGGCAGGCCTATTTATTAACAAAGAATGTATGTATTGGCCTTCAAATACACCAAACACAAAATTAATCACGCCAATTGTACCTGATTTATGATTTCACTTGCTAGTTCATAAGTCTTAGTCTTTCGGATGATTTTTTATTCAAATACTTGATATTTTAGAATTCCACTACTCCGCAGGGCTCTTAATCGCTTTAATAAATAGATAAATCAGTTGTGATTATTTTTTCCATAACACCAATTGAGCGCTTCGTTGCAGAGTTTTTAAATTTATAGCGAGATCTTCGCAACTTCAGGTTTCAGCTTAGTTTAAGCCACACAAAAGTTTGTGTATTTTTTGCAACTTAAGCCCTGAGTTTCTTTAATTTTTCGCCCAGAGTGTGCTATTCCTAGTAAGCATTAAAAATTTGAATAATAAGGAGTAAACACATGAGCTTAGACTATACCCACAAACCAAATTACTTTATGTTTGCGCAATTATTTATTCGTCATTTGCAAAATTATTTTGAAAAGCATCCTGATGCACAAAATGCAATTTTTGACCTGCGTGATATTTATGAATTATTTCGCCAAGACAAAGCATCTGCCACCATTAATTTAGACGGTATTATGAATATTGCAGATGAATACCGTCTAGAAACCCTACAGGGCGATCAAAAATTAATTAGTCGTTATGCGATTGATCCACAAAACAATTCTTTATTGGTCGATTTTAACCGTGAGGCTTTAGACAGCTTAAAACAAGGCAAAGCAATTTTGCCACCTGATGCAACCCTGCAAGAATAAAGCCGTATAGAATCTGCATTAAAGTAGACCTCTTGCGAAAGTATAGTTTTATCTAATTTTTGAATTGGCTAAAACCTTATAAAATATAGCTTTTGACTGCTTAAAATTTGACTAACGCAAGAAGTCTAGTATGTCGCTTAAAACGGTTAACACTTTCCACAAAGCACAAAAAAGCGAGCATCTGCTCGCTTTTAGGTATTGAGAGCCACAAGCTCCCTATCTAAAATAATTTAGCTTTTACGTGACAATAAAAACTCTGAAATCTGCTGTAATGCTAAGACGGTATCAGTTTTAAAATATGCCAACGCAGCAAAAGCTTGATCGTGCAATTCTTGTGCGTAAGCCTGTGCTTTTTCTAAGCCCATGAGTGCAGGATAGGTCGACTTTTCAACTTCTTGATCTTTCCCTGCAGTTTTACCCAATACTTCTGTATCCGAAATAATATCTAAAATATCATCTTGTACCTGAAAGGCCAAACCAATCGCCTGCGCATATTCACGCAATTGCGGAATCGCTTTATCTCGTCCATCAAACACGGTCACAGCAGCCATCATCACTGCAGCAGAAATCAAGGCACCTGTTTTATTACGATGGATACTTTCCAAAGTCGCCTGATCGACTTGTTTGCCTTCAGATTGTAAATCCATAACCTGACCACACACCATTTTTGAAGATGCTGTGGCTAAAATTTGCATCTGCTTAAGTACAATCCCCTGATCTACCGCAGCAGACTGATCAAACAAACGGCTGCCTAAAATCTCAAATGCCATCGACTGCAAAATATCACCTGCCAGCAACGCAGTATCTTCACCAAACGCTGCATGACATGTCGGTTGGCCACGACGCAATAAGTCATTGTCCATACATGGCAAATCATCATGTGCCAATGAGTAGCAATGAATGAGTTCAATCGCAACCGCAGCACGGCGTACTGCTGCATAGTTCTGATTAGGTCTTAACGCAGCTGTGGCATAACACAAAGCAGGACGCACGCGCTTACCACCCAACATGACCGCATGATGCACAGCGGACTTTAACGGTTCTGGCAATGCAAAGGCCTCTAAAGCGGTGAGCAAGTCTTGCTGAATACGTTGTTGGGCTGCGGTTAATGCATGCGCCTGTAAATCGTTAAGTGATGACACATTCGCCTCGAATTGTTGGTTCATGTCTGATAAGCAGTAAGCTGCCTTGTCTGTTGCAGCATTGTACCCATAATTCAATTTTTTTTAAGCCTTAACTGCACCGATATAGTATTTCAGCTACAAAAAAGCCCCTATCGAAATAGAGGCTGAATTTTGTTTAAATTTAAAACATCAGGTTCGTGACCAATTTATTCGAGTGTTTCAGCAGGCACACGCACCCAGCCTTCCATCAAGACACGTGCACTACGGCTCATTACCGCTTTTTTCACTTGCCACTGTCCATTTTCCTGCACGGCTTGTGCACCAACGCGAAGCGTACCCGATGGATGTCCAAAACGAACAGCTTCACGCTCGCCCCCGCCTGCAGCCAAATTAACCAGTGTTCCTGGAATAGCTGCAGCTGTACCAATCGCCACTGCTGCTGTGCCCATCATGGCATGGTGTAGTTTACCCATCGACAATGCACGTACCAACAAATCTGTATCTTCAGCCTGAATCTGTTTGCCACTTGAAGATAAATAACTTTTTGGCGCAGAAACAAAGGCAATTTTTGGCGTATGCTGGCGTTTTTCAGCTTCAGTAACTTCCTGAATCAGCCCCATTTGTTTAGCGCCATAAGCACGAATGGTTTCAAAACGTGCCAATGCCTGTGCATCACCATTAATCGCATCTTGCAATTCTGTACCGGTATAACCAATATCTTCTGCATTTAGGAAAATTGTTGGAATACCCGCATTAATAAATGTAGCTTGAAATGTTCCAATATTTGGCACATCCAAAGTATCCACGACATTGCCCGTAGGGAACATTGCCCCACCCTCGTCACCATCATCGGCAGGGTCTAAAAATTCAATTTGTACTTCTGCTGCTGGGAATGTCACGCCATCCAGCTCAAAATCACCCGTTTCCTGCACCTGACCGTTGGTCATAGGTACATGCGCAATAATGGTTTTTTCAATATTTTTTTGCCAAATGCGTACTGTGCACACACCATTTTCTGGAATTTTGCTGGCATCGACCAAACCATTACTAATGGCAAATGCACCTACCGCAGCCGTGAGGTTGCCACAGTTACCACTCCAATCTACAAAAGGCTGATCAATTGAAACCTGTCCAAACAGATAATCAACATCATGATCAGGCTGCGTACTTTTCGCCAGAATTACCGTTTTGCTAGTGCTTGAAGTTGCACCGCCCATTCCATCAATTTGCTTGGCATAAGGGTCTGGACTGCCAATGACGCGCAATAAAATTTGATCTCGAATTCTCCCTGGCTGCTGCGCTGCTTCAGGTAAATCATCAAGTTTAAAAAATACGCCTTTACTGGTACCGCCGCGCATATAAGTCGCTGGAATTTTAACTTGTGGTGCAAAACGCATGAATTTTATTCCCTTGTTTTCTGATTGTTATGGCCATATAAAAAGACCTTTTTGCATGATAACGGTTTTTATTCAAAAGGTATCGTGGTCTTGACTTAAGTATAAAAAAACAACATTTGGTAAAATTTACCCTAACCAGTCATCTTGATTTATAAGGTAGAAATAAAATTAATATATTGATTATACTAATTTTTAAAATAAAAAACCAATAAACTTATTTTTATAATTTACATAAATTTAACTCATAACTACCTAGCTACTAGGCTAATGAAATTTGATCTATTACAATCTTGTCACTTTTTCATTGTCGGGCTGAATACTTTGAACAACAAGTCTTCACAACTTCAGCGTGGCTTAAAGAACCGCCATATTCAATTGATTGCCATGGGTGGCGCAATTGGTACTGGCTTATTCTTAGGTTCCGCGCAGGTCATCCAATCTGCTGGCCCTTCTATTATTTTGGGTTATGCCATTGGTGGTCTTATTGCATTTTTAATTATGCGACAATTGGGGGAAATGATTGTTCATGAGCCCGTTGCAGGATCATTCAGTCACTTTGCCTATAAATATGCTGGTAAATTCCCCGGCTTTTTAGCAGGTTGGAACTACTGGATTTTGTATATTTTGGTGGCAATGGCAGAACTTACTGCAGTGGCTAAATATATTAACTATTGGTGGCCCCATATTCCTGCTTGGACTTCGGCACTGTTCTTTTTCATTGTAATTACCATTATTAACTTGGGCAATGTAAAGTTTTACGGTGAATCAGAGTTTTGGCTAGCAATCATTAAAGTCGCTGCTGTGATTTCAATGATTGTCTTTGGTTTATATCTCTTACTTTCTGCAGATGCCAATTCAACCGCATCATTCAGCAACCTTTGGGCACATGGTGGTTTCTTCCCGAATGGCTTTGAAGGTCTGTTCTTTATGTTAGCATTCCTCATGTTTGCTTTTGGTGGCATTGAGTTGATTGGTATGGCAGCCGCAGAAGCACAAGATCCTGAAAAAACCATTCCTAAAGCCATTAACCAAGTTGTGTTCCGTATTCTGATTTTCTATATCGGCTCACTCACCATTCTATTGTCATTAGTGCCGTGGAATCAGTTAGATTTAGGTGGGTTAGATAAAAGTCCATTCGTGATGATTTTTAGTCAAATGGGCATTGAATGGGCAGCTCACTTACTGAATTTCGTGATTTTGACTGCGGCACTATCTGTATATAACAGTGGGATGTATGCCAACAGCCGTATGCTATTTGGTTTAGCCAAACAAGGTAACGCACCAAAAATTTTCCTAAAAGTGAATAAACAAGGTGTGCCAATCCCAGCCGTCCTATTCTCTGCAGTGTTGATTTTTGGCTGTGTATTATTGAACTACTTTGTACCAGAAGAAGCCCTAAGCCACCTCATGTACATTGTGGTTGGTGCTTTGGTTCTAAACTGGGCAATGATCAGTTTAACCCACTTAAAATTCAGCAGTACTTTGAAAAAATTGGCTGTTCCAACCAAGTTCCCTGCACTTTGGTCGCCATTCAGTAACTATCTGGTGTTGGCCTTCATTGCTGTGGTGCTATACATTATGTGGACTCAAGGCTTTAAAGAATCAGTCATTATAATTCCTGTGTGGGTGGTTTTGATGTACATTTTATTTAAAGTGCTGAATGCTAAAAAATCTTAATTTATACAGCATATATTTCTAACAACTAAAAAGTTATTGCTTCGGCAGTAACTTTTTGCTTTTAAGTGCAACATACCCTTTTGCCCCTAAATAAAGCGTTACATTGATAATAACTTTAATTCAAACCTATTGTTTAAGTGGATATTTCAACTTTTTTGTATCAAAAGCCGCATGATTTACACTCTAAATGATAAAAAGACTCTACATGAGAAGAATTCTTAGTTATTATTTGAGCACAAAATTTGTCGTGTGAATGAACTATGAATGCGTACGCTGCTCAACCTGCCAATATCTTGACGATCCAACAGCTCAGTAAAAAGTTTGGCGCGCGTTTTGCAGTACAACAAGCAACATGGTCGGCAATGAGTGGACAAATTATATGTTTATTAGGTCATTCAGGCTGTGGCAAAACCACGATGCTGCGTCTGATTGCAGGTTTGGAAACACCTAGCAGCGGCACAATTCAACTAGAACAGAATACCTTGTGGAGTGAACATGCGCAGATTCCTGCAGAAGCTCGCCATATTGGTTTAGTCTTTCAAGATTACGCACTTTTTCCGCATTTAAGTGTGTTAGACAATGTTATTTTTGGCTTAAAGAAATTTCCCAAAGCGCAGCGGGAAGCAATCGCCAAACAAGCTTTAGCGCATGTTTCCATGCTGCACCATCAAGACAGCTATCCATATACACTTTCGGGGGGCGAGCAACAACGAGTCGCCTTAGCTCGCGCCTTAGCACCAGAACCACAAGTGTTGTTAATGGATGAACCTTTTTCAAATTTGGATCATCGTCTGCGAGATCAAATTCGTCAAAACACCATTCAACTGCTCAAACAAACTGCAACAACCACCGTTATCGTGACACACGATCCAGAAGAAGCACTGCAAATTGCTGATCAAATTATTTTGATGCATCAAGGGCAAGTTATTCAAATTGGTTCACCCAAACAACTTTATTTACAGCCGAAAACATTGTTTGCTGCACGTTATTTTTCTTCGTTGAATGAAATTCCAACGCACATCCAGCATCAAGAAATTCACACAGTATTTGGCAAGATTGATTTACCAGAACATGCAAACCCTCAAGATTCAATAGTTTGCTGCTTCCGTCCGCATCAATTGCATGTCAGTCAAACACCAAGTGAAAATGCCTTGCCAGCAAGCATTGTGTCATCCAGTTTTATGGGGCATGCGCAACAACTGCGTCTAAAACTACGCGATCATGATCTCACGCTTTTGGCACAAGTGAATCACCTTCAAGATATTCAACCTTCTGAACAGGTCTATGTTTCTGTCGATTTAAACAGCTGTTATTTCTTGGCTGCTGATGAGCAATCAACCACCACATCGTCTTCTACTCATACCGCTGTTCAGGTTTAGATTTTCAGTTCAAACTTTTAATTAGGATTACTGCATGAAACCACTGTCTAAAATATCATTGCTTGTTACAGGTTTACTTGCACTTGGTACAAGTGTCGCACAAGCAGCGGAAGTCAATTTATACACCACACGTGAGCCTGTGCTCATTCAAACTTTATTGACTGAATTTACCCAAAAAACTGGGGTAAAAGTGAATACGGTTTTTATTAAAGATGGTTTATTAGAACGGGTGAAAGCAGAAGGTCGTCGCTCCCCTGCCGACGTTATGCTGACTGTAGATTTTGGCAATTTGGTTGATTTGGTTGAAAGTGGTTTAACTCAGCGCGTGAGTTCTAAAACCTTAAATAGCGCAATTCCTGCCAATTTACGTGCTGCCAATGGTCACTGGTATGCCTTGTCGATGCGTGCACGTGCAGTCTATGCCTCTAAAGACCGTACACCATTAAATGCGATTACTTATGAAGATTTAGCTAATCCCAAATGGAAAAATAAAATCTGTATTCGCTCAGGCAGCCATCCATATAACACTGCTTTGATTGCGGCTTATATTGCCCATCACGGTGAAAAACAAGCTGAAACTTGGTTGCGTGGTGTAAAAGCTAATTTAGCTCGCCCAGCCAGTGGTGGTGACCGTGATGTGGCACGTGATATTTTAGGCAAAATTTGTGATATTGGCGTTGCCAACACTTATTATGTAGGCACAATGCGTACAGGTGATGCGGAACAAAAGCGCTGGGGCAATGCGATTAATGTTGTGTTACCGCGTTTTAAAAATGGTGGAACACATGTAAACGTATCGGGTGCAGTGGTCTCTAAACATGCGCCAAACCGTAAAGAAGCTGTACAGTTGCTTGAGTTTTTAGCTTCAGATCATGCGCAAGCCATTTACGCAAAAAACGGCTTTGAATACCCTGTTAAACCTGGTGTAAAAATTGACCCAATTATCGCTAGTTTTGGCAAACTGAATATTGATTCAATTCGTTTAAGCGATATTGCACGTCACCGTAAAGCCGCCAACTTATTGGTCGATAAAGTCCAGTTTAACCGCTAAAAATTTTGACTATCATCTTACAGTGCAGCACTTAGCACTGTAAGATGCGCTCTCGTTCCCGCCCCTTATTTAGTACCTCTATTGCAATGCTTAAAAATAAATTTAATTTTTTATTTTCGCTCAGTGGGTTATTGACACTACTCGCCTGTTTACCTGTGGTCGCTTTAATTTGGACAGCATTACAAGGTGATAGTGAAATTTGGGGGCATCTGCTGCGTTATGTAATTCCACACACGTTGGCAGAAACAGGGATTTTATTGTTGGGTGTGGGAATTCTCACCATCCTGATTGGTACAGGCAGCGCATGGATTGTAACGGCGTATCAATTTCGTGGACGGGCATTTTTAGATTGGGCCTTACTGCTGCCTTTAGCCGTACCGACTTATATTATTGCGTATAGCTATATCGACATTTTGCATCCTATCGGTCCTGTGCAAAGCATCCTGCGCGATGGGTTTAATTTAGAATTACAACAGTTTTGGTTTCCTAATATTCGTACTGTTTGGGGCGGCATCTTCTTATTGAGCTTTGTGCTGTATCCGTATGTGTATTTAAGCACCCGTGCGATGTTTCTGATGCAATCGGCCAGTTTAATTGAAGTGGCACGTACCTTAGGATTAAAACCCGATCAAGTGTTTTTACGTGTTGCGATTCCATTAGCACGTCCTGCGATTGCTGTGGGTACCAGTCTGGTTTTAATGGAAACCATTAATGATATTGGCGCAACAGAATTTTTAGGTATTAAAACCTTAACTTTGTCGATTTATTCAACCTGGACCAATCAATCCGACTTGGCAGGCGCAGCGCAAATTGCCATTTTCATGTTGATGATCATTACTCTATTAGTTTTAGTAGAGCGTTTAGGTCGACGTAAACAGCGCTATATGAACTCTGCACAACGTAGCCGCTTGATGCCTGCACAATCGGTTAAAGGTGTTAAAGCACTTGTATTATTCGGTTTAGGTTTAATTCCTGTCTGTATTGGCTTTTTAATTCCAACCAGTCATTTATTGGTCGAATCCTATAAACGTATTCAATATGCAGGGTTCTCAGATTATCTGATCCAAGCATCCATCAACACACTGACGCTTGCCAGTATTGCCACCATCGTCACCATTTTGATTGGCTTCTTTATTGTCAGTGCTGCACGTTTTAGCAAACACAACTGGTTTAGCCGCATTTCTAGCTTAGGTTATGCCATTCCAGGAACCGTTTTAGCGATTGGTCTCATGCTGGCTTTGGGTAAAATTGATCATACCATTGCCGACTTTTTAGAATTTAAATTAGGGATACACACAGGTTTATTATTCCTCGGCACCAGTTTTACCCTTATTTATGCTTATGCTGTGCGTTTTTTAGCTATTTCAGTAGGTGGCATTGAGTCAGGCTATAACCGTATTCATGGTGTTTTTGATGATGCTGCACGTAATTTAGGACAAAACAGCTTTGCGATTATATGGCGTGTGCACTTGCCATTATTGCGTCCTGCCATTATTTCTGCAGCTTTATTAATCTTTGTAGACTGCATGAAAGAGCTGCCAGCAACTTTATTGCTCCGCCCTTTAAATATGGAAACGCTCGCCACCCAATTGTATGCAGAAGCCTCTAGGGGCACTTATGAAGATGGCGCAGTAGCAGCTTTACTAATTGTATTGGTTGGGCTGATTCCTGTCATTCTTTTGGCAAAGCTTGGAAAAACCCCACGTTAATCTGTCCCATTATTGCGTAATACACCAAGCGACAATGGGTTTTACCACAAAAATAGTATTTTTTTTAATCAATCAGAAACACCCTACCAAATTCAAATTTATTAATTTTATTACTTATTTATCAAATACTAATGAAAAAAAAACACCTCTTTATTAGAACAAATACTCTATTTAGTTTAATTTTTATACTGATTAGTTTTTTCTAGAGCATTTACTCTTATTTTAATTGTGATATTTTTGTCACATGGAGTAACAAATGGTCTCGGTTTGTACAAGTCGAAATCATCCTAAATGAAAGCTTAAAGCATCAACAAAAACTGTCATAAAAGACTTTATAGCCCAAAGGAAATGTATAATGAAATTAAAAGCACTAAGCACAGCAATGATTTTAGCAACTGTACCAATGACAGGTGCTTTTGCTGCAGCTCTAGATCGTTCTGGTCAATCTATGGCTGCGTTCTTACAACCGGGTAACTACTTTGAAGCAGGTATTTCTGTACTAGATCCAAATGTCTCAGGTAAAGTACGTAATGGATATTCACCAAGCGCAGCACCTCCAAGTGCGATTGGCTTACAAAATACTAACCTAAGTGACATGGGCGATGATTATTACTTCCCAAGTGCTGCACTAAAACTACAAGTAACAGATCATTTTTCTTTTGGTTTACTTTACGACCAACCATTTGGTGCAGATGCTACTTACTCACTATCTGATACAGTATCAGTTGCTGCTGGTGGTGTAGGCCTTTTTCATAATGGTACTGAGTCAACAGAAGTTGAAGTCAAAACGCAAAGTATTTCAATGATATTTGGTTATCAACCAACTGAAAATTTTAATTTTTATGCTGGCCCTGTCTATCAAACAGTTGAAGGTGATGTTCAACTTCGTGGTTTAGCATATGGTGGAAATGCTACTTTTGGTGGCTATAATGCAAGTATTAAAGAAACTGGTGATATTGGCTGGTTAGCTGGTGCGGCTTTCCAAATTCCTGATATTGCATTAAAAGCATCTGTTACATATCGCTCTGAAATTGAACACTCTGTAAATGTTAAAGAAAGTTTTAATTCAGCTGGTCTATTTGCTGGTTTAAATGCAGCACCTTCTCTAAATACAGATATTACGACCCCACAATCTGTAAACCTAGATTTCCAAACAGGCATCATGGCAAATACAGTTGCTTTTGCTAATGTTCGTTGGGTTGATTGGTCAAATTTCTCTATTCAACCTTATAAGTTTGGTTTAGCAAGTAAAAATGCACTTGTACAAAGTCAAAGTGGTAAGCCTGAATTTGATCTTGTTGCATATACTGACGACCAAATTTCTGCAACAGTAGGTGTTGGACGTAAGTTAAATGATCAATGGGCAGGTAACGTTTCTGTAGGTTGGGACTCTGGTGCAGGTAATCCTGTAACCACGCTAGGTCCAACAGAAGGTTATTGGAACGTAGGTTTAGGTGCTCAATTTAGCCCAACACCACAAACTTTCATTGCTGGCGGCGTGAAATACTTCTGGTTAGGTGATGCTAAAGCCCAAACTGGCGCTCAGTTTGATACAGCAGGTTATGTAGCAGAATTCAAAGATAACCATGCAATCGCATACGGCCTAAAAATGGGCTACAAATTCTAATTATTAATGCTGAAAAAACCATCTGTAAAGATGGTTTTTTCTTTTTCAACAATGACATCTACGCTCTTTTTTATACACTTGTGATTCATTTGAGCAACAAATGAACACTTAAACATTTTGCATAATATTCAATCAGCCACTCAGTATCCAAAAATAAATCTATATAAATCATAAATTTATATTTTTTCAGTGTTTTTTTACTATACACAAGTACATTTTTTAACTTTTCAGTTCATTTTACAACCATAGTTGAGCATTTACTCTTTTTTTTAATATGTTACCTTTCCTACACTTTTTGTTACATAAAGCATCAGGGAACGACCATGAAGCTCAATAAAATCTATTCAGCTATTTTACTTAGCACTCTCCCACTTACACCTGCGCTTGCTGCTGGTTTAGACCGTTCTGGTCAGTCTATTGCTGCATTTTTACAACCGGGTAATTATGCAGAAGCAGGTATTTCAGTTTTAGATCCAACAGTTAAAGGAAAAGATCTTATAAAAAATAACGTCAGCGATATGGCTGAAGACTATTACTTCCCTTCCGCTGCAATTAAAGTACAAGCGACTGAACAAATTTCTTTAGGTCTTTTATATGACCAGCCATTTGGTGCAGATGCGATGTATAACCTAGAACAGAGCATGTTTACTAATGGAATTGAAGCTACAAAAGTTGAAGTTGAAACACACAATCTCACGGCTTTAATTGGTTACCAACCTACAGAAAACTGGAATTTCTACGCGGGTCCTGTTTGGCAAACTGTTGAAGCAGATATCTCCCTACGTGGTCAAGCCTATATATCACCTAAAGACCCAACTAAAGTTTTAAGTGGCTATGACATTAAAATACATGAAGAAGAGGCTTTTGGTTGGCTCGCAGGCTTTGCTTATCAAATCCCTGAAATCGCACTTAAAACATCAGTAACTTATCGCTCCGAAATCAAGCATAAAGCTAAATCGGTAGAGACACACAAGTTAATGCCAATGTTAAATGTAGAATCACAACTTGATGCCATAACCCCACAATCAGTAAACATTGATTTTCAAACAGGTGTTGCAGCCAACACTTTAGCTTTTGCCAATATCCGTTGGGTACATTGGGATCAATTTGCGGTCACACCAAAGTTTTTAAATTCAGCTTCTGGCAATAACCTTATTGACTATTCAGATGATCAATGGTCTGCAACCGTAGGCGTGGGTCGCAAGCTTAATAGTCATTGGTCTGGTTCTGCTTCTGTAGGTTATGACTCTGGTGCGGGTAACCCGGTCACCACTTTAGGCCCGACTGAGGGTTATTGGAGCGTTGGCTTAGGTGGTCAATATAGCCCAGCAGAAAACTATTTTATTCAAGCTGGCGTAAAATACTTCTGGTTGGGTGATGCCACTGCACGTACGGGTACAACAAACGTTGGTGAATTTGAAGACAACTATGCATTGGGTTATGGCTTAAAAATTGGCTATCGCTTCTAAATTAATGCACTGTTAATATCGCATAAAAACAAAGGGCATCAAATGATGCCCTTTATTGTATTCAGCTTCAGATTAAGCTGGAATATCTCTTACTGAAGCACCACGAATTGCTTCTTTTAATGCTGCATAACCATGAATTGCAGGGAATTGTGGGAATTCTGCAATCACATTATCAGGTGCATCAAATAAGAAACCTTTGTCCGCTTCACCTAGCATCGTTGTATCGTTATACGAATCACCTGCAGCAATTACACGGAAATTTAAACCGTGTAAGGCTTTAACCGCCTGACGCTTTTGGTCGGGTTGACGCAATTTATATGCTGTAATCATGCCATTTTCATCTGTTTCTAATTTATGACAGAAAATGGTTGGCCAGCCCAATTGCTTCATCAACGGATGTGCAAACTCATAGAACGTGTCTGAAAGAATAATCAATTGGAAGTGTGTGCTCACCCACTCTACAAACTCTTTCGCGCCCGGGAATGGCCCCATGTCTGCAATCACGGCCTGAATATCATTTAAGCCCAAGCCATGCTGCTTTAAAATATTTAAACGCTGAGTCATCAACACATCGTAGTCTGGAATATCACGTGTAGTTGCTTCTAGTTCTTTAATTCCAGTTTTTTTAGCAAAGTTGATCCAAATTTCTGGAACTAACACACCTTCAAGATCAAGACATACGATTTCCATGGGTTCTCCCAAAATACCAATAAAAATTTTCACTATCATAGCCGAAGATTCGGTTTTTGCCTTGTTCTTTTTTAAATCTATTTAGTTCATAAGCATTTATTTTTTAGTGATAAGACCTTATTAGGAATTCCATTAAAATAATCCACTCAAGTATAAAGATTAGCCCTCAAGCCGACTGCAGGAAGACTTATGCATACCATTCCCACCATAGACATTGTTGATGCACTCGCGACTGAATATGCAGATAAATCACCAAGTGACATTTTAAAGCTTGCTTTGAGTCAGCAAGGTGAAGTCGCAATTTCATTTTCAGGTGCAGAGGATGTGGTGCTAATTGATATGGCATCCAATTTAGGTTTGCCATTTCGTGTATTTAGTTTAGATACAGGACGTTTGCATCCTGAAACTTATCAATTCTTAGAAACTGTACGCAAATATTATAAT
Organism: Acinetobacter sp. UBA801; assembly: GCA_002296655.1. Classification (GTDB taxonomy): domain Bacteria; phylum Pseudomonadota; class Gammaproteobacteria; order Pseudomonadales; family Moraxellaceae; genus Acinetobacter. Next base: position 29,954 of record DBIN01000056.1, read on the forward strand.
ATTGAGATCGAAATTTGCTTTCCTGAAACCGAAGGGGTACAACAATTAGTTCAAGAAAAAGGCTTGTTTAGCTTTTTTGAAGATGGACATCAGGAATGTTGCGGAATTCGCAAAGTTCAACCTTTACGCAAAAAACTGGCAACTTTAGATGGTTGGATTACAGGACAACGTAAAGACCAAAGCCCGGGTACACGCCAAGATATTCCTGTCATACAAGCAGATTTAGGCTTTTCAGGTCCAGCCAAGCAATTAATCAAATATAATCCACTGGCAAACTGGTCAAGCATTGACGTGTGGAATTACATTCGCATGATGGAAATTCCATACAATCGTTTGCATGAAAAAGGTTTTATTTCGATTGGCTGTGAACCTTGCACCCGCCCTGTGCTCCCAAACCAACATGAACGCGAAGGTCGTTGGTGGTGGGAAGAAGCAACGCACAAAGAATGTGGTTTGCATGCAGGAAATCTGAAGTAATCCTCTTGTTAAAATCAATAAAAATCACCTATCCACTGGTGATTTTTATTGACCGATGATGGCGCAAAAACCACTATATTTGTTTGATAAAAAAGATATACTGAATTAAATCTTATATAACTCTAAAAACCTTGTTCAGATAAGAACAAGCGTAGAAATTGCAGTGAGGCAATCCACAATATGCGTCCATTACACCCTATTGATTTTATTTTCCTATCACTCGAAAAACGTCAACAGCCCATGCATGTGGGTGGATTATTCTTATTCCAAATTCCAGAACATGCGCCAGACACTTTTATTCAAGACTTGGTTGCCGATATTCGCAATTCAAAGTCGATGCCTATTGCACCATTTAACAATAAGCTCAATGGTCTATTTTGGGATGAAGATGAAGAGTTCGATCTCGATCATCACTTCCGTCATATTGCCTTGCCAAAACCAGGTCGCATTCGTGAATTATTAACTTATATTTCACAAGAACACAGTTCACTGATTGATCGCGCCAAACCTTTATGGACTTGCCATATTATTGAAGGTATTGAAGATAATCGTTTTGCGATGTTCTTTAAAATTCATCATGCCATGGTAGATGGTATTGCTGGCATGCGTTTGGTGGAAAAATCCCTATCGCATGACGAAAATGCAAAAAGAATTGTACCGCCTTGGTGTGTGGAAGGCCCACGTGCTAAACGCCTGAAAGAACCGAAAGTCAGCCGTTTAAAGAAAATTTTTGGTGGGGTTAAAGGTCATGTTGAAGCAACCCCTCGCGCAGTTTATGAAGTATCACAAACTGTTACTAAAGATATGGGGCGTAACCCCGATTATGTTTCTAGCTTCCAAGCACCAAGTACCATCTTAAACCAACGTGTGAGCGCCTCACGTCGTTTTGCCGCGCAATCTTTTGAGTTTGCACGTTTGCATCGCATTGCTAAAGCTTTGGGCGTAACCATTAATGATGTGGTACTGGCAATTTGCTCAGGCGCATTACGTGAGTACTTACTCAGCCAATATGCTTTACCGAAAAAACCTTTAATTGCGATGGTGCCTGCCTCTATTCGTGATGACGATTCTGAAGTATCTAATCGAATCACCATGATTTTAGCCAACTTGGGTACGCACAAAGAAGATCCGCTTGAGCGTTTAAAAATTGTGCGCCGCAGTGTACAAAATGCCAAGCAGCGTTTTAAGCGCATGAATGCCAATCAAATTATGAACTATAGTGCTTTTGTTTACGGCGCTGCTGGTTTAAATATTTTGTCAGGCATTATGCCAAAGCGTCAGGCCTTTAACTTGGTGATTTCCAATGTACCTGGCCCACGTGAACCTTTGTATTGGAATGGTGCAAAGCTAGATGCACTATACCCTGCTTCAATCGTGTTAGATGGACAAGCTTTAAACATTACCATGACCAGCTATTTAGACAAATTAGAAGTTGGTTTAACTGCTTGTCGTCATGCCTTACCGAAAATGCAAAACTTATTGCAACACTTAGAAGATGAAATTCAGCGCTTTGAACAGATTATTGATGCGCCTGAAGGGGTCAATAAAATCGTGGATTGATACGTCAATCCATCAGAAAAATAATTCAATAGAATCAATTAAGGGGCAATTGCTGCCCCTTATTTTTGAATAGTACGACACTGTTTTAATAATTGCTGACAAACTGCGCTAACCATTGCAGTGGTAATTTGAGTTTCTTTACCTTGCTCATCCACAATATAACCGTTATGTGTCACTTTACGATCTAATACTTTTAAACTCTTTTGAATCACAACTTTACTCATACCCATGACATACCTCATTTGCTAAACCGAGGGAGATGTTCGGCTTTGGCTACTCTGTATGCTTAGTATTGAGAATTCACTCAAAAAAGTAAAATTTCAGATGTAACAACTGTTTAGCGATATCCTGTTACAATTTCAGCTCAGAATGATATCGTATTGCTCTTGCGTATATAAATTTTCCACCTGAAATTTAATCACACGGCTGACAAAGTGCTCTAAATCCGCCACTGCTGGCGCTTCGGCAGTTAACAATCGGTCAATCACCGATGGGTGCGCAACGACAGTAAAGCCACGTTGTGATTCAAATGCGCGTGCGTATCTTAAAATTTCTCGAAAAATTTCGTAACAAACTGACTCTGCTGTTTTAACATAGCCCCGTCCCTGACAAGTTGGACAGGCTTCACAAAGTAAATGTTCTAATGATTCACGGGTGCGTTTACGGGTCATCTCGACCAAGCCCAGTTCAGACACTTGGGTAATTTTGGTCTTGGCATGATCTCGTTCAAGCATACGCTCAAACTGACTCAAGACTTCATCACGATGCTGTACTTCTTGCATATCAATGAAGTCGATAATGATGATGCCACCCAAATTACGCAAACGTAACTGGCGGGCAATGACCTGTGTCGCTTCCATATTGGTTTTAAAAACAGTGTCTTCTAAAGTCCGACCACCGACATAAGAACCTGTATTTACATCAATGGTGGTCATGGCTTCGGTCTGATCAATCATCAGATAACCGCCTGACTTTAATGCCACACGGGTTTGCAATGCTTTTTGAATATCTTCTTCGACATTGTATAAATCGAACAGTGGACGCTCACCTGGATAATGAATCAGGCGATTGTGCATATTGGGCACAAACTCATCCACAAATTCTTTTAATTTGGCGTGAATTTCACGTGAATCGACATAAATTTTGGCGGTGTTATCATTCGCCAAATCACGAATTACGCGTTGCGGTAACGGCAACTCTTCAAAAATCAAAGAAGGCACAGCAATGCTTTTTTGTTTACGCTGAATGTATTCCCACAATTTTGCCAAGTAACACATATCTTGCACTAAGGCCGCTTCATCGACACCTTCAGCTGCTGTGCGTACAATTACCGAACCTGGCAATTTATGCTCGGCCTGAATGGTTTCAATGATGCCACGTAGACGCTCACGTTCTTCATTCGATTCAATGCGTTGAGATACGCCAATATGACTGCCATACGGCATTAAAACCAAATAACGTGAAGGAATAGAAAGATCAGTGCTTAGTCGTGCGCCTTTAGTACCTAGCATGTCTTTCATGACTTGCACGGTTAGAATTTGCCCAGGCTGCAATAATTCAAAGACATTCGGTGTAGGTTGGCTGCGCGGCCAAATCATGTCATTGATATGCAGAAAAGCGGTACGCGACAGCCCAATATCGACAAAGGCAGCTTGCATGCCTGGCAGCACGCGCACGACTTTGCCTTTATAAATATTACCCACCAAACCACGCTTAGCGGTACGTTCAATGAATAGTTCATTGACCGTGCCGTTTTGAATTAATGCCACTCGACACTCCATCGGTGTGACATTAATCAACAACTCGTCAGACATAATAAAACTCAAAACATTATAAAAATTTTTGTGCAGCAGTTAATTTAGTACCTTAACTGTCTGTAATAACTGTACGGTTTCATAGAGCGGCAAGCCAACAACGTTGCTATAACTACCCTCAATACGCGGAATATAACGTGCTGCGATGCCTTGAATTGCATAAGCACCCGCTTTTCCAATCGGCTCACCTGTTGCCCAGTAACTTTCCATATCTTCTAAGCTTAGCGATTGAAATTCAACCTGTGTACGTACCACTATACTGGATTTTTTCTGTTGTGTACGCACACAAACACCTGAAAAAACATCATGTTTTCGACCAGAAATTTGTGACCAAATGGCAAAGGCATGTGCTTTGGATTCTGGCTTGCCCAATATCTGCCCATCTACGCCCAAACTGGTATCAGCAGCTAACACCATAGCATCAGGAAATAGCTGCAAAACAGCATCGGCTTTGGCACACGCCAAACGCTCAACATAGGTGGCAACGTCTTCGCCCGCTAAAATAGATTCATCAATATCTGGACTGTAAATTTCAAATTCCAGTCCGAGCTGTTGTAGGAGTTCCCGACGGCGCGGTGAACTTGAAGCGAGAATTAAATGCGCCATTTTCGCAAGAAATAATACAGCACAGGCCAGAGTAAAATACTACTCAGCAAAGGTTGCCAATGACGCGCAAATGGGAACTGAATTCCCCCCATGACTTGCAACACCCAAATCAAGGCGAGGTGTGCCAAAATTGCGATTGCACTGATGACCCATAAATTCGCAAACGTCATAATACGGCGTTCGCGAGTCAGGAAACGCGCCACAAAAGTAATGACCACAAAACTCAGGGCATTCATACCCAAAGGTGCATCGAGAAGTAAGTCTGCAAACAAGCCTGTACCAAAGGCGAACCAGATGCCACACCAAGTTGGCTGCCCAAGCACCCAAAACAAAGTCACCATCAACATAAACAATGGTCGCCAACCCGAGCCTGTATAAGACAATGGATACACCATGAGTACGGATGCAGCTATGACAGAAAAAATAATCGGCAACAGTGGATCTTTATTTTTGTTTTGTCCGAGTCGAGTTTGCCCAATTTTAGCGATTGGCATTTGGCTGCTCCTTCGCTAAAGATTCTGAGAAAAGCACCACCACATGATGACCACCCGCCAATTGTGCTGCAGGCATCACATCAATTTGTGCAAACTCACCAGAATTATGTCGGCTGATTTTGGTAATGCTTCCAACCAAATACCCTGCAGGAAAATGCTCACCCAAGCCTGAGCTATAGACCTTTTCACCAACCTGAATATTGGCACTGGTCGGCACATATTCCATTTTTAAACGTCCCAAATCGCCCGTACCTGACACAATCGCACGCATGCCTGTATGCTCCAAACGCACTGAAAGCGAGTGTTCTTTATCGGAAAGCAACATGACACGGCTACTGTGTGGATACACAGCGATAATCTGCCCCATAATGCCCTTATCATCCAAAACGGTTTGTCCGACTTTGAGTTGATTTTGTGAACCACGGTTAATCACAATAATATGACGCAAAGGATCGGCATCTGTACCAATCACTTCGGCAATTTCCATGCGTCCATCAATAATGAGAGGGGTATCGAGTAGACCACGCAGGCGGGTATTTTCTGCAGAGAGTTCAGATAATTTTTGCAAACGGACTTGAGCCTGCAGTAGCTCTGCCTGCATCGCGGTATTTTCACGACGCAATTGAGCCTCAGACTTACTTTGTTGACTTAGCCATTCTCGCGACAATACAGGATAGCTTGCAAGGGCATAAATTGGATTATATGCCGCATACAAAACATCACGTGCAGGTTGAATTACATGCGGTACACGCCAGTTAAAGAACAGAATGACCAAACAAGTAATGACCGCAATGATAAAAGAGCGAAAAGATGGCGGTTGTCTGGAAAACAGATTTGTTTGCACCGCCGAATCCTATGTATTAGCCAACAAATAACATATCGTGGTTTGGATTATCAAAGAATTCCAAGACCTTGCCACCACCACGGGTAACGCAAGTTAATGGTTCTTCTGCGACTACCACAGGCAAGCCAGTTTCTTGTGCCAAAAGCTTGTCTAGGTTACGCAATAACGCACCGCCACCGGTGAGCACAATTCCACGCTCTGCAATATCTGAGGAAAGTTCAGGAGGCGTTTGTTCCAGTGCAGATTTTACTGCCGATACAATGCTTTGTAATGGATCAGAAATCGCTTGGGTAATTTCATCAGAAGTTACAGTAATGGCACGTGGCACACCTTCTGCCAAGTTACGACCACGCACTTCAATTTCCAGTGGTTTAGCACCTTCATCTGGCAAAGCCATGCCGACTTCTTTCTTAATGGTTTCTGCGGTGGTTTCACCAATGACACAACCATGTGCCTTGCGTACATAATTAATGATTTGCTCATCAAACACATCGCCCCCAATACGTAAAGAATCTGAATAAACACAACCTTGTAGTGAAATGATCGCGATTTCTGTCGTGCCACCCCCAACATCGACTACCATTGAACCGCAAGCTTGCTCTACAGGCATGCCTGCACCAATTGCAGCAGCCATCGGTTCTTCAATCAGGCGGACATCACGTGCACCCGCATTAAACACAGCTTCACGAATCGCACGGCGCTCTACCAAGGTAGATTTACATGGCACACACACCACGACACGCGGTGCAGGTGGGAATAAGCGTTTTTCATGCACTTTGCCAATAAATTGGTTCAGCATGGTTTCAGTCACCTCAAAATCAGCGATGACACCATCTTTCATTGGGCGAATTGCAGAAATGTTTGCAGGGGTACGACCCAACATTTGTTTGGCATCAAGACCGACTGCGGCAACAATTTTCTGTGAACCGCTGTGACGAATTGCCACAACCGTCGGTTCATTTAATATAATGCCTCGTCCTGGCGCATAAATAAGTGTATTTGCTGTACCTAAATCAATGGCTAGGTCTGGCGAAAACAAGCCAATTAGTCGTTTTAGAATCACGGAGTCGTTCTCGATTAAACTTTATGTGGACGCAAGTTGGCAACTTTAACTAAATGTGGTGCGTTGAACAAGTCAATCGCTTATTATAACGCACGATATTTTGAAATTTTTTATTAATACTGATTTTAGGTGATGTTATGTCTACCTCGGATGCTCAGCATTCTGCAGATTTAAATGCACAAACAGTTTCAGCAATTGCCCATCTTGCCCGTCTTAAACTCAATGATACGCAATCTGCTGAGTATGCTCAAAGTCTAAATAAAATTTTAGGCATGATGGAAAGTTTAAAAGGCATAAATACCGATGACGTTGAGCCTTTAAAAAGCCCATTTGACCACCCGCAACCATTACGTGAAGACGTCGTAACCGAACAGAACCATCGTGAGCAATATCAAGCTGTTGCCCCTGCAGTTCAGGATGGCTTGTACCTTGTTCCACGTGTGATTGAATAATTTATTCGGCTGTTACATTTTGACTTCATAAAAAGGTAAAAGAATTTTTCTCATGACAGATTTACATCGCTTATCGATTCGTGAAATCTCTGAGGGTTTAGCGGCAGCCAAATTCTCCTCTCGCGAACTAACAGAACATTATTTAAAACGTATTGCCAAAATTGATCCGCAAGTACGCTCTTATGTCACCGTGACCAATGAAGTAGCACTGGCACAGGCAGATGCAGCCGATGCGATACGTCAGGCAGGTCAAGCGACAGCTTTAACAGGCGTTCCTGTTGCACATAAAGATATTTTTTGTACCCAAGGCATTAAAACCTCTGCGGGTTCAAAAATGCTGGACAATTTTATCTCGCCTTATGATGCAACTGTGGTGGCGCAAGGTAAAAATGCAGGTTTGGTCACTTTAGGTAAAGTGAACATGGATGAATTTGCAATGGGTTCAACCTCTGAAAGTTCATTCTACGGTGCAACAAAAAACCCCTGGGCACTTGACCATGTACCGGGTGGTTCATCAGGTGGTTCGGCTGCAGTCGTGGCGGCTGATCTAGCACCATTTGCTACAGGTACAGATACAGGTGGCTCAATCCGTCAGCCTGCATCGTTCTGTGGTTTGACGGGTTTAAAACCAACCTATGGACGTGTTTCACGTTACGGCATCATTGCTTATGCATCGTCTTTAGATCAAGCAGGCCCAATGGCACGCTCTGCAGAAGACTGTGCTTATTTAATGAATGTGATGGCAGGTCATGATGCTAAAGACTCAACCTCTATGGATAAAGCGGTTGAAGATTATGTGGCAAACCTCAATGCGACAGCGCTTAAAGGCTTACGCATTGGTATTCCTAAACAATACTTCAATGTGGCAGGCTTAGATGCTGATGTAAAAGCACGTGTTGAAGAATCACTAAAAAAATTAGAAGAATTGGGCGCAGTATTGGTTGAGATTGATCTCAACATGACGGAAAGCTACGTGCCAACTTACTATCTGATTGCCCCTGCAGAAGCATCGTCTAACCTTTCTCGTTACGATGGTGTGCGTTATGGCTACCGTGCAGAAAATCCGCAAGATATTTTAGACCTTTACAAACGTTCACGTTCTGAAGGTTTTGGTGCAGAAGTGCAACGTCGTATCTTGATTGGTACTTATGCCCTTTCTGCAGGTTATTACGATGCCTACTACGTGAAAGCGCAAAAAGTACGTCGTTTAATTCAGCAAGACTTCTTAAAAGCCTTTGAACAGGTAGATGTAATTGCTGCACCGACTGCACCAACCACTGCATATAAAATTGGCGCGTCTTTAGACCCTGTTGAAATGTATTTGGGCGATATTTACACCATCGCGGTGAACTTGGCGGGCTTACCTGCAATTAGTGCGCCTGTTGGTTTTGACCAAGATCACTTGCCTGTGGGTTTACAATTAATTGGCAATTACTGGTCTGAATCGCAACTGCTATCTGTGGTACATCAGTATCAACAAGCGACCGATTGGCATACTCAACGCGCTGCAATTGCTGAGGAGAACGCATAATGGCGAAGAATACTGCTAAACCAAAATCAAACCTGATTGATGGTTGGGAAGTCGTGATTGGTATTGAGATTCACACTCAGCTTGCAACCCATTCTAAAATTTTCTCAGGCTCATCAACCGAATTTGGTCAAGACCCAAATACGCAGGCCAGCCTTGTTGATTTAGCCATGCCAGGCGTCTTGCCAGTGCTGAATAAAGAAGTGGTGGATTTGGCAATCCGTTTTGGTTTGGGTATTGATGCTTACATCGACCAAGCTTCTGTGTTTGCGCGTAAAAACTACTTCTACCCTGACTCTCCAAAAGGCTACCAAATTAGCCAAATGGATAACCCGATTGTGGGCTTAGGTCATATCGACATCCAACTTGAAGATGGCACAACCAAACGCATTGGCGTGACCCGTGCGCACCTTGAGGAAGATGCAGGTAAATCAATCCATGACCAATTCGAAGGCATGTCTGGCATCGACTTAAACCGTGCAGGTACGCCTTTATTAGAAATCGTATCTGAACCCGATATGCGCTCAGTTGAAGAAGCGGTTGCTTATATTAAAGCGATTCACACACTGGTGCGTTGGTTGGGTATTTCTGACGGCAACATGGCTGAAGGTTCTTTCCGTGCGGACTGTAACGTGTCGTTACGTCGTCCAGGTCAACCATTCGGTACACGTTGTGAATTGAAAAACCTAAACTCATTCCGTTTCATTGAACAAGCGATCAATGTTGAAATTGAACGTCAAATGGAAATCTTGGAATGGGATGGTACGATTGACCAAGAAACACGTTTGTTTGACCCTGTGAAGATGGAAACGCGTTCAATGCGTTCGAAGGAAGAAGCCAACGATTACCGTTACTTCCCTGATCCAGACTTGTTGCCTGTGATTATTCCTGACGCGCAAATTGAAGCCATTAAAGCGACTATGCCTGAGCTGCCTGCTGCTCGTCGTGCGCGTTTCGTGGCTGACTTCGGTGTGACTGAGTATGATGCTCACGTACTGACACTGACTCGTGAAATGTCAGAGTTTTACGAAGATGTGGTAAAAGCTGCTGGCGGCGCTGCACAAGGTAAGATTGCGGCAAACTGGGTGATGGGCGAATTCTCAGGTGCTTTAAATAAAGCAGGCTTGGAATTGGCGGATTCTCCTGTATCTGCAGAAAAACTTGGCGGTATGATCGCGCGTATTGTGGACAACACGATTAACGGTAAGATCGCGAAGCAAGTATTCGGCTTTATGTGGGAAGAAGGCAAATCTGCGGACGAAATCATTGCAGAAAAAGGCTTAAAGCAGGAAACTGATACAGGCGCGATTGAAGCGATTATTAAAGAAGTTCTTACTGCCAATGAGAAGATGGTTGAAGAGTATAAATCTGGTAAAGAGAAAGCTTTCAATGGTCTTGTTGGTCAAGTGATGAAAGCTGCGAAAGGTAAAGCAAACCCTGCACAAGTAAATGAATTAATGAAAAAATTGATTGGTTGATTTAGTCTTTTTTTAAAGAAAACCCGTCTTAGGACGGGTTTTTTAACTCTTACTTTGTGAAAAATTCTCTAATTTCATTGATCCATTCTATTTCTTCTAAACTATTAACCGCTCTAATATATTCCTCAGCAAACTCCACTTTCATGGTATTATTATTTTTGCCAAAAAATTCTTTTAAAATCTTTCTTTCAGGTATAGATAAAGTTAAACATAAACCTGAAGGATAAAATTGATTTTCCAACAACGGTACTCTTTTGTGTTCACTAAGCAGTACTTCTAGTTCAGGATGTTCTCCTTTTTTCTCTTCTAATACTTTTAAAAACGTTTTTGCATTAAGAACATCTTCAAGAACAGTCGAATTAGCAGCAGTTGTTGAGTTAATCATCACCAATTCAGATTTCTCATTTTCTTGATTATTAATTAAACGACGATATTTTAATTTAGGGTGCTGAGTATCATGTTTTACATAATTGGTATTAGCATCTAAATTGGCATCCGTATCACAAACCAAAAACACCTTGCCTTTCATTTCTTGTTTGAAGTCTTCAAATGCTATTGCAAGATGATTATACAATTTTTTAACTTCACTATACCCACCAACAGGTAAAATTCTCAATCTAGAATTTTCAACCAAATCAGATAGGTAATAATTAAAATAGACTTTTTCTGAAGAACCTTCACAAATCAACCAATTAAATGGATTCTCACTCATACTTCCATAAATAATAGCCTGAACTAAATCATTTATACTTTTCAATTGAATACTAAAAGGTAGTTGATTACGTGACTGAACACCTATAATCCTTGTTTCTTCACGGTACTTGCTAATATTAATAAAATCAAACTTATGACTACTATCATCTCCTTTATTTAAAATTACCGTATTACCTCTAATAACAGAGGGGATATAACCATACCAATGTGTAGTAAATAATACTTGAGAACAATAATTAGTTGTTTCATATAAACTTTGAAACATATCAAAACATGCTGAAATATGTAAAGACGACTCAGGCTCATCGAACCCAAAAATCACATATTTTTCATTATGATTTTCATAGTTTTTTCTAAGTAAACTATTTGCAATATCCAATATAGCTTTTTGTTTCTCACCTGAACTAAGTTTAGTAATCGCCATTGATGAACTCGCATCTACTTTCAGATGCATAGTCCTTATATTGAAATATGCTTCAATAATTAGGTTGTTGATATCTACTCGTTTTAATTTTGTCTGCCTTACATCGCTATTTGTTTTATAAATATATGACTCAAGATCTTGTTCAATTTCTCCAATAATCCCATCCAAAGAGTCATTTATTTTTTTTACAGTTGCAGCAGAGATTGTTTCATTTAAAGTTTGTTGTAAACTTTTCCCCATCAAAAATTCAAATTGTTTGTTATGCAACTTAGTAAATTCTTCAGCACTTAACTCTCTAGGAATATAAATATAGCGATAAATATCTACAATTTTACTAAAAATATTATCTAAAACATTCAAGTCAAATTCAGTTTCATCAATCTCTTCGACCTCGGCACTTGGAGAATTGATCCCTTCTAAAAACTCAGATAATTTTTCTTTAAAATAGCTATTAAAAACACTAAAACTCTTTTTATTATTTAAAGTTATACCCAATGGAATTAGAAAATAATCATCTATATTTTTGAGTGCAGATACTACTCTTTGAATATGCTGAACTGTTTCTTTAGCTCCCGAAAACCTTGGAGGTAAATTTGTAGCCTTAATCTGTTTAATTGATTTATCTATAACTTGAACTACTTCAAGTTCTTTAGCATCAAATGTAACCTTATCTTTTTCAATTAAAAAAATTGGCACAATGTACGGAATATTAGAATCATCCTGGGATTTATTATGAGATAAATTAATATTCCATTCTTTATGGGACAAGAAAATTTTATCCAAAGCCTCTAAAATAGTACTTTTCCCAATTCCATTGTTACCAACTAAACCACAAAATTTTTCTCCATCACTCAGCGGAATAAAATTAATACCCTTATAAGTTTTTATATGTCTTAAGAAAATTCCAACTATCATTTCATTTATTCTTTGAAATCAATTATATAAAATATAATAAAATTAATAGAAAAACTCAATTAGTAGGCGAATTCAAACATGAGGTGCG
>DBIN01000024.1 GCA_002296655.1 Acinetobacter sp. UBA801
ATGATGGCTGAAGATCCTGATCCAAGGACTGACAAGGTTGGCATTAATACTATGTTGCAGTGCGACCGAAGCGATCGAGGTATTAGGATTTTTACAGGCATTGACAATACTGAGTTTGAATTCTTTGCTGTATGTTCTGCGTTTTTTAGCAACAGGAGGTGTTGCTGAATATATATCCATGTTCATGGATTAAGTCCCCACTTGTTTTTAGGTGGGAACTAAATTAAGGCTTATAGGATCGCTTGGTAAGGCTGTGTTAGCCGGATGCTTACAATAAAGATAATTTAATTTATTTTACAAATTAGAATACAAAAAAATCAGCCGAAGCTGATTTCTTTGAATTTGAGCGATTAAACGCTGCAAATTTTAGGCTTATAAGCCAGATTCATATTCCGCACTCGATAAAAGTTGTTCTACATCTGCCATATTGTCTGGTTTGATTTTATAAATCCAGCCTTTGCCATACGGTTCATCATTTACAAAGTCAGGGTCATCATCTAAATTACTATTCACTTCAACGACTTCACCTGAAACAGGTGCGTGAATATCTGAAGCTGTTTTAACAGACTCAACGACACCTGCTTGTTCACCGGCAATTACTTTTTGACCAACTTCAGGCGCTTCTACATAGACCAAATCGCCTAAAGCATCTTGTGCATGGTCTGAAATACCCGTGACGACCAAATCACCTTCAATACGCACCCATTCATGTGTTCTTGCATATTTTAATTCCGCTGGGTGATTCATTTGATAACTCCTTAAATTGTGTCGAATCTTTTTGCCATGTTTTATACATGCTTTTTGCCAAAAACAAAAGTTTATAAATACGGATCTTTACGCCAATTGCTCGGACTGCGTCCACTCCAGCGTTTAAAAGCACGACTAAAATTAGCCACATCGCTATAACCCAATTCATCGGCAATTTGTTCAAGCGTGTAGTCCGTACGGGAAAGCAGGGAAGTTGCATGCCGATAACGGACTTCATCAACCAAGTTTGAAAATGAAGTACCTTCTGCAGACAGGTGGCGTTTAAGGGTGCGGTCTGACATGTGTAGATGATTGGCAACATTTTCAATGCTTAAATAATGCTGTTCTGCGTGGGTTAAAATATCACGCACCCGCATAGAAATGCGACGACGTTCACCTAGAGCCGAAAGTTCAGCTTCACATCGATTAATTGCAATTTGACTGGCAATAGGATCGGCATTAATCATTTTTAAGCCTAGATATTGCTTGTCAAAACTTAAACCTAAATAAGGCTGATCAAAACGAAATTGATGATAAGGAAATTTAGTAAAATATTGATCAAAACCTGCAGGTTTAGGAAAGTCAAAGTCGACTTCGCCGGTAAAGTGTTGGGTAGCTGTCATGGCTTTACTCATGGTAATCATGCCAATCATTAAAGCAATCGCGATTTCTGTGCGTAAAGGTTCCATGTGAATGTCGCACTGCAATTGCAGATTGGCTTTTTCACCAAAAGTCGAGAAAAACAACTGTAAAAAGGGCATCCGCAGTTGAATAAAACGATTGGCTAAAATCAGTGCATCACTAATTTCATGCGCAGTCATAATTGCATAGCCAATAAAGCCATGAATTGAAATACGCATTTGCGTACCAAGATGATAACCGAGCGTCGATTCGCCTGTGAGTTTTAAAGCGTGTTTGACCAATTCATTGGCAAGAGGCGTAGCAATCCGAAATTCTGGGTCTACCAACATTTCGCTATTGAGTTGAAATGGTGCAAATAAGGTATCTGCGTTATAGCCCCAACGGGATACAACATCTAAAACCAATAAGCCATAGACCCCTGGAACACCTTGTTCCTGACGTGCTGATATTGTTTTCATGCATGTTCCATTGCATTTGCTAATTTTATTTTACCTTAGCGACTGTCATCTATTTTTAACTTAGCTTGCCAAACAACTGCATAACAATGTAGATGACATATTGCATCTTGGCATGAAAATTAAAGAAATTCTATGAAAATTGTTAGACAAAACAGGCTTTGACTACATGCGATAAATCTGCATTTCATCAAAGCCTGAGTAACAGCAAGATTGCTGGATATCTTAATGTTTGTCTGTTGATGGTTTTACAATTTTATCTTGTTCAACTAAAAAACCACCTGTTTGACGCTGCCAAAGTTGTGCATAAATTCCGTTCATAGCAACTAGTTCATCATGCGTACCTTGTTCTGCAATTCGTCCTTGATCGAGCACAATTAAACGATCCATTTGTGCAATGGTGGATAATCGATGTGCAATCGCGATTACAGTTTTACCTTGCATCAGTTCATCGAGGCTCGATTGAATTGCCGCTTCAACTTCAGAGTCAAGCGCGCTGGTGGCTTCATCTAAAATTAAAATAGGTGCATCTTTTAAGAAAACACGGGCAATGGCAATACGTTGACGTTGTCCACCTGAAAGTTTAACACCACGTTCGCCCACGTAGGCTTCATAGCCTTTTTTGCCACGTAAATCGGTCAATTCCGGAATAAATTCTTCGGCTTTGGCTTTGCGTACTGCTTCAAACATTTCTGCATCTGTGGCGTCAGGTCGCCCATATTTAATATTTTCAGCCACAGTACGATGTAATAGCGAAGTATCTTGAGTCACAAGTGCAATGTTTTTACGCAAACTGTCTTGGGTCACATCTTCAATATTTTGCCCATCAATCATAATTGAGCCATGTTTTAGCTCATAAAAGTGTAAAAGCAATTGAATTAAGGTCGATTTACCTGCACCTGAACGTCCCACAATACCAATTTTTTCGCCTGCACCAATATGCAGATTAAACTGGTCAATCACGTTTTTACTGTTATAAGCAAAACTTACATCTTTAAACTGAATTTCGCCTTGAGCAACTTGTAATGGCTTCGCATCGGCTTTGTCTTTAATCGCAATTGGACGTCCAAGTGTTTTCATACCATCTTGAATGGTGCCGACATTTTCAAACAGGGCAGAGGTCTGCCACATCATAAACTCGGCAATACTGTTCAGTTTAAGAATCATGGCTGTAGTGGCAGCAATAATCCCCAATTCTGCGCGACCATTGAGCCAGAGCCAAATTGCAGTGCCTAAAACGCCCACATACAACACCACGCTCAGTAAATTGATGCTGATTTCATATTGAGCGCCCAAACGCATTTGTTTATAAACCGTCACCATAAATTCTTGCATCGACGCTTTGGCGTATTGGCTTTCACGACCTGCATGCGCAAATAATTTTACGGTTTGAATATTGGTATAAGCATCGGTCACGCGTCCTGTCATCACTGCACGTGCATCGGCTTGTTGATTGGATACTTTGCTCAAACGTGGAATAAAATAAGCTGCGGCAAGAATAAATAAAGCCAACCATAGCAATAACGGCAAAATAAGCATTGGAGAAATTGCGCCCAATACCAGACTAATTGTAATAAAGTAAATGAATACATAGGCAAGCATATCGCCCAAAATGACCCAAAACTCACGTACGGCTAAAGCAGTTTGCATGACTTTGGCAGACAGTCGTCCTGCAAAATCATTATGGAAAAAATCCAGACTTTGTTGCAGCATTAAATTATGGAAACGCCAACGCAAACGCATTGGGAAACCACTGTATAACATTTGATGCTTCACAATCGACTGCGCACTGGCAAAAAAGATATTGGCCAATAAAATACAAAACAGCAAAGTGAGGTTCTGTTGATGTTGTGCAAGGAAAGTATCTGGCTCACTTTGACTAAGCCATGTGACTAAATCGCCAATTTTTGCATATAACAAAGCTTCAAAGCTGGCAGCGCCTGCAGTACATAAAACCAATAACAATAAATATGGCCGCACACCTGATGCTGCTTGCCAAACAAAGGCAAAAAAAGTGGTTGGCAAGGGTTCGGTCAAACCTTTATTTGGATAAGGATCTATAAGTTTCTCGAACCACTTGAGCATACAATGTTACCTTGATGACTAAACTTAAATTTAACGACAGATAAATTTTAAAACAGTAAAAACAATTACTTGAGATGAAATTAAGATCATTCCTGTGAATTTTCTTAACTAATAACGATCCAACTTGCAGCGCTAGTTTACGCGATAACACAGCAAATGTTGAACGAAGAAATATAGATGGTTAATTTGCATACAAACCCAAGTCACAGATTCACTTTTATCTATAGAGTGTTGCCTGAGGCTACGGTTTCTGTTTTGCCTTTTGGCGTAAGACGTATAAATATAAGCTTTCTACTTTTTCTCGTGCCCATGGTGTGGTACGCAAGAATCGCAATGATGATTTAACACTTGGGTCTATACAAAAACATCTAATTTCAATTTTGCGACTTAAGCCTTCAAAGCCACCGTAGTAATCCAATAATTCATCCAAAATGTCAGCAAGTTTTTTGCCGTGTAAAGGGTCATTGGAGGTATTCATAATAGATCAATCGTATTTTGGGTGGTCATTATTATAACCTAGGCTAGTTGGAAAACTAGAGAGTTGGAATGTAGTTAATGATGGACTGAATCGTACCGGGTTTGTCGGAGACAAAACTTTCTGAGATGAGAAGCATTGCTTCGCAAGACGTAGCGAAGCGTAGTGATCCGATGAAAAAAGTAAAATATACCCCCTGAAATCAGAGAAAGAGCGGTTCAATTAGAACTAAACCCAACTATCGCAACACTGAGCTCTGGAGAATCTCGTCGTTTCTTAATTGCGTCGTAATGATGATCATCAAGATAAAATCAAAAAAATACAGATTTTTGTGTAAATCCTGAGTAGAATTCGACTTACTTTTTTCTGCAGTAAAAAAGGCATGGCTTCTCACTATGCTGCTTTGCAAGGACGCTTTATGCTCGCGCTAGATATACAACATGTTCGAATGAAACAACACGCCACTGATAAAGCACAAGCGTTGCAATGTCTAGTCGATATCTTGGTCGAAGACCAGTTGGTTACCCCTGATTATATTCATGGGTTGACTGGGCGCGAACAACAAAGTGCAACGTATTTAGGGCAAGGAATTGCCATTCCGCATGGGACGCCTCAGTTGTGTGATTCATAGACATCATTTCAATATAATGGGTGTCTATGAACAGAGAAATTCAACAAAGACTCGTATGAGTTAAATTATTTGAAGAGACTAATGATGCTGGCCTAGTTTGTCGGAGATGTGGCATTTCTAGACCAACGTTACGCAAGTGGTGGAAACGATATTCTGAGCAAGGTATTGATGGATTAAGTAGCCAGAGTAGACGTCCCTTAAAATCGCCAAATACTAAAATCAATGCTGAGCTAGAAGCCTTAATATTTGAAATGCGCTCAGCTAGAAATTTTGGTGCTCGACGTTTGCAAACAGAATTGATGAGGCTGCACGGAGTCTCGTTGTCCTTAGCGACTATCCATAAAGTACTATCCACCCATCAAGTCAAACCGATTAAAAAATTCCGTCGTAAAGTAGATTTCATTCGTTATGAACGCCCATTACCAGGCGATAGAATTCAAATGGATACCTGTAAATTGGGTCCTGGGCTATATCAGTACACATCTATCGATGACTGCACACGATATCGCGTTTTAAGGATATATAAACGCCGAACAGCAGCGAATACGCTCGACTTTTTAGACTGCGTAATTGAAGAAATGCCTTTTCCCATACAGCGAATACAGACCGATCGTGGGCGGGAATTTTTTGCTGAAAAAGTACAGAAAAAATTGATGCAGCATGGAATCAAATTTAGGCCAAATAAACCAGGTTCACCTCATTTGAATGGCAAGGTAGAGCGTTCTCAAAAGACTGATAAATCTGAGTTCTACGCTACTGTCGATATTAATTCTGAAGATATCCAAGACAAGCTAGCCGAATGGCAGCATTACTATAACTGGATGAGACCACATTCAGCTTTGAAAGGTAAAACACCGATGGAAAGGTACTTTGAATTATGTGAAGAAACCCCTTTCTCTGATGAGGTCCAGAAGCAATACAACCCATCCAATGAACGGATTCAACACGCCAATTACAAGATGGATTTAGAGATCGCTAAATTGAAACGATCTCTATGAATCACACAACTTAGTTAATGATGATATTCGACTCGATTTGAAATCAAATCCACATATTCAGATTCTCGCGAGCCATCCCCCCATGTTATGTGGATATTCAACAGAACACGGTGGGCCAGTTATATGGTGAATATACGGCAAATCTTCTGTACCATTTTTTACAGATGCCTGATCTTCCATCTATGCTCTTGCCAGAGTTTGAGAAACTGACTCATCAATATTCAGATGTGAAAAATCTGCCTCAGCCCGAGTCTATTCAGCATATTGATGTCCTTGAGGGAAGTCCCCAGCCAATTTTACGCTTCGGTGTTTTAGATAAATTTGATTGGAAATGGGAAGAGTCTGTTTGTGCCGAAATTGAACTCTCCTATGTAGGCGGACGAATAAAAGCAGGTACATCAGGTGACAGTTTTATTGGTGAGCAGCATGGCAAAATGGTGCGACAGCTTCGGGACTTAGTTCAGGAACAACAGTCAATCCATCGTTTACAGCTATTGGTCGAATCACTGAAGTGGGTGAAAGATCTTAGTTATGACCAGCAATTAAAACTGGATAAACAACGTCTTGATTCTATGGTTTTTGCTTTCTATGGAGACTGGATCAAACAGCTGATGCCCATCAATCAAATTGAGTTGATGGGCTGGCAGATAGAGCATCTGGAAAACAGCCCCTTTAACCTGCAATATGTCGAAAATTTAAATATTTCTATCACTGAATCTGAAGGTCAGCAGGACTGGTTCAATATCGGGGCGACGGTTCAAGACAGTGCAGGCAATTCTTATAATTTGCTTGATGCGCTCGTAGCTTTGGTGCGAGTAAATCCTGATTTACTTGATCCGCGGACGTTTATTCATCTGCATGACAGTCAAATTTTCACCGTAAAAACTGCAGTTGATCAACCTGATTTGGCTCTATCTGCTAGGGATATTAAGCCGATATTGTTGCATCTGCAGAGCATTTTACAGCAAGAAGAGCGCAGTATTGATCGCTATGATGCGAGTCAATTATTAGAATTGCAGCATAATCTTGGGATGACATGGCAGGTCAGTGATCGCCTGCAGCAATTTGTACAGAAATTAAAATAAGGCTATCAGCAACAACTGCCGACACCACAAGGTTTTCAGGGGGAGTTGCGTCCATACCAGCAGCAGGGCTTAGGCTGGTTACAGTTTTTAAGGGAAACCCAGCATGGCGGGATTCTGGCAGATGATATGGGCTTGGGGAAAACAGCACAAACTTTAGCCCATTTACTCATGGAAAAGCAGGCTGGATATTTGCAGGACAGTCCCGCCTTAATTGTTGCACCCACATCGCTGATGCATAACTGGTTCAAAGAAGCGGAGAAATTTACCCCTGAGCTCAAGGTATTGCTGCTACAGGGGCCCGACCGCTATCAGAATTTTGAGCAGATTCCGCACTATGATATTGTGTTAACCACCTATCCGCTTCTAGCGAGAGATGAAGAACAACTAAAGCAATATGAATATCATCAACTCATTTTGGATGAGGCGCAGAATATCAAAAATCCGCGTGCCAAAGCTGCACAGGTAGTACGCCAATTAAAAGCACGACATCGTTTGTGTCTAACAGGTACCCCGATGGAAAATCATTTGGGTGAACTGTGGGCACTATTTTATTTCCTGATGCCAGGATTTTTATATTCACAAGAAATTTTTAATAAAAAGTACCGTCATCCGATTGAAAAACGCGGTGATCAGCAGTTAAGGCAAAAGCTGGTCAACCGGATTAAGCCCTTCATTTTACGTCGCTTGCAAACTGACGTAGCCAAAGAATTGCCAGAAAAAACTACGATTGAAGTCAATATTGATATGAATGACCAGCAATCCAAGTTATATGAGGCTGTTCGTGCCACAATGCAGGAAAATATTCAGAAAATTGTGGCAGAAAAAGGCTTTAAACGTAGTCAAATTCAAATTTTAGATGCCTTACTGAAGCTACGTCAGGTGTGCTGCCATCCTAGCTTACTAAAGCTGGATTCAGTGAAAACCGGGCAGGCACACTCTGCCAAACTTGAACAGTTGATAGATATGGTCGTTCCAATGGTGGAGGAGGGGCGAAAAATTCTGATCTTCTCTCAGTTTACCTCAATGTTGGAACTGATTGAGCAACAGCTCCATCACGCAGAAATTGGCTATGTGAAGCTGACTGGAAAGACCAAAAAGCGAGATGAAGTCATTACAGCATTTCAGTCTGGACAAGTGCCAGTATTTTTAATCAGTCTGAAAGCAGGAGGGGTCGGTCTGAATCTAACTGCCGCAGATACGGTCATTCACTATGATCCATGGTGGAACCCTGCTGCTGAAGATCAAGCTTCAGATCGTGCATGGCGGATTGGACAGGACAAGCCAGTATTTGTGTATAAGCTGATTACCAATAAAAGCATAGAAGAAAAAATTCTTGCCTTACAGCAAAATAAAGCAGAACTGGCACAGTCTATTCTAAGTACCGATCATGAGGGAGAAGCGAAACTGACGGAAAATGATGTGATGAAATTGTTTGAGAAATTTTAGCTTGGTTTCAGATTACCCTAATCATCTGTAAGTGTTTGAAAGTTAGATGCAATTTTTCAAAATCGCCCACCTTGGCAAGAGTCATCGACATAAAATATATTAAATTACATAATAGATATTTCAATAAACCCTATATAACAGCTACATAGGGTTTTTTATTTTGTGTGGTGTAGTTTGTGGTAGGGGGGATGAACAAATCAGCTTTATGGAGTATCAGCGGCGTATCAAGCTCAATGGGATGAGCGAAGAAGCCTTTGAGACAGCTTCAAAATGAGGCTGTCTCGTGTCTAGGATACTGGGAGCAGTCCAGTCCTGATTAGTTAAATATTTAAAATGGCGGATTAAACATCGCATAAAGAACAGTTAACGCCGCGGCAATTATGTAAAACCGAGCTGCGTGCGCTATTTTTATTGGTACCGGGTCCTTCTACCAGAGGCCCTGCAAGTTTTTCTGCGCCTGAACCCGGACGCCATTTGCTTTTCATATTGATTTTTTGATGACCGGTGATCATCGGTTTAGCTAAAGTCTGCTGTTGGCAATAATTACATTCAATCGTATCGGTTGAGATACGGGCAATTGGAACCCGTTGTTCAAAAATTCCCTCGCAATGCTCACAGCGGAAATCATATAACGGCATTTCTGTACTCCTGTCGCATGAAGGCCTCAAATTAAAAAGACGGGTAGCCGAAGGCTTTAGGTTGGATGACTACCCGTTGTGAAGCTAGAATGACAATAAATTGTAAAACTAACGTTTATGCCCCCAGAACTTATCATCGTTCAGTGCACCCTGAGGAAGGATGTTCTGCTCGAAGATTGAAGTTGGTAGAGATACGGTACACGCACAGTTTGGAATATCCACGATGCCACCGATACGGCCTTCAACTGGTGCCGCAGTCAGTAACATGTATGCTTGTGAACCGCTAAAGCCAAAGTTTTCAAGGTATTTGATCGCTTTTAAACACGCCTGACGATACGCTACAGTGGCATCCAGATAATGGTTAACGCCATCTTCAACGCTGATGCCTTCAAAGGTCAGCCACTGGTCATAAGCCGGACGGACATTACTTGGCACAAAGATTGGAGAATCAATATTATATTTCTCCATACCACCTTTGATCAGGTCGAAGCCGACACGGGTAACACCATCCATTTCGATCGCGCCACAGAAACCGATTTCACCATCTCCTTGAGAGAAGTGCAGATCGCCCATCGAGAAACCGGCACCTTTTTGATAGACAGGGAAGTAAATACGGCTACCGGCTGCCAGGTCTTTAATGTCCGTATTTCCGCCATGTTCACGTGGTGGAACAGTGCGCGCAGCTTCTGCTGCCATACGGTCGAATTCAGCACCTGTTACGCCACGCAAAACGGCAGTACGTGGATCAGGCGGATTAGCCTGACCTTTAGGAACCAGTAAAGCTTCACGGCGATTCCATTCCTTTAGCAAATCATGCGATGGCAAAGTTCCCATCAAGCCAGGGTGTTTTAAGCCGGCAATACGCACGCCAGGAATATGACGTGAAGTCGCAAATAAGCCTTTTAAGTCCCAGATAGCTTTGTCAGCTTCAGGGAAGTAGTCAGCCAGGAAGCCACCGCCATTTTCCTTGGCAAATACGCCCGAGAAACCTACATCTGAAATTGGCTGGATATCGAGCAGGTCAATTACCAGCAAGTCACCTGGTTCAGCACCTTCTACATAGAAAGGTCCGGTCAATGGATGGGCACGGGTCAGGTCGACATTTTTGACATCAGAAATGTCATCGGTATCCTTAATCTGTGCATCCAGGAAATCCAGACTTTCAATCAGGATTTCTTCACCCGGTTTTACCGAAGTCAGAAATGGCAAATCCGGATGCCAGCGGTTATGTCCAATTTCCGCCTGTTCTGCCAGCGGAATCCCCGGTTTAATTTTAATATGTTGCATGTTTTATCCCCTGTGTTGAGGTCGAATAAAGCTAGTTTTTGATGTTATTGCCCGTGTCATCCATGATGAACAGCGGATCTTCGATCACGCTTTCAACAGGAACTGACTGAACCTGGATCGTTTTGGCGTCATAATCAATGATGATTTGACCGGCTTCTGGATGCTGAATAAAAAATCTGGCGAGTTGTGGCTCAACCAAAACCCGAAAGCGGCGACTCAAGCCTCGTGCACCGAAGCGGACATCGTGTCCGGTAGACAGAAACTGGGTGGCAGCAGGTGTAAGTTCAACCGTACGGCTCTGCTTACGGAGTCGCTGATTCAGTTTCTCGATTTCCAGACTGACCAGCGTTGGCACGAAATCAGCTTCTACCACTTCATAATGCAGAATGCGTTCAATACGATTCAAAAATTCAGGATCAAATTTCTTGTACAAGGCGCGTTCGGTAATCTGGCTGTCATCCAGTTTGGCCAGTCGGGCTAGTTTCTGAATAGGCTTTGGAAGCTTGGCCAGCTGTCTTAAGCGTGCCTGAGCATCTTTGGCGCCGACGTTACTGGTCATAAAGATCATGCAGTTTTTGAAATCCAATACTTTGGTACCCGCGGTCAGCTTTAAGGTTCCGGTTTCCAGAACGTTGAGCAGACCCCGAATGACTTCGGTACTGGCTTTTTCAATTTCATCAAACAGCACAATACCTGGCTTGGAAAAACTGCCCTGAATATGGGCTTCATCAAACAGGGTATTGCCTTCTTTAGAGCCGACATAGCCTGGAGGGGCACCTGTCAGTGCTGCAGCATAATGTTCCTGTGCCAGTGTGTTCATGTCGATCCGGCAAAATGCATCGGGCTTGCCATGGATCGCCTCAGCAATCAGCCGAACCGTTTCGGTTTTCCCTACCCCTGTTGGTCCGAGCATCAAGGTGACTGCCAGTGGCCGGGTAGGAGCATTAAAATCTGCCTTGACGGTTAAGAGCATGTTTTCAATTTCATCCAGTGCGGCACGCTGCCCAATGATATGACCACGGACATGCTGCATGACTTTTTCAGGATCAAAGCTAAAGCGAGAGGTACGTGCAATACGTTCTTTGCTCTGCATCTCATAACGCTGTTTGGCCAGAGTTTCCTGATTGGCACTGATGCGGTCGCTGGCAAATGTCATATCGAATACCTCCTCTCAGACCAAACTTAAGATGCTTCTTTTTCCAAGCCTTCATGTGGCAGATTGCCGATTGGGCATTCCGCAACGCCGATGGTAGAGCGGGTAATTTTTTCCACGTTCTCTTGCGCTTTTTGAGCATCCAGAACCCAGGTCTTGTAGAAGTCGAATGGACAGTCTGCAACGCCTTTATCGCCGTCACCATTGTTATAGACACCGGTATAACCGCGGTGCAGCAATTTAAATAAATGGTTTTGTGACTGGTCGTATTTACGTGCATCACGAATTTCATGCAGTGACAATTGTGCGTATTGGATGCCATTTTCTTCCGTACCACATTCACCCAAGGTACGGCCGTCGAAGCCGACTACCGCAGAGTGACCGAAATAGGTGTAAACGCCGTCGAAACCGGTACAGTTGGCAACAGCAACGTAAACGTTATTTGCCCATGCCATGCATTTCGACATGTTGATCTGCTGATCTGCAGCCGGGTACATATAGCCTTGGCAACGCACGACCAGTTCAGCGCCTTTCATGGCACAGTCACGCCAGATTTCTGGATAGTTACCGTCATCACAGATGATCAGTGACATCTTGATGCCCTTCGGTCCTTCAGTCACATAAGTGGTATCACCTGGGCACCAGCCTTCAATCGGGCACCATGGGATAATCTTGCGGTATTTCTGAACGATTTCGCCCTTGTTATTAATCAGGATCAAAGTGTTATAAGGCACCTTGTTTGGATGTTCCTCATGTTGTTCACCGGTAATCGAGAACACGCCCCAGACGTTGGCTTCAATACAGGCTTGTGAGAAAATCGCGGTTTCATCGCCTGGAATGGTGGCAGCGGTTGCCATCATCTCGTCATGGTCGTACATAATGCCCATGGTGCTGTATTCTGGAAAAACAATCAGGTCCATACCCGGAATACCCTGTTTGATTCCTTTCAACATTTCAGCAATTTTTTTTGCGTTCTTAAGCACTTCCGCTTTAGTGTGCAAACGAGGAATTTTGTAGTTTACAACTGCCACACCTACTGTATCTGGGCTGCTTGAGATATCACCGTGACGCATTCAAATTTCTCCAACTCTTTTATCGATTCAACTTTATGATTCGAGTGTCGCGTGAAATGCGTTACAGCAAAATACGTTGAATTGCGTATATGGAGGGGGGAGACTGAAAAGAGTTTTTAAATGTGAATAATCAAATAAAATATTAAAATCAGCTGCCGATTAATTAAGTGAAATAGAAATTAAAAATCCCCCGACGAATCGGGGGAGGTGGAGAAAAATTACAGCCAGATTAAACAGACAGATATTTACTGATGGTGGTCTCATCAACATTTTCACGGATATTTTCATAAGCAAAGCGACCTTTGTCGATCACCAGGAAGCGATCGGCCATCGCCATGGTGAAACTCAGCACCTGTTCAGAGACCACAATGGTCAGGTCACGCTGGTCACGAATTTCTTTCAGAGTTCTGGCAATGTCCTTGATAATAGAGGGCTGAATCCCTTCCGTCGGTTCATCCAGCAGAAGTACTTTAGGATTAGTCGCTAAGGCACGGGCAATTGCTAATTGCTGTTGTTGCCCACCCGATAAGTTTCCACCTTTACGTTTGCGCATATCCCAAAGTACAGGAAACAGCTCATACAGGTCATCCGGTACTTTGCCGTGCGCAGAAGCCGGTAAACCGGTCTGGATATTTTCCAGTACGGACATGGTGGAGAAAATCATCCGGCCCTGCGGCACATAAGCCACACCATTTTCTACGCGCTGGTAAGGATCCAGTTTTTCCAGATTTTTGCCATCCAGCTTGATTTCACCTTTAGTATTTTTAATATCGCCGATCAGGGTTTTAAACAGGGTAGTTTTACCCATGCCGTTACGCCCCATGATCGCTACAATTTCCTTCGGCTGGATCTTCAGTTCCAGGTCATGAATCACCTGACTTTGTTTATATCCTGAACACAAAGCATTAATTTCTAATAATCCGCTCATGGTGGCCTCCTTAGTGTCCCAGATAAACTTCAATCACTTTTGGATCATTTTGCACATCGTCCATTTTGCCTGCTGCCAGAATTTTGCCCTGGTGCAGTACCGTGACTTTGTCCGCAATGGTTTTGACGAATTCCATGTCATGTTCAATCACCAGCACAGAACGTCCTTTGCTGATTTCCCGTAACAGTTGCGCCGTCTGCTCACGTTCCGAGACACTCATCCCTGCGACAGGTTCATCCAGCATGAGCAGCTCAGGGTCTTGCATCAGCAACATGCCAATTTCCAGCCACTGCTTCTGGCCATGAGAGAGCAGACCAGCGGAAGTATCCAGCAGGTCAGTCAGGAAAATCTTGCCAGCAACTTCACGAATACGCTCATCGACATCTTTGGTGCGTCTGAAGAACAGCGCACCAAAGACATTACGGCCACGCGGGAAGGACATTTCCAGGTTGTCATAGACCGACAGATTTTCATAAATATTCGGGTTCTGGAATTTACGCCCAACCCCTTTACGAACAATGTCGAACTCTTTCAGTTTAGTCAGTTCAATATCATTAAATTTGATCGTGCCTGAAGTTGCTTTGGTCTTGCCGCAGATCAGATCCAGCACTGTGGTTTTGCCGGCTCCATTGGGACCGATCACCACATGGACTTCGTTTTTATCCAGATAGAAGTTGAGATCACTGACTGCCTTGAAACCGTCGAAGGACACGGTAAGATCTTCAATGACCAGAACCGGTTTATTCATTTCTACGCCGACTTTATTCATTTCACGCCTCCTTCCACAATTGGATCGATCGTTTTATCCGGATCACTACTTGGCGGCGGCGAAGTGCTGTCGATCGGTTTCTTTTTCAGGAATAATAGACGGACATATTTCTCATACAGACCTGCTAAGCCATTCGGTAAGAACATGACCACACCGATGAATAATGCACCGAGGAAATATAACCATACTTCAGGGAAAGCTTCAGAGAAGTAAGTTTTACCCAGATTCACCAGAATGGCACCATACACTGCCCCAATCAGTGACAAACGACCACCGACTGCAGCTAAAATGACCATTTCAATCGAAGGTACGATGCCGATAATCGTTGGTGACATGAAGCCGACTTGCAGGGTAAACATCGCACCACCAATAGATGACACCACAGCTGCGAAACAGAAAATGAATACTTTGTACATGGCCACATCATAGCCAGAGAAACGTACGCGTTCTTCTTTGTCACGCATCGCAGAAAGTAGACGTCCGAGTTTAGAACTGAGGACAAAACGGCTGATCATGATCACTGCAATGAGCAGCAGGGCATTGATGTAATACAGGACATATTTGGCTTCATCAGTACGGATATCCCAGCCATGCAGGGTTTTCAGGTCTGTAATCCCGTTAATGCCGCCAGTCAAACCTTGTTGACCAATAATCAGAATGGTCAGGATCGCTACAATGGCTTGCATGATGATCGAGAAGTACACATCACCGACACGACGGGTAAACATCGCGAAACCGATGATGAAGGCAAGCAAGATTGGAATGATGATGATGGCAAATAAAGTAAACCCGAAGCTATGGAAAGGTTCCCAGAAGCCTGGCAAGCTAGTGATCTGGTTCCAGTCCATAAAGTCTGGAATTCCTGGTGTGGTTTGCGCTGCTGTAGATTGCATGTCTGAAGCTTCCAGTTTCAGGAACATGGCCATGCAGTAGCCGCCAATGCCAAAGAAAATCCCTTGACCTAAACTTAAGATACCACCGTGTCCCCAGCACAGAACCAGGCCGATTGCGACAAAAGCAAAAGTCAGATATTTACCCATCAGATTCAGACGGAAAATATCCAGGAACATTGGCATGACCAGCAGGATCAGTACGGCAAGAATCACCAAACCTATCGCACCTTCTTTACCGCCTAAAAAGGCATTCATTAGATTCTTCATAATATCTCTCCTGAATCCCTATTTACGTACTTTGATTGAGAAGAGACCCTGAGGACGCAGCATCAGGATAATAATGACTGTAGCCAGTGTCAGGACTTTAGCGACAGAACCAGAAAGGAAGAATTCCAGAATAGATTGTGCTTGCGCGATACTGAATGCAGAGGCAACAGTGCCAAGCAAGCTTGCAGCGCCGCCGAAAACCACGACTAAGAATGTATCGACGATATACAGCGAACCGGCTGTTGGACCAGTAGAACCGATGGTTGTGAAGGCTGCACCGGCAATACCCGCAAGCCCACAACCCAAGGCAAAGGTTAAGCTGTCAACACGTTTGGTATTAATCCCGACAGCACCACTCATAAAGCGGTTCTGGTTGGTTGCACGAAGCTGTAAACCCCAGCGTGAACGGTAAATCAGAAAGTAGACAAATGCAGTGACACAGAGGGTAACGCCCACCAGGAACAAACCGTTGATAGGAATATCGATGGCTTCCGTCGGTTGATAAGAACCCATTAACCAGTCAGGTAAAGTCGGGCTGACTTCCTTAGGGCCGAAAATAGAACGGAACAACTGTTGCATGATGAGGCTTAAGCCCCATGTTGCAAGAAGTGTATCGAGTGGCCGTTGATAGAGCCGGCTGATCATGAGCCGTTCCACCATGTAACCGATAATGCCTGCTGTGAGGAAGGCTGCAATGATTGCAATCAGGAAATAGTAAGGTAGGAGTTGAGGGAAAAAACTTTCAGTCAGTGTGGAAATGAAAAATGTCGTATATGCACCAATGGTCAGAAACTCACCATGTGCCATGTTAATTACGCCCATTTGCCCAAAAATAATTGCAAGGCCGAGCGCCATCAATAACAGCACACAGAATACAGAGAGACCATTAAAGCCTTGCATGGCAAATATTGCACCGAATTCTGCAAATGATAGATCCATCGCATTATCCTCCAAGCTTTAAAAAATTGTGTGGAATATAAAGATCAGGAGAATGGCTTCCCCTGATCATGTGGCTGTTAACTCAGTAACCTTTAGGGAATGGGTTTGGTTTGATTAGACCCTTAGACTCGTAAACAACTTTGAACTGGCCATTTGGTTGCACTTGACCAATACGTGATTTGCTCCATAAATGGTGGTTCGGGTCAATTTTTACGTAGCCTTCAGGCGCGTTTTTCATTTCTAGGCCTTTAGATGCTGCAGTCACTTTCGCGACATCAAAGCTACCGGCTTTTTCAACTGCTGCTTTCCATAACCATGGACCCAGGTAAGCGGCTTGTGTTACGTCACCTACCACCGCTTTAGGGCCATATTTCGCTTTAAAGGCTTTTACAAATGCAGCATTATTGGGGTTGTTCAGGCTTTGGAAATATTTCATTGAAGAGTAGAAGCCCTTCATATTTTCGCCGCCAATCCCCAGCAATTCATCTTCAGTCACTGAAAGGGTAAGCAGTGTCTGTTTGTCACCTGTTACGCCCGCAGCTTTCATTTGTTTGTAGAAAGATACGTTCGAACCGCCCACAACTGCTGCAAAGATGGCATCTGGTTTACGTAATTTGGTTTTGTTGATGAGGGAACCGAATTGAGTGTGGCCTAATGGATAGTATTCTTCGCCAACCACTTTACCTTTCAGTACTTTTTCGATGTGGGTACGGGCAATTTTCATAGTGGTACGTGGCCAGATGTAGTCAGAACCAATCAGATAGAAGGTTTTGGCTTTTTTCTCTTTTGCCAGCCAGTTCAATGCTTCAATTACCTGTTGAGTTGCTTCCTGACCGGTGTAGATCACGTTTTTAGATTGTTCTAAGCCTTCATAGAAGGTTGGGTAATAAAGTAGAGAGTTGTTGCGTTCAATAATCGGCAATACGGCTTTACGAGAGGCTGAAGTCCAGCAACCGAAAATTGCAGCAACACGGTCTTTTTCAGATAATTTACGTGCTTTTTCTGCAAAGGTTGGCCAGTCAGAAGCACCATCTTCCTGAATAATTTTGATCTGTCGACCAAGTACACCGCCCTTTTTATTGATCTGTTCAATGGCCAGACGTTCTGCCTGGATTGAACCGGTTTCAGAAATTGCCATGGTACCGGTTGCCGAATGCAGCTGACCCACATATACAAACTTGTCATCGACTTTAAGTTTCGTGGTATTGACCTTTGCCGTTGCAGGTACGCTGGCATTGGTCAGTGCGGGTGCCAGCAAGAATGGAACAGCAAGTAAACCTGCCAGTAATCCAGATGTCTTTACTTTTGATTTTAAGCTCATGTCGGGTTCCCCTATAGAATTAGATGTGCTGATGCGCTTAATCATAGGTTTGCGCTTGGTATGCAACTAAGCCTAAGGGGAGTTAAAAATTGAGTATATACGTCACTTTACGTATATAACCTTCAGTCGGATTATTTTTAGATACTGATAGGCTGGGCATAGTTATTGCATTGTAATAGCAGATATTTAGCTTTATTTGATCTGTATGGACCCAACAGCGAATACCAGTCAGGCACCGCAGCGCGTCATTCATACCCGACGTAAATACAATACCTGGGTGGTCGATGAAAGTATTGAGGATTACGCCCTGCGCTATGCGCCTAAATCCGTCCGGAAATGGTCGCTATGGACAGTGACCAATACGGCACTTGCGGCTGTCAGTTTCCTGGCAATGGAGACACTTGGAGCAACCATGCTCTGGCAATACGGTTTCAGTAATGCTTTCTGGGCACTGGTGGTTGTGGCGATTATCATTTTCCTGACCAGCTGGCCGATTGGTTATTATGCTGCCCGTTATAATGTCGATATTGATTTACTGACCCGTGGTGCCGGATTTGGTTATATTGGCTCCTCCATTACCTCGGTCATCTATGCCAGTTTCACCTTTATCTTTCTCGCCTTTGAAGCTGCCATCATGGCGCTGGCATTGGAGCTAGGTCTAGGCATACCCCTGAGTATTGGCTACCTGATTTCAGCACTGGTGATTTTACCATTGGTGGTCAAAGGCATTGGTTTCATCAATAAGGTGCAGGCCATCACTCAACCAATTTGGTTATTTCTGCTTCTATTACCATGGTGCTTTGTTTTGGTGAAGCAACCTGATTTGATCAGCAATCTTGCACTCATTGAGGGCGCAAAAAGTCAGAGCGCTGCCTTTAATCTGTCTTTTTTTGGTGCATCCTGCACGGTGCTCTTTGCCTTGATCACCCAGATCGGAGAACAGGCGGATTATCTGCGGTTTTTACCCGATAAAAAACATATTCAGCGTAAATGGAATTGGGCAGTCTTTTTAGGTGGACCAGCTTGGATTCTGGGCGGATTTATCAAGATATTCATGGGTATGCTACTTATGGCGCTGGCAATGCAGTATCTGGTTGCCGATTCTGAACTGAGTAACCCCAATTATCTGTACTGGATTGCCTATCAACAGGTGGTCAATCATCCCGGCATCGCTTTATTTCTGACTGTTCTATTTGTCTGCGTCGCTCAGATCAAGATTAATGTTACCAATGCCTATGCAGGGTCATTGGCTTGGTCGAACTTTTTTGCGCGTCTGACGCATAGCCATCCAGGGCGCGTAGTCTGGCTGGTATTCAATATCTTTATCGCTTTGCTGTTGATGGAACTTGGGGTAATCCATGCGGTGGAGCGTGTGCTTGGCTTATACAGTAATGTGGCCCTTGCTTGGATCGGTGCCATTGTTGCGGATCTGGTGATCTGTAAACCACTGGGACTGAGTCCAAAAGGAATTGAATTTCGACGGGCCTATTTATATGACATTAATCCGGTTGGAGTCGGTAGCCTGATCATTGCATCGGTCTTATCCATGCTGTGTTACTGGGGAGTTTTTGGAGAGATTGCCCGGTCCTTGGCCGGCTTTATCGCACTCGGTACGGCGGTGTTATGTGTACCGCTAATTGCCTGGTTTACCAAAGGTAAATACTACTTGGCACGTCAAGAAAAGCCTGAGCTGAAGTTGGTCGAAACCCAAACCTGTGTAGTCTGTGAGCATGATTATGAAACTGCAGACATGGCCAGTTGTCCAGCCTATAGCAGTCAGATCTGTTCGCTGTGCTGCACGCTTGAAGCACGTTGTCATGATCTGTGTAAGCCGCATGCACGCTGGTCTTCACAGCTAAGAGTTTTTGCAGCCTGGTTCCTGCCGAAATACTGGGTACAACATATTAATACCCGTTTAAGTCTGTATATCCTGCTGATTTTTGTCTTGGGCGTGGTGCTGGCGGTCAGTCTTAGCCTGATTTATTTACAGGAGTCTGCCAGCCTGGGTGCTTTGTCACAGCAGCAGGATGCGCTGACAATGCTGTTCGTCAAAATCTATGCCGTACTGTTCCTGCTACTGTGTGTAGCCGCCTGGTGGTTAGTGCTGAATGATGAAAGTCGACGTCAGGCACAGCTGGAAAGTAATACCCAGACTCAACTGCTGATGGATGAGATTGAAGCGCATAAAGTTACCGATCGCCAGTTGCAGGATGCCCGCATTCATGCTGAAAAGGCCAATGAAGCCAAAAGCCGCTATGTGATTGGCATCAGTCATGAATTACGAACACCGTTGAACAGTATTCTCGGTTATAGCCAGCTACTGCAGAAACAGGAAAAACTGTCTGAACAGGGCGAATCTGCCCTGGGCGTGATTAGCCGGAGCGGTCAGCATCTGACTTCTCTAATTGATGGTCTGCTGGATTTGGCACGGATTGAAACTGGTAAGATTTCTTTGGAAAATTCCAATATCGACCTGCCAAAATTTCTTAAACAGATCGTGCATATATTCGAGCCACAGTTTGCCCAAAAGCAGCTGAAGTTTGATGTGGAGATCAGTAGCAAGATTCCACAGTATGTCCGTATTGATAAAAAACGTCTGGAACAGATACTGATTAATCTGTTGGGTAATGCTTTGAAATTTACCTTGGAGGGGGGAGTCAAATTTAAGGTCGATTACCGTTTTCAGACCGCTTATTTTGAAATTCAGGATACTGGTTGTGGGATTGCTGAGTCGGATGTTGAGCGGATCTTCCAGCCTTTTGAACGTGGTCGTAATGTGGTACAGGGCAGTTTTGCCGGCACGGGTTTAGGGCTGCCGATCGTGAAGCTTCTGGTTGATATTCTTGGTGGCGAGCTGACCTTGAGCAGCCAGTTAAAACAGGGTTCAGTATTTAAAATAAAACTGTATTTGCCTTCTAAATCCCTGATCCATCCGATCGCTGACGTTGCCTCTAATACTGTAACCGGTTATACCGGAGAACGCCGTAAAATACTGGTGGTTGATAATGAAGCGACCGACCGTGGCCTGGTTCTGAATTTTCTTAAACCCTTAGGTTTTATTTTAGAAGAGGCAGAATCAGGTTTAGCCTGTTTGCGTCAGGTTCCAGAATTTAATCCTGATCTGATTTTGATGGATTTGAGCATGCCTTTACTGGGCGGCTGGGAAACGGCGAAATTGCTGCGCCAGAATAAAATCACCAATGTACCGATTATTATTATTTCCGCAGATGCCAATGAGCGGATGATCAATCCGGAAACCGATGTTCTCAACGAAGACTTTTTAGTAAAGCCGGTCGATCTCAATTTATTATTGAACAAAATTGGTGATAAATTGGGCTTAAGCTGGCTGCATCAGCATGAGCAAAATCCAGAACAAGAACAAGCTGCTGATCAGGAAGCCCAGATCCCCACGGTGGTGGTTGAAAGCAAAAATGAAGTGCACCCATCCATTCCATTGTTGAACGTGGCAGAGGCGGTCCTTCAGCTGGAACAGCATTTAAGTATTGGTTTTATCCGGGGGGCAAAAGATGTACTGCATGAATGTGGCCAGCACTTTGAACAATATAACGATATATGGCATCAGATTGAGCAGGATTTAAAACAATTTGATTTTAAAAGAGCAATTCAGCGACTTCATGAGCATGCAGATGTGCTGAAGTAGGGGTAAGGTGGACATGTTGGAAAGTATTTTGATTGTGGATGATATACCTGAAAATCTAAGTCTATTGCATGAGAGCCTGGATCAGGCTGGCTATCAGGTACTTGTGGCGACCAATGGATTTGATGCAATTGAGATTGCGCATCGCATTCAACCCGACATGATCCTGCTCGATGGCAGTATGCCGGAAATGGATGGCTTCGAAACCTGCACTCAGCTTAAAGCCAGTCCAGTGACTGAACATATTCCAGTAATCTTTATGACCGGGCTGACAGAAACCGAACATATCCTCAAAGGCTTTCAGGTCGGTGGGGTAGACTATGTCACAAAGCCTTTAAATATTGATGAAGTTCGGGCACGAGTAAAAACCCATTTGTTACAGGCTCGTTTAATGCATCAGCAGCGACAAATGCTGGATGCTACAGGTAGTGCGATTTTATCGCTGAATCTGGAAGGTGAAATTATCTGGCAGACCCCAATCGTCAGTGAATTACTGAAAAATCATCAGGTAGATGTACAGCATTTTCAGTCCAGTTTGAATAAGTGGCTACAGGACTTGCTCAAGCAGCCAGATCAAGCACATTTACTGCATGGTCAGTATGGTCATGGACATCAGGAGTTACAGCTTAACCTGCTTACCAAACTGTATGCAGGGCATATCTCTAAACATGTCTTGGTACAGTTGAAAGAGCAGACCCAAATGCCGAGCGCAGAGGAAATCGCGCAGGCCTGTCCAAACCTGACGCCGCGTGAAGCAGAAGTGATGCATTGGGTCACGATGGGGAAGACCAACCGGGATATTGCCGAGATCTTACAGCTCAGCCCACGTACAGTGAACAAACATCTTGAGCATGTCTTTGAGAAGCTCTATGTGGAAACGCGGACAGCTGCGGTACTGCATGTCATGTCAGCCTATCAAAATCAGGCAGTGGCTTAGTTTTCCCTTAGTAGAGGAATCCTAGGAGGATCTGCGACCTCTCCCCAACCCTCTCTGACTTGGAAGTGTCTGGTCTATGATGCACATCCACATCATGGACTGGATATGAATCGAGATGCTGACCATTATGTCTGACAAGGAAATACAACGTCTTGCAGTTCACTTAAGGCTTCCATTTTTGTGGATTAAGTTGAAGAGCTTGTGGTCAGCCAATACATGCTAGATGTAAGCAAAACTTAAATGCAGCAAGAGCATTACGATCTTTTACTGAGTAGATTGTAGACGAGGAAATTCCTGATAATTTGAAAAGTTGAGGCTGTTGTTTAGCATCGGCTTTGTTGCAAAAACCTATGTGTGAAGGCTTTTTCAGTAATATAATTTTGAAATAAAGAAGACTACACATAAAATCTATCGCACAACCAATTGGCCCGCATATAACCGAGCACTCATGAGTCGCGGAAATATTGCCATTTGGTTTGATCCTACTACGCAATGGTATGCTCCATAAAAAGGTAAACAAGGGCGAAATCAAACCTACTCCGACGCAGCCATCCAATGCTGCTTAATGATTAAATCCTTATTCCATCTGTCTTTATCAATGAGATTCATGCACGTGTAGTAGTCCTCAACAGATTTACGGAATTCGGTCGACCACTTACCGAAGTTACGCCTTAAGTTTGTCTCAATTAGGGGCGCTTTGCATTTCAAATCTTTGTGCAACAAAGCCATTTTTATTTAAAATTAAATAATTAGGTTTTAATTTTACCCTAAATATTTTGATTTCCATTAGAAAATAAATATTGGCTCAAAAATTGCTTATATGTTTATTGCGGTGCAATTTTGCATGCATGAATAAATTTTGAATCAATTTGGGTCAAAAGTAATACCAGATAAAGTAAAGCATGGAGAAGAAATGGAAATTTATACTCAACGATTAGAAGCAGTTACAGAAAACTGTGACTTTGATGTCATTGAGCTAACTTTCGACACGCGCCAAAAGAGCCGTTTTCGTGCAACTTTAAAAAATGGGGTGGATATTGGTGCAGATTTGCCGCGCACAGGCATTTTACGCAGTGGATCATATATTTCGACGGAAAATGGAAACATTCTCAAAGTTGAAGCGAAACCAGAAAAACTGATGAAAGTTTCGGCTCAGCAAGAATTTGATTTATTAAAAGCTGCATATCATTTAGGAAATCGTCACGTTCCCTTAATGTTGACGCCAACAGCATTATATTTTGAACCAGATCATGTACTTGCTGAAATGGTGCTGGGTTTGGGATTAAACGTTGCAGAGGTGGATCATCCTTTTGAGCCTGAAAGCGGCGCCTATGCACAACATCAACATGACCATCGCTTAAGCCCAATCAAGACTTTACATCATGTCCATCACTAATCCATCACAACTACTCAGCCTGTTGACCTTGTCATCAACAGCGTTACCGATAGGTGCATATTGCTATTCGCAAGGCGTTGAAAGTGCAATTGATCGAGGGCTGATTCATGATGAAGCCTCCAGCATTGCTTACTTTGAAGAAGTGCTGGAAATGCTGTTGGTTCGTTTTGAGTTGCCTGTGCTGAAACGTTTAATGCAATACAGTGATGACGAAGAAAATTTTACTTACTGGGCAAACTTTTATCGTGCCAGTCGAGAGAGTAAGGAGTTACTGGCGGAATCGAAACAGTTGGCATTTTCTTTAAATGCATGGATTAGAGATGTATTAAAGCAACCCGTCAAAGTGAAAAAACAGTTGGGCTTTGTTCCTGTGTATGGCAGCCTGTGTGGCGCCTTGGGGCTAAATCAAACAGAAGTACTCACGGCTTATACCTTTACCGTTTTAGAAAATCAGGTCTTGGCGGCAGTCAAAACCGTACCGCTTGGGCAAATGAGTGGTCAGCGTATTTTGTGGTATTTACATGCGCTTATTCCCGCAGCAATTGCGCGTGCCTTGGAGCTGCAAGACACTGAAATCAGTAGTGCCTTACCACAATATGCCATGCTGAGTATGCACCACGAGACCCAATATTCAAGACTATTCAGATCATAATTTTAAGAGGAAAAAACATGTCACAACGTAGCCCATTACGTGTAGGAATTGGTGGACCAGTCGGGTCAGGTAAAACAGCGCTGACTTTGAATTTATGTCAGGCCTTGCGTGAAAAATATAATATGGCGGTCGTCACCAATGACATTTATACCAAAGAAGATTCAAACTTTTTAACCCGCAATGAAGCCATGTCTCCAGAGCGTATTGTGGGTGTCGAAACTGGCGGTTGCCCGCATACCGCTATACGTGAAGATGCCTCTATTAACCTCGCAGCAATTGATGATTTATGTGAAAAGTTTGATGGACTTGAGCTGATTATTATTGAAAGTGGTGGGGATAATTTGGCGGCAACGTTTAGTCCTGAGCTTTCAGATTTAACCCTATATGTGATTGATGTAGCGGGAGGAGAAAAGATTCCACGTAAAGGTGGTCCAGGCATTACCAAATCAGATTTGTTGATTATCAATAAAACCGACTTGGCACCGATGGTCGGCGCAAATTTAAGTGTGATGGATCAAGATGCTAAACGTATGCGTGGTGATAAGCCGTTCTTGTTTAGCAATATGAAAACCAAAGAAGGTCTGGAAATTATTATTTCGTTCATTGAAAAACAAGGTCTATTCAAAGCGTAATTCGGGGAAACACAATGACTTATTTAAAAAGAACTTTAGCCACTTTAGCCGCAGCTTTTCCAATGTGGGCAATGGCACATCCTGGTCATGAACAACAGAATAGTTTTTTGACGGGCTTTATTCATCCCTTTACAGGAATTGATCACCTCACTATGGCGATCGCTTTTGGTGTGCTGCTGTGGTCAGCGGCTAATCGTTGGAAAGTAGGCGGATTGTTGGGTTTAGTTGTTGCCATGATTGCAGGTTTTAGCCTTGGGCAGTTGCATATGGTTTCTACGAATATTGCTGAATACGGCATTGTTTTCTCCTTATCTGTTCTTGCCATTGCCCTATGGACCAAAGCCAATCGACTGTTTGCAGTTGCAACCATGGTTTTAGCAAGTTTTCATGGCATGGCGCATGGTGCTGAATTGAGTCATTCAGGTCATGTGATCGGTTTGGTCTTCGGCATGGTTGTTGCAATGTCTTGCATCTACGCAGGTGGCTTGGGTTTAGGTGCTTTGGTACAAAAATATGTGCCACATGGTAAGAAAATTGTCGGTGGAATTACCGCAGTTGTAGCACTGATTGGTTTGGCTTAATGATTATTAGGTCGTTTTGATGTACAAGTTTAAGCACACCAGATTATTGGTATTCATCACGCAGAGGAAGCATGCAGGATTTAACCGTCAGTCGAACGCATGATGCTCAATTATGGTTTGCCAAGTTGGAACTCGGTTTTCAGGCTCAAAAAGAGCCTGAATGCACGGTGTTACATCACCGCAAACATTATGGTCCTGTGCGGGTACAAAAAATGCTTTGGCCTGAAAAAACAGGAGTGTGCCATGCCATTATTGTACATCCCCCTGCGGGTATTGCGGGTGGCGATCACCTAACTTTTGATATGTCTGTCGACGCGCAGGCACATGCCTTAGTGACTACCCCGGGCGCAGGTAAATGGTACAAAACCAATGGTAAAAAGGCTTATCAGCATATCAATATTAGTTTGAATGCTGATGCTATTTTTGAATGGCTGCCGCAAGAAACCATGCTGTTTAATGGTGCGAATGCGCATTCAGAAACCATCATCCATTTGGATCAGGCAGCCAGTTTTATTGGTTGGGATATGTTGGTGATTGGGCGCCAAGCACGTGAAGAGCAATTTAGTGATGGTGCCTATAGCAACCAGTTCAAATTGTTCCGTAATCAGACTTTGTTAGTGGCCGATACCTTAAGTTTTAAGGGAAATGACCGTTGGTTAAGTTCATGCCTAGGCATGCATGGTCAATCTGTGATGGGAAGTTTCTGGGCCGTGCCTCCCGTGCAATATCGTGCCAGTCTAGATTTAGAACAGCATCTGGATTTAATCCGTGAACTGATGATGCGTATGGATGTACCCGTCACCTTAACGGTTTTGGATGATGTGATTTGTGCGCGCTTTTTGGGGAATGATGTTCGGCAATGTCATGATGCCTTTGCTGCCATCAGAGCTAGATTGAGACGCTATTGGTACGATCTGGATGAAGAATTTCCACGTATTTGGAGAACTTAGGGTCATTTGGGTCTGCAATTTAAAGACAAAATGACACAACGATTTTTGGTCATGCACGGCTCATGAGCGAAGCATCTCCACGTTTAAATAGGTAAAAGATATGGAATTAAATCCAACAGAAAAAGACAAACTTTTGATTTTTACCGCGGGCTTGGTTGCAGAGCGCCGAAAGGCACGTGGTTTAAAGCTGAATTATCCTGAAGCGATTGCGTATATTTCTGCTGCCTTGCTTGAAGGTGCACGCGATGGCATGAGCGTAAGCGAGCTGATGCACTACGGCACGACTTTATTGAGCCGTAATGATGTGATGGATGGCATTGCAGAAATGATTGTTGAAGTCCAAGTTGAAGCAACCTTTCCAGATGGCTCAAAACTGGTGACTGTACATCAACCGATTATGTAAAGAACTATAAGGAATAAAGATGATTCCAGGTGAAGTAATTACGCCAGATCGTGATATTGAGTTAAATGTTGGACGTGAAACCCTAAAAATAACGGTTGCGAACGCTGGGGATCGACCAATTCAAATTGGTTCGCATTTTCACTTTTATGAAGCCAATGATGCTTTGCAATTTGAGCGCGAGCGTGCCAAAGGCTACCGTTTGAATATTGCAGCGGGCACCGCAGTACGTTTTGAGCCGGGTCAGAGCCGAGATGTTGAACTGGTGGCACTAGCAGGAAAGCGTGAAGTGTATGGTTTTGCAGGTCGAGTGATGGGGAAACTTGACTAAGTCGGGCTATCAAAATCTTTTAAGAATTTAGAGTAATCTATGATGAAAATGTCACGTCGTGCATACGCGGAAATGTTCGGACCAACCGTAGGGGATCGTATTCGCTTGGCGGATACGGAACTGTTTATTGAAGTCGAACAAGACCTGACCACTTATGGTGAAGAAGTTAAATTCGGTGGCGGTAAAGTCATTCGAGACGGCATGGGACAGTCCCAATTGTTGGCAGATGATGTTGCTGATACCGTTATTACCAATGCACTTATTGTCGATTGGTGGGGCATTGTGAAAGCCGATGTCGGTTTAAAGAATGGACGTATTTGGAAAATTGGTAAAGCTGGAAATCCTGATATACAACCCAATATTACCATTCCGTTGGGAGCGGCCACAGAAGTGATTGCGGGGGAAGGTCAAATTCTTACCGCAGGTGGCATCGACACACATATTCACTGGATTTGCCCGCAACAGGTAGAAACTGCACTCATGTCAGGTACAACCACCATGATTGGTGGCGGAACAGGTCCAGCAGCAGGGACATCTGCAACCACGGTTACACCGGGACCATGGCATATTGCGACCATGTTGCAAGCCATCGATGATTTACCCATGAATATTGGGCTATTGGGCAAAGGAAATTTGAGTTTGCCTGATCCTGTACGTGAGCAGATTGAAGCAGGCGTCGTGGGTTTAAAGCTGCATGAAGACTGGGGTTCAACACCTGCTGCCATCGATAACTGTTTAACGGTTGCCGATGAATACGATGTTCAGGTTGCTATTCATACCGATACTTTAAATGAAAGTGGTTTCTTGGAAGAAACGCTGGCGGCATTCAAGCAACGCACCATTCATACCTATCATACAGAAGGTGCGGGTGGTGGACATGCCCCCGATATTTTAAAAGCCATTGGTCAAGCCAATGTGTTGCCATCTTCGACCAATCCCACCCGTCCTTATACCGTCAATACCATTGATGAGCATTTGGACATGCTGATGGTGTGTCATCATTTAGATCCTGCAATTTCAGAAGATGTGGCGTTTGCCGAAAGCCGAATTCGTCGTGAAACGATTGCCGCGGAAGATATTTTGCAAGATTTGGGCGCAATTTCCATGATGTCGTCCGATTCACAGGCAATGGGGCGTGTGGGCGAAGTGATTATTCGCACATGGCAAACGGCACATAAAATGAAAGTGCAGCGTGGACCGCTAGAAGGTGATACGCCACATACCGATAATCAGCGGGTTAAACGTTATATTGCGAAATATACAATTAACCCAGCCATTACCCACGGTTTAAGTCATGAAGTCGGCTCGGTCGAAGAAGGCAAGCTGGCAGACTTGGTGCTGTGGAAACCTGCATTCTTTGGTGTTAAACCTGCCATGATTATTAAAGGCGGTATGATTGCAGCAGCGCCCATGGGTGATATTAATGCTTCCATTCCAACACCACAGCCTGTGCATTACCGTCCCATGTTTGGCGCAAATGCTCGCGGTGTACATAACACCTGTATTACTTTCTTGTCTCAGGCAGGGATTAATAATGGTGTAGCGGAAAAATTAGGTCTGAAGAAAATCATTTCTGCATGTAAAAACACACGCACTATTTCAAAAGTTGATATGAAGCACAACACTTATACACCAGTGATGGAAGTTGATCCGGAAATCTACGAAGTACGAGCAGATGGCATGCATTTGACCTGTGAACCCGCAGAAGTATTGCCAATGACACAGCGTTATTTCTTGTTCTAATTAATAGACCTTGTATCTTGAAGGTTGTAGTGATTAGCTTCCACTATATGCAAATTGTAGAGTTTGTAATAGACCTAAGACTTTTAGTCTGTGCAAGAGATAAAACCTACAATTTGCCCTAACCACTTGCACAACTCTGGACGGTAACTTTCCACGTTTTTCGGGCTGCATGAAGCAAAATGGAAAATATGTAGCATATACGCAACAGGGCACAATTTTAAAAGACGTTTCACAAGCTGATTGTCAGCGTGTTGTAGAACATGGTGATCGACCTTTCGACTATTTTAAACAGCCTCAACAGGTGCAAAATGCTCAATTACCTAATACGCCAAGTTATACGCAACCTAGTGAACCTGATATTCAACAAGCTGCGAAAATGGAACAAGCGCAGATAGAGGGCTTAATTTAAATGCTGCCCAAAGTCTAGTTTTAACTGTTTGGCTGTAGGTATGTAAGGGTAGTCAGCAATGAGCATACGACCTGATTTTTTAATTGATTTTTGCTGATTAGGTGTGATTCTGATAAATACTAATTCTTCGGGTTCATTCCGATGATTAATTTCACAGATCATAACTGTTTGATGTTTTTCAATAATTTTGTACTTTGGAAAGGTTTTTTTCACAAGTTCTTTAAGTGGTAATTTGCTGTTAGAGCCTTGCTTTTGTGTCTTTTCGATCTTGATGATTGCATAAAATGCTGTAGCAAGGCTAACCACTAGGACTAAGAATATAACCAGTTCCATTGTATGTACCCATAACAAATATTGAGCTCGAATTTTAGCCTTAACTAGCGAAGTCTGTTAAGTCTAAAATTGAGCATTTATAGGCGTAAATAAGATGCCTGTAAAGATCACTGGAGCATTGAATGCAACAAGAATATATAGATCAGGCTTTGGCTGTTGCTGATTCTTTTTATAATTTGGGTTTTGCTCAAGGTTTGGCTTTTGGCATTTTTATAGCGTTCATGGTCTACATTAAAGTGTCCGATTGATTGCGTATAATCAATATTATGTTAAATACCATGTCAGAGATTGCGCCCTATACAAGCCTAGCCGTTGGCGCAACTTTGCAACGTGGATTGAACCAATATATTAATCCACGTTGCAAAGCATGTTAAGGAACATAATATACATTATGCGGCAATCCGTGAGCCTACTTAGGCTTAATCTCATAATTAGAAAATATATACTCAACTACACGCTTAAAACGCTTATAAACAATTGCCCTTTGATCACGTAAATCGTTGTAAATAAGAACATCAGTAAATAAAGCAGCCATTAAATCTTTTTGATCTATTGAAAGCTCTGAATCTTCTTCTAACTTAAAACTCAATTCAGCTAAAATAATCTTATATTTTAATAACTTAACATCTTTATCAGGAATTTTTTTGCCCTTATAAAAATAACCGTCGATGGGATCATAAGTAATATGATCCATAGAATACAAACTAGCCATAGAAAAACCTGTTTTGATCAAATTTTGAGTACCTTTTCCCGCATATTATAAAAGGGGGTAGCCAATTCACTGTTTTCTAATTTTTTAGGGCTTTCCTGTGTGTTTTTACATGCTTTGGTTGTTTTTTGAGCAATAGACTTTTTCATACTAAAAGCTCCTTTTGAGATTCAACAACATCATAAAGACGTACACGCAATTCAAAGTTTTGTTGCTTAGTTAAAAGATCAGCATTAACACCAGAGATAATTAAACCGTAAGCTTTCATTTCCTGATCGCTCAATGCTTCACAGCTTGAGTAAGTATTCGTTTCAATAAAAGAAATGTATTCAGAAACAACATCAAAGAAATTAATCATTTAACAGTCCCCCATTGATTCTTTTAATTCAGTATTAGTTTTTTTGTAGACATCAGCGTGAGCATCAATAAATGAATAGTCGTAAGCCATTTCACTAGCAACTAAAGCGATATGTTCTAAACATTGCTCTGTAGAAAAAGCAGGGACAAAAGCATCTAGGCACGCTTGACCATGTTGAGAAACAAGTTCTGCTACCCGATTAAAGGCAGCCTGTGTGAAATCTTGAGAAGTCTTAAAAACTAAATCTTGCATAAAAGTTACCTAGTAACTTGGTTTAAAACATTAAACAAAGTTTATAGGTAACTTGTCAACTGATAAATAGAGTTAAAATTAACTTAGTAACTGTTAAACGAGCAATAAAGGGAATGAGCAAAGTCTATAAATTAAGAACAGACGAAGTTGAGGCTGTT
Organism: Acinetobacter sp. UBA801; assembly: GCA_002296655.1. GTDB lineage: Bacteria > Pseudomonadota > Gammaproteobacteria > Pseudomonadales > Moraxellaceae > Acinetobacter. Next base: position 31,332 of record DBIN01000024.1, read on the forward strand.
AAGGAAACCTTAATGAAGTTCGTTGTAGCTAAAAAAAGTCTAATGGCAGAAAGTGATGTAATACATGCACTTATTAAATATCATCTGCATAATTTAAAAGCTGAAGAAGTTATAAAGTACAGACAAGAAGTTTTAGGGAAAGATGAGTAAATGGGCATTGCAATATTCTGTTTAATCTTTGGCTTTACTGTGGGTTATCTCTGGAGAGATTGACGCCCTGAAAAAAGACAGAAAGAAGCCCCTAAAACAAAAGCTAGAAATATCTATTTAAGCTACAA
>DBIN01000004.1 GCA_002296655.1 Acinetobacter sp. UBA801
TTTTGAATTGGCTAAAACCTTATAAATATAGCTTTTGACTGCTTAAAATTTGACTAACGCAAGAAGTCTAATGAAAATAAAAAACCAATCCCTAAAAAATCATCGCCCGAGTTCTACATCCTGTAAAACTCGGGCTCATGAGGTTGTGCTTTCAAAACTTATTGTTATTTTATTATGTGGCATTCCTTACCTACATCATATCCTTGATGTTCATCCATCAGCGTCGTCTTCCTTAATGGGATATTCCTTTCCCGAGTCCTTGTGCTGATGAATTAATCTTAACTAGATCAATCAGAATAAAATATGCGTCATGCGCCTAAATCCGTGTAAGCTATTTCGTACAATTTTCGATTGATTTCTAAACCGATTTACCCTGCTCTTTATACCGCTGTGCAATTTCATCTGTCACAATCTTTTCTTCTCGCTCTGCTTTTTCAATCCCCTCCTGAATCGCGTCCTGTGCTTCTTGCTCATCGGCATCAGTTTGCGGCAATTCATCTTGAATTCGATCAAACACCCGCCCAGTTTGTAATACCACATACACAGGAAAATGGTCTGAACCGATATGTGCTAAGCGTTTCATTTTGACCAAAGCAAAGTCGGTACTATGAAAAACATGGTCTAATGACCAACGTAATAAAGGATAATCGGCATGAAAGGTATTGATATAGTGCCGCCCAACGCGCGGGTCGAGCAAACCACTGATCCGCTGAAACAAGCGCGTCGTCCGCGACCATGCCACATCGTTTAAATCCCCCATCACGATACAGCTTTCATCTAAATCTTTGATTTGATCGCCTACAATCAACAATTCTGCATCTCTTAAAACTGAATCTTTGGCTTCAGTCGGACTCGGGGGTTTGGGATGCAAACAATACAACTGTACAGGTTGCCCCGAAGGCAAAATCACACTGGTATGAATAGATGGAATTTCATCACTCAGAATAAATTTGATTTCACTGTTTTGTAACGGCAAACGGCTATACAAATGCATGCCATATAAATTATCTAAAGGCACAGCGACTCGATAAGGATAGTCAGCTTCAATCACAGACAAGGCTTGCTGCCATGCCAAATCAGATTCTAAAGTCAACACCAAGTCTGGTTTTAAGGCTTGAATATGTTCAATTAAAAGATGATATTTCTGATTCGGTGTCAAAACATTGGATACGATTAAGGAAATCTGTTTTTCAGGATTTAGCTGTTCTGGGCGGACTTGTTTGACTTGTTTTTTCCATAGCAGGGTGTAGGGCAAGACCATTTTGAGCTGATAAGCCAAAGCTGCAATTAGTCCAATCAAAATCACTAGGCTAGACACATCCCATGCCTGCTCCCAAATCAGCAGCAAAACAAAGGCAATGATGCCTAAAAACAAAATTTGTAACCGTGGAAAGTCTGCGCCCCGAATCCACCATTCATCACGTGGAATCAGTGACCAAAAACTTAACCAAATGACTAATATTGCAAGCCCTTCTACCCAAATCATCTTGCTTTACTCTTTTGTATTTTTTGTCGTTTTACATGAAAACCAAAGTTATCAATTTTGTATGTAACACAAACAAGAGATTTCACTCAATAATACTCATGTTTTGTTCATGTAATGCTTGCAGTTGCGTCCCCTTTTGATAGACTTACATTCCTTTATTGTTTTTAACGCACCGAGGCAAAGTGACATGAAAGTAGGTCTGGTCGGTTGGCGCGGGATGGTCGGTTCCGTCCTTATGCAACGTATGGTTGAAGAAAATGATTTTGCTCATTTTGAGCCATTCTATTTCTCTACCAGTAATGCTGGCGGTGAAGCACCAGCGTTTGGTGGTAAGACTGCCCCAGCACTTATGGATGCAACAGATATTGAAAGTCTGAAGCAAATGGATGTCATTATTACCTGTCAAGGTGGTGATTACACTTCTGCCGTTTTCCCGAAGCTTAAAGCAGAAGGTTGGAATGGTTACTGGATTGATGCTGCATCTACCCTACGTATGGATGATGAAGCGATTATCGTACTTGATCCAGTTAACATGAATGTCATTAAAGATGGTTTGGTGAATGGCACCAAAACATTTGTGGGCGGCAACTGTACTGTTTCTCTTATGTTGATGGGCTTAGGTTCATTATTCCAAAATAATTTGGTGGAATGGGCAACTTCAATGACCTATCAGGCAGCTTCTGGTGCAGGTGCGCAAAATATGCGTGAGCTGATCACAGGTATGGGCTACTTGTATAACAACACCAAAGACTTGTTGGATGATCCACGTTCACCAATTTTAGACATCGACTCTAAAATTGCCGAATTACAACGTGGTGAAGGTTTCCCATCGGCAAACTTTGGTGTGCCTTTAGCAGGTTCTCTCATCCCATATATCGACAAACAGCTTGAAAGCGGTCAGTCAAAAGAAGAGTGGAAAGGCCAGGTTGAAACCAACAAGATTTTAGGCAATCAGCAGATCGTTCCAATTGATGGTCACTGTGTGCGTATTGGTGCAATGCGTTGTCACTCTCAGGCAATCACGTTGAAGCTGAAAAAAGACGTTCCACTGAACGAAATTGAAGATATGATTCGTCAATCAAGTCAATGGGCTAAAGTTGTGCCAAATACTCGTGAAGCATCTATGACTGATCTGACACCTGTAGCTGTGACTGGTACATTAACTGTTCCTGTGGGTCGTTTGCGTAAAATGAACATGGGCAAAGAGTACTTAGGTGCATTCACTGTAGGTGACCAATTACTTTGGGGTGCTGCTGAGCCATTACGCCGTATGCTTCGCATCTTAATTGATTACAAAAACGCCTAAACACTCGCTTTATCACTCAATCATTTTGATGTTGTGATCTAGCACTAAAAAGCCAGTCAAATTTTGACTGGCTTTTTTTATGTAATCGGTGTGTTAATATTTTACAATCTACCTACAACTCGCTACTCTATCCTTTTCGCCTTGCGATAAATGACCGAGCTAACAATTAAGATGACTGTATATAACAAATTAAAGATCGCTATTTTATCTATTCTGGCTTCACAGCAAATGTATGCAATGAATGTTGACCCGATTCAAATTCAGTCAACAACTGGGGAGTTGCTCTATGCGGAAATCAACTTTCGTCAATCGAATGTTAATGAAGCGATTGATGTCAGTTTAGCTACGCCAGAAGATCTGATGTCAATTGGTGCGAGTCACCGTCCACCAGGTCATCTTAACTTTTTTACACGCCGTAATAGCAACGGCACAGGGGTCATCACCATTACTTCATCTCGACCGTTAACTGAGTCTGAGTTGAATATTGTAGTTAAAATTAAAGAAGGCAATGCAACCCACCTGCAACATATTCACACACCATTAAAACGCAGTTCACCTGCTCCATTGGCCGCTATGCAACGCAGCAATGAACAAGCTTTAACACCTATCATGATTGTAAATGAGCAAGATATTGCTTTAAATTTACCTGTAAGTGCAACCTATCAGGCTGAAACACCCAAAGCAATTGAACAACAAGCCTTTGAAGCACCGTTAACCATTCAACGCAAAACACCACCGGTATTAAACCATCAAGCAGTAACTGTAATTCAAACTGTGCCTAGCCGTAGCGCAGCAAGTGAAAATACGAATGTGGTTGCTTCAAAAACAGCGCCAGCGCAGACAAATAACTACCCAACACCGACAACATCTACAGCCACCGCTCATCAATCGGCTGATCCACTAGTGCAAAAATTTGCTGAACAGCAACGCACGAATCAACTGACACAAACTCAGCCTGCTGCTGCCGCGAAAAAGCCTACACAAACAGCCGCTGCACAGGCTAAACCAAACCCTGTCACAGCCAAGCCTGTACTCAATAACCAACATGTAGTTCAATCGAATGAATCATTATGGACCATTGCGTCACGCATTGCGGTAGAAAACAATCGCCCTGTTGCTGAAGTGATGCAACAAATTAAAGCCAATAATGAACATGCTTTTATTCAAGGTGATGCTAATCGTTTACGTCGCGGGGCGACCTTAAATTTACATGCACAAACTGGAACCAAGCCAGAGAAAAAAGCCGGAATTCCAAAACCAGAAACGGCTAGCGCACCACAATCAGGCAAAGCCAAATATCGTTTAAATCAAGCAGAAATGAGCCTTGTAGCAGAGAATCAACAAGACTCTAGCCACGGTTCTGCCAAGAAGAACACACAATCCACACAAACTTCGGGTGACTTATCATTAAAAGTTATGACATCCCGTGAGAAAACCGTTAAATTACAGAGAAACGTAACAGAATTAGAATTGGCATTACGTCAAAAGGATCACAGAATTCAATTACTCAACGCGCGCCTTGCCGAACTGCAACAACAATTGCAAAAACAACAAGCCGCAAATAAGCCAAAACACTAAATGTTACACACAATGATTTTTTTGGGATAAGGTCAAACAGGGACCACATCCTCAAGGGGTATAAACATGCTGATTTATGTGATTCCGTTTATTTTATTACTGGTGATCGCAATTTTCTTGAAAAAGCGTGAAGCAAGTAAAGAAGCCGAACCAAGCAACAAGAAAACAGCAGCGCCAGCCAAAACCAGTGCCAAGAAAACCACAACTACCAAAAAAGTTGCCCAGAAATCGGTGGTGGTTGAAGAGGTTGTTCCAACACCACAACACTCTACCCCTGTTCCTGTAAAAATCCAAACCAACATTGAAAACCTGATCAAAGAACGTAATTTCTTTGCTGCAGAAGCACAAATTAACCAAGCATTAAAACGTGATAACTCATTGCATGGTTTGTATTTGTTATTGCTTGATATTCATTTACAACAAAAAGATGAATTTGCAATTGATCAATTGCTGAATCATTTACGTTCTTTAGAGCTTGACGATATTCTGTCACAAGCTGAAGCGAAAAAAGCCAGTCATGCACATGAAGATATTGCTGAAAAATCAGCAAATGAAGCGCTGACAGCAGCTCCAAGCAGCTTAGATTTTACTGCACCTGTGAGTACGCCAAATCAAACGGCTTCTTTTGACCAGTTACAGCACGAACTGACCTCAAATAAAACTGCAGAACCTGAAGCAGCTTTAGAATTTGACACCTCATCGTTAAATTTCAGCCCTGCAGCTACACCTGTTGTAGAAAAAGCAGCCGAACCTGAAGTCAAAGCAGAACCTGCTGCACTGGATTTTAATTTCTCACTCGATTCCACAGCAGCAGAAGCAAAAACTGAAGCGCCTGCAATTACAGCTGAACCAAGTGCAAGCCCTGCTGAGGAAGTTAAACCGCTCGATTTCACGTTTGATTTAACACCAAGCCCAGCTGAAACCACAGCAGCACCTGAAACAACAACCCCTGAATCAACAATCAGTGAAGCTGCTGCAGTCGAACCCCCTAGTCTGGACTTCAATTTTTCGACACCAGAAAGTGCACCTGCAGTTGAAGCAAAAGCTGAACCTGCACCTGATTTTAATTTCACATTTGACAGTACGCCTGCTGCGGAAACCAATCTTCAACCTACAACTGAACCAGAAATCATTGCTGCACCAAGTATTTCACTTGAACCTGCTGCAACCTTTGTCGGTACAGATGTTGATCTGAATGATCCATTGGTGAAATCATTCCCAGACTTATCTCAAGTGGATGAAATTCAGTTGAACTTAGACTTAGCGAGCCAATATGTAGAGTTGGGCGCTTATGATGCTGCGAAAGCTTTACTTAGCGAACAAGGCGCAAATTATTCTGCTGAACAACGCCAACGTGCCGATCAGTTACTGAATCGAATCGCTTCTTAATTCAAATCAGATTAAGATTAAGCAGTCATTCTTGGCTGCTTTTTTATGATGAAAAAAATTGCGTTAATCTACATGGGCGGCACTTTTGGCTGTGTCGGTGAACCACTAAGCCCAATGCCTGCCGAGCAATTCTTGCCACGTTTGGCACAGGTTTTGCCACTAAATTTAGAGATTGAATGCTTTGTTGCCCCTGTCATTAAAGACAGTAGCGCCTGTACAGCAGCAGACTGGTTACAGCTCATTCAATATATTCAAAAATTACAACAAGATAATTTTCAACATTTCGTCATTTTACATGGCACAGACACGCTCAGCTATGCCAGCGCAGTCTTGGCACGTTTTTTAGCTCAAAGCACCCATGTCATTCTCACGGGTAGCCAATATCCCTTACTCAATGCACAAGGTACAGATACCCGTGAATTTAGTGATGCATTGGACAACCTGAATTTTGCTTTACAACAGATTCATCAAGTGACTCAGGGAGTATATCTTGCTTTCCATCATCAACTGATTCATGCCGCGACAGCACAGAAACAACACACCACCGAGTTAAATGCATTTACAGGTCAGTCCGCTTTGGTTTGCACGGAGAGCAAATCGCAGAATGAACCAGCATTCAACATTAGCACTCAACATATTGGAAAGGCCCGACACTTTAATTGTCTGAACTGGATGTTACAGCCAATTGCCATTTCCGCTTTGGTCGATAATTTAAAGGCCTTACAGCAGCATCCACCACACTGTCTGATTTTACAAAGTTATGGCACAGGCAATATGGCAGTCAATGCCGAAGTGATTGCGTTAATTCAGGCTTTACAAGCTCAACAATGTGCCGTAATTCTCACCACACAAGTCACTTTCGGTGGTATGCAGCAATGCTATGCGATCAGCCAGTGGTTACAGGACAGTAAAATTTTAATCAGTGATTGCCAAAGTCATGCAGATCTTTATGCCAAAGTCTTAAAAATGTATTTACAATACGACAGCCTTGCACAGTGGTATGCGCATTGGCAGTCTTCAGTGTGATTTGAGGTGATTATGCAGCGTTTTGCAATCGGAATTGAGTTTTGTGGCATTCGGTATCGGGGTTGGCAAACCCAGCAAGCAGGCGTACCTAGTGTGCAGGAAACCATTGAAAAAGTTCTGAGCAAAATTGCCGATGAAGCCATTATTTTACATGGTGCAGGACGTACCGATGCAGGCGTGCATGCAACCAATATGGTGGCACATTTTGATACGCATGCCATTCGTCCCGAACGTGGTTGGTTGATGGGAGCCAACAGCCAACTACCCAAAGACATTGCAATTCAATGGATTAAAACGATGGATATGGACTTCCATGCCCGTTTTAAGGCTCAGGCACGGCGTTATCGCTATGTGGTATATAACAACCCACAACGCCCTGCCTTGCTGCACAAACAAGTCACCCACGCTTATTATCCCTTAGATGTCGAAAAAATGATTGCGGCTGCGCAGAAATTTGAAGGGACACATAATTTTGAAAGCTTTCGTGCCGCAGCGTGTCAATCCAATCAGCCTGTTCGTCATGTCAGCCATTGCCGCTTAATTCGTCACGGCAATTATTTGGTATTAGATATTCAAGCTGATGGTTTTTTGCATCACATGGTACGCAATATCATGGGTTGCCTTTTGGAGATTGGGCAAGGTTTGTATGACATTGCGCATATTGACCAAATTTTTGCAGCCCAAGACCGTAAAGCCGCAGGGATTACCGCCCCGCCCGATGGCTTATATTTTATTCAGGCGCATTATCCTGAACAGTTTGATTTACCGAAAGTTCCTTTAGGTCCACATTGGTTAAACATGCCAGAATAATCTCTTTTTAAAAATTTTCCTCCCCCTAATCCCGCCTTATAGAAGACAAACCACAGATCTACAAAATTAAAGGAATGAAAAAATCCCTCCTTTTAGGAGGGACTTAAGTGGTAATTTAACGCTGTTTTCGTTTTCTATATTCCACTGGGGTTTCATTGGTCCAGCGTTTAAAGGCACGATAAAAAGTACTAGGCTCTGAAAAACCCGTTAAATATACAATCCGCTCCACACTTTCATTGGTATTCGATAATAATCGTTTAGCCAAACGACAACGGTAATCTGACAGAATTTGCTGAAAACTGGTATTTGCTTCGCTCAATTGTGTACGCAAACGGCGTGGTGTGATATTCAATTGCGCCGCTACTGTTTCCAAGGTAGTTTCGCCACTTTCTAAGGTTGAACCAATAGCACGGCGCACTTCACCAACCAAATCATAACGCGCCAGTTCCTGTAGCTTTTCTAATGCCAACTGTTCATTTAATTGCAACAACTCTGGCTCTGCCTGCCACAGCGGATAATCCAAAATACTCGGATCAAAATACAAACGTGTTTCTTTCTGCCCCAAACTCACAGGACATTCAAAGACACGGAAATATTCATCATCAGTAGCGCCTTGACTAAAGTTAAAGTCGATATAAATGGGCTGAAAACGACCTTCAGTAATAAATTTAAAGAATCGTAAAACACCCGACATGGCGCATTCAGAAAAATGACGATTAACGATATTTTCTGACCCTGGCTGCACACCATTGGTTAAATAGCAGCGACCATCTTCCACTACCAATTTGGCATCAAAAGCATCACTAATTAGGCGTTGATAAGCCAAAGCGCGTTTTAAACCTTCACCAAAGTTTTCTGAAGAAATAAACAAATGTTCAATCACTTGCCCACGGTAAAGTGGTAAATGTTCCCCCAGATGTAAACCAATATCAGGGTCTTTACTGACTTCCTCAGCCGCAACCCAAAACGCATATTGTGCATTTAAAGGCGTACGCTCATTGGCTTCGACCTGATTTAAGGCCACACCAGCTTTTGTTAAAATTTCTTCGGTTGGCAACCCCGCACGACGAATCGCTTGGTAGCCTAATCGCAATACAACCGATGCATCTGTTAGCTGACCCACGCAAAAACCTTCCTTGTATGTACTTCATTTATACTTAAAAAGATTGAAATTAGATTAACTGTGATTGACCGAACTGACAACCTACCCAAGCCTATTTTTACAGAAAAAGTATAAACCGATGATTCGCTTATTTTACTAACAGATGCGCGGCGTATAGGGTAAAGCATCTTGATTTTTTCAGAAAAATTGCCTATAATTTGCGCCTTTCCAATTTGATACTCAGGTAGGCTATGGCCAATAAAGAGGAACTCATCGAGTTCGAAGGCGTTGTCACCGAAACGCTTCCTAATACTATGTTTCGTGTACGTTTAGAAAACGGTCATGAAGTGATTGCTCACATTTCTGGTAAAATGCGTAAACACTATATTCGCATTTTAACGGGCGACAGTGTGAAAGTTGAAATGACACCTTACGACTTAACAAAGGGTCGCATCACTTACCGCGCACGCTAAGTTTTAGAGTAAGCAAAAGCCACTTTCGGAGTGGCTTTTTTACGTTCACTTCCAAAATTCTGTTCAGCCTTTCTTTTTCCTGCCACTTATCGAATCACCACATTTTTTTCTTGCCTTACATTCTACAATGAACTTTTGAGCAAGGGAGAAAAAGCATGTTATTTCGATCCTGCATTGCTTTGGTTATTGCTTTGTTTCTAGGCATTACTTTAGTTGCCTGTAGTAGGGCAGAGTAAAACTTGAAGTGC
>DBIN01000048.1 GCA_002296655.1 Acinetobacter sp. UBA801
TTAATTATTTACTCTATTGTAAAAAATAGACCAGTCGTATTGTTTTTTATTATAACTCATCTACAATGGTTGTAAAGAAATTTTAATCACAGTTTTTGATTGTGAAGAAAAATACTTCTAAATAAAACATGGAGTTATATGTGTGAAAACAGTTATTAATCAACGTATCGTTTTAGCTCAACGGCCAGTCGGTGAGCCAAAACACAGCGATTTTCGTATTGAGTAAGTTGAGCTCAATGAACTTAAACAAGGCGAGATATTGTTAAAAACCATTTACTTGTCACTCGGTCCTTATATGCGTGGTCGCATGAGTGATGCTCCTTCATATGCAGCACCAGTGAAACGAGGCAAATATGTTAGTTCCGACTTAATTTGGCACAGAGCTTGAAAAAGAAGAAATTACCGATTTTGATTAAAGGTGTCGAATCTCTATCAATAAAGCTAACTTTTCATGTTGCATACTAACGCCGCGCTCTGCGGAAAATTTGAAGCGCAGCGGAAAATTTGTCCGACAGCAGCGCCTTGTTAGCTCATTCTGCCATGATTTTTTCCCATCTATACTGACAGTAACTGCATTTTCCTTCATTGTATTGATCTTCTAGCCCCAATGGCTCTTCGCACATTTCACAGTGGGTGTATTCCATTTCATAGTCGCATGCTACACAACAACCTTCTTCATGGATGAAAGTGCTTTTCCCACACTCATGACATTCATCATAAGGAGAGTCGCCACCATCCATTGCATTTCTGATTGCTTCTCCAGCCAAAGAATCATCGATACATTGTTCAAGCACATCATCAAAACAGAAATCATGCCCACATGATTTGCAATGTAAATTAATAGTTGGGTAGACATCATCAGAATACGGTGCTTGTATCAGTGACGAATGGCATTGACTGCAGCGAAGATTCTTTAGCGCTACCTCAACTGAATGATATTTCCAGTCAATTGCATCAATAGTTGCCTTACAAGCTTTCTCTTCTGCCGAGTAAACATCACTCACTTCAAGCAATGTTGCCCAGCAATCATTACCGAGACTTTCTTGAGGGTCTTGATCTAAGTGCTCTGATAAAAAATCCCGAATCAATAGAAACGACTTGGCTACGATTTCACGAACAGCATCAGGAGATTCAGATGTATAGTAGTGCTCTAAATCGTTTCTTAGCTTGTTAATTTCCTCGAATCTATTCCAGTCAACTGCGACGTTCAAGCTGCTGAATCTTTCTTTTATGGACTGAACATCAACCGTCTTGTGGCCTTTACCCTCAAAAACTATTTCGCCTTTTTCATTTTGAACAGGCCTAATGTTTTGCTTAATTAGCAGTTCTTTGTTGTCGCTCGGAGATAGCTGACAGAGTTTTTCTTTGTAAAGCAATAAAATGCCAGCCGCAATGTTTCTTACAGCAGAAACGCTACGCCTATCGTCATCACTTTGAAAATCTTCAACACCAATTTGAATTGAGTCGATCGCATTTTGGATAATGCTCATTGCCTCTCCTGAGAGCTAACGCCTGAGTTAAGCCGGCCTGCGTAGCGGCCGAGCGTTGCGGTATACGTTACCGCATAAACAAGGCCGCGAAGCGGGCTCGGCTTGAACGAACTGTTAGACCGCTGGCCATTCAATTTCGCTTAGAGAAGGCAATGGCAACCAAGGAAAACGCCACGATCCAGACGCCGAAGTTCAATGCGAACATTTCCCAACGAATTTTATCCAAGCCCAGCAAAATACCCAACGCATCGGCAGATCCAACAGGGGAGCTCGCCATCCCATCAACCGCGTATACAAATGGCCAGCCACCTGCAGCTACGTAACAGCCATCTTCGCAGCCCATGATGTCACCGAGTGTGACGTAGGCTTTGCGCGGAACCCAGCTGCTCGCGATAGTCGTGGCTAGCGCGAGTAGGACCACCAAGGCTTCTTGGACACGACGACTCAAAGTGTCTCCTGCGGTCTAACGCCTGAGTTAAGCCGGCCTGCGTAGCGGCCGAGCGTTGCGGTATACGTTACCGCATAAACAAGGCCGCGAAGCGGCGTCGGCTTGAACGAATTGTTAGACCGCGCAGAGTGTTTATTGCTCATGCTCTTGATCTGCAACTAATAGTCCACTGATCTTTTCAAAGCAACGGCCAGATGGCCATATAACATCAACCATATCTAGATCAGAAATATCAAATGGTGGTTCGACAACCTCGCCAACTCCTTGTCCTCGTCCCCATGAGTCGAATGCGTTAGGTTCCCAAGTGTTGGGATTTTTTCGAACTAAGGTTCCAACAACGATTGCTGAAGTCATTGGCTGCGCGGACTAACATTTGCTTAACCTGCGAGGCGTTTTGGCGCGATTCTTGCCGAGGAGCGAAGCGACGACAAGCAAGAATCGTGACATAGCCGAGTCAGGTTGGAGCAGTTGTTAGGTTTTTTCATATTTCCCATTTCCATGAAAAACTATTACACCATCATCTCGAATAAACTGTAATTGTTGCCTTATTTTGTCTTTTATATGATTATTATCTGGAAATAGTTCCTGCAATTCTATTTCTTTATTATATATTTCTTGAAGTGTAAATACTGAATCTAATGAATCCAATATTTTTAATATTTCGATTTTCCATTTTACTTTATTTGAATCAATATTGTACAAATTTGTAATCTTTTGTGATTCTTTAAGTATTCTATTTTTAGATTGTAATATACCATTTTTTACAATATGTAATTTTCCATAACTAGGTATAGGTTCAAATAATAAATTATATCCTGTCCAACCAGCTCTTCTTGCAGATTCTGATAATGGTTTTCGTTTTTCAATTACTTCTTCTGTAATAAATACTTTTGGAACAAATATAACTTCTTTTGATTTAAAACAATCGTTTTCGATTGAATATTCCATTATCAAAAAATTAGGTACAGATTTATTCTCTATTGCGTTAATAAAAGTGTAATACTCAGACCCAATTAATTTTTTACCGATCTTTTTTGACATTGCTTTCAATTGATACTCTTGATTGCAATTTGAACAAATGAAATCATAAACCTTTGTATTTGCTGAATAATCATTAAAGGCATTACCACATAAAGGACAAAATAAATTATTTATTGCCCATTTTTCTGTTTCAATTCGTGCTATTTGTGATTTACTTGTGTATTTCATTTTTCTTCCGCGCCGAAGGCGTCAACCTAACTACAGTTATACGGCAAATTTGCCGCATAACCAAAATGAATTTGCAACATAACTATTTTGACATCCTATTTTTTCTCGTTATATTTCAAATACCTTAAAGATTAAAAACATAATTGTCAAGTTGTGATAATCCAAAATTAAACGCATAAGCAACCACCAAAACTATTAGAAAAAGTCGCTTATACAGGACGATACTGACATTTAAGCCTATCAACAGAACGAGCCTATATCCAATGGATTAAACGCTACATCCTTTATCATAACAAACAACCCCCAAGTATTTTAAACGAAACACATATTAAAAGTTATCTGTCATATTTAGTGAATAATAACGGCGTGAGCAAATCAACCCACAAACGAGCACTCAGTCTATTACTCTTTCTTTATCACCATGTATTAAATATCACTCTGCCATATATTGATAGGGGCTTAGGAAGTTAAGCATATATAAAATTATGGTAACTTCCTTATATGAAAGCAAAAATAGATGCTATTCCCGTTCTAGAATCGCAGAAGCAAAATTCAGGCAAATTATTCGCTTTTTTGCCATGGATTTTACTGCATCTGATACTGCTAAACTCACTAATATTTCTGTGCGATCTATCCATACTATTTACATCAAATTGCATAAAAAGATCGCTGTCCAGTGTGAAAAAATATCTCCCTTCAATTGCATCGTTGAACTGGATAAATCCTACTTCGATGCTCGTCGTGTTCGAGGTAAACGAGGTCGAGGTGCTTCAGGTAAAACGATTGTGTTCGGTCTGCTTAAACGCGATGGAAGTGTTTATAAAAAATTGTTCCTGATTGTTCCAAAGCCACGCTACAAGGAATTATTCGTTGGCATCTAGAACTTGATTCAGTCATCAACACAGATGGATGGAGAGGTTATGATGGTCCTGTCGATATTGGGTTTGAAAAGCACTTAAGAGTAAATCACGGTGACAATGAATTTGCTGGTGGTGAACGTCATATTAACGGTATAGAATCCTTTTGGGGCTATGCGAAAAAGCGGCTCAGTAAATTTAATGGAATTGACAAGAAGATGTTTTATTTGCATCTTAAAGAAACGGAATATCGCTTCAATCATCGCCATGGTAATTTATACCTCGATTGGCTTAAAATACTCCGTAACAACCCTCTTTAACTTCCTAAGCCCCATACCATTATCATCAAGCTCTGGAGAATATTCTCCAAGATTGATGGAGTCTTTTAATTGATTACCCCATAAGTAAGTTTCAACATTTCCTCCAGTCAACGTCACTTTTAACTTTTGCCCTTTTTAGCATAAAATTTGTAGGAATCATACTTGTATCCATCTATCCTTCCGTAATAATTTGCAGAATAAGCTTTTTTTGCAAACTTAACTACAACAGTCTTTCGTATATCATTGTTATCATTTGCAAGTACGGCAGGGCTAAGCATACTTAAAGTTAGGGCCATACAAGCACCAGCTAGTAATTTCTTATTCGCTATTTTCATAGGTTGCCTTAATAGTTTGTATACCTCACTACATAATAACATATGAACCCTTGATCCTAGGCAGTATCTAGGACAAACAACTCCTCGTTTGCAAGCAGCTAAAAAAGATCATTTATTTCAAATTTCTTTTGTACTTCTACTTTTTCCTTGCCAATAATGTCGCAAAACGCTGTTTAATTCGATTACCATCTGCATCCGTACGGTGCAATTCACCGACATTTTCATTGTATTTCACAATATCCCAATCAGCATAATAAGCACTTAACTCACCCGCTTTAAAACTAAAAGGGAAGTCCTGTTGCACAGGGTAATCTTCAGTATCCATTGCGCAAACAATTAAGTTAAAGCCTTGAGGTTTGGTCGCTTGCTGCATATGCTGAATAAGGGGAGGGATAGTTTCAGGCGCCAAAAACATCATTACTACTATACAGTTGATGAAGTCATATTCACCAGTAATAGTGGCATCCTGATTGAAATCCCGAACAGCAGTTTGAATAGATGAAATCTGTTCTGCAGCAATAATTTCATTTAATTTTTGGATACTCACTGGGTTCACATCCCAAGCATCCACTTGAAAACCATTTTGGCTCAAATACAGCGCATTTCGGCCTGTACCACAGCCAACATCCAAAGCTTTACCCGCGTTTAACTGCGGAAGCGCCTCTAAAATTTCAGAATGTGTTGGGCTTAATTTGTATTTTTTAACAAAATAATCTTTAGGCAAACAATAAAAACTGAGCTGACATTCAATATCATCACTGGCAGATACAATTTTATGCCAAGCTTTAGGTTCAATAAAAGGTGGTTGATTTTCCACAGAAAAAATATGCTCAGATTGTACTTCGCCAGATTCTTGCAGCATCGAAAAATGCAATTCGCCTTTTAAAATAGTCAATTTTGCCCATGTGCCGACTTGGGTATTGTGTTGTTTTTTGAACCCTTGTGGAATTGAGTCATAATTCCAAATTGGAAGTTGCTTATAACAGATCAATTCTTGTTGCATCATAAACTCCAGTTGAGCCAATTCTGATGAGGTAAAACTTCATATTGATTCGGGTCTTATATAGATGGATAAATATCATCCACATCTCAGCATAACATTGCAGACCTGTTTCAGCTATCTTCTGAATTTTATTCATCTCATTAAAACTAAAATTATTTAAACCACGTAGATGGCTAAAAATACCAAACTGAAAAAATATTCACAATAAATTGCATGATTTTCATGTCTATTCAGTTGTGAATGTTTTACCATAAGCCGTTTAAATTCATTGAATTATTCCGTGTTTATTCAAGCCAATCAGTACGTTATTCCAACACAGCAGCATGATTATCCTGAATGGCATCGTGGGCGTGAGCGTTATGTACTTTGGTATTTGACTGTTCAAAATCTAGCTTTAGAACGCTATTTACAAGAATTAAAACAGCAATTTTCAGACGTGTTATTTCGCCCAAACCCACGTCAGTTTCATATCACTTTATATATTTGTGGGTTTTATGCAGCAAAAAAATATTGGGAAGATGACTTTCTCGAATCACAATTTCAACAACAATTTCAGGCCTTACGGCAGATGCAACTCAAGCCTTTTCAACTAAAAGTGGGCGGCATTAATAGCTTTGACAGTGCTTTATTTGTAGAGGTGCGGGACCAATCACAGCAACTGGCGCACATACGTCAGGCACTTAGCGCAGGCGGGGCTGAAATCGCAGCCTTGCAGTATCACCCACATATTACTTTGGGCTTATATCAAACAGCGTGTTCAACTAATCTGATTTTGCAGCGTATTCAAAATCTCCCTGTGCAATATTTCGATTTAGATATCCATCATTAAAATTTTGGTTATTATCAGTCACACACTTTACAAGGTGAGCTATTTAGCACACATCAATTTCCTTTGGAGCACATGTGATTCAATTTATTTTAGGTGGTGCGCGTTCGGGTAAAAGCCGTTTGGCTGAACAAATCGCGCAGCAACTTGGCAAAACCGTCATTTATGTGGCAACCGCCCAAGCGGGCGATGCAGAAATGCAGGCGCGGATTCAGCATCATCGACAACAGCGTCCGCAGACTTGGCAGTTGTGCGAAGAGCCTTTGTATTTAGCGCAGCAATTAAAAGTGCTAGATCATCCTAATACTGTGATTTTAGTGGATTGCCTAACCTTGTGGATGAGTAATTTGTTGATGCAATATGCAGAAAACTTTGCCGAACAACAAATTTCAGCATTGCTCGAAGTTTTACCTCACTTACAAGCCGATATTATTTTAGTGAGTAATGAAACAGGTTTGGGCGTTGTGCCTATGGGCGAGATAACCCGAAAATTTGTCGATGAAACAGGGCGATTACATCAGCAATTGGGGGAAATTGCAGACAAAGTCCTGTTTTGCGTGGCAGGTTTTCCAATGCTTTTAAAAGGAGAGAATCAATGAACTGGTGGTTTGCAGCGTGTCAAAAGCCGAACGAACACACTAAACAGCAGGCAATTGCACGTCAACTTCATTTGACCAAACCCACAGGTTCATTGGCAGCATTGGAAAATATTGCGATTCAACTAGCGGCTTTGCAAGGGACAACGCAGCCGAATATTGAACGTCCGTGGATTTGTATTTTCGCGGGCGATCATGGCGTGATGGAGGAAAATATTTCTGCCTATCCACAAGCGGTGACTCGGCAAATGCTAAAAAATTTTGCCACGGGTGGTGCTTGTATCAGCGTTATCGCCCGACAATATCAGGCGCACTTGCAAGTGGTTGATTGCGGAACGGTTGGGGTCGCCTACGAATATGCAGGAGTCGAACGGCATTGTATTCGTGCAGGCACAGCGAATTTTGTCAAAGCCCGTGCCATGACTGAACAAGAATGTGCCGATGCCATGGCACTTGGACGTCAAAGTGTGGAAGATGCCATCGCACAGCAGGCCTCGATTTATGTCGCAGGTGAAATGGGCATCGGAAATACCTGTTCGGCATCAGCTTTATCTTGCTTTTTATTACAAGAATCTGCTGAAGCCTTGACTGGAGTAGGTACAGGAATTGACACTGCGCAATTGCAACATAAAAAACAGGTGATTGATGCTGCTTTAGCTCTGCATCAAAATTATGTACAACATGATGCTTTTAAAGCTTTATGTGCAGTGGGTGGATTGGAAATCGCTGCAATGGTAGGTGCGTATATTCGCTGTGCACAGTTGGGCTTGCCGATGGTGGTCGATGGTTTTATCAGCAGTGCTGCTGCATTGGTTGCCGTGCGTTTAAATCCTCAAGTCCGTGAATGGATGTTATTTGGGCATCAATCGGCTGAATTTGGACATCGTCGTTTATTAGAAGCATTAGATGCACAAGCCTTACTACATCTAAATTTACGTTTGGGTGAGGGGAGTGGTGCGGGAGCTGCATTGGGCATCATCCAACTGGCCTGCACCTTGCATAATCAAATGGCGACTTTTGCTGAAGCTGCGGTTATAGGTGAGAAAGTATCTTCATGATCATGCTGGATCTGTTAAGACATGGCGAAACTGAGTTGGGGCATACTTTGCGCGGTTCAACCGATGATGCTTTGACTGTAAAAGGTTGGCAAGATATGCAGCAGACTTTAAACACGGCAATATCTACAGGGCAACGATGGGATACGGTGGCGAGTTCACCTTTACAGCGTTGCGTCCACGTTGCACAGTCCTTTGCTCAAGCACAACAATTACCACTGTATATTGATGCACAATTTCAGGAAATGCATTTTGGTGAATGGGAAGCAATTTCCACCCAAGTTTTATATGAACAATACCCTGAAGATTTAGCTAAATTTTGGATGACACCGACCCAGTTTGCTCCACCACAAGCAGAATCTTTGCTCAATTTTCAGCACCGCGTTTTGCAAGGGTTGAGCGATCTAAACCAATATTTACAACAACTCGAGCAACCACAACCTAAACGTGTGTTGTTGGTCACGCATGGCGGGGTAATTAAACTGCTCAAAGTATTGGCGCAGAAACACCCCTTAGATGATATTTTAACAATGTCTGCAGCGTTGGGTCAATTGAGTTCATTCCAATTACATCCCAATGGCAAGATTGGTATGCAGGGGCAAACATGACGCCTTTTTGGATCGCCTTACAATTCCTGAGTACTTTCCCTGTTTCTTTAAAACAGATGCCAACTGCAGTGCAAAATGCACAATCACTGCTGTTTTATCCGCTCATCGGCATATTAATTGGGGCTGTGCTTTGGGGAATGGCGCATCTGTTGCAATTCCTGCCCTTGGTACTCAGTAGCAGCTTAATTTTAGTGCTTTGGATTTGGCTAACAGGCGGTTTACATTTAGATGGACTGGCGGATACTGCCGATGCGTGGGTCGGCGGTTTTGGCGATCCTGAACGTAGCTTAGACATCATGAAAGACCCAAGCAGCGGCCCGATTGGGGTATTGAGCTTACTGATCTGCTGCTTATTAAAATGGTCTACGCTATATGTATTGCTTGAGCAACAGTATTTAGCATTTTTGCTATTTGTACCCGTATTAGGACGATTAAGTGCTTTGATTTTGTTTTTAAGTACGCCTTATTTGCGAGCCAGCGGTTTAGGCACTTCTATTCAGGCGCATTTACCCAAAACAGGCGCAAAAATTGTGATTGCATTAACCTTGTTTGGTATGGTGCTTTGGGGATGGATGGGCTTGTTGGCTGTTTTGACTTTTATTCTCAGCATT
This sequence comes from Acinetobacter sp. UBA801, assembly GCA_002296655.1. GTDB lineage: Bacteria > Pseudomonadota > Gammaproteobacteria > Pseudomonadales > Moraxellaceae > Acinetobacter. The sequence continues at coordinate 9,359 of DBIN01000048.1, forward strand.
TTGTATTTACGACATAAATTTATGCAACGTTTGGGCGGAATTACAGGCGATACGATTGGTGCGAGTATTGAAATAACAGAAAGCATGATGTTATTGGCTATTGCAATTCTTTGGTTTTTTTTACATTAGCTTTTAAGTATTTTTTTTCAACCCTGTTGAAAATTGGAATAGTGTAAGCGAATGAATTTTAATTAATTTATGTGCCTAATTTCAGTAAGTAGATGAATTTGTCATTTGTCGGAAAGTTCCTAAATTAGATTTGCTATTTTCTTAAAGTATGATAATAGTAGTTTATGTCAATCAGCCTTGATGGCATTTGTATCTCAGGATGAGATTACAAACTTGATGTATAAATATCAAAAGGAATGTCATTTATGATCAAACTGTTAAAGCAAATTTTCTGTATCCATATTTATGAATATGACGCAATGGATGAAATCGGGGCGCATTTAGAGTGTCGTAAGTGTGGGGATTCTAAGACACAATAATGTTAAGTATTGAATCTGTATTAAAATCGAGTGAGTCTTTATGGCTCACTGTTTTATTTTAGGCTGTAACAGTCTGAATATTTTGCTTAACCTTGCCTGTAAGTATCGATTAGACTAAATTTATTCATTTTCAAAACTATATATCAACCTGGCAGCTTTTGCTGGAGATATTCTTCATCCTGTACGAAGTTTGGTTTATCCAGGCGTGATTAAATTTTCTATCCTCTGCCTACTTTATCTCACAAAGTATTCTGCTTAAAATCTTGTAACCAGAAATATTGAACTGATCCTATCTATGACCAAAAACTTTCAAGAAAAAACGTATATTGTAGATGACAATCTGACAGATACTTTGACTTGGTTGCTGCATCATCAGGACTGTTATGATCGGTTTTATTATGATGCGATTCAGCAACAACTGACGGTTGAACATGCCAACGGGATAGATATCATTAAAGCAGGACAGTATTTGAATGCCAATTACGGAATTTTAATCACCTCTTAAAAGCATTGATGAACAGACTTATTTTGCTGCATAGAGATGAAATGTAACACAAAAAACAAAGTCCCTTGATGGGACTTTGTATATTTGTATAGAAGCTAAGAACTCTAAGCCACAGCCATCGCATCCACCGACAATTCCGAAACCGTTGGCTTGGCACGTTCAGGAACTAAGCCTAATTTTTGGAACAATTGTTTGTCTTTGCCTTCGCCTGCGTTTGGCGTCGTTAAAAGCTTTTCACCTGAGAATAACGAGTTCGCACCTGCCATAAATGCCAGTGCTTGATCTGAATCAGACAATGATTCACGCCCTGCAGATAAACGAATGTAACTGTTTGGCATAATAATACGTTCCACTGCAATGGTACGAATCCACTCAATCACATCTAATTTTTCGACTTCAGCCAGTGGTGTGCCTTCAATTGGAACTAACATATTGATTGGCACAGATTCAGGGTGTAACGGTAAAGTTGCCAATTCATGCAAT
>DBIN01000034.1 GCA_002296655.1 Acinetobacter sp. UBA801
TCTAAAATACAAAATACAAATATGTTATAGGGAATCATTCCTGAATTTTTCAAATGCTAATCTAAGATAATGATGTAGGAGCTTATCATGGCGGTTATTCTTCAAGTCGATTTCACTTCTTAAGACCCATTTGGCGAAAGCATGAGCCAAGTGTACCGTGAACTTGCAGAAAGCATTTATCTGGAATTCGGCATGCTTTGGAAAATTTGGACATAGAACAGTCAAACGCAGGAAGCAGGCGGAATCTATCTATTTGATAATGTGACCAATGCTGAACGCTATTTAAAAATGCAAAACGCACGTTTAGAAAGTTTTGGCTTAAAGAATATATGGCAAGATTTTTGAGGTAAATGCAGCCCTGTCTGCCATTAACCAAGCTGACTTTTTAAGTCGCTAATTTTTTTAAATAGTTCATCTAGATTGAAAAATAAAAAGGCGTGTGTCTTGAATGATGAATTAAAAAAAGCAGTTCAAGAAAATCCTGAGCCAATTAAAGACTCAGGATTTTTGAAATCTTGTATAGCCAAAATAAGCGTTAAGTTAGATGCAGCACTTATTGTGTACGAATCACTTCAAGCACCGATTGTTGCACAGGCACTTCTTGATGATCTTGCAAATATATATGAACGACTTTAAAAATAACGGCTGCCGCTAAACATGCCAAAATACAGAATAACCAGAAACTATAAGGGCTACGAATATTGTGTGAACCACAGGTACCACATTCTTTTTCTGATGACTCCACCACCCGATTGCAACATGCGCAACGATACTGATGATACAGCATAGGTATTATCCTACTTCATTGTAATTCTTGTTTTTATTGTTACACCATCTACCGTGATGCAGTGTAATTTTGTTTAAGCCGCTGTGACACTTTGTAGCCTACATTTTTTAGATGATTTAGCCGACACAATTGCTTCTAAATTAGCATGTCAAACTTCTGCGCTTCACGCAAATCGTATTTTTGAATAAACAGTCACTTTATCCATCTAAAATAGGTATGCCGTGCTAAAATTCTGCATACTCGATCATCTAAAATTTAGACTCAAACTTGGCTTTCAGCGCATATTTTTATCACACGGAGTAAGTTAAAGTGGTGCAACTCATCAAAAAAGGCGGTTTGCGAGAGCGTGCTAACCGAAGCCGTAAATACCAAGGATCAGAAAATACTGAAGCAACTTTGCGATCAAACCGGACTTATCAACCTAATCATTTAGATAAAACTGAAATCACGAATGCAACCGAAATGCGGAATGAAAAATCGTCAAAATTGGCTTTAGACAACATCAAATCATTTGATTAATTGGCATCAAAACTTATTTTTAAAACATACGCAGCGCATCTAACCACAACCACACAGCAAACAATAAAAATAATGTACCCGATACCATATCAATATAACTACCTGAACGCTGATATAACTTTTTCATTTTTGGTGTAGAAAGCAGCAACATAAATAGTGTAAATGTCACAAAAGTTTGAATTGGAATAATCACTGCCAATTGAGCTTTTAAAGATGCGCTTGCCGATGAACTCAGCGCCAAAGCAAATACACTACTAAAATAAATTAAGGTTTTCGGATTAGATAAATTGGTGAATAAACCCAATAAAAAGTAATTTTTTGCGGTTGGAATTTGCACTTGAGCATCATCAAATTGCTTGCGCTGCTGCCAACTATGCCAACCACCCGACAGCATGCCCCATCCCATTTTGGCAAGAAATAAACCGCCAATCAGCATTAAGACTTGATGAATCCAAGGAAATTGCTGCACCAAAACCGTAAAACCCAATAGGGTCAGCACTACCCACACCACAATCCCAGATGAAATACCCGCAATAATCTGCAAGGTCTTACGACGGGTATTGCTGGCTGCACTTTTGGCAATTAATAAAACATCGGGGCCTGGACTAAGCTGTGCCACAAAATGCAGTGCACAAATGGTGAATAACAAAGACATAAATAGATCAGGAGAATTGAAAGTCCGATTATACCTTGTGCAGCAGGAGAATAAGTAAAGCTTTAAATAGGCCTCTCAATATTAAAATATTCACGTATATGTTCACAAAAAAACACCCATAAAAAAACCGAATCAGCGCGATTCGGTTTTGTATCAAGTATCATTAATACTATTTAGGGGGATTGACATCTTTCATTTCAATTTTTTTCGCATCGGGGGTAATTTCACGTGCTTCACCATCAATAACACTAGAATCACGACCACCGTTTTGCTGATTTTGCATGTCTTGCATTTGGCGCATTAAATCTGCAAATGGGTTTTGACCTGCTCCGCCCATGCCATTCATATCTCCCATCATGCCACCCATCATTTGATCCATCATGGCTTGCTGACGTTTCATCATGGCTTTCATCATTGCCGCTTTAAAGGCATTTTGTACGGCAGGAATCATCACCAGCAATGCTAGAACATCACTAATTAATCCTGGAATCATCAATAAAAAACCCGCAAAAATTTTAGGTAAATTATTGCTCAACGCAGGATCTGCACCTATCTGCCCCATTTGCATTTGCTGCATTTGTGGCATCACACCTGCAGAATATTTACGAATCAGGTTCAAACCAATGAAGAAAGCAGCGACAAACCAAAAGAACACGTACCACATGCTCCCCACAAGGTCGCCCACACCAATCCAGACGAAGACTTCAAGAACTAAGCCAATTAGAACAATAAGAAATAATTTCATGAAAATTAATCTAATCTCAATAAAATAAATAAAATGCAGTAACCAAGTGCTTCATCGGGATCAAGCTTTTTTGATTCGCTGTTGTTTCAATATGGGCATTATTGTATTTTTAAAGGTTCGGTCTGTCATTAATATTTTCATCATCAGCCAATAACAGACTTAATATGTCTATATATTTGAACGATAAAGATAAAAATATTCGGCTTAAGCCAATAATACCCTCAACCCAATAAACACCGATGCTGCGATATAACTGCTCGGTATTAGGCTGATCGCATCGGCCTGTAAACGACAACGCTGCATTACCTCTGCAGGTACTAAACGCAATACCAACATAATGCCAAATGGCACTAAAATCAGATCATCCAAATAGCCCCAAACAGGTATAAAAATCTGGAATCAAGTCAATGGGAGAAATGGCATAAGCAGCTACCTACAAGGCCAAAAGCTTTGCCATGAAAGGCGTTTCAGGATCACGGGTTACAAACCAAACCGCATAAACATCTCGTTTAATTTGCTTCGCCCTCTGTTTTAGCCTATTAATCCGCTTCATGGCCGCTCTCATTTGCTACCGTATATAAAATATACGCCTCAAAACTTAAATAAAATGAAGTTCAAATTAAAAATATAGCGAGTGATACATTCTAATTGTTTAAACGGCATCTTACTGACCAAATGTTTGAAATTACTCCACACAAAAGAGATTTAAACTCCTATAATTCAACTTGATATAATTTTTAAGGCTTGGCATGTCACTTATTATTGGAATCGACCCTGGTTCTCGTCTAACGGGCTACGGCATTATTGAACGTGATGGTGCTAAATTACGTTTTGTAGATGCAGGAACCATTCGCACCGAAACCAGTGAAATGCCTGAACGCTTAAAACGAATTTTTGCAGGGATTGAACGGATTGTGAAATTTCACGGTCCGACTGAAGCTGCAGTTGAACAAGTGTTTATGGCGCAAAACCCAGACTCCGCGCTGAAATTGGGACAGGCACGTGGTGCTGCGATTGCCGCTTTGGTGAATTTAGATTTACAAGTGGCGGAATATACCGCACGCCAAATTAAACAATCTGTCGTGGGTTATGGCGCTGCCGATAAAGAACAAGTACAAATGATGGTCATGAAATTATTAAATCTATCCATCAAACCACAACAAGATGCTGCCGATGCTTTGGCTGCTGCAATTTGTCATGCTCACGCATCGGGTAGCATGACCAAATTAGCTGTGCTCAATGCCTTGGGCGGTATGGCACGTGGACGTAGTCGCTCAAATTCCAGACGTCGCTAAATCAGCGTCGTCATCGCTTATATTTTACTGATTTACAACCTTATAAATCGCTTGGCTCATGTGCTGTGCCTGCAAACCGCGCATGCCTTGTTCTGCCAACATATCCCCTGCCAAGGCATGTAACATGACAATTTCATGTAATTGAACTTGATGGTGAAACTGGGCTTTTAAACTGGCGATCACACCTGCCAACACATCGCCCATACCACCTGTCCCCATGCCCGGATTGCCTGCTGTACAAATCCATAATGAACTTGCTTGCGGTCCGGTTGATCCAGCCTGCAAAGTCAAACTACCTGAACCTTTTAACACCCATTCACCTGCATAGCGTTGCTGCAATTGCTGAATCGCAGCAATACGGTCTGCTTCAATGGCTGCCACTGTAGTATTCAGCAAGGTCGCAGCCTCACCTGAATGTGGTGTAGCATAACTGTTCGGTTTTAATTGAGCTGGATGATTTGATAAGTGCGCTTGCTTCGCCATAAACCATAAGGCATCGGCATCGTAAACTACTTCTACCTCGGACTGATTGAGTGCAGCAAACCAGTCTGCATAATGCTGTTCTGCCCAAGCATCTCGTCCTAGTCCCATCCCTAAACTCACCGCATCGACTTGTGAGATGAGGTGTTGAATTTCTACGTCAGTCAGTGTATCTATATCCCGCAACATTAAATTTGGCGCACGGCTTAAAATCGCCACATGATGTCTGGCATGACACACCACCGTTACTTTCCCCGCACCTGCGCTCGATGCGGCTTCTGCAGCCATCATTACAGCACCCCCCATTTGCGCATGTCCACCCACAATCAGCACATGCCCATAACTGCCTTTGTGCCCAAAAGCCTGCCGTGCGGGTAGTTGAATCGTAGGTGGAGTGAGTTGTGCCAAAGCTTTGAGTTCTGCATCGGCAGGAATCAAATCTAGTACATCGACCAGCCCCGTGTACTCTTGTGCTTGCCCTGTAAATAGGCCTGCTTTCAAACCTAAGGCTGTAAAGGTGTAATCGGCTTTAATCGCGCATGGCAATGGCTGGCCCGTATTAGCATTTAAACCGCTTGGAATATCGACCGCAATTTTTAAACCCGCTTGTTGATTAATTGCGTGAATAATCGACTGCCACTCATCATTTAAAGGACGATCTAAACCAATACCAAATAATGCATCAATGTAGCAGTCATAGTTTTGTTGGAATGCAAAACCTTGCATTATATTGACTTGCTCTGCCTCGGCTTCTAAAAAAGCTTGATGTAAATCTGCCGATATACCGCGCGTTGTAGCATAAATATCGACTTGAAAACCTGCTTGTTTTAAATATTTTGCAGTTAAATAACCATCACCCGCGTTATTACCTTGTCCGCAACACACGGCAATTTTTTGTATTGTAGATGGCTGTGCCGCAAAAATTTTGCGAAGTTGTAAATGCAGTGTCCACGCCACTTGCTGCATTAAACCGTAAGAACTGTTTTGGCAAGCAAACCAGCGCTGCTCCCACGCTTGAATACTTTGGCTATGATAAACAGGGCTATGGTACACTTGCTGAGGCATTTTCTTCCCTTCTATTTTGTTATGGCAACATCCACCACTTCAGCACAAATTTCTCTGTATCAAGACGATCCAGTCGCCTTGAAAGCGTGGATTAAAGCGCAAGCTGTGGCGCTTGGTTTTGCTGATTGTGTCATTGCCAAACCAGATGCTCAAGCAGAATTAGCACGTTTTCAGGAATATTTAAAACGTGGCTATCATGGCGATATGAAGTTTCTGGAAGAAAATTTAGACAAACGTGCCAACCCTACACTGTTAGTCCCGAATACCAAAAGTATTATTTGTGTGCGGATGAATTATTTGGTGGAAACACCACGTCCAAGACATATTCCCGATGCGCCTAATTCTGCCATTATTGCCCGTTATGCACGTGGACGTGATTATCATAAAGTCTTGCGCGGACGCCTAAAAACCCTTGCGACTCGGATTCGTGAAAAAGTAGGAGAGTTTGAATCACGCCCCTTTGCTGACTCTGCCCCGATTTTTGAAAAGTCGTTGGCAGAAAGTGCAGGCATGGGTTGGACAGGCAAACACACCTTACTGATTCATCAAAAATCTGGGTCTTTTTTTGTATTGGGTGAGCTGTTTACTTCACTAGATTTACCTTTTGATGCACCTGCAACATCGCATTGCGGTTCTTGCACAGCCTGCATCGACATTTGCCCAACACAGGCCATTGTTGAACCTTATATGTTAGATGCGCGTAAATGTATCGCTTATTTGACCATTGAATATCAGGGTATCATTCCTGAAGAATTACGCCGTGGCATTGGTAATCGGGTGTTTGGTTGTGATGATTGCCAACTGATTTGCCCGTGGAATAGCTTTGCCAAAGTCACCACGGTGGATGATTTTTATCCTCGACATGCCTTAGATCAGGTCAGCTTACTAGATTTATGGCAATGGGATGAAAGTATGTTTTTAGCCAAAACTGAAGGTAGTCCATTGCGTCGTACAGGCTATCAAAGTTTTATGCGTAATATTGCAATCGGGCTTGGAAATGCCCCATTTTCAGCACAGATTTTGCAAACTTTGCAGCAAATGCGAGTACAGCATGATGAAATTGTGCAAATCCATATTGATTGGGCAATTCAGGAACAATTGCTTAAACAGCCTAAATTTTAAACAAAAATAACACCCAAAATAGTGCGATATTTTGACTGCAGGTTACTTGCCAATTTATGAAATTAACTGAATTTTAGTGACCAATTCATTACAAAATAAAAATCCATAAAAATTAATTTTGTAGCGAAACAGCAGTAAAATTGCTTAAGTTTGCGACTAAATCGACTGCATGATTTTGTTTCCATTCTATGGGATATTTGCCATGAAATTGGGAGATTATGCCTTTCTGATTCAAACAATTTGTGTATGATACAGACTATGAATAACAGGGATGATGGACTTTTACTTATGTCAGTACGCAATGATTGGACTCGAGAAG
>DBIN01000025.1 GCA_002296655.1 Acinetobacter sp. UBA801
TTCCATTGGTTCTTATTGTTGATAATGCCTCGATTCATAGAAGTAAAAAGATGGCTGATTACAGAGAGCTACTTAAAAGTAACTTTTCGACGAATTTGTATTTTATTCCAGCTTATAGCCCTGAGTTAAATCGAATCGAGATGGTATGGAAGCAGATGAAATATTATTGGCGAGATTTTCAAGTCATGACAGCTGATAAAATAGAGCAATGGGTGGAGAGAGTATCAAACCAATTCGGAAAAGAATACATGTTTACTTTTTAATGACAGCTTATCTCTAAGAGGCTTATTCCACAATATAATTTTCAAATGAATAAACCTACACCTAAAATTTATCGTACAACCCATTGGTGATCACATAACCGAGCTCTCATTCATCGGAGAAATATTGCCATTTGGTTCGATCCTGCTACGCAATGGTATGCTTCAGAAAAAGGTAAACAAGGACGAAATCAAACCTACTCCGACGCAGCCATCCAATGCTGCTTAATGATTAAATCCTTATTCCGTTTATCTTTACCTATGGTCATTGGCTTTGTAAAAGGTCTGATTAAATTTTGCGGATGAGCAGTCCCGAATATCAGTGATATTCGTACACCACGCTTTGTAGAAGACAAAAGCATATTGATAGTGCTATCAACTAAAAAAATTAGCGATGCGCCATATTGCATAAATATTTTGCAAGATACTGATATTTTAAAGGTTCTTTTAAATTTTAATAAAAACAAATACAATAAAATGATCATGTTAGGTATTTGTTCAACAAAGCCAAATCTCGATTTAAGTGCTCAAAATGCAATGATTTGCCAATAAATCCATTACATTATTTGAACAATTTTTAGCATCCAATTGATTATTTTTTGGTTATATTCGCAGTATCCCATCTTAAGTGGATGTAAATAAAGGAAACATGATAATGAATAAACTACTTATTGCTTTAGGTCTTGCTGCTACTGTGGCACTTGTAGGTTGTGCAAAAGAAAAAGCACCAGAAACAGGGGCAACTACGGGTGAACACTTAGAAAACGCTGCAGCTCAAGCGGCACATGATGCTGAAGATGCAACTCATGAAGCTGCTGCCGCTACAGCAACAGCTGTAGATAATGCAGCGCAAGCAACTGAAAACGCCGCACACAATGTTGCAACTGCGACAGAAAATGCAGCTGATGCGACTGTACAAGCCGCTAAAGATGCAACTGCTGCTACTGCAGGTGCAGTTGAACAAGGTGCAGCAAACGTGAAAGACAAAGCACAACAATAATTGAGTTGTTAAAAAAAAACTCCTGAGCATGCTCTTAGGAGTTTTTTATTTAACACGATTTAAACAATACACCCAAATCCTGCCGAAATTACAATGCAGCTTTTAAATTACAACCATAGCCCATGGTCTGTTGTACTTGGCGGTAACTGGTATAACGATTCAAAATAAAATCATAATAAGATTCAGCATTGGCAAAATTTGCAACCAAATTTTCCTGCTCTGCACGCGCTAATTTTACATCTTTAAGTAAATCTAGATTGTAATGTCCTAAGCGATATAATTCGGCAAAATAACCATTCATCATGTCGCAATAGGCAATTTTAGTCGACTTTAAAGCAGTACTCGCGACCAAGTGCTGACTCAAAGTTTGTAAATTATTCACATCTAAAGGGAATTGATGCGCAAATGCGATATTCTCGGCTTGTTTAAATTGTTTGAAGTCTTGCGCCAATTTGGCATTTAAAGCATCTATACGTTGCTGCAATGCTGCTGCATCCTGTACCTGATATTGCTTTGAGTCAATATTTTCTTGAGTTTTCTGTGGATTGCTACACGCAACTAACCCACACATCACAAGCAAACCACCATAAACGAAAGGCTTCATTAATTTACTCATCAATTCACACATCAGGCTTATTATGCCTGAAAGTATCTGCAAATTTTATGATATTGCTCATCTTAATATTTCATAAGAAAATGACGTATATGATTTGCCAATCAATCTAGAGTTGGGCAAAGTAGATAAAAACATGGAGTAAATAATATGACCACAATAGAACAACTGAATATAAAGCATCCTATTTTTCTTGCTCCAATGGCTGGCGTTTCTACCCCCGAACTTGCAGCCGAGGTTTCTAATCAAGGTGGTTTGGGCTCACTCGGTTTAGGTGCACATACCGTCGATGCTGCACGTGAGCAAATTTTACGCACTCAAGAATTGACCGATTTTCCATTTCAAACCAATTTCTTTTGCCATGAAACAAGCCCATTAGATGAAGTCGCTGCACAAGCGTGGATTTCATATTTTGAGCCAATCTTTGAACGCTATGGCGCAACTGCACCAAGTCAACTGAATTGTATTTATCCAAGTTTTAAAGATCATGATGGATATTTAGATCTTGTTCTAGAAACTAAACCGCAAGCGGTCAGTTTTCACTTCGGGATTCCACATGCACATCAAATTCAGGCTTTAAAAGATGCAGGGATCATTACCATGGTTTCAGCAACCAACTTAGCCGAAGCTCAGGCGATTGAAGCAGCTGGAATTGATATTATTATTGCTCAAGGAATTGAAGCTGGTGGACATCGTGGAATTTTTAACCAATCTTTTGATAGTGCAATTAAAACCAGTGATTTAGTACAACTCATTCGTGAAAACAGCACCCTACCATTAGTAGCAGCTGGTGGCATTATGAATGGTCAGCAAGCACAGTTAATGTTGAAATTGGGTGCCTCTGCAGTACAAATGGGTACAGCTTTTGTACAATGTAAAAGCTCTAACGCCAATCCAGCTTATCGACAAGCTTTATTTCAGCAAAATATTACTCAAATTACCGATAGTATTTCTGGACGTCCTGCTCGTGGTTTAATTAATCATTGGCATACACAGGTTGATACTCCAGATCGTTTAACTGTGCCCACCTATCCGTATACCTATGATCTTGCAAAACAGTTGCATGCAGCAGCCGTAACACAAGGTGAACAAGGTTATGCTGCTTTTTGGGCAGGGAGTAATGTGAGTCAGATTCGTGAATTAGAAGCCGCAGATTTAATTAATCAGTTAGTTTTGGAAATGATTCACGCACGCTAAATATAGGCACAGAAAACTCAACTGTGTATCATGCTTGAGTTTATATTTTAGTTTCAAATAAGCTAAAGCATATATTTGCATGCGACTACTTTGTGTCTAACAAATTCACGGTTTCAACCTGCACATCACTCATGATTTCACCATGCGAGAGTAACTGATTAAAGTAATCTTGCACTACTTTATATTGTTCTGCTGTGCTTTCCACTCGATACATATTTTGACGAAATTCATTACTGGAACGTAAACCTTTGGTGTACCACGCAATATGTTTACGTGAAATTCGACAACCTGAATATTCCCCATAAAACTCATAAAGCTCGGCTAAATGCCCCAATAAGACTTTTTGAACTTCTGCAATACTCGGTGCGGCAAGCAACTCCCCTGTTGCTAAATAATGTGCAATTTCCCGAAAAATCCACGGACGTCCCTGTGCTGCACGCCCAATCATAATGGCATCTGCACCTGTAAAGTCCAAGACATATTTGGCTTTTTCAGGACTATCAATATCACCATTGGCAATCACAGGAATATTGAGCATGCTTTTCACTTCTTTAATCAGTGAATAGCGCGCTGTGTTTAGATACATATCTTCGCGAGTACGGCCATGTAATGCTAATGCAGCAATGCCTGCTTGTTCTGCGCGTTTGGCAACCCGTAAAATATTTTCTTGCCCATTCAAAAAACCTAAACGGGTTTTGAGTGTGACAGGCACATCTACCGCTCCAACAACGGTATCTAAAATGCGCGCCACCAAATCTTCATCTTGCAATAAAGCTGAACCTGCCAGTTTATTACAGACTTTTTTAGCAGGACATCCCATGTTAATGTCAACAATTTGCGCACCATTAGCGACTTGATAACGCGCGGCTTCAGCTAAATCATGTGGGTCCGAACCAGCAATTTGTGCGGAAATTGGCGCCAGTTCGCCATCAAAATTAGCACGGTACAAACTTTTCTTACTCATGCGCAGGGTTTTATCAGAAGCCATCATTTCACTAACAGCATGCCCTGCACCAAAGTACTTGCACAGTGAGCGAAAGGGTCTATCTGTGACGCCTGCCATGGGGGCAACGATCAAATTATTTGACAGTTGATAGGGACCAATATACATATATATTCTTAACTTTAACGATTGGCATAGTATACTGCATCTGCCCTTTGGGCTCATCCATTTGGAACGAGTTTCCCTTATCTATGAAAGACACTGTATTCAATTCTTTGATGAAATCCTTCAGCGTGATGGCTTTATCACTCAGCTTGGCTGCATGTGGAGATAGCGCATGGTGGTCTAAGGACAATGAGCCAACCCTTGAAGCAGAACAAATCCGCAAACTTATTCCGAATCGGGTCAGTGAACGCAGTGCTTGGGCTAAAGATATTTATGATATTTCTGAGCAATTGGGTATTCCACAAACTAAAGAAAATATGTGCACCATTATTGCTGTGGTTGATCAGGAATCTAACTTTGTAGCAGACCCACAAGTTTATGGTTTGGGTGAAAAAGCTGTTAAAGAAGTGCAAGATCGTTTAGATGAAAAATTTAAAGACAAACTGGGCGAAGCAATTGGCGGCACGGTTGCAGGCTATTTTCAGGATGTGCTGAAAAACCACCCTAGCCCTGAAGAAAACTATTTGAGTCAAATGCGTCGGGTAAAAACTGAACGTGAATTAGATGAACTATACCGTGAAATTTTTGACTACATGGCAAAGCATTATCATGTTTCCGCACTAACAGGTGCTGCCAAACTGTTTGGACAAAATATTGGCGAAAAACTTAATCCAATTACTACTTTAGGCTCGATGCAAGTACATATTAGCTATGCCAAAGAGCATAAACGCCAAAGCGGTAACATCGCAGAGTTACGCAGCGATCTATACACTCAATATGGCGGATTATATTACGGGATTCATCGCTTAATGATGTACCCTGCCGATTACGATCAACCGCTATACCGTTTTGCGGACTATAACTCTGGCATGTATTCGAGCCGCAATGCCGCATTCCAAAGCATGCTAAATGATTTAACTGAAGCTGAACTCGATTTAGATGGTGATTTGCTGCTTTACACTAAAGATGGTAGCGTGCGTAATGCAAAGAGTGAATCTGAACGCGAATTAATTGCTGTTTTTGCCAAACATAATATTCTAGTCACCCCACGCCAAATTCGTGCCGACTTAAAAAAAGAAAAAGAAAAGAAATTTGAAGACACTGCGACTTATTTGGCGGTCACGAAACTCTATAAAGCGCAAACGGGCAAAGAGCCATTTTATGCCACGATGCCGCAAGTGGTTATTTCAGGGCCTAAACTGAGTCGAGATTACAACACCAATTGGTTTGCCACGCGAGTCAATGGACGTTATAAAACATGCATGCAAAAAGCCAAAAATATAAAAATCTAGCCCTATTTGATTTTGATGGAACCCTGTGCAGCAAAGATAGTTTTACAGGGTTTATTTTCTATGCTTTATCTAAGCGGCATATTTTTAAGCAAGGACTTAAAATCTTGCCTTGGATTCAGGCCTATTATTTAAAAGTCTATCCTGCACATGCCATGCGTCCTAAATTGTTTAATGCTATGTTTAAAGATGCAAGTACAGCTGAAATATTAGCATTTGCACAGCGCTACGTAGTAGATTTATTACATGATCTAAACCCACAACTGGTACAACAATTAAAGCAGCATCAATTCAATGGTGATGATGTGGTGGTTGTCTCTGCCAGTGTAGATATTTATTTACAGTATATTTGTCAGCAGTTAAATGTCGCTTTGATTTGTACTGAAACGGAAATTAAAAATCTACAATTCACTGGGCGATATTCAACACCTGATTGCAGTCGGGAACAAAAGAAAATACGGATTTTAGAACAATACGATGTAAAAGATTATGCAGCTATTTATGCTTATGGCAATAGTGATGAAGATCATGCCATGCTGAGTTTAGCGACTTACTCTTATATGGTGGGTGTAGATCATTCATTACCAGAAATTGTGGCTTATAAAAAACGGGCCTGATTTTTTATTGATGAAATAAAAAACCCACAATTTGAATTGTGGGTTTGAAAGGGAAAGAAAAATTACATGTAGCGGATGCCGCCTATGGTGATTACTTTTTTATACACAGGAATATAGTTACCTGCAGAATCAGCATTACTTAACTTCATACTAAAATCACCAAGCATATTCGTCATGTCAGCTTCACCCACAACCATAAGGTTTCCGCGAATATTTAGAACACCTGTTCCAGTGAATTTACCTGATGCACTTCCTGTACCACCAGCAGCACCATTCGCTATAATATTTCCGTAATAGTTTGCAACGATATTGTGTTGTTTTTCCTTACCAGCACTTAACTCAATAGTTTGTGCCAAAAACAATATATTTGCCATTATAGCAGGCATTTGTTGCATTAATGCCGTTGATTTTAAAATTCCCTTTGACTCACAATATTGTAATGGATAGTTATCAGGACAGATTTGGTGTAGACGCTCATTTTTAAGAGTTGTTGTATCAGCCGTTAAAATAAAATGATGGGGAGCAAATGCTTCGTATAATGAATCCTTCTTCTCATCGAGTAGTTCTGTTTTAATCTTTTGAGTAGATATTACAGTATTTTTAAAATTTATATCTTTTGATAAATTAACAACTACATCACCTTCAAACCATAACATGCCCGCCAAGTTTCCACTTGAACCATCTACCGTCCAAACAGAACCATTGTACGTCACACTACTAGGACAAGGTGTTGAACCAGCATTGCCTAACTCTGTTTCTATTTCAATTCTTTTATTTGGAATTGTTGTTGAATCAAAAATATTATTAATTGCACACTTAGCAACATTATCTTCCAAATAAAAAATATAATTTGCATCTTTACGAGCATCTTCTGGTTTAATGAAGTCTTTTGGCTTATAAGGTATGACTGTAATACCTGCGGTGCTCAATTCTGACTGACCGTAGACATGATTATTATTCTTATTGATAATTCCACCTGCCACTTCAAGAGTAATTCCTTTCGCAGACAAGTCTTCCAACTTATTTACTCGCAGACCACCAGCAAAAACTGAACCACTCTGTGACTTTGTTTCTAACTCATCAATGATATTAAAATTAGATCGTATAATTGCACTAGCACCACCACTCACTCCCTTAATATCAAAACAATAGAGAGACGCTGCACTACCAGAAGGGCAAACCACGCGCTCATAATGAATTATCTGCCCACCACCTTCAATTGTGCCATCTTTAATCTTTTGAACATTTTCAATTGACTGACCTTTCAAAAAGTCGGCTAATGCCTGATAACCCATCATCGCTTTCATTTGCGCCTGAGTCTGCGCATGTGCAGTCGTTGCACTTGACTGTAGATTACGCATAGAAGACATATAACCTACAGTCAGTACCGTTAATGACAAACCCACCAATACAATAAATAAAAGCGAGGAAATACCTGCCTGCTTATGAAAAGAAATGGGCTGATCCAAATTTCTTTTTTTCTGCATAGAATATTGCATGACTTTTCCTCCCCCTATTTAAAGTTAAATAGGCATGTGATATTTTGAATTGTACGTGGCGTGCTATCTGTACTTGCTGCATAAGTATTTGCCAATAAAACTGCTTGATACTTACCTAAGCCGACACCTGAATGACCTTTAATACCAAAAGGGCTACAACCAGGCGCTACAGATTGAACTTTAATATCAATTTCACCAATCTTGTTGTTCGTATTTCCAACACCAGAGTTATTTAAAGCAGAATGATCTACCTGAATTAATAGTTCCTTTATAGTTGAATCAGCAGGTTTAGCTAAGCTAGAACAGGCATAACCAACATCAGTTTTACCGTATAAATACAAACCATTTTGATGGCTATATAAAGCTTGGCAATGTGTATTTGAAATTTTCCAAACTAAATATTTACCCACTGCACCCAAAGAAACGGTAGTACCATTGCTATCTAATACTGCAAAATCCGAACTTGTTGGATTAATCAAACCATAACCGATACCTTGCAAAATACGGTCTGTTGCAATCAAACCCAACATAATATGACTGTCAACTTTAGCACCAAGCGAAGCTTCAGCCGTAACCTTACCTGTTGTCACAAATGCACGTAGCATTGCTAAAATAATAATAATAGAAAGCGCAAGCGCGATTAGAATTTCAATCAAAGAAATACCACGCTGTGAAAACTTTAGGTGATACATTTTCCCTCTCCTCTTCACGGTGATATTACAACCTTAACAGGAACGAAAGTATCTGTTTCTTTAACAGCGAGTGTTGCTGCATCAACCTTAATACCTCCCACAGTTGATGAAGCCACTCCTCCACCTGTTGAGTCCTTTGCAGCAACTGTATAAGACCCCTTACTTACCACACAGTTTAAATTTACAGTCGTTCCTGCAACCTGTATTTGCACTTCATGTGATCCAACTGCTTTACCACCACACTCAGCGGAGTCCTCTAATTGCTGGCGCATTTGATTGACTGTATGTAAATGAATATTTTGGTCACGATGAACAACTGCTGTTCGACCAGAAATATAAGCAGCGCCTAAACCAATAATTGCCATAAGCACCATTGAAACCAATACTTCAATTAAGGTCGCACCTTGTTGGTGTCTATGCATCATCATACTTTTATAGATTACCTGTTGCATTGCTACCTCCACTTGCTGTGATGGTATATAGTCCACACCCTGTCGTAATGTTGTGGGCATTATTATTAAAAATCACCTTTTGCGAACATGGTGTTGATAAAGTCACTGTCACAGTTGGTGCAATATCAACACTCCAAATACTGACATCGTTACTGTCTTTTACAAGTACATTATTGGAAGTTACTTCTAAACTAGCTGCTTTAGTATTACCTTTGACAGCATTAGGATTCCTTAATGCTTCATTTTTTGCGCGTGCATAGGCCTCTAAAAACAATTTCTCTGTTTTGGTAATTTGTGCATTGGCAACCCAAGCACGCCCTAAAGGGAAAATTGCTAAAGCTAAAATTGCCAACAAGGCGATAGCAATCATCAACTCAATGAGCGTCACACCACGTTGCTTTACCATGACGTTAACCCACCACAACCAGATGATGTTGTAATCGTTCGCGCATTTTTATTATTCAGTGTTAAATTACAACCTGCATTACGACCATTGCCTGTAGCCGTTAATACATAACCATCTCGAGTATCTGCGGGATCCAACTTTTTAATTTCCATCGTATATACAAAAGTATCGGACTCAGCAGGTTGCCATGCAGTTGCATGCGCTACAGTTTGCGCAGTAGTTGTCGTTGGGTTGGGTGTAGGAGCTGTATAAGTTAAGTTACGCTGATATAGACTTTCGAGCACCAAGCCTAATGCGACTAAATCCGCCCCCGCATTACGGGCCTTGGCTTTAGTAATATAATTTGAATACATTGGCATTGCGATTGCAGCAAGAATGGCAAGAACTACCACAACAATCATGAGTTCGATAAGCGTAAAACCTGATTGTTTAGGCTGGCAACCTGAGACACTTTTTTTAGACATTATATTACTCTCTTCACAATCGGTACGTATATATATAATAAAGTAACACAAATAAGCGTATATATAATTTGTCTAAATGCTCATTTCACTTGCATAATCATAGAACCATTCACTACAACTAAAATTCTAGTGCATTTTTAAGTATCACTACAAATCTAAAATAATTAGCCAAAATCGAAAAATATTACGTTATAATATATCAAAATATAAACTATATAATTCAATGTTTTAAAATATTAAAAAATTATGATGTGATATATATCACACTTTTTTTGATATGGAGTGATATTTTGCTTGCCATACCTATACAGAGTATAGGTTTTTATTTTTAAAGTTATTTAAATTCACAATTGCAAAAAATACCAAAACAGCGCTTTTCACATTGTTATTTTTAAATAAAATCCTACAAAAAATTACACAATTTTCCCTACCATTAGTTATGGGTATATCATGTACCAAAGCGGTCTTATCTCTCTTATCAAATTGCAATCATGCATAAAAAAAGCAGCTCCTGTTAGAGTTGCTTTTCATGGATTTATCTAAATGCGTTTGTTGCGATTTGATTAATTCACTACAATAACGACCTCAAAAGAATAACACTGTTTACTTCTTAAACGGAAAAGCATATTTCACAATACGTTTAAGCACACTACCGTACTGTTTAACTAAGCTCGCATTGTTGTAGTTCAAGCCATATTTTTCACA
Source organism: Acinetobacter sp. UBA801 (assembly GCA_002296655.1). GTDB lineage: Bacteria > Pseudomonadota > Gammaproteobacteria > Pseudomonadales > Moraxellaceae > Acinetobacter. Next base: position 10,303 of record DBIN01000025.1, read on the forward strand.
CACCGCTTGTACTTTTGGTGCCATTTTACGATAGCGACGTGCAGGAATATCTGGGTATAAATGGTGTTCAATTTGGTGGCTCAAATGCCCTGTCAAAATGTGAAATGCTTCAGAACCTGTAAGATTCGATGAACCACGAATTTGACGCATATACCAGTGACCACGACTTTCGTTTTGCATCACAGACTTTGGAAATACTTCTACATCCTTTGTAAAGTGACCGCAGAAAATAATACTGAATGTCCAAATATTACGAATCCCATTCGCAACCAAATTACCTGTAAATACTGGCAGAGCTGATGGGCCAGCAATTAGTGGGAAAAACACATAGTCTTTGAACAATTGTTTGCCAATTTTCTTCTGCATTGGCTGCCATTCTTTTTTAGCTTGGGCTTTGCTTTTACGACCATTCAAAATTTTACCAATTTCTAAATTCTGAATTGCGACACCCCATTGGAACAATAAGCAGAACGGAATACTGTATAAAGGTTGCAATAAATAGCCCGATCTCCAACGCTGTTCTGGAAACAAACGCACCAAACCATAACCAATATCATCATCCATACCTTTAATATTGGTATAAGTATGGTGTTTAAAGTTATGGGTTTGACGCCAGTTATCTGAAGTACCTACTGTATCCCATTCATAACTTGCGCCATTGAATTTAGGATCATTCATCCAGTCATACTGACCATGCATGACGTTATGTCCTAATTCCATGTTTTCCATAATTTTGGCAAAGCCCAATAAGCCTGTACCCAAAACCCATGCTGGCGGGAACCAACCTGCGAACAATAATGCACGACCCGCGATTGAGCTATAACGAATAGTTGAATAAACACGGCGGATGTATTTGGCATCTTTCTCGCCAATATCATCCAAAACTTCTTGTTTAATAGCGTCTAATTCACGTGCAAGCTCATCTAATTCAAATTGAGTGAGTTCACGGTTTTTAGGATTGCGAAAGTATTCTATTTTCACTGGCATATTCATAATCGGAACTCGCTTATAAATCAATAATTAAATCTGTTTGTGCTGAGTTAACACATATTTTTAACTGGTTATTTGGTTCACTATTTTGAACGCTATCCACCAAGTTTTTTGTTGAGCCTTCAGCTTTGTTACATACGCATTTATGGCAAATACCCATGCGGCACCCATATTTCGGTTTGATATTTTGCTGCTCTAGGCTTTCTAAAATTGATTTTCCTTTTGAAATGGTCACAATCTTTTTAGATTTGGTTAAGGTTACTTGTACCAAGCCCACATCATCCCCTAAAACAGGACTCATGCTAAAAGCTTCAGTTTTCACCACGGCAGCTTGAGTAAACAGTTGCTCTACCTGAGTGGTAAATCCAGATGGACCACATGCAAATACGGTGCTCTGATCCATATTTGCCAAGTCTTGTAGATGTTCCGCATTTAAACGACTGTGTTTCAAACTCGGCTCTTGGGTATAAAATACTTGAAATGTAAAGTTAGGAAATTGCTCTGCCCAAGCTTCGAATTGTGCTTTAAATGCTGCATCTGCAAAGGTTTTAACCCAATATAGCAAATGAATTGAAGTACTATCCAAACGGCCTGACTGCGCCAAATTCTGAATGAAGCTGTACATTGGCGTAATACCACTGCCCGCTGCCAATAAAATTAAAGGCTGCGTTTGAGCAGGCAATTGCATGTCGCCATAAGGTACACCAAATTCTAATGTGTCGCCCAACTTAGCCTGCTCAACCAGCCATGTACTGACTTTACCCTGATCGACCTTTTTCACGGTCAATAAAACATGTTGTGCATCTAACTGAGTCAAACTATAAGTTCGCTCATAGCGTACACCTTGAATGTTTACATAAACTGGATGATGCTGACCTGCTGCACCCATTTGAAACTTTTTATTGACTTGTAGTGTGAGACTCACCACATCTTTTGCGGTTTGCTCTTTTTTTACAATTTTGCCGAGTGACTGATTCACCGACCATAATGGATTAATTTTTTGCAACCAGAAGTTTGCTGCATAAGGATCTAGTACTGCAGTTGCAATACTGGTTAAGGGAGATTTTCTTTTTTCAGTTAGCTGCATGATTCAGCACCACCCGATGAAATTTTAATTATTATACACATGTATATATATTTGTATATACACTTGTATTGTTTCTAATCATTTCACAAGTACTAGCGCAGCCGCTATAATGCCTCTAAGCTTATAAATTATTGAAAATATGACTCAACCTGCCATGAAAACAAACCATGATGTGACTTTCCCAGAATCTGAAACGGTTCGTGAGCCTCTTGTCGTGCGTACGGTTGGGCGTAAAGCCACCATTACCAAACAAGAGTTATTTCAGGCAGCATTAAATTTAATTGGCCCACAAAAAAGTATCGCATCTTTAAGTTTGCGTGAAGTTGCACGTGAAGCAGGCATCGCACCAAACAGTTTTTATCGTCATTTTAAAGATATAGATGAACTTGCGATTGAACTGATTGATCGTGCAGGTGTGGTGTTGCGTCAAATTCTGCACGAAGCACGTTTAAAAGCATCAAAACAAAACAGCATTATTCGCAGTTCGGTTGAGGTATTTATTGAACAACTAGATACCGATGAAGGCAATTTAAGTCTGCTATTACGTGAAGGTTATACGGGTTCAACCTCTTATAAACTTGCTGTTGAGCGCCAGTTGAATTATTTCCAGCAAGAATTGCAGGATGATTTAATTCGTTTGGAGCGTCTAAATAACAGTAAATTGGCACATCCCGACATTGCAGCTAAAGCCATTACACAACTAGTATTTAATATGGGCGCTAAAGTCATAGATATGCCGACTGCAGCACGTAAAGAAACTGCCGAACAAACCATGATTATGATTCGTATGATTTTAGAAGGTGCACGTCATTTAGATGAAGCGAAAATCTGATAAATTCTAGTTTATCCCTTCCTATCCAAGCTACTTTGTCCATTTAAAGCTGCTTTTTTTATTTTGGACGAATCTATTTTCATCTGCCGCATATTTTTTTCAACGAAAAATTACACGTCACTTTATGACGCTGAAATTCGACAAGTCATGCTGAATTTTTTACGATGCTATAGCAATAACAACAAATACGAAGGCAAAATAATATGCTATTTCTTGATGATATGGCTCAGACTGAACCACAACGCAAGATTACACTCGATTTATCACAAGATGCCGCCACTATTCAGCAGCAGATCGTCACGCTTAGTCAAAAATATCAACCCGAAGTAATTGTTGCCGAAGGTCTTGAGGCAGATTTTATTTTAGGAAGCTTAACTGAAATTCTGCCTCACTGCGGTGGAATTGCGCTTAAACAACCTACCTTAAACAATGTTTCACTCGAAAAACTGCAACATGCCTATATGCAGCGCGGCAAACAGCGTTTTTATGAGGTGAGAATTATGTTGTTACAGACACATCCTCAGTTTAAGTTATTTAGTGATTTATTTTATATGATGCAACCCGAAGACAATTTTGAGGTAGAAGTTGAATATCTGCTCAACACGTATTTTCTGATAGGCACTAACAACGCTAACTAAATAACCGAATGACAAAATAATTCAACATAGCCATAAAAAAAAGCGCCCGAAGGCGCTTTAGCATAAATACAACATATTCAAATTTAAAATCAATCCGTTATGGCTTTACCACCACCATCACCTGAATCGCTTCAGGCGTGACCGATAAACCATCTAATAATGCCAAACCTTCTTTTTGCAATTTCTGTAAACGTGTAATTTCATCTTCACGAATACTTGGGTTAAATTGTTTCAAATAGCTTAAACGATCGATCTCATATTGCCATTTTTTGCTATATACGTCTTTGGCTTGTTGTTTAAATTCAGGCAAGGCAGCTTTAGCCAATTCCAAAGCCTGTTTATAACGTGCTTCAATCAGATCACGGCGTGCTTTCACCACTTGGCGGCAACTGTTACCATCTAAATGATGTAAATAAGGTTTTAAAACTTCAGACGAAATTTTTTGCGATAAATCCTGACCTTTTTCACTCAATAACACACGAATGAGTTGTTGCGGCAAACTGGACGGTAAGTTCAGAGCTTTAGGTGCAATAACATCTACCTTAAACCAGACTTCTAACAATACTGAGCCTTGTGGCAAAGCTGCAGATTTTAATACTGCAACATTGGTGCTACCAAAACCTTGCGTATTGATCATTTCCATCACACTTTCGGTGAATGGATGTTCCAAGGTCAAATACTGAGCATCTTCACGAATTTGTGCCTGATCGCGATAGAAAGTCACAGTCATGCCTTCTTCATCTAAAGTTAAACCTTGAACCTGCATCTGATCGGTTGGTTTAATAATCACCGTACCGTTACTTTGCTCATCAAAGTCGATATTGGTCGATGCCATAAAGCGCTTCATAAACATCGGCAACGTAGTATTGTCATCATACTCTTCAAGTGCCTGCACAATTTCTTGTGCCACTACAGGACGACATGAGTTGTATTCCAATAAACGATCTCGTCCAGCTTGTAATTCGGCTTCCAAAGCTTCGCGCTGTAAGCTGACTGCTTCTAGCAAATCTTCAAACTTTTGTCCTAAATCTGCCAATAAGCAGTCTTTTAAATCAACAATAAAGTTTTCTTGCAAGGTTTGTGCAGTGGGTGAAATATTGCTAAAAATATTGAGTGCTTCGTTATACCAACGGAACATACGCTCTTGTGCAGTCCCCACCAAATACGGCACATGAATTTGAATACGGTTTTCCTGCCCAATACGGTCTAAACGGCCAATACGTTGTTCTAACACGTCGGGATTAGCAGGCAAGTCAAACAAAATTAAGTCTGATGCAAACTGGAAATTACGTCCTTCTGAACCAATTTCTGAACACAATAAAATTTGCGCACCATACGAATCTTCTGCGAAATATGCTGCCGCTTGGTCACGCTCCAACAAGCTCATGCCTTCATGGAACATTGCAGTACGAATACCTGCATGTAGGCGGAGCGCATTTTCAAGGGCTTCTACCACAGGACCACTACGCGCAATTAAAAGCACTTTTTTATGTTTTAAATCGCTACGTAAACGCTCCATTAACCACATTACACGCGGGTCAGTTTCCATCCAACTGCCATCGAGCTGTGCTTCTTCTGGCCACATTTGTTCACGCAGCTTACCATCTTTAGACCAATTTTCTGGTGCAGGTAATGGCGCAGGCTGACAATCACGACCTGGGAAACCTTGAATTGCTTCACGGGTATTACGGAACAAAATACGTCCTGTACCATGACGGTCTAATAATTCGTGGATGGCACGGAAACGCTGCTCTGGGTTATCTTCAATGCGATGTCCCAATAAGCCTTCTAGTGCAGCCAAATGGCTTTCTTCCAATGCGGCATCTGACATTAAGACTTCAGCAATTTTTGCCGTATGCTGATATTGCGCTTCTTCATCCAAGAAACGGTCTAGCGAACTAAAACGCTGCGGGTCAAGTAAACGTAAACGTGCGAAATGGCTTTCTACACCCAATTGCTCAGGCGTTGCTGTGAGCAATAACACTCCTGCAGTTTGTTCGGCTAATTCTTCGACCAAATCATAACGATCATTACCACCTTCTTCTTCGCTCCACATTAAGTGATGCGCTTCATCGACCACCAGCAAATCAAACCCTGCTTCTAAAGCTTGTTCACGTAAGTCATCGTGGTCAATCATTAAATCTACTGAAGCAATAATGCATTGTTCAGTCAGGAATGGATTTAATTCTGGATCGTGTTCTTTAATGGATGCCGTGCGAGTTAAATCGAACAAAGAGAATTGCAGATTGAAACGGCGACGCATTTCAATCATCCATTGATATTGCAGCGAATCAGGTACCAAAATCAGAATTCTTTCCGCACGTCCTGTTTTGAGTTGCTGATGGATGATTAAACCTGCTTCGATGGTTTTACCCAAACCAACTTCATCTGCCAACAAGACACGTGGCGCAAAACGCTTTCCGACTTCATGTGCAATATAAAGTTGATGTGGAATCAAACCTACGCGCGAACCGACCAAGCCACGCAGCGGACTGCTTTGCATATTGGCTTGCATCAACAAGGCTTCAATACGCAGGTCGTACCATTCTTTATAGTCAATTTGACTAGCAAGCAAGCGGTCTAAGGGTTTTGAAAGTTGGATACTGGCGCCAATACGGGTTTCGTTCAGCGATTTCTTTTCTTCACTGCCGTCTTGCAAACGACGCACCACGTTATAACGTAATACACCATGACGGTCTTCAACCGACTCAACCGTCCACACATTGCCTTCTTGGTCTTGAACTTCATCATTTACATTAAAAATGATGCGCGATAAAGGTGCGTTATTGCGTGCATAGACACGGGTTTCATCACTTTTAGGGAATAAAATGCTGACCGATCGCTCATCTACATCAATCAGAACACCTAGTCCTAATTCTGTTTCTGTGTCTGATAACCAACGTTGACCAATAGCAAACTGCTGCAATTTTTCCACCTTTATTTAGAAGTTAGGACGTATAAATTTTTGCGCAAAACTTGATGAGTATTTGAGCAAAAATTCAGGGTGTATAGCAATATATTTTGACATAAAGCGCACTAAAAAGAGAGCCTAAAGCACAGGCTTTACATAATCTTTTTAGCTTAAAATGGGACTGGGCAAACAAACTGCACACGTTGCTCAGTTTGTGGATGTAGAAAACTCAATTCGGCAGCATGTAAACACAAACGTGGCATCAGCTGTTGCTGTTCTGGCGTAGCATATAAGGTATCGCCAATAATCGGATGACCTAAATATTGCATGTGCACTCGCAGTTGATGCGAACGACCTGTAATCGGGTTCAGTTGCACACGAGTCACGATTTGCCCCTGCAATTCAAACTGTTCCAATGCGCGCCAATGCGTTAATGCAGGTTTGTTATGGGTTGCATCGGCAATGTGTAATGGAGGATGTGCAGGATCATAGACCACAGGCACATCTACAGTGCCTTCACCTTGCAGTTGCCCTGCCACCAATGCCTGATAGGTTTTGTCGGTTTGGCGTTCTTGAAACTGACGCGAAATTTGTTTTTGCGCCCATTTCGTGAGTGCAAATACCAAAATACCCGAAGTGTCACGATCTAAACGATGAATCAGCAAAGTGCGCGGTTCAATTTCAACCAAACGACTGATCACACAATCTTGCAAATCTGCTGTTTTACCTGGAACGGTGAGTATGCCAGCGGGTTTATGGATTACCATAAACTCATCGTCACGATGAATCAGGTGTTCGCTTAGAAAATTACTCAATTTCAATTCCAGGCTTGATCGTGAAAATAAGGCGGCAATAATAAAAAGCCTGACACAGAATTACAATGCAAAATTTGCGAATTCCAGATGAATTTTCCAATTTGCTTTGCTGAAACAACTAATCTGCTGAATTTTAAATCAGAGAATTTTTAGAAATGTGTTTTTACAGCGTGGGGCTTTGTTACACAAATATTTTTCAAGATAATGATTTTAAAAGGTTTATTAAAATTTTGATAAAAATAAATATAATAAAACGCAGATTCAAATCATAGTGCTAGGTATTTGTACAACAAAGCCGTTCTGAAGCAATATATTTGATGGCGGGCGTAAATGAAGTAATAGGATTCATATTTAGTTTGACGTGGAAATTGTAGCGTTTGACAAGATTTTTATCTAAGCCTTTGATATTAAATTGAAGAGCATGCTCTTCAATTTAACCTAAAGCATAGGCATTGTTTAGATACCTATGCCTTTTAGGACGGTGTTAAGGAGAGGTCAAATTACGCTTTCATTTCAGCAAAGGTTTCTTTCGCTGCTTGAATAGTGAAAGCAATATCTTCATCACTATGTGCAGATGAAATAAAGCCCGCCTCAAAAGCAGATGGTGCCAAGTTCACACCACGTTGCAACATCCCATGGAAGAATTTACGGAAAGCATCAACATCGCATTTCAGCATAGAATCAAAACTGGTGATGTCATCTTGGTCTGTAAAGTACAAACCAAACATCGCACCGACTTGTTGCGTCTTGAATGGAATACCTGCTTCATCTGCTGCAACTTGCAAACCTGTTAACAATTTTTTCAGTTGTGCGGTTAAGTTTTCATAAAAACCTTCAGCACGTAAATGTTTAAACATTTCAATGCCCGCACGCATCGCTAACGGGTTACCTGACAAAGTCCCTGCTTGATACACTTTACCCAATGGCGCAATACATTGCATGATTTCGCGTTTACCACCGAAAGCGCCCACTGGTAGCCCTGCACCAATAATCTTACCAAGTGTGGTCAAGTCTGGTTTAACATTATAATGCGCCTGAGCACCGCCCAAACCAACACGGAAACCAGTCATTACTTCATCAATAATAAAGACTGAACCGTGTTCATCACACACATCACGAATCGCTTGTAGAAAACCATCAATCGGTTTAACCAAGTTCATGTTGCCCGCAACAGGTTCAACAATCACACCTGCAATTTCAGCACCAAACTTTGCAAAACATTCTTTTAAGGTGGCGATATCGTTATACGGTAAAGTCAATGTATGTTTAGCAAAATCGGCAGGAACACCCGCAGAAGTTGCTTCACCTTCGCCACTGGTTAAAAGTCCTGAGCCTGCTTTCACCAACAGCGAATCTGAGTGTCCATGATAGCAGCCTTCAAATTTGACGATTTTGTCACGACCTGTATAACCACGCGCCAAACGAATTGCAGTCATGGTGGCTTCTGTACCTGAGTTAGTCATACGAACCAATTCAATTGAAGGCATAATTTCGCAAATAATATCGGCCAACGTCGTTTCATGCACAGTTGGCGCACCAAAACTCAAACCATCTTCAGCAGCAGCCTGCACCGCCTGAATGATAGCAGGATGGGCATGACCTAAAATCATTGGTCCCCAAGAACCTACATAGTCGACATAGCGTTTGCCATCGACATCGTACAAATAAGCACCTTTGGCTTTTTCTATAAATACAGGGGTACCGCCTACCCCGTTAAATGCGCGTACAGGTGAATTAACCCCACCTGGAATATGCTTATTGGCTTGTTTAAACAATTGTTCTTGCTTTGGAGATAAGCTCATGAAGGCACTCAACTCAAAAAATAAAATAAAATTAGCTGTCTGCTTTAAGCTTCTGCTTGGAAAAGTACAGACCAATCATAAACACGCTGTGCAACAGTATGCATCGGACGTCCTAATATATCACTAATCACTGCACATAAATCTGCACCTGCATCAATGACGGGCTGACTGTTTTCAACAGTTAAACCACCAATTGCACAAATTGGGACATTGAGTTGTTGCTTCGCTTGTGTGAGCGTGTCTAATGTGAGTCTACTTGCCTCAGGTTTAGTCTCAGTTGCATAGACTGCACCAAAAGCCACGTAGTTTGCGCCATCGGCAATAGCTTGTTCTGCCAATTCAATCGAGTTATTGCAACTACGACCAATCAATACATCTTGTGGTAAGCGTGCAACCGCTTCAACAATAGAGCCATCCTCTTGACCCAAATGTACACCAACACCATATTTCACTGCAGTTTCAAGATCATCATTAATCACAAATGGCACTTTGTATTGATCACACATCGATTTCATATATTCAATTTCGTATGCCTGCTGAGTTTGAGGCACATTTTTACGACGATATTGCAACACCGCGACTTCATAAGTTGCCATCGCCCCTTCTAGTTTTGCCAAAAGCAGTTCGATAGGATCATCATTGGTAATCAGATATAAACCGCGCATAATCTCAGCCACAAATAATACAAGGTCTGCATTATTACATATTCAGGCGACATACGTCAGAACCTCAGGCTCAGCAAGTTTTTTTTATAGGCTCTATAAGCTTCTATTTTGTTTGGGTTTTATTAAGTCAAAAAGTTAAAAATACCAAATTCTAGTGATAGCGTTCTAAGCTAGATTTAGCTTTAATTGAACTGCGCAAAACAAGAACTGTAACCAGTTCAATAAGATATGGATCTTAAAATCCATATGGGTGACTACAGCGAATAACGACATATTTAGGCACCCATTTAGACACATGATCATTTGTGCCAGAGCGCATGTGGGGGTGCGACAAATGATCAAGTGTCTATTATTTTTTCATGCCGCTCTATCAGTAACCTGCTTGCTCTATATCCTTGCTTAAAGATGAATGACTTCTGATTTAGCGCGATTCTGAATATAAATTTTTCGCATAAAAAAAGCCTAGAGAAAGGTCACTCTAGGCTTGGAAAGTCACAAACTTTTATCAATAAATTTGATGACACATTATTAGAATATTCACTCTATCATTTCAACAAAAAATTAGTTTTATTTGTACATTTTTTATGAAAATAATCACATATCGTTTAGTTTTTGGCTAAACGGTATAACTAAGCACTCAATTCAACTTGGAATTTTATCTTTAACGCGATCTTGCAAACTTAAATGACCACGTAAAACATCGGCAAACATCCGCCAATCTGAAATAAAACTATATATAGGCTGTTTAAAACTGGCAGGTTTATTTTTTTCAAAAACAAAGTGCCCGACCCATGCACAGGCATAGCCTGCTAGCAAACCATAGAGTACATATTTGGCTTTTTTCTGGCGTATGGCTTTGCTCACACAATATAAACCGATACTGCTGCCAACAACGTGCAAACGACGACTCATAATGTTGCGGTGTTCAGTTAAATAAAAACGGTAAAATGTTGAATAATCCTGAATTGGCAATTCAAACTTGCGCTCTGGGGTTGGCTCAAATTCGGGGTTTAATGCTGCATTCATGTTCATCCTCCTGATGGTTATAGATTTGAATTATTTTTGATGTTCTCAACACTTTAAACCAAGCAAAATTAAAAACCAAACATTAAAAACCCAAGGTTAAGTCTTACATCTTGGCTTATTTTGGTTACAATCAAACGCACTTTTGCAAAACCTTCGTTCTGCAATTTTCACACATTTATAATACCAATTTGTTTGCCGCTGCTTTGGCGCAACATGCTTTACGTTCAGGATATTTTTCATGGTCGAAGTTGAATTAAAATTTCAAATTCCAGTGGCACGTCGCACTGCACTACTCAAAACTTTAGACCCGAAAAAATCGACCCTAATTCCTTTAAAAGCACGCTATTTTGATACATCTACGCACAGTTTGGCGCATCATGGCATGGCATTAAGACTGCGTTTAGAAGGCGAGCAATGGGTACAAACTTTAAAAGCGGCAGGTCAAAGTCATTTTCATAGTTTTGAACATAATCATCCGCTTGCAGCAATTGAAACTACTGATACTTCACCACAACTTGATCTGCAAATTTATCAAAGCATTCCCGAAGCACAACAATTGCTGAATCATGCTTTGGGACAAAATTGGGATCAGTTGCAACTACAATTTGAAACCGATATTCAACGTACTTCACGACTAATGACCGTTGAAGATACTGACATTGAAATCAGTTTAGATATTGGTCACATTCGTAGCGCAGATGCAGAAGTTGAAGTACATGAGGTTGAGTTTGAACTGAAACAAGGTTCTATTCAGCAATTGCTAGCATTTAGTTTTGAGTGGGTGAAAAAATTTCATTTATGGTTAGATGTACGCAATAAAGCAGAAATTGGACATTTGCTTTCTGTGCAGCAAAAAGTCAGCCCTGCGGCTCAGAGCAAAGAATTTCAATTCAGTAAAAAAGACCATGCAGACCAAAATTTACGTCTGTTAATTGCACAACAATTACAGCATTTATTGCCCAATATTGCTGCAATTTCTGCTCAAGTTGCCGAGCAAAGTCATATTGATCAGGCGCAACTCGCATTGCAGCATTTACAACTAACATTGTCCTTATTTAAAGATTGGTCGAAGCATTTAGGCGATAAATGGGCAATGCAAATTGCAGCATTTAAACAACATTTTGATCACTTGCAGGATTTAGAACACATGCAAGCCACACTCGGCGCGTTTTTACAGAACCCGACGACTGCAGAAAACCTAAAAAAAGATACCTTGTACGCCCAAGAAAAATTGGTCAATTTAGTCCGTTCCACGCAAAATGTGCATCACTATTTAGAATTATTGATGTTTAGTTTAGCCGCGAGCGATCACTCGGGTTTAGACTTAAAAACTGCTGCACAAAACACGTTGCAACAGCAATATAAGCAGTTGCATGAACAATTACAGCACAGTGATATTCACGATTTTGAAAGCTTAGATCAACTGGCTTTGCGTATTCAGGAGCTTAAGTTCAGCTTCCCCATTTTGACGCATATTTATGATGTAAAAAATTTGCAGAAATATAGTAAAGCTTTGAATGATGCCCAGCTTGCAGCTCAGGAATATCAAATATTGGCATCTTCTGCAGCATATATTCAACAAACTGAATTGGAAACGAGCGACTGGTTTGTTTTGGGCTGGCTAACCGCAAAACAGGAAGTGTATGCACAACGTTTATTAGAAGCGACTGAACAATTTATGGTGAGCCGTAAATTCTTAAAATAAGCTCCCTTAATATCCTCACAACAACCGCTAAAAATACTGCAATACAACGGCAGCCTTGTGAATATTCATTCGGCTGCTTTATCTTAAAAACTAAATACAAATTATTTTCTTTTTCAAGCTTTTGTTCACAGTTTCCCCTCTTGTTCATTTATAGATTTACACTATAGTAAAGAGAACTTGTCTTGTTTCATCGAGGGAATTCCCGATGTCTGAAATAGAGTTAAAATTTCAAATTCCACACAACTATCGTGCGGCATTCGAAAAAGCATTTAAAAAGAACAAACTGGTTCAACAACAACGGTTATGGGCTAAATATTATGATAGTCCTGACCAGCACTTAGCCAGGCAACGCATTGCACTGCGTCAGCGTTTAGAGGGCGATATTTGGCGACAAACATTAAAAGCACCTAGTCCACAACATTATGAACGCTTTGAACTTGAGCATGAATTAGGACATGATGCACCTGAATTGTGTGATTTGGCATGTTATGAAAATCATAAACAAGCTCGGAAGATTTTAAAAAAGGCCTTGGGTGGTTCAGAAGTCGACTTAACTCTGCAGTTTGAAACTGATGTTTTACGCTACAGCCAATTGGCACATTATAAAAACAGCCAAATTGAAGTTGCTTTTGATTTAGGTGAAATTCGACAAGGCAAAAATTCGGTTGAAATTTACGAAGTTGAGTTTGAACTGAAACAAGGTGAAATTACAGATTTAATTGCCTATATTCAGCCGTGGATTAAAAAATATCATTTATGGCTTGACACACGCAGTAAATCGCAGCGTGGCAATATGCTGTATAACAATGAAACCATGATTCCTGTTCAACAACAAAGTGCCTTGCCATTGCAACACCCCGAAAATATGCATGAGTTGTTGACGCAAATTACCCAGAATTGTTTGGCACACTTGCTGCCAAATGCAACTGCGATTGCCAGTCAAGATTATGCTAGTGGGCATGTGCATCAAGCGCGTGTTGCAATTCGACGTTTACGAAGTGCCTTAAAAATCTTTGCTGAATATGATGCATTGGCAAATAACAATTGGGAAAGTCAATTGGCTACCCTCTTTCAGCAGTTAAGTTCGACCCGCGATCAAGATGCTTTGCGTGAAAGTCTGATTCCTCAACTTGAAAACGCAGGCTCACCTATTACCGAACTACCACCTGCAGCATCTGAAAATATTGCGATTGATGCAATTTTCCGTTCACCAACCACCACCTTATTACTGTTACAACTCATGAGTTTTGCGCATTCTGTGGCGGTTGCAGATGCAGAATCAAAACCATTGAAAAAAGTATTACGTAACCGCTTGCAGAAAATGCATCAACAAATTTGTGATGATGCAGGTTATTTCCAAACGTTAGATGTGGACTCTAAACACCGCACACGTAAGCGTGTGAAACGCTTACGCTATACCGTGGAATTTGTGAGCAATTTATTTGCAGAAGATGATGTCAAAACATATTTAAAAACCCTAAAACCATTACAGGAAACTTTAGGACATTTTAATGATTTGATGGTGGCACAAGGTCTATATGAAAGCCATGTTCAAACGGAACCGAAAACATGGTTTGTATTGGGGTGGATTGCGTCTGAAGAGCATCATATTTCCATACAGATTGAACAGGATTTACAGCAGTTTGCTGAAAGTCAGCCTTTTTGGTCCTAGTTGAAGTTTGATCATCAATCCATGATCACATTTAAGCTCAACATAAATTCATTTCATGTTGAGCTTATTTTTTATATTTAATCTGCAAATTCCAGAATTTCTAAAAGATTAACGATATTTACCAAATACTTTCCATGTTTGGTTATCCGCCAAAGGATCTTGATAACTGTCACTGCGCTGCTTACGTGGCTTATCGCGGGCATCGACCAGTTCAAAATGTGATTCGACACTTAGCACAATACCATTCACATAAAAACGGGTGCGCGTGTAATCACTTTGTCCATGTTGAAACACGTAAGTACGCAAATCAATAAACTCACGATGTGCCACCAGTGCTGCACTGTCATCGCTGTCTAACCAACGTTGCATAAGCTCAATTTCCTGCGGTGCAAATTGCCCGCATTTTTCGATCAGGCTAGCAATTCCCCGAAAAGTTTTCGATTCTTTGGCGCGAGTTTTATTCACTCGAATCCGATCGACATGAAAATAAAATAAGGGCAAGTTCAAATGACTGGGTAAATGCACCGCATCAATCACTTCATCTTGCATAAAGGGTTGAAATAAATCCTGCGCACGTTCAATCAGCCCTGTCCATTGCTTATAATATTCTGCTACTTCTGACCGTGTACCATAGTAAATAGGCAAGCCTTCAACATGGGCAAGTTGCACGGGTGGCCAAATATTTTGACGTAATAAAGCTATGTCACTTTTTAAACTTTGTACTGCAATTGCATCTTGCATCAACCACTCCAATTTTGCTTAGGCTATTTTTAGATTAAGGCAAAGGTTTTGTTTCTGCAAGGCTTTGCCTATAATGAAACACTCAGATTTTTAGCTTAGGAAAAATTCATGGTTCAAAAGATTGAAGCAACCGATGTAACCGAAGAAGAAGCATTAAATGCGGCTTTTTTTGAACGTGCCGATGAATTTATTAAACAGGCCAATGGCTTCTGTCATTTTGAAAAAGGCTCGACAGTAAAACCTGCCGAAATTCGTGGTCAGGTGAGTGCTGCCATGTTATTTGCTACTGCGCGTTTTAATACTTGGGTGGCAGCCAATAATTTTAAAGATGGCAATGAAATGCGCGATGCCAAAGACCAAGTCATGTCATATATCTTGCAACAATTTCAAATGATGCTTGAAGATAACTATGATGAATATTGTGAACAGTTTGAAAACTATTTGCGCTTCCGCCACAACGAAGAATTCCATACTCATAAACATGATCACGACCACTCACACGATCATTAATTTTTAATATAAACAAAGCCCTACGGGGCTTTTTTGTTGCGGCTATTTTTCAATTGGCACGACCATAAAGGCAAAGGCGTAGTTGGTGAAACCGAATTTATAGAAAGTCTGGATTTTAAAAATAATGGTTTGGCTTTGGGCGCGATTGTCGCCACTGCAGACCCGCGCGATTCTAATTTTAAGAAAATTCTCAAATGACATCACAAAGCTTCTCCGCATTTTCGCGGAATTCGTAAAATGGCAGCCGTGCATGAAGATCACGGGATTTTTGCTTGGGCAGACGAACCACACTTATATCGGAACAAAAAGTTTCTAAAAGGTTTTGAAGCTTTAGCGCAATATAATTTAAGTTTTGATGCATGGACGTATTCGACCCAATTGGGTGATGTCTTGGCATTGGCCAAACAATTTCGAGAAACTTCTATTGTGCTTGACCATTTGGGCACACCCGCAGGACTGTTCGGGCAAGTTGGCACACATACAGGCGTGACCAAAACAGCACGAGAAAATATTCTATTTCGTTGGCAAGAAGATATTGCCGAGTTGGCACACTGCCCAAATGTTTACAGCAAAATTTCTGGCTTATTTATGCCTGTTTTAGGTCATCAATTTCACCTGCAAAAACGTGAAGCCTCGAAACAGGAAATTATAGATTTAACTGCACCACTGATTCAGCATGCCTTACAAAGCTTTGGAATATATCGGTTGATGCTTGCCTCAAATTTCCCAATGGATCGGGTGAATACCTCTTTGGTCAATTTAATTGATGCGACCAGTGATATTGTTGCGGCTTATCATCCAAATGCTTTGCAGCAAGTATTTCATCATAATGCCAAACAGTTTTATCGCTTTTAAAGCTTTAGCCAGTTGAGCATGGATAGAAAACTTACAAAAAAAACGCATCGAAATAGATGCATTTTTCTATCTGCGAAAATTAAATCTTTATTTAGAATACGGCTTTAACGGAAGCACTTCAAGATTGGCTTGTCCATACTGATCGGCGGCGACTTCAAGCAAATGTTCTAAGCGTAAATATTTCTGAATCACAGCATCTACATCGGCTTTAGTGAGCTTTGCCAACGCTTGATCACGCCGTTCACGATAGCGCAAATCACGACCTTGTTCTAATTGTGGCACCAACATACGGTGGATAGTGCGTTCATCTTCCAAAGCAGTCACACGTTTTTTCAAAATATCAGCTTTTGCAGCTTCAACTTCTTGCAAACTGACACCATCACGTTGCAAATCCTGGAACACTTTATGCACCGCCTGTGACACTTGAGTCGACTTGCCTGCACTGTATTGTGCAGAAATACTGAGTGCACCCGACTCTTCAAATTCACTTAAACTCAAACCACTACTAAAACCATAAACCAATGCATTTTTTTCACGTAATTCTTGCGCCAAACGTGAAGACAATTGCGATTCGCCCAAAATATAACTCAGCACCATCATGGCAGGTGTATCAGGATGATTCACGCCTAAAGGTAAGGTCAATAAACTTTGATAACTGCCAAACTCACGCTGTTCTGACAATACATGCAGCTTTTTTGCAGGATATGCTGTATAGGTTGAATCTAAGCGTTGATACGCTTCCGTGTTACGTGATTGCCCTAAACGCTGAACTAAAATTTTTTTAATTTGTTTCGGATCAAATTCACCTGTAATAGCAATATGTGCATGATTCATGGCAAAAAATTGACGATATAACTGCTGCACCTGCGCTTGGGTTGCAGCTTTCAGTTGTTGCTTCGCGAATTCAGGCTCAAAGTGATAGCGTAAATCGCCCTGCGGATAAATTTCAATTAAACGCGCCATAGTCAAAGCTGCCACAGTTTCAGGCTCGGTATAAGGTCGCTCTAAACTGGATAAACTTTGAGAACGAATTAAATCAAACTGACTTTGCTCAAAGCTTGGGTTTTGCATGACATCTAAAATAAAGTTAAAAAACGTCTCAAACTTTTCTTTTTTTGCCACAATCTGAATATGAATCGTATTGGCATCGGCTTGTGCAAAAGCTGAACCACCTGCTGCAATTGACTGATCGGCAATGTCTTGCAAGCTATGCTCTTGAGATGCACGCAGCAACAAATACGCAGTTAAATCCAGAATCTCACCCTGTTTAAATAATGATTGTGCCGTACCAAAATTCACTGAAATAGTGGCATAAGTTTTATCATCCCGCGTTGCAGTTGGAAATAATGCATACTTGGCACCATTTTTTAAGCTGCCACGCTGAATCTTTTTTTCATTTTGAATCAAAGCTTGTTTAGATTTTTGCACATAGTCTGTCACTTCTTGCTGATAACTTTGCACATCTTTCAACGGTGCAACAGGTACATCTTGCTGGTCTAAAGTTTTTGCTGTATTTGAATTATTTTTTTCTATAATTGCCTGTTTCTGATCTTCAGGTGTAGGCCGAATATCCCCTATTATGCGATGTTCTGCAGTAAAAAATTTTTTTAAACGCTGATTGAGCGTATCTACATTTAACTGTTGAATATCTTGTAAATCTTGCCAGTATTGTGTCCAGTCGCCCTGGTACGCCACTGCATAATCACTCAAGCGACCACCCAAAGCCACCGCATCATTCATCACACTGTCTGCCTGATTTTGAATCAAGTTTTTCACACGTTGTAACTCGGCATCATTAAAGTTCTTTGCCTGCTCGATACTTTGATTCAAGCCAGCTTGTACTTGCTTAGCATCATGATTCGGTGCATACAAAGCACCCATTAGCACCAAATTAAAATCTTGATCTAACCAAGTGCTGGACTGCACCATGGTACTTTTGCCTGTTTCTACCAGTGCTTGATACAAATGCCCACTCGGTTGCAACGTATGTAAATAAGGTGACAGTGCCAAAGCAGTTTTTATCTTTTCATCCTTACCATTTAAATACAGATTAAATTTGGCCAGTTGACTGCCCTTTTGTACCACGAAATTTCGTTGCTGAATTTTATTACTGTCTAATCGTGGCACTTGTACTTGTTTGGGAATTTGCCGTGCTGTAATTGGACTAAAATGCTGATCAATTTGCTTGAGCACAGCGGCTTGATCAAACTTACCTGTCATCACCAAAATAGCATTATTCGGTGCATACCAAGTCCGATAAAATTGATTTAACTCCTGCATTTTAATGGATTGCAGTTCGTTTAAATCGCCAATGGGTAAACGTCCAAAATACTGATTGCCATAGGCCGTTTTCCACACCTGATCTAATAAGACTGAAAATGGCTGATCCATACGCACTTCGCGTTCACGCTTTACAATCTCAATTTCGGCAGGCACATATTTTTCCTGCATAACCAATTTATCCATGCGCTCCGCTTCAAGATAAATCATTTCATTGACTGCGCGTGTTTCAGGACGAACGATATTGGTATATTTAGTCGAATAATAATCCGTACTGGCATTGTGCATTAAGCTGTGTTGATCTAGACGGCGCTGAAATTCCTCTGCAGGCACATTTTTTGTACCTTTAAACGCCAAGTGTTCTAATAAATGTGCTAAACCACCTTTGCCTTGTGGGTCATTGAGTGATCCTGTCAAATACACCATATTCATAAAGACTTTGTTTTCTTTTTGATTAGGTGCAAGAATGACACGCAAACCATTATCTAGTTGATATTCTTGTAGATCTTGTTTTGATTTAACTAAAACAGGCTGGGCAAAAACCACACCGTTGAATGCCAACACACATAAAGACAAGCTTAAGGTTTTCAAACGTAGCAACATTATTTTTCCGATAAATTTCATTTTATTTTTGACTGCTACAGCGCACAGTCATCACGCATTTTTGCCAAAACAGCTTAACAAGATGTACTTCTTTGAACAGTAAAAATTTGCAAAATTCAGGATTTAAATCAAACAACCAATGCACTGCCAAATTTGACTTAAAGCATAATTTCACCCTGTAGATATAACTGGGCATAACCTGAGATTTCAATGCGCTCATGGTCTAGCATACGGCAATACAACACCCCACCACGTGCTGAGGCCTGATATGCCACAAGTTCGGTTTGCTGCAATTTTTCTGCCCAAAGCGGTGCAATTGCAGTGTGAATTGACCCTGTAACAGGATCTTCTGCAATGCCCATAGCAGGAGCGAAATAACGCGATACGCAGTCATACGGTGTATTTGCAGAGGCAGTAATTGATACATCAACACTCGACTGTGCTGTAATAGCTGTACGCAATTGTCCTAATTGTTTTAATAATTCAAGATTCGGCTGTTCATTCAGCACATCTTGTACCGATTCATATTCCACAATATAAGCTTGCGCATTGATATAGACGTTTTTAAATGGTTTAGTCAAAGCTTGTCGTAAAATATCGGGATAATCTTCAACTTCCTGGGCAGCACGAATCGGGAAATTCATGCAAATTTTGCCATCTTGCTGTTGCTGAACTGTAAAAATCCCCAAATTTTTCACATGAAATTGAATTGTCTTTGCCTCGGTAAAATCCTTAAATAAAACAAAGCTGCTGGCAAGTGTCGCATGTCCACAAAAATCGACTTCTGTTGTGGGCGTAAACCAGCGGATTTCAAAATTTTCAGCATCCAACATTTTCACAAATGCGGTTTCTGACAGATTATTTTCCAATGCGATATTTTGCATTAAATCATCAGCTAACCATGTTTTGCTAACAAGCACGGCGGCAGGATTGCCTTTAAACAGTTCTTGGCTAAAAGCATCGACTTGATAGATTTTCATGCTTAAACGGTTTGTCCTAAAAATAATGACGTCTACCTAATATAAATAGGCTTAAAACAAAAATGCTAGAAATTTTTGATATTTATTAAAATATTTGAGCTGAGATTAGCGTGAACTTGCTAGTAAATATGGATAAGGATTCAAAGCCCCTTGCCCTCGTAGATAAATGCCATAATGCAAATGTGGTGGTGTGTTTTGGGCATTGCCTGTTGTGCCAACAAAACCAATAACTTCACCAGCTTGCACCCAATCTCCCGCTTGAATGTGTTCGGCATAATCATCAAGGTGCGCATAATAATGTTGGCTTAATCCAGGCCCTGTAATCCAAATGACTTTGCCACCCAAACCGTCTAAACCAATTTTATGCACAATACCATCTGTTGCAGCAATGACGTCTGTACCACGCGCTGCAAAAATATCAGTCCCCTGATGCTTACGGCCTTCACTGCGGGCTGCACCCCATGTATCTTGTATTTGACCTATATTTACACCTTTCACGGGAATTTGTAGTGGAGTCGCTGCCAGTTCAGTTTGTTGCAATTTCCAGGATAAATATGGGGTTTGAATTCCCGCAGATTCCCCAGACACAGGTGGCTGACATGCACTGAGCAAAGCCATCATTGAGAAGATAAGTGAGAGTTTTAAGCACCAACGACCTTGTTGCATAACATCCTAATTTTTATTCATATCAGTTTTATCTTAATTTTATACACTATATAGATGCCTAGCCTGTTTCTGTAATTTTAAATGCACACACTAAAAATAATTGCCAATATGCAATACTTTCTGTTGTTCTTATCGCATAATAGCGACATCCAAACCCACTTTATTTGAGTTTTAATTTGGAAATAATATTTTCCTCATTTTATACAACTCACTTTATCTCCAATTTGTTGAATTTAAAGAAGCATTTCTTATGAAAATCGTCATCCTGAACAAGCCATATGACGTTCTCTCCCAATTCCGTGAAGATGAAAAACATCTTACCATGTCTGCTTTTGTTGATGATCCAGACTTACGTTTAGCTGGGCGTTTAGATATGGATTCGGAAGGCTTGGTATTCCTAACCGATCATGGCGGCTTAAATCAGTTTATTACCAACCCTGCCAATAAAAAATACAAAACCTACTTGGTACAAGTCGAAGGTGATGTCACAGAAGAAGCCTTGGTACAACTACGCAAAGGTGTAGAGCTTAAAGATGGTATGACCTTACCTGCACAAGCACACAAAGTAGATGAACCAGAATGGTTATGGGAGCGTGATCCACCTGTACGCTTCCGTGCTTCTGTACCAACCTCTTGGGTTGAAATATCAATTTGCGAAGGACGCAACCGTCAGGTACGTCGCATGACTGCTGCTGTTGGTTTTCCAACCTTACGTTTGATTCGTACTAAAATTGGTTCAATCGACTTGGTACAACTTGGCTTGCAACCCGGCGAAACCAAAGAAATTGAACCGTTGCTGTATCCTGACTTTAAAGATGTCCCTGCAGCAGAACCATATCGCTCGCGTTCTTATGTGAAAAAACCAGGTGGTAAGGGCGGGAAGCCAATGCATCAGAAGAAAAATAAAGATGGTACGCCTAAGAAAAAATCTGGTACACCACGTATTTGGCAAATGGAAGAAGGTGAAAAACCACGTCGTAAGACCAATGGTACAACGCGCCCAAATACCAAAAGTCGTGGACGTCGGGCGCGTTAATGATTGAATGCCGCAATTGCTCAACACAAAAAATGGATGCCAAAGCATCCATTTTTTATAGCAGAACTTTAAAATAAACTTCAAATCAACCTTTCAACCACAATTCCACTTTCGCCTGATCTTGCAGTTTTAATTCAACTTCATGTAATTCGGTCTGCGCAGCTTTCACTTCAAAAGTCATCAACTCATCACGACGGAAAGCATGAACAGTATAAGCTGCATCTTGTTTAGCATATTGCTCAAGTGACTTTGTCGTAGCTTTTAAACCATCTATCGCAACAATCACATCATGTGCAGAAAGCCCTGCTTTTGCAGCAGTACCTTCACGACGCGCAGCTTGGACCAACACCCCTTCAGGTTTATCTGTCAGTTTCAGACCAAATGGCAAAGATTTGTCCTGCTTAAGCTGATACTGAATACCAAATTCAGGCAATAACTGATCGAGCGGTAATTCATCAGTGGTGTTAATTAAATGGTGGATTTGCTCTGACCAATCATCTCCTGTCAATTCTTTGCATAATTCAAAGATGGTGCGTTCATGCACTTGAATGCCCTGTTGTGCATTGGCATATAGCTTTTGCATTAAGGCATCTAAACTTGAACCACGTAAACGCAAGCCCAAATCTAAGCACAAAGCAACCAAACAGCCTTTGTTATAGTAGCTGGTTCCTGCATGGTTCGAGTTTTCATCCTGACGATAGAACTTCACCCATGCATCAAAACTTGATTCTGCCACAGTTTGAATCGCACGCCCTGGGTTTTGTAAATAACGATCAATTTGTGCTTTAAGCAGCTCCAAATAAGCCGCCTGATCAATCACACCGCTGCGCAGCAATAACAGATCATCGTAATAAGAAGTAAAGCCTTCAAAAATCCACAACAGTGATGTATAACCTTCCTGATTCAGGTCATAATTGACAAAGCTTTCAGGACGAATGAATTTCACCAACCAACTATGAAAATACTCATGGCTACACAGACCTAAAAAACGCTGATAATCTTTAGAGGGTTGTTCAGGCTCGTTGGCTTTCGGCAAATCATCACGCGGTGTAATTAAACTAGTACTGTTTGGATGCTCTAAACCGCCATAACTATTGCCTGTTGCCATGGTCATAAAGGTATAGTTTGCAAATGGCGCAGAACCAAACATGGCAATTTGTGTGGCACAAATTTTTTCAATATCTTGCTGCATACGTGCAGCATTCATTGCATGTTTACCCGAAACCACAAATTCATGTGGAATATCAGCCACGGTAAAACTAAAACGGGTTTGTTCTGCCAATTCAAACGGTGCATCAATCAATTCTGCATAGTTTTTAGCTTTTAAGGTATAACGCCCTTTTACCAAACTTTTTGCAGCCAAACCTGTCGCAAGCTGAAAATGCTTCAGCTCATCTGGTAAAAATAATTCAACTTCGATGGCTTTATCTTCTTGACCATCTAAGCCCAAGCAGGCACAAGCTGGATTGACATATAAACGCGTTTGATCGACATAAGCGCCACGCACCGACAAATCATAAGCATAGACATCATATTCCACCGTAATCAATT
Organism: Acinetobacter sp. UBA801; assembly: GCA_002296655.1. Lineage (GTDB taxonomy): Bacteria > Pseudomonadota > Gammaproteobacteria > Pseudomonadales > Moraxellaceae > Acinetobacter. The sequence continues at coordinate 33,668 of DBIN01000025.1, forward strand.
CATGATCGGTATTAAATAAGCGCCATTTATTCTTTGCAAATTTCTGAATTTTGAGAATACGCCCCGCTTCATCGTAAGCACATACAGACTCAAGATGTTTGGAAAATTCACGAATCAAATAGCTGCCTGGAATCCAAGTGGGTAGCGATAAAACCTGATTAGGATTAGCCAAAAAACGCACGGTGACATGAATAAGATGCTGACGATAATCGTCAAATTCGATTTGATAATGCAACATAATGGGCAATACAAAATGTATAAATAAGAACTTGGCAACAAGCTTAACATTTTTTTAGCAATTGATGCGTCAAGACGAGATTTGTCTGCATTTATGGCTAGCCATCTGAACAAAAAAGGCATAGCATTCCCTAGTCAATTGACATTGTTTTTGCTGCTTAAAACCATTGTGACACCAATGGATTGGTGTAAATAAGGAACTTCTTTGAAACGTGTTATCTATCTGATTGCGGCACTCTGCTGGCTATGCAGCGCAATCACGCATGCCGCATTATTGAATATTCAAGCTGAAAGTGTCGAAGCCGAAGCATGGGCAATTTTAGACCCACAATCTGGGCAAGTGATTGCAGAGCACAATAGTCACGTACAACGTGCACCTGCTTCACTCACTAAAATGATGGTGGCTTATATTGTGCTGAAAGATATTCAGGCAGGTAAATTAGACCGACATGAAATTTTGACCGCAACACCTGTGGTGCAGCAAGTGATGTGGGATGAATCACAAATGTATCTAAAAGCAGGTGAGCAGATTTCGGTAGATCAATTATTGGCAGGCTTAATTATTATGTCTGCTAACGATGCTGCACTCACTTTAGGTGAACGTGTTGCAGGTGGTGTACCGCAATTTATTGCCCGAATGAATCAAGAAGCACAAGCTTTGGGCATGCAAGATACACATTTTCAGAATCCATCTGGCGTGACCATGCCAAATCATTATTCTTCTGCGGCAGATATGGCACGTTTGGCACAAGCGATAGTGACTGAAACACCCGATTATTTGGCTTATTCAAAACAGACCAGTTTTACCTACAATCAGCACTTTCACCGTGCGACCAATATTTTATTAAAACAAGACCCAAGTGTAGATGGATTAAAAACAGGCTACACCAAAGCAGCGGGATATAACCTTGCTTTAACCGCAAACCGCCCAGCATTGGACAGTGATTCACCTGAACGTCGTTTGGTGGTAGTGGTGATGGGAACCAAGAGTGCGCAAAAACGCGCTGAAGTGGCACATAAATTATTAAATTTAGCCTATAGCTATACTCGTAATGAAGTCGCGATTAAACCCAAACAAATGATTGCAGAATTACCTGTGGTGAAATCAACCTTACGTATGTTTAAGATTGAAAGCAGCCAGCCAAAGTTTGTAACGACATCGCTGTATGAACAGCCACATGCTATTAACTTGTCACAGTTTGATCAAAACACCCAACGTTTACAACTTGCAAATGCACAAGGTAGATTAGAAACGCTTGAACCTGCGCAGCGTACACAAACGCATGTCAATGTTGAGTTGTCTGAAAAGTTACTGACCGCACCATTGGCACAAGTCATGAAACTGGCAACCGTACACGTTTATCAAAATAATCAATTGATTAATAGCTTTGCGATTGAAGAACATGTCAATATTGTTGAAGCCAATATTTTTGAAAGAATCATGATGTGGTTTGGCAGTTTGTTTAATTTTTTTAGCTATCACCCCCTAGAAGATGAGCAAGCGTCACTCGGTTAGAAGCCGAGAATCCTCAAGATTTAAATATCACCAAGATGGGCAATGTCCCATCTTTTTTATTGTCATATGCACATCATACAAAGGGCTTAAAATGAGTCTGCAATAAAATCCGCAAATTTATAGGTATGACGCATAAATTTGCATTGAAATTATAAAAATTGCCCCGATTAACTAAAAAATGTCATAAAAAACTCGGAAAAGTGAAGAATTTGCAGAAATGTCTATAACAAATTCCACGTTTCACTTTATGATGTACCCTTAAAAATTGAATGGATCAATAACATGACTGCTATTGCAAATGACCTCGTGGTTTCTTTCCACTACACATTGACTAACGCAGAGGGTGAAACTCTCGACAAATCTCAAGGTGAACCACTTGCCTATTTGCATGGTGCAGGTAACATCATCCCTGGTTTAGAAAAAGCGTTAGAAGGTAAAACAGTAGGCGAAAAATTTACTGTAAACGTACCTGCAGCTGAAGGTTATGGCGAATATAACCCTGACTTAGTACAAGAGGTTCCTACACAAATGTTTCAAGGTGTAGACAACATCCAAGCGGGTATGCAGTTCCAAGCGCAAACTGATGATGGCGTTCAAATCGTAACTGTAAAAGCAGTTGAAGGCGACAACGTAATTGTTGATGCAAACTTCCCACTTGCTGGTCAAGATTTAACGTTTGAAGTTGAAATCGTTGAAATCCGTGAAGCTTCTCAAGAAGAATTAGATCACGGTCACGTACACGGTGCGGGTGGTCATCACCACTAAGATCAGTATTGATCGAAGCAAAAGGCAAAGTATTTTTACTTTGCCTTTTTTTGTTTGCCATTCTAAAATCCAGGATAAGCACATTATTGAAATATCTTTACAGGCAGGCTATTGCGGAAAGATCCTTACAGGAAGAATCAACGCAGTGCATTGTCGTTTTCTTGATCAAATAACCCCCTCACATTTAAGACAAGCTACTCAGCCATGCTTATAATGAAGTCACTTTTCCAGCGATCAACGCAAGCATTCTTCCCATGCAAAGCTATAATTTAGTTTGGTTCCGACAAGATTTAAGAATTTCAGATCACACCGCGCTTTGGCATGCCAGCCAAGCAGGACCTTGTATTGGCGTGGTGATTCTTTCGCCTCAGCAATATCGTATGCATCAAGATGCACCCATTAAAATTGACTTTTACTTGCGTCAATTAAATGCGCTAAAAGAAGAACTTGCAGAACTCAATATCCCACTGATTATTCAAATTACACCATCTTGGGCTGACATTGCACAAAAGTTGCTCCTACTGTGTCAAACATTAAAGGACACGCATCCAATTCAAAATATTTATGCCAATATTGAATTGGGAGTAAATGAACTGAAACGTGATCTGGATGTTCAACACACCTTGAACCAACATGGTCAGGACTTAATTTTGTACCATGACCGCACGCTTTTTCCTGTGGGTACGGTGCGCAATCAAAGTATGAAACCTTATCAGGTATTTAGCGCATTTAAAAAGTATGCCTATCAACAGTTGAGTATCAGTATTCCGCGCTGCTTTCCTCTGCCACAACCACAAACCTCTATTCAACTTCCCGAGCAATATCTCTCCACAGTACCTAGCTTAAAGCACTTAGGTTTTAATCCGCTTCCAACCACACAACAAGATTTATGGGCAGTCACGGAACAACATGCACAGCAATTATTGGATGATTTTACACGCGAGCAAATGCATGATTATCAGCAACAGCGTGACTTTCCTGCGCTGTCTGGTACTAGCCAATTATCTGCGTATTTAAACTGTGGCATACTCTCCATTCGGCAATGTCTTGCAGCAGTTTTTGTCCATTCACAAGGGCATTTCCATCTTGTAAACATAGGGCAACAAACTTGGTTAGATGAATTACTTTGGCGTGAATTTTATCAACATATTTTGTTTGACTATCCCAAAGTTTCAAAGCACAGCCCTTTTAAAGATCAGACCGCACAAGTAGCGTGGCGCAATGATCCTGCAGGTTTAGCGGCATGGCAACACGGGAAAACAGGCATTCCCATTGTGGATGCGGGCATGCAACAACTCTTACAAACGGGCTGGATGCATAATCGGGTCAGAATGATTTGTGCAATGTTTCTGTGCAAAAACTTGTTGATTGATTGGCGCTTGGGCGAACAGTGGTTTATGCAACATTTAATTGATGGTGATTTGGCTGCCAATAACGGTGGCTGGCAATGGTGTGCCTCGACTGGCACAGATGCAGTGCCCTATTTTCGGATTTTCAACCCCGTGAGCCAATCGCAAAAGTTTGATCCCAATGGGGATTATATTCGCAGTTGGCTACCTGAACTGGCACATTTAGATGCCAAAAACATTCATGAACCGTATGCGAAACATCCACATCTAAAACTGGATTATCCCCACCCAATTGTGGATTTAAAACTCAGTCGTTTACGTGCCATTGAAGCCTTTAAACAGCTTTAAGAATACAAACAGGAAATTGGTCAGTCTCTCCCACCTGCCATTCGTTAGCATGATGGGAGATTACACGATTAAAGCAACTTTAGGCGACTTGCTCGTCACGTTTAAAGACCAATTCGCCTTGTAAAGAACTATCTGCATCGAAATAATAACCCTCACTATTGAAGGCTTTTAAGTCTTCTGCACGTTCCAATTTATTTTCGATGATGAAACGCGCCATCAAACCACGGGCTTTTTTAGCATAAAAACTGATGACTTTATACTTGCCATTTTTCTGATCTAAAAACACAGGTTTAATAATTTCAGCCTGAATTTTTGCTTCCTGCACCGACTTATAATATTCATCGGAAGCCAGATTGACCAATAATGCCGACTGGTTGTGTTTTAAATCTTGGTTAATTAAATTGGTGATGATATCGCCCCAAAAACGATACAAATTTTCACCGCGCGCATTATGCAACTTAGTGCCCATTTCCAAACGATACGGCATCATTAAATCTAAAGGACGCAATAAGCCATATAAACCAGAAAGCATACGCAAATGTTGTTGAGCAAATTCAATATCTGCAGCAGACAAACTATAAGCATCTAAGCCTGTATACACATCACCTTTAAAGGCAAACATGGCCTGACGTGCATTAGCAAGATCAAATTCTACTTGCCAGTCACGAAAACGCTCGACATTTAAATTGGCTATTTTTTCACTCACGCTCATTAAGTTGGCAATTTCAGTGGCAGAAAGTTTACGCGCCACATCAATTAACTCTTGTGAATGTTCTAGTAATCTAGGTTGAGTATATTCATCGCTTGGTAATGCAGTTTCGTAATCTAAAGTCTTGGCTGGAGAAATTAAAGCGAGCATAAACCACCTAAATAAAAAATACTGCGCTCACTATAGCAGCAGCTTTCAACAAACTCCAATGCATGTTTTTGTTTCACCCTATCGGAAAAACACGTTGCGTTGTGTTTCCTGCCGATGATCTCTTAAATCAATCCAACATGGATGCTGAGGTGCTTTTATTTCAGCACATGCTTAAAAAACATTGAATGGTTCTGATTAGTCAAACGTATTTTTATTGTACTTGCAACTTTTCTCTAGGCAATAAAAACCCACTTAACTCTCCCAAATTAAGCGGGTTAAAATCAGGTCGTTATGTTGTATTTTTCTTGCTGCACAATTTACTGTCACTATGTGGCAGTTAGATGACATTTCATTTAAAAATCAGGTATAAATTTTAAACATCTAATGTCTTTCCAGCTTTGTTTAAGCTTTCCACTCAAATTCACTAAAAGATTGATCTTCTTTCAAGGTATTTTCTACGGCTTGCGCCAATTGATTTAATAAACTTTGCTCGGTAATCCGTTCTAACCAGTCTTGTTCCTCATTGGGGTATGAAGTAATTTCACATACAAGATGTCCATCTTGACCACGGCTTTGACAGTTTACCGCCAAAGGCAGCGCATGTTGATCTACGCTTACAGCGACTTGTGCACCACTCAGTGCTACGGTTTGAAAGCCATAGTGAGATAAGTTTTGTGAAAGTAAATTCGCCACATAATTCTGTGCCAAGGTGCAATCTTGTAACTCTTGTTTATTTTCACAATTCGCCATAAATTTTAATTTGCGCATGCTCGAATCCAAAGGCTTTTTTCTTGTATGGGTTTAGCATAAGCAATAAAACGCAAACAGCCAAGCAAAAGCTTGACTGTTTAAGTATAAAGTCTAGGTGTTGGGATTCCTGATCGCAGCCCCCTATCGTTTTGGCTTATTCTGTCACTTGAATATTCAGACCTGCCACACCTGCAAGCTCAGTAAAGGTTGGGAAACTTGTCGCTACTGTTTCTGTACCGACAATTTTAATTTCTCCAGAAGTACGCAAACCTGCGATAGAGAAACTCATAGCAATACGGTGGTCGTGATGTGATTCAATCTCACCGCCTGTGAATACCGCTGACCAGTCGCCCGCTTTGCCTTTACCCTGAATGATGATGCCATCGTCAGTAGGTGTGCAGTCAATGCCCATGGTTTTTAAACCATCTGCCATCACTTGAATACGGTCTGATTCTTTCACTCGCAATTCTGCAGCACCTGTCAGTACAGTTTGACCTTCGGCACATGCTGCGGCAATGAATAATGCAGGAAATTCATCAATCGCCAATGGCACTTGATCTTCAGGAACATGAATCCCTTTTAACGTACGTGAACCACGAATACGAATATCTGCAATTGGTTCACCGCCTGCAATACGTTCATTTTCCACGCTCAGGTCTGCACCCATTTGTTTCAGAATTTCAATCACACCTGTACGGGTTGGGTTAATGCCCACCGCTTCTAAGGTTACATCTGAATTTTCTGTAATGGCTGCACCCACCATGAAGAATGCCGCAGATGAAATATCAGAAGGTACTTGAATATCTGTACCCACCAATTTACCGCCGCCTTGCAATGAAATACGGTTACCTTCAGTTTTTACTTCATAACCAAATGCACGTAACATACGTTCTGTATGGTCACGCGTTGGTTCAGGCTCAGTCACTGAAGTTTCACCTTCTGCCCAAAGTCCTGCCAATAAAATACCCGATTTCACTTGTGCAGATGCCATTGGCAAATCATAGTGAATGCCTTTTAACGCTTGCGCACCTGTAATCGATACTGGCGGTGTGCCACGTTCACCCGTCGTTTGAATTTGTGCACCCATTTCACGCAATGGTTTAGCAATACGTTCCATTGGGCGCTTGGTCAATGACGCATCACCTGTCATAACAGAATCAAACTGCTGTGCAGATAACATGCCTGCCAACAAACGCATAGATGTGCCTGAGTTGCCCATATAAATTGCGCCTGCAGGTGCTTTTAAACCTTGCATACCTACGCCGTGAATGGTGACCTCACCATTTTTAGGGCCTTCAATGCTCACCCCCATATCACGGAATGCTTGCAAAGTCGCCAATGCATCTTCACCTTCAAGGAAACCTGTCACATGCGTAGTACCTTCGGCAATTGCACCAAACATAATGGAGCGATGTGACACAGATTTGTCACCCGGTACGGTAAATTTACCTTGGAAAGTCTTAGCACCCGGCAAAATCGTAAATTTTTGTGTCACGTAATTGTTCTCCATAAAAGGTTTCTTGGCGAGCATATGATTAAAATGCTGTCGTGCCGCTTGCGCATGTCCAAGCAAGCCCATTAAAGCATGCGAGTCTTCTTGTTCAATCAGTTGGCGAATAATCGCGAGTTGACTTTCAAAGCCATCCACCGCTTTTAACAATGCAGTTTTATTGGCAAAGAAAATGTCATGCCACATTTGTGGGTCGCTTGCAGCAATACGCGAGAAGTCACGAAAGCCCCCCGCAGCATAGCGGAAAATGTCTAAATTATCTTCCCGATTTGCCAATTGTTCGACCAGATTAAAGGCCATTAAATGTGGAAGATGACTGGTATATGCCAATACCTCATCATGTTTTTCCACATCCATGCAAATTACTTCGGCTTTGGCGCTTTCCCACATTTGAATCAGTTTATTGACTGCCCACGGCGCACTGCTTGGCAATGGTGTCAAAATGACTTTGTGGTTGGCAAATAAATCGACCTTGCCTGCATGCACGCCCGTATGTTCTGCCCCAGCAATTGGATGCCCTGGTACAAAACCTGCAGGTAAGTTTTCACCAAATACCGCTTTGGCTGCAGCCACGACACTACCTTTGGTACTGCCTACATCGGTCAGGATTACATTGTCTGCCAAATGTGGCTGAATTAATCGCAAGACTTTTTCTGTGGCTTGCACAGGTAGCGCTAAGACGACTAAATCTGCACCTTGTACCGCATCAATAGGGTTATTAAAGCCTTGTTCAATTAATCCTAATTCCAAAGCATCCTGCAGCGTTTTTTCAGAACGGGTCGATGCCACAATATGCCGACTTAAATTTTCTGCCAGCATTACACGTGCCAAACTCGAGCCAATTAGCCCGAGTCCGATAAATGCAACTTTTTCAAACAATAGTTGCGCCATGTTTTATGCCTTTGCTTCCTTGCCCAATACTTTAGCTAATGCACGCAGGAACTTCGCATTTTCTGCTTCTGTACCAATTGAAACACGTAAATGGGTCGTAATACCCACAGGACGTACAATCACACCTTCTTTCAATAAGGCATTAAAAGTTTGACCCGGATCGGCTTCTATATCTACCAAAATAAAGTTAGCACGTGAAGGCACATAATTCAGACCCAATGCTTTAAAGCCTGCTTCCAATTGTGCCATACCTACTTTGTTGGCAATACGTGATTTTTCGATAAAATCTTCGTCTTTTAATGCGGCAACCGCAGCCACCATTGCCAAATGATTAACGTTAAAGGGTTGACGAATACGGTTTAAATAATCCGTTACTTCTGCAGAAGCCAAAGCAAAACCAACGCGCAGCGCCGCTAAACCATAACACTTAGATAAAGTACGGCTCACGATTAAGTTTGGATATTGCTCAAGGAATTTAAGGCTGTTGAAGTTTTCTGGAAAATACTCCACATAAGCTTCATCTAATACCACAATCACCCGTGCAGGAACTTTTTGCATAAAGGCTTCAAACTCAGCCTCTTCAAACCAAGTGCCTGTTGGGTTATTTGGGTTGGCAATAAAAATTAACTTGGTGTTGTTTTGAATTGCTGCCGCCATAGCATCCAAGTCATGTGAAAAACCTTTGGCTGGTACTTCGATGGCTTGTGCATTAATGGCTTGTGTTAGCAAAGCATATACTGCAAAGGCGTGCTGGCTATACACCACCGAATCTTGGTCTGAAACGAATGTACGCGCAAACATTTCTAGCAAATCGTTTGAACCATTGCCCAAAGTAATACGATCATGTGCAAAGCCAAATTGTTTGTGAATTTGGTCTTTTAGAATAAAACCACCACCATCTGGATAACGACCAATTTCAGCAATTTCAGCTGTAACGGCTTCTTTGACTTTGTCTGAACAGCCAAATGGGTTTTCATTTGAAGCAAGTTTGACGATATCTGTAATGCCCAACTCACGCTCAAGCTCACTGATTGGTTTACCTGGTTGATAAGGCTTTAACTTCGAGATGCCTTCATTGGCTGGGACAATCGACATTTTACACTTCCAGTTGAATAGGTGGTGAATGTGGTGCGCATGACAAACATGCGCACCACTGAATTAAATATGGTTATAACACGGCAGCAGGATAAGAACCCAAGACACGAATTTCTTTCACTAATGGACGGATTTCTTCAATCGCTGCACGGACATTGTCTTGCTCGACATGCCCTTCTAGGTCAATAAAGAATACATAGGCCCATTTTTCTGGCAAGGCAGGACGCGTTTCAATACTGGTCAAGCTAATATTATACTTCGCAAATGGTGCAAGAATTTCGAGCAACGCCCCTGCACGGTCATGTGCAGATACCAACAATGAAGTTTTGTCGTTGCCACTTGGTGGGACTTTCTCACGACCAATCACCAAGAAGCGTGTAGTGTTTTCTGGGTTATCTTCAATATTGCTATGTAAAATTTCGAGTTCGTAAATATTGGCCGCTATTTCAGAGGCAATTGCAGCAGAGTGCCATTCATTACGAATACGGCGTGCTGCTTCTGCGTTTGAGCTGAGTGCTACACGCTCCACCCCTGGATAATGCACATCTAACCATTTACGGCATTGTGCCAAAGTTTGCTGATGCGCATAAATTTGTTTAATGCTGTCTTTACGGGTATTTTCAGACACAAGAAATTGGTGATGAATACGCAACTCCACTTCACCAATCACATTTAATGGCGATGATTTAAAACAATCTAAAGTATGGTTCACCACACCTTCAGATGAGTTTTCGACAGGCACTAAACCATAGTTCGCACTGCCAGCTTCCACATCACGGAATACTTCATCAATTGTAGGCAAAGGACGTACAATCGCATCTTGACCAAAATGTTTAAGCACTGCGGAATGCGTATAAGTACCAATTGGCCCTAAAAACGCAATACTTTGTGGCGCTTCAAGTGCCAAACATGCCGACATAATTTCACGAAATAAACGTGCCATGGTCACATCGGACAACGGACCTTCGTTGCGTTCCATAACATTACGTAAAACTTGCGCTTCACGTTCAGGACGGTAAAACAACGGGCTCTCTTCTGCTGCAAATTTTGCTTTCGCCACCGCTTCAGCAAGTTGTGCTCGACGGTTAATCAGCTGCTGAATCTGTTGATCTACAGAGTCAATATCTTCACGGATTTTAGCGAGATCAAGAGAAGTCGTTGTGTTCTGATCGTCTTGGATCATTGTTATGTCGCCCTTCATAAACATTTTGCAAATAGTATAACAATAGTTAGCTTTCAAATGTTGCGCAATACAACTTTCAGTGTTTCAGATGTAAAAACATACAGTTGAGCAAAGCATCCTCAATCTATACATTGAAGCCGCAACTTTGCACAACGTAACGCTTAATACTGTGCAACTATACTTTTCTTTTTTGCATCTCTAATTCTATGCGGTGTAATTTTTAAGTGTAATTATCAATCAGCTCATTGTTTTAAGCCTGATCAAACTCATAAAAAAGAGCCAGCACGGGCTGACTCTGGTGATCATCGTTGATCTTTACTCAATTAGACTTTGAAGCATTGTTTTAACGCCCCAATAAACCACGCGCGACAATTTCTTTCATAATTTCATTTGTTCCGCCGTAAATCTGTTGGATTCGCGCATCGACAAAGAAACGAGAAATTGGATATTCCGTCATATAGCCATAACCGCCAAACAGTTGCAGCAATTGATCGGCAATTTTCATTTGCATATCGGTTGCAAAGCTTTTTAGGGCGGCTGCAGTTTCTACGTCCAGTTTGCCCTGCATATACAATTCGACGTTTTGATTATAAAAAGCAGCGGTTGCCAATTCATCAATTTTTGCCTGTGCTAATACAAAACGGGTATTCTGGAACTGACCAATCGCCTGTCCAAAAGCCTGACGCTCTTGTACATATTGCGTAGTCACATCAATCGAGCCGCGAATTGCTCCTAATGCCGTGGCAGCAATGGCAGTACGTTCACGGGGCAATTCCTGCATTAAATAGGCAAAACCTTGCCCTGCCTGACCCAACAATTGATTTTTCGGCACTTTGACATTGTCAAAGAATAGCTCTGACGTATCTTGTGAATGCAAACCAATTTTTTCCAAATTGGTGCCTTTTTTAAAGCCGTCCAAATGCGTATCGACCAACATAAGCGATACGCCTTTGGCACGTGCTTGTGGATCAGTTTTTACTGCCAAAACCACCAAGTCTGCATGCTGACCATTGGAAATAAAGGTTTTAGAGCCATTTAAAACATAATGATCTTCTTGCAAAATGGCATTGGTCCGCATGGCCTGCAAGTCTGAACCCGCACCTGGCTCGGTCATGCCAATTGCACCGACCACTTCACCCGACACCATTTTAGGCAGCCAGTATTGTTTTTGTTCTTCTGTACCAATGTGCAAAATGTACGGCGCAGCAATTTCAGAGTGGCAGGAAATACCTGTAGACAGTGCACTATAGCCTGCACGTGCCGATTCTTCGACCAACATTAAAGAATAATGTGTTGGAACACCATAGCCACCATATTCTTCAGGCACATCAATACATAAAAAACCATTTTCACCGAGCAAATTCCAGACACTGCGCGGCATGATACCTTCGCGTTCCCACGTCGCATAATGCGGTGCAATATGTTCCTGCATAAAACGTCGAAAGTTATCTCTAAATAATTCTAAATCAGCATCATAAGCCAGCATATCCAATCCTTTATGTTTTCAATTGTTGTTTTCAACAATATCCATGCTATGCATTTTTATAATGGCTGTCATGTGTTATCTCTACACTGTGTCTTACTTTAGAGTCAACTTTAGTCGTCATTTCAGAAATGCACTGAAACTTGTGGCAGCGTGTATAAACTGAAGCTGTGAATGGTGCTGCAAACTATTGCCAAAGTTTATACACTAGTACACCAATGAAATTAAAATTGATAACGTGTGAACTCGCTTATGCCAAATACAAACCCCAATAAAAGAAATATTTATAAAGATGCTGAACATCCTTTTGCACAATTTATCCGTATTATTGGCAAAGGCAAAACAGGCGCGCGCTCACTGACCTATGAAGAAGCCTATCAAGCTTTTTCTATGATTTTGCGCAATGAAGTGTTGGATGTACAAGTGGGCGCTTTTTTAATGCTGCTGCGCGTAAAGGAAGAATCTGTAGCAGAATTGGCGGGTTTTGTGCAAGCCACCCGTGATCAACTGCAATTTAAACCGCTTCAAGTCGATTTAGACTGGTCATCTTATGCAGGTAAACGCAGACATTATCCCTGGTTTTTATTAGCAGCGCTGACTTTAGCAAAACATGGTTATAAAGTGGTGATGCATGGTGCTTCTGGGCATACGATCAACCGTTTATATACCGAACAAGCGCTGCAATATTTAGATTATCCAATTTGTCATAATGACTTAGACGTTGAGCAGCACTTGGTGCAGCGTAATTTCGCTTATTTACCATTGGAGGTTATGTCACCCATTTTGAGTGAGTTGATTAATTTACGCAATGTGATGGGTTTACGCTCCCCCATTCATACCCTTGCCCGTTTAATCAATCCATTTGATGCCAAAGCCACCATGCAGGCAATTTTTCACCCTGCCTATCGCAGCTCACATCAACAAGCCGCATTTCAGTTAGGTTATCAAAACAGTGCGGTGATTAAAGGCGAAGGTGGTGAATTTGAGCGCAATCCCGATGCCAAAACTTTAATTTGTGGCATCAAAAATGGCACTTTATATGAACATGAACTACCTAAACTGACCGATAATCGTAGCCCTGTAGAAGAAGAACTGGATTTGGCCGTGTTTCAAGCCGTCTGGTTAGGTCAGCAAACGCATGAATATGGTGAAGTTGCCATTACCGAAACCATGGGCATTGCTTTATATACCATGGGCGTTTGTGATGATTATGCAGCAGCAATCCAAAACGCTCAGCAGCTTTGGCAAAATCGTCACAACTAAAAACTTATTGAAGACACAAAAAAAGACACCAATCTCAGGTGTCTTTTTTTATCTTTCAACTTTTCTGAAAGCAGTGGTTTATCATTTAAACAAAGCGAATTGGTTTAAATTCTTCATGCTTGTGATGATCGTCATCACACTGCTCGCCTTCATCTTTAGTACCACGGTCAATGTAGCCACTGCGTTCAGTTTCAGGCAGGTTTTTCATTTCCCACGCATATACTGCTTGCATGCAAATTTGACGTTGCTCTTGGGTCAGCGCAACACCGTTTGGCCACTTGCCAATTTCTATTGCCGTTTTTAAACGTCCAACAATTTCAGGATCGAGTACGGCAAGCATTTGTTCAATATTCATCATTCATCCTGCTGTTGCATTGATTCAAAATCTTGATTCCACCCTAACTTGGTACGACATGCCATATAGAAGTCATAACCTGGTGGATGTAATAAGTTTAATTTATAAGGATGTTTGCGGATATGCAAACTATCTCCAACATTTAATGAAACACTATGTTGACCATCGGCACTGACCATTGGCAACACTCGATTTTCACGAATTTGGATTTTAATTTCGCTGTGTCCACCCACCACAATTGGGCGTGAAGACAAGGTATGTGGATGCATAGGTACCAATGCAATTGCATCCATGCTGGGATGTACAATTGGCCCACCACCCGACAAAGCATAAGCCGTTGAACCTGTTGGGGTCGAAACGATTAAACCATCACTGTGCTGACGATAGACATATTGCCCATCAATATTCAGTTCAAAGTCAATCATGTGAACCGACTTACCCGAATGTAGTACCACATCATTTAGTGCAATTGCTTCATAAATGATTTCGCCTTTAGAACGCACTTCCATTTCAAGTAAAAAACGACGGTCAGACTGGAAATGCCCTTGTAAAACCTGATCAAGTTTAAAAATGACTTCTGTCGGTTTAATATCGGTTAGAAAGCCTAAACGCCCACGGTTCACACCAATCACAGGAGTATTGTATTTGACCAAGGCGCGCGCTGCATGCAGCAAAGAACCATCACCACCCACCACAATCACTAAATCGACCACTTCACCTAATAAAGCACGGCTAACTGTTTGGGTATTGTTATAAGGTACAAGCTGAGCAGTGTCAGAATCAAAAACGGGATGCAAACCCAATCCTAAAATATGGTCGTGAATCAGACATAATGTTTCTACGACAGAATATTTGTCTGGACGCCCAATCAGTCCAATGTTCCGAAAGTTCTTATGTGAAATTTGCACCTGCGATATCGCTCCGCTACGATTCGACGCCTATCATAGCACTAAGCTAGTGGATTTAAGAAAACTTTAAAACTACATTTCTACTCAATTTTATGATGATATTTTCCCTTCAGTCACAGATTAATTATTGCAAATTCAGCAAAAGCTTCGCATGATTAGCAAAATTTATCAGGATCTTATCGCGATATATGAAGTCTGAGCGTGGCATAGGTATAATTGCATTACTATTTTGCATCATCGTTATTGGTGGGTTTATTGCATTTAGTATCTACTTGATTCGTCTGGATAATATTGTCAGAGACAAATTTGAAGGACAGCGTTGGGATATTCCAGCCAAGGTTTTTGCACGCCCATTAGAAGTGTATAGTAATGCACCTGTCAGCCAGACAGACTTTACTCAAGAACTAAAACTGCTTGGCTACAAAAATACAGATAACTATGCTAAATCAGGCAGTTATGTTAGCGATGGCAATACTTTATTTGTACATACTCGTGGTTTTGACTTTGGCGACAGTGTAGAACCTGAACAGGTTTTAAAAGTCAGTTTTGCCAATAATCAAATGAGTGAAGTGAGTGCCACCAAACCTTCTAATACGGGTATCGCACGTTTAGAACCCATGTTGATTGGCGGGATTTATCCGCAGCACAATGAAGATCGAGTACTGATTAAACTGAATAAAGTACCTAAACCACTGATTGAAGCCCTCATCGCTACCGAAGATCGTAATTTCTATCAACACTACGGCGTTTCAATTCGTGGTACTGCACGTGCAATTGTCAGCAACGTCACTGGTGGCAAACGCCAAGGCGGTTCCACTCTTACCCAACAATTGGTCAAAAACTTTTATTTAAGTCCAGAACGCACTTTAAAACGCAAAGCCAATGAGGCGCTCATGGCTATGCTGATTGAGCTACATTACAACAAAGATGAAATTTTAGAAGCCTATTTAAATGAAGTAAATTTAGGACAAAACGGTAACTATTCTATTAATGGTTATGGTTTGGCTTCACAGTTTTATTTTGGTATGCCGTTGCGTGAACTCAACATTTCACAACAAGCCTTTTTAGTGGGTTTGGTACAAGGCCCATCATTATATAATCCTTGGCGCAACCCAGAAGCTGCCAAAAAACGCCGTAACATTGTGCTAAACAATATGTTAGTGATGGGTTACTTAAACCAAGAACAATATGAAAAAGAAACCGCACGCCCTTTAAATGTCATTGCAAAACCAACCCTCGGTCCTGCCCGCTTCCCCGACTTTTTAGATATTGTCCGCCGTCAATTACGTACTGAATATCAAGAAGGAGATTTGACCAATCAGGGTTTGCGTATCTTCACGACGCTTGATCCTATTGCGCAAACCAACGTACAAAATGCCTTTAAAGCATCAGTTGAGCGTTTAAGTAAAGCCAATCCAAAGCGCTTAAAAGATTTACAGGGTGCGGTGCTAATTTCTCATCCTGAAAATGGCGAGTTAGTGGCAGCGGTGGGTTCTACGCAAGATTTTACCGGCTTTAACCGTGCCTTGGATGCCAAACGTCAAGTTGGCTCGCTGCTGAAACCAATTATTTATTTAACTGCGATTGAGTCTGGTCGATATAACTGGGCAAGTCCTGTAGAAGACAGTCAGATCAGCATCCCGATTGATGGTAAATCATGGACACCACGTAATTACAGTGGCATCGATCATGGGGTTGTGCCTATGTTGCAAGCTCTGTCTCAGTCTTATAACTTGTCTGCAGTTCGTTTAGGACAGGAATTTGGACTATCGACCTTCCGTAACCATCTCATTAAATTTGGTATCCCGAGTGATGCCATTCCACAGTATCCCTCTATTTTCTTGGGTGCAGTAGATTTATCGCCTATGCAGGTGATGGATATTTATGGCAACTTTGCCACGGGTGGTTATAAATATCCGACCAAAGCGATTCGTACAGTGGTCGATGCTAATGGACGTTTACTTGACCGTTATGGTTTAACAGTACAACAAACCATCGATCCTTCTGCCGCCTATATTTTGAATTATGGTTTACAGCAAGTCATGACTTCTGGTACAGGTCGCGCAGCATATAATAGCCTATCGAGAGATTTAAAATTGGCAGGCAAATCAGGTACCACCAATGATACCCGTGATTCATGGTTTGCAGGCTATTCGGGCAATTATTTAGCCGTAGTTTGGCTTGGTTTAGATGATAACAAAGTCACAGGCTTAACAGGCTCGTCTGGTGCTTTGCCTGTGTGGAGCAATGTGATGCAGCAATTGCGTCAAAAACCTGTCAATTTACGTCAGACTGAACAAATTCAATGGCATTGGATTGACCGCAATTCAGGGCATTTATCGGCGCAAGGCTGTGAAGGTGCGATGTACATTCCTGTGAATCGT
This sequence comes from Acinetobacter sp. UBA801, assembly GCA_002296655.1. Taxonomy (GTDB): domain Bacteria; phylum Pseudomonadota; class Gammaproteobacteria; order Pseudomonadales; family Moraxellaceae; genus Acinetobacter. The sequence continues at coordinate 50,564 of DBIN01000025.1, forward strand.
AATAATGTACCGCGTCAGGCAACCGCATGTGGTTTTTCACACTATCAGGTTGAACCCGTTTACCAGCCCGATACCGAAACTCAGCAGGCAACACCTGAGACCAGTGATAGTATCGAAAATTATATCCGTGAAACTGAACCTGTAACAGACGACAACACCGACGGTCGTATCATCTCAAGCGGCAGTTATATCAATTAATCTTGAGGATATCAGTCAGTTAGGCTTATGAAATTATCTCAAATAAGACAAGTTTTTTTCACCACTTTCGCAGTGGGCGCGATGGCAACAATTGTAGCTTGCCAAAGTTTACCCGAAGCGCCTGCACCTCAGCCTGCGCCTGAAAAACCTAAAACTGTGACGACACCAGAAGGTGTGGTGATTCGTCCTTATGAACGTGAAGAAATTAAGCGTCAATCGTTGCAAGTGGTGGTGCCGCAACAAATCGTGCAACAAAAATTAGAAGATGGTCGTCGTTTGCCTGCTTTTCAAAAGTTGATGCAGCAAACTCAGACCGCGTATAAACAAGGCCAATTCAATCAGGCCGAAACTGCGGCTTTACAAGCGCAGCGACTTGCCCCGCAAGCGTCTGAAACCTATTTATATTTGGCTTTAATTGCCAACCAAAAGAAACAACCTGCCAATGCCGAAGCTTTGGCACGTCGCGGTTTAAGCTATGCACAAAGCAATGCCATGAAACGTCAATTGTGGTTGGTGATTCAAAAAGCAGCACAGCAACAAAATAATGCCAAAAGCCTTACGCAGGCTCAACAGGCTTTGAAAGATTTGTAAGGATGATAATTTAATACACTAAAAATCGCTGAGTTTGATTACATCCGCGATTTTTTTTATTTGTGCAGACTAAAAAATCAAATAAAGCGCACGCCTGCAATACCATAGGCATGATGCTGCTCTGCAGTAGCAAAATCATGCTGAGTTAAGCCACCTAAAGCAAACACAGGAATATCGACAAATTCAGCGATCTGCTGGAATTTTTCCCATCCCAAAGGTGTGGCATCCTGATGCGTGGTGGTTGCTAAAACAGGGCTGAGTAAAATTGCTTCACAACCAATTTGCTGTGCATGTTGTGCCGAAACAATGTCATGACACGCTGCAATATAACGCTGCCCGACTTTTAAATCGCCCTTTTGTAATTGCATCAGTTGTGATTGTTTCAAATGAATTGCTGCAATGGCATGTTGTTGAATCGTATTTAATTGCTTCCACAATTCCCAATTGACAATCACTTGTCCCAGTTGCTCAATACAATATTCTGACAATTCAACCTTGCAGGCAGCGTTGGGTTCAACCCGCCAATACAGCAGTTTTTGCTTAGGCAAATTTGCCAAATATTTTAAATCATCACTAACTTTAATTGCCTGTTGCCACGCCAGTCGTTGCACAATTCCACGATTGGCTTGCGGAAAATTCAGTTCTAAAAGTTGCGGGCGGCTAAACCACGTCCAAGGCAGTTGAATATCTTTTAATAAAGCCGCAGGTACAGCAGCCTGAAAAATATGCAGATTGACAATCACATCATCATATTCATGACAAATGATATCAAAGGCATGCCACTGCTGTATGCCAATACCAACTTCTTCAAACACTTCGCGTCGGCATGCATCTGCAGGGGGTTCACCTACTTCCACTTTTCCACCTGGAAATTCGTGCTTATTACCTTGATGTTGTTTGGCTTCGCGCCACCCCACTAACACTTTGTTTTGATGAAATAACAACGCAATCGCCACATGAATATTTGGCTTAGACATGAACCCGATTCCTTTTTTTGCAATGTACGTTTTACTGCAAATTGTAGACTTTTATAAAATCAACAATAATTCGTTGACAGGATTACATGATAATGATTATCATTTAAAACAATTCTTACACACCACGGAGTAACAAAAATGAACGCCCCATTTAACCTATTTTCACGTCATTCAGACACTCAGCATGCCCTACCTATGTTACATTCAAATAACTTGTTTGCGCTAGGACGCGAAATTCGTATTTTGCATGCAGGTGAAGAATATCGTTTACGCTTAACCCGTAACAATCGCCTTATTCTTACAAAATAATCAAAACAATCAATACAATAAAATACGTGGAAACAGCAGTATGAATCAGCGCATACTGCTTTTAAGTTCTGACTTGTTCAATTTTAACTTGCTTTACAACTGAGCTATAGGCAACAAAATGCTCACTTTTAAACCACCTTGTTCAGCACGTGAAAATTCAATCTTTCCTGCATGCAACTCTATAATTTTCTTACAAATCGACAGTCCTAAACCAGAACCTTGAGTTTTACTGCCCAAAGCACGGTAAAAGCGTTCGCCCAATCGTGCCAAAACTTCATCAGTCACCGCTTGACCATTATCGACGATACAAATTTCCTGCATCAATTCATATGGTTTTGCTTCAATCCAAATACGTCCTTGAGGTGCTGTATAACGCACTGCATTGTCAATCAAATTACGCAGGCAGCTAAATAGCAATTCAGGATTGCCCTGCACTTGTATTTCTTGCACATCTAGATGAATCTGAATGGCTTTTTCCTGAATAAATGGCGTCAGACTTTGTAAAACTTCCTGTACCAAGTCTGCAATAGATACCGTACTCTTATTTAACGATACAGCATCGGTCGGGTCTAAACGTGCCAATAACAACAAATTTTCTAATACTTGTGTACCACGGCTGACATCACGCTGAATTTGCTCTAAATCTTGAGCTAATTCAGGTTGATGTTGATATTTACGTTTTAACACCTGCAAACGCAGTTGAATGGCAGATAAAGGTGAACGTAATTCATGCGAAGCATCTGCAGTAAATCGCTGTTCTGCAATTAAAGACTGCTCTACTCGCCCCAACAATTTATTCAATTGCTGCAGCATCGGTTGCAGTTCTTTCAATTCAGGTTGTGTGGGGATAATTGGTGTCAAATCATGTTGATTTTTTTCTGCAATTTGTTGGGAGAGTTGCTGAATCCGCTTAAATTGACGACCAATCATAAAATGCACTATTGCCCATTGCAGCAACCACAGCAGCAATAAAATAGCGGCATAACCTAAACTGGTTGCAGCAATTTCCTTAAAGCGATATTTAAGCGGTTGTACAACTATTACATGCAAGCCATCTTCCTCTGCCACATAGTTACGCCAAATTTGCCCAGCTTGCCAATGAAATGAAAAACCATGCTCAGATGCCACGGCAACCTGAGGCAAGTGAAGCGGAGGTATGTCTTGTTCATCTTCAGAGGTGGTCAGAATCAGATCATCCAAACCCAATTGATAAGCAATATGAAATTGCTCGCTCAACTCATCGACCTGATTACCGGCATGGTCGCGCAAGTCTGCTCGCAGCAACATATCGGCTATTTCATCCATAATCTCGTCATGGACTTGCATGGTTTGGTAACTGGCAACCGCCAATAATAAAATCAGAGCGAAGCCACCCGCCAAGACCGAGCTTAAAACGGAGCTTTTAACCAGTTTGGATTGTAAAGAAATGACCTGTTTAGACATGCTAAGATCAAACTGAATTAGTTATCTTGCTGCATACGATAGCCTAAACCTCGGATGGTTTTAATGCGGCTACTGCCAATTTTTTTGCGTAATTGATAAATAAATACTTCAATCGCATTACTTTCAATTTCATCGCCCCATGCATATAAAGACTCTTCGAGCTGTTCACGAGTCACCACATGCTGCGGGTTTTGCATCAGTTTATGTAAAATCTGGAATTCCTTGGCCGTTAAATTGACCTGTTGATCATCCACTTTCACTTGTTTGCTTTGCGTATCTAAAACCAAGTTGGCAAATTCAAGCTGCTGTGTCGGATGACTTTGCGCACTGCGTAACTGACTGCGTACCCGCGCCGATAGTTCTTCAAGGCTAAACGGTTTGACCAAATAATCATTGGCACCTAAATCAAGTCCCTGTACCCGATCTTGAATACTATCGCGCGCAGTAATAAAAATAACAGGTGTGTCCTGTTGCTGCTGTCGTAAAGCGTGCAGAATTTCATCACCGCTATTTTTAGGCAACCCACGGTCTAACAACACACAATCATAATGATGCTGCTGAATCGCTAAAATGGCATGATCACCACGTTCAACCCAATCGACATTATAACCATCCATTTCCAGCCAAGTTTTTATACTTTCTGCTTGTGATACATCGTCTTCAGCCAAGAGTAAGCGCATATCTTCCTCTGTTATTTATGCTTCAAAATTTTATGATTTCAAAATACTTTACATGATAAAACCACATACACCTTACAGCGTATGTGGTTTTTGAGTGAAATCAGTTTTGTGTAGCAACTAATGCTGTTTTACACAGCGTAGATTTAGAAACGAACTTGATCCACATCTATTTCAATACGTTTTGTAGGCTTGTGATCAATATCCACTTCACCAATTAAGGTAACAGGCGTTTTGGCAGAAACTGCTTTGCCATTCCATAAGTCATCATCAATATCGACCGTAATAGTGCCTGTGTTATCACGGAACTGATATTTTTCATCACCAATAGATTTCACCACATAACCTTTTAACTGCACTTTGCTGTCATCTTTCAGGCTTAAAGCTTGTTTTACAGTTACATTTTGATGTAGTGCTTGGGTGTTAATGCTGTCGTTTGCCATGGTGATTGAAGCCATTGCCATTAAACCTGCCATCAACATTGCTTTCATTGTAAATTTCATTGCTTCACCTTTTTGTGTTGCTCATTTCGTTATGGTGATTAAAACAAAGCAAGATGAGCTGAATCTTAAGATTTCCATTTTTTAAAATTCATCGTAAAAAGTTTGAATCTGCTAATTTAATGGCACGACTCGCAACACTTCCTCTAAAGTGGTCATGCCTTCTAAAACTTTGCGTGCGCCTGCAATACGCAACGGTTCAATGCCCTCTTTTTTAGCTTGCTGACGTAATTCATTTAAATTGGCATTGGCACTGATGAGCTGTTTGGTGTCTAAACTTAAAGGCATAAACTCATAAATTCCGACCCGACCTTTATAGCCCGTTTGACGACATTCATCGCATCCGACAGGTTTAAACACTTGTGCAGGCATTTCCATAATGTAGTCAAAGGTCAAATGTTCCCAGTCTTTTTCATTTATTGAGCCTTCCTGCTTACAATGCGGACATAGCTTACGCACCAAACGCTGTGCCAAAACGCCTAAAATTGTGGCAGCAGTCAAAAATGGCTGCACGCCCAAATCATGCAAACGAGTCAAACTTGACGGCGCATCATTAGTATGCAGTGTCGATAAAACTAAATGCCCCGTCAGTGCCGCTTGAATCGCCATATTTGCGGTATCCTGATCTCGAATTTCTCCGACCATAATAATGTCAGGGTCTTGACGCATTAAGGCACGCACACCATCGGCAAAACCTAAATCAATTGCAGTATTCACCTGCATTTGGTTAAAACTCGGTTCTAACATTTCAATCGGGTCTTCAATGGTGCAGACATTGACTTCATCGGTAGCCAATTGCTTTAGCGATGAATACAGCGTGGTGGTTTTACCCGAACCTGTAGGGCCTGTAACCAAAATAATGCCGTGACTGTGTGCAGTCAGGGCATGCCATTCATTCAACAAACGACTATCAAAACCCAATTGCTGAAAACTGCGTACCAATACTTCTGGGTCAAAAATACGCATCACCAGTTTTTCGCCAAACGCCGTTGGCAAGGTCGATAAACGCAGTTCAGTTTCTTGCCCTTTTGGGGTTCGGGTTTTTAGGCGTCCATCTTGTGGTTTACGTTTTTCGGCTACATTCATGCGCCCTAAAATTTTAATCCGTGAGATGACTGCGGTAAGCGTATTGGCAGGCATGTTATAGATGGTGTGCAACACGCCATCAATACGGAAACGCACTTTGCCTGTGTCTTTACGTGGTTCGAGGTGAATATCGCTTGCGCCTTGTTCAAAGGCAAATTGCAGCACCCAATCCACCAACTTCACAATATGTTGATCATTGGCATCTGGGTTTTGGGTATCGCCCAATTGCAATAAAGCTTCGACCCCTTTATTTTCACGGTCATGTGCAGAAGATTTTTGTGATGAATGTACTGCACGACTCACTTGGTAATATTCAATCAAATAGCGCTGCAATTGATCTGGGCTGAGTAAAACCCGCTGAATTTTTTTGGGCAATAAACTATGTTCTAAGTTGACAACCCATTCTTTTTTATAAGGTTGATCTGTCGCAATTAACACCGCATCTGCAGTCACTTCTACCGCTAAAATACGGTTACGCAGCGCAAATTCCTGCGACATCACAGCAGTTAAAGCAGCAACATCGGCTTTTAATGGATCAATAATATAAAATGGCAAGCCTGATTTATCAGCCAGCCATTGGCATAAACGGTTTAAAGTTAAAGTTGTTTGGGGATGACTTTGATCGACCAAATTAAAGTTGGCAATCCATTGTAACGGATGCCATTTTAATTGGTCACGCTGACGATGCGTGGTTTGTACCAAAGCCTGATCACGTTCGGTAATTTTGCCATCTTTGACTAATTGTTCTAAACACCAAGTACTGTCTATTTCAAAATTAAAATTCATTGTTATATGCCCCAAAATCTGGGTTTACTATAGCAGAGTTTGCTTTCAGGGCTGAATGACTTCTTTGACACCGCCATCTTGTTTGGTTCATTTAAGCAATAATTTGAAAGCGAAAATAGATTCATAAATGGCGATAGACACAATTCAAATATATGATGTTTAAATAACACCTCATATTTGGAATGTTGCTGTGGATTTTCTCACTCCTCCATCTTTGGTTACAACCAATTTCCCAGAACTGCTCACCATATTTGCAGCAGCGCTTGGCTGTGGCTTACTGATTGGGTTAGAACGTGAACGCAGTAAAAAAAATGCACAACATCATCACTTTGCGGGAGTCCGTACCTTCGGTATTTGCTCGCTGTTAGGTGCAATCTGCTTTTTATTTGGCACACCGCTCGCTATTGTGGGTGCACTGATTGTTGGTGGAATTGGTTTATTCTCCCTTAAACAACAAACGGAAGATGACCCGGGTGCAACCACCGAATTGGCCTTTGTTATGACCTATTTTATTGGTGCATTGTGTTTATGGAACATTCCACTTGCTGCGGGTCTATCGGTCATTTTGACTGGCTTACTCATGACCAAACACACTATGCATGGCATTATCAGCCAGTGGATTACCGAAGCTGAACTGCGTGATGGCTTGTTCTTATTAGCCTTAGTGCTGATTGCTTTACCACTGACGCCCAATTCAGCATTATGGGGCAATGTGCTTAATCCTTATGTGATTTTAAAATTATTGATTTTAATTTTAAGTGTGCAGGCTTTGGCACATATCGCCAAACGCTTACTCTCAAGCAGCAATGCGCTCATGCTATCTGCGATTGCTTCAGGTTTTGTATCAAGCACCGCGACCATCGCCAGTTTAGGTATGGAAGTACGTGCGGGTCGTGGTGAAGCACGTATCAATGCAGGTGCAGCGCTAATGTCTTGCGTGGCAACTTTAGCGCAAATGTTAATTATAGTGGCAGGTGTCAATCTGGCGTGGTTTAAGTTATTAATTATTCCAAGTTTGCTCGGAATCGCGATTTTGGTTGTAACGGGTGTCTGGTTGCTTAAACGGCATAAAAATACGGCAACGGCAAAGCCAGAAACTGATACCCGTATGTTTAGCCTTAAAGAAGCCGCAATTATTGTGGCGACATTAACGGCAATTCAAGCCATGGTGTACGGCTTGGAACAAACCCTAGGGGATGCAGGTTTAATCATTGGTACTCTGCTCGCCTCGTTATTTGAGGTGCATGGTGCAATTGCAACCGTAGTGATGCAAGGCCCACCAAGCCAGCAAGTGCTTTTATATGCCTTAATTTTAGGTCTGGTGGCGCATGCGATTGCCAAATGCGTCAATGCCGTACTCATTGGTGGTTTGCGATTTGCATTGTATTTCGCTCCTGCCCAAATTCTGCACATGCTGGCTTTGGTGGCTATTTTATATATGATGGTTTAATCGACAGCGATTAAAACAATTTTTAGGATGTGTACTGTGTGCTGATTGACACGGAAACTGACGTCAAAATCTGCAAAATTCATGGTGTAAATTCGTTCAGCATCATCCTGATATGCAGGTCGAGGATCTAAAGACAAGACCTGTTCCAACTCCTGTGCAGTTTGTGGTTGCAATACGCCAGAGCCGAGTAACTGATTTTTTTGTGCTTCTGCTGTGTCCATCCAGATCACTGTTTTTCTTATGGGTTCATCTTGCGCATAACCACATTGTGCCTCAGGCACGGCATCTGAATATTGAATATAAGGCTTAATATCCAAAATAGGCGTGCCATGCAGTAAATCTGCCCCTGTCACATAAACTCGCAATGACTTACCCACTTTTTTGACCTGTTTAAATTGCACTACAGACAAACCAATCGGTGCAGGACGATACATGCTGCGCGTCGCAAACACGCCTATTTTTTGATTGCCACCCAAACGCGGTGGACGAACTTGCGCACGAAAACTAGGGCTTTGCTGCTTCTGTAAAGTTTGATGAGCATCGGTTTGGTTTTTATTGTCGTGAAATTGCCAGATTAACCATAAATGACTAAACGCTTCGATCCCTTCAAATGCCAACACATCGTTATAAGGTGCTTGCATTTCAATATACGATTCGACCTGTACCAGATTGGGTTGACGAGGAATACCAAATTTTTCTCGATAGGGAGAGTGCATAAATCCGATTATTGGCATTTTTAGATCAGTCTTCATCAATTTTTCTGATAAGCTCAATTAAATATATTCAGTTTATAGAGAATGATTTTAGATTAGAATAGCAAGCTGTTCTAATTTGATAATTTATTGAGACCTTTAATGGCTGCTTTCAACGTCGAAAAGATTACTCACGTACACCACTGGAATGACACTTTATTCAGTTTTAAAACGACTCGTGATACTGCACTACGTTTTAAAAACGGTCAATTTGTGATGATTGGTCTGGAAGTCAATGGCAAGCCTTTAATGCGCGCTTACTCGATTGCCAGTGCTAACTATGAAGAAGAGCTAGAATTCTTCTCAATTAAAGTCCCTGATGGCCCTTTAACGTCTATTTTACAAAAAATAAAAGTGGGCGATGAATTACTGGTTTCTAAAAAACCAACAGGAACTTTGGTGCTGGATGATTTAAATCCTGGTAAAAACTTATACTTGCTTTCTTCAGGTACAGGCCTAGCTCCATTTTTGGCAACCATCCGTGATCCTGAAACTTATGAACGTTATGAAAAAGTGATTGTGGTTCACGGTACACGTTTCATTTCTGAACTGGCTTATCAAGATTTAATTCTAAATGAATTGCCAAATCATGAGTTTTTCCAAGAACTGGGTATTCGTGAAAAACTGATCTATTACCCAACCGTTACACGTGAAGAATATCCAAACCAAGGGCGTGTGACGACGGCAATTGAGTCGGGTGAACTCTTTGAAAAAATTGGTTTACCACGTTTTAACCCTGAAACTGACCGTGCCATGCTATGTGGTAGCCCTGCATTCTTAAAAGATGTTGCAGCATTACTTGACCAACACGGTTTAAAAGAATCACCACGTATGGGTGAATTGGGCGATTACGTGATTGAACGTGCTTTCGTTGAAAAATAAGAGCTATTGAATCTAAAAAAACCGAGTTAATAACTCGGTTTTTTTATTACTTGCATATCATCCACATATTTTAAGAATCGCAAGAGAGTCCATCTTTATATTCACGTCGTTCAGCCAAAGCTTGCTGAATCACTTGATACCCTGCTGATAAGCCCAAACTCGCCATAATCACGGCTACAACAAGGTCTGGAATCAAACTGCCCGTACCAAATACACCTACTGCCGCCAAAATGACTGCACAATTACCAATCGCATCGTTACGGCTACATAACCACACCGATTTCATATTCGAGTCGCCTTCACGAAATGCATATAAAATCAATGCAGTAACCACATTAGCCAACAAGGCAATAATCCCAATAATACCCATGGTGATGGCTTCAGGTGGAATACCCTGTATATAGGCATAGATGACCTTGCCCATCACCACCACACCAAATAATGCCATAGTGATACCTTTGATCAAAGCCACAGTAGCACGCCAATATAAACTCGCACTTAGCACCGCAAGTGAAATCCCGTAATTGACTGAATCACCAAAGAAATCCAGAGAATCTGCCCACAAGGATGATGAATGGGCATAGGCACCACCAATCAACTCGACCAAAAACATGCTGAGATTAATCACCAATGCAATCCATAAAGCGATTCTAAATTTACTATTCGGTTTGATTGGCGCAGGTTCATGACTACACGTACATGCCATAGACACACCTTCTTTCAAAATGAAACTGTTTGGATTATGCTCATTTAAAACTATAGACTTAGTCCAAGGTCAAGCATGGCACAATATTTAATTCATGAATTAGCAAAAAAAGTTGGTGTCAGCACAGATACCATTCGTTTTTATGAAAAGAAACACTTACTCAATCCAAGCTTTCGTGCCGAAAATAATTATCGCTATTACAACGATGATGCTCTCAAGCGTTTGATTTTTATTAAGCGTTGCCGCGCTTTAGATATGAACTTAAAAGAAATTGAAACTTTGATTGAATTAGAAAAGCAGCCGGAACAAAACTGCTGCGCCGTCAATGAATTGATTGATGAACATTTAAGGCACGTAGAAGATAAAATTGCCGAATTTCAGCATTTTCAACTACAACTTCAGCAACTTAGACAAGCCTGCACCACACAAACAACTATTGATGATTGTCAGATTTTAAAACAACTCGAAGCCAAATAATCACGCTCCAAGCTTTTTAAATACGGTTTTGCATATCTAAAATTGAATTATCAAGACTTCTGATTAACACGTTTCGACAACTGCTCGGCAGTTTCCACACGTTCGTTATAACGATCTAAAAAGAATATTTGGATGTGCCATGTGCTTACTCACAATGTGCTGCAATTGTAGGGTTGATGCGCGTCATCGAGCTGACATCTTGCTATGCAATAATATTTATAAAAGCGAGCGCCCAGTCGGGTAAATTTGGGTTAAAACGGTAATGTACCCACTGACCCTGACGTTGATCGAGTAAAATAGATAAATTGCGTAACAGCGCCAAATGACGTGATATTTTTGGTTAATTTAACTGCAATTGTTCTGTCAATTCGCATACACAAATATTGTGGTGAGCCATCACCAATTTCAGAATATCCAGTCGGGTTGGGTCTGACAACCATTTAAAAAAATCAGTTTGATTCATTTTTTCTGTACTTCAATATTAACTATTGCGAATATACGCATATCCAGATATATGCAATATTGAAATTTTACTGACCTAAAAATGAGTCACTACGGATGAGTAACACTATCAAAATTTTTCATAACCCTGCCTGTGGAACATCACGCAACACTTTAGAATTGATTCGCAACACAGGACAAGAACCTGAAATTATTGAATATTTAAAAAACCCACCTACACAAGCTGAACTTACCATCATGATTCAACAAGCAGGTTTGAGTGTGCGCGATGCAATCCGCAAAAATGTAGAACCATACGAACAGTTGCAACTTGAAGGTAGCTCACACAGCGATGCGGAATTAATTGCATTGATGGTCGAGCATCCGATTTTAATTAATCGTCCATTTGTCGTGACCGAGTTAGGTGTGAAACTGGGCCGCCCTTCTGAACTGGTCTTAGACTTGCTGACTCAACCGCAATTAAAAAGTTTCCGTAAAGAAGATGGTGAACTGTTCATCGATGAACATGGGCATCGAGTGCGTTAAAACGCTTTCATCCATCAGAAATTGATTATAAGCAATCTGTCAAATTGGTATTGAAAGTCCCTTCTCGTGCGTTTTGTATAGCTCAGGATAAGGAACTTTCTATATCAAGATTAGCCCCAGCGTTTCAGCACAAGTTTTCTTCTGAATCCCGAGCTATTTACTAGGTTGAATCCTAAATTTAGATTCATACAATAAAGCCATATTTCTGCTATTGCTTTTTGATCATGACCATTTCCCACGTCACAGAACTCCTCTCTCCTGCTGGTTCTTTAAAAAACATGCGCTATGCCTTTGCTTATGGTGCAGATGCAGTCTATGCAGGTCAGCCGCGTTACAGTTTGCGCGTGCGTAATAACGAATTTGATCATGAAAACTTAGCAATTGGTATTCAAGAAGCACATGAATTAGGCAAAAAGTTTTATGTGGTGGTGAACATCCAACCGCATAACAGCAAACTCAAAAACTTTATTCGTGACCTAGAACCTGTGGTTGCCATGCAACCCGATGCGCTGATCATGTCTGACCCAGGTCTGATTATGATGGTGCGTGAAAATTTCCCCGACATGCCTGTACATTTATCGGTACAAGCCAATGCGGTGAACTGGGCAACGGTGAAATTCTGGCAAAATATGGGTTTAACCCGTGTCATTCTTTCGCGTGAATTGTCGATTGATGAAATTGAAGAAATTAAAAACAACGTGCCTGGCATGGAAATTGAAGTATTTGTGCATGGTGCGCTGTGCATGGCCTATTCAGGGCGTTGCATGCTTTCAGGCTATATGAATAAACGTGATGCCAACCAAGGTGCATGTACCAATGCCTGCCGTTGGGAATATAAAATTCACGATGCAAAAGAAGATGAAACAGGCGACGTGATTCCTGTCAATAATATTTCTGAAACTGCCGATGCAGATGAACAACACATGCAGGCACAGCATCAATTTAACGCGCCTGTGCTATTACAACGTAATGACGAAGATATGTTTGCTGCCGAAGAAGATGAACACGGCACTTACTTTATGAATTCTAAAGATTTACGTGCTGTGCAACACGTTGACCGTTTAACTAAAATGGGCATCCATTCTTTGAAAATTGAAGGTCGCACCAAATCTTATTTCTACTGTGCGCGTACCGCACAAATTTACCGTAAAGCCATTGATGATGCACTCGCAGGCAAACCATTCGACCCTGCTTTAATGACGCAATTAGAAGGCTTAGCCAACCGTGGTTATACCGAAGGTTTCTTGCGTCGGCATATACACAGCGAATACCAAAACTACGAAACAGGTTCTTCCAGTTTTGATCATCAACAATTCTGTGGTGAAGTTTTAGAACGCAATGGCGACTACATTAAAATTGATGTAAAAAATCGTTTTGTGGTGGGTGACTCTTTAGAATTGATGACGCCACAAGGCAATATCTATTTTACTTTAACTGAAATTAAAGATAAAAAAGGCAATTTGATTGAAGCTGCCAAAGGTTCAGGGCATATTGTAGGAATTCCTGTACCCGCCGATGTCGATATGCGTTACGCCCTGCTGATTCGCAACTTGCCCCATTCGACTGCAGATATTTCTGCCTCATCATTGGCTTATCAAGCCAACTAAGTGGCAATAAACTAAGCGAGTATTGCGATGGCACTCCTGATTACCGACCAATGCATCAATTGTGATATGTGCTTACCCGAATGCCCGAATGAAGCGATTTATGAGGGCGATAAGGTGTATGAAATTGATGTGGCGCGTTGTACAGAATGTGTGGGGTTTTATGACTACCAAACCTGCGTTTCAGTCTGCCCAATTGAATGTATTATTCCGCATCCTGAGCATGTCGAAACCAAAGAGCAACTGCAGAAAAAGTTTAATCAGCTAAATTTATTTGGACAAAATAATAAGGTTAATTAGACTGAAATGAATCCAACTACAGTAAATCAAACTGGATGTTAAAAATAAAAAAAGAACTGAATTGTTAGCCGACCCAGTTCTTATAACCAAACATAAAATAAATAGATTTTTAATACTGTGGGATACCGCACTTTACTGAACATAGCGCCTGAGTATTGGGGAACTCAGGCGCTAGCTTTTTAGCAAATACAATTTAAGGATAGTTAATCAGCGTATTCAGATGTATTCGTTCAGACTTATTGACCTGAACGAATAATGTAATCGAATGCTGAAAGTGATGCTTTCGCGCCTTCACCTGTTGCAATGATGATTTGCTTGTACGGTACAGTTGTACAGTCACCTGCGGCAAATACACCTTTTACATTGGTTTCGTTGCGCTCATTAATCATAATCTCACCACGATTGGTCAACTCTACTTTTGACGCTTTTAAGAAATCCGTATTTGGCAATAAACCAATTTGTACGAAAATTCCTGCAAGCTCAACAGTATGCTCAACATCTGTCGCGCGGTCTTTATATTTCAATGCAGTCACTTGCGCACCATCACCAATCACTTCAGTCGATAATGCATTGGTAATTACAGTGATATTTGGCAAGCTGTTCAATTTGTTTTGCAAGACTTGGTCTGCACGTAATTTAGTATCAAACTCGACCAAAGTCACATGCTCTACAATCCCTGCAAGGTCAATCGCTGCTTCTACACCTGAGTTACCACCACCAATCACTGCAACACGTTTGCCTTTAAATAATGGGCCATCACAGTGTGGGCAGTATGCCACGCCACGGGTACGGTATTCTGCTTCACCTGGTACATTCATTTCTCTCCAACGTGCACCTGTAGATAAGATCACCGTTTTCGATTCAAGTGTTGCACCATTTTCCAAAGTCACTTCCACCAAACCATTGGCAGTTTCATCGGCACCTTTAATTGCAGATACTTTTTGTAGATTCATAATATCTACATCGTATTCACGCACATGCGCTTCCATTTCTGCCGCAAACTTTGGACCTTGTGTTTTTTGGATAGAAGTAAAGTTTTCAATATCCATGGTGTCCATGACCTGACCGCCCATGCGCTCAGCCACAATACCTGTACGAATACCTTTACGCGCTGCATAGATTGCAGATGTATTCCCAGCAGGGCCGCCACCAATTACCAAGACATCAAAAGCTTCTTTGGCATTCAGTTTAGCTGCATCTTTGCTTGCAGCATCTGTATCTAATTTAGCTACAATTTCTTCCAAAGTCATACGACCTTGACCGATGTGGTTGCCATCTTGGAATACCATCGGCACAGCCATAATTTTGCGTTGCTCAACTTCTTCTTGGAAGAATGCACCATCAATCATGGTTGCTGTTGTGCCAGGGTTGTAAATCGCAATGAGGTTCAAAGCTTGTACTACATCTGGACAGTTGTGGCAGCTCAGCGATACAAACACATCAAAATGAGATGAAAGATTCAATGCTTTGATTTGCGTTAATACTTCATCCGATACTTTTGGTGCATAGCCAGAAGTTTGCAATAACGCCAAAATTAATGAAGTGAATTCATGCCCCATTGGCAAACCGGCGAAGAATACACGTGGTTGCTCACCTGCTTTTGCGATCCCAAAACTTGGTACACGTGCGTTGTTACCGTCAAAACGTGCAGTAACTTGTGGCGAAAGTGCCGCAATTTCTTCAACTAATTCTTTAATTTTGGCAGATTTATCAGAATCATCTAAAGTCGCCACAAGCTCGATTGGGCTTTCAAGACGTTCTAATAAGGTTTTAAGTTGTGCAGAAGTATTTTGGTCTAACATGGCTAACGTCTCCAAGGGAGTAAATTTATTTGTTGATGTCATCTTACGAGAAATATCTACATAGGGGAAACGGTTTATTTTTATATTTATGATCGTTTTTTCAAATGACAACAGAATTTTAAGCTTTCCATTTCATTTAAAGCACCCAAAGCTATTCAATTTAGACATTAACATAAAAATTTAATCTCTGCTTTAAGCAATTGAGCCTAATCATTTTTTTATTCAAGTTGTTGTTGAATCCGCAGAATACGTTGCTGTAAATGTCGTGATAAAAACCACAGTACCGCAGTCAGTATTAACATAAGCACCATAACCGCCAGATTCATATAATAAGCCAGCATATTTAATTGCTCTGCTTGCTGCACTTGCTTATGTACGCTTTGTGCCATAGGTGTTAAAGCTTTTCCATAAACTTGCTGCTGCATCGTCCACAACTGTTCAGGTTTAAAACCATATTGTAAAAATTGCGGATCTTGCTGCTCGGCTTTGACCAATGCCAAGACTTGCGGAATAGCTGCATCTTTATCTGCAGGATGGTGCATCAATGCCGTTTGCGCCAACAAATAGGCCTTAACAGGCGCTGCCATGTCTGCATTTTGTAAATAACGCGCCAATTCGCTTTCCTGAATGTGCTTTTCATAATGCACAATTTTGGCATATACCTGCTGCGTATCATCTTGTCGCTCATGCTGCACATAACTCAATGCCGACCAGAGTAAGATAAAACTCAGCAACCAAGCTACAAATTTCAAGACAAAGGACTGAAAGCGAATATAAAAAAAACGAATTTTCTTGAGTAGATGAACTAGAACGAATGCACCCATAAACGACACAGACAGTTTTAAAATCAACCAACCAAACCAGCTCAATAAGCTAAAAAAATAATCAGGTTGCTGCCCTAAATTTGCCAAAGTCGCATCGACACTTGCAGGCATGTGAAATTGCTGAACTTCAGTACTTAAACCAAAGAAGCTATAAATCACATCTTGCTGAATAAAAAAGCCAATTGCCGATATAAGCACCATCGTCATAGACAGCACAGACAAAAAACTGAGCTTTTTTTGGCGCTGCTGTAATGCCACAACCCCTGTTTTTAGTTGCTGTGGCTGAATGGCATATTCATCAAGTGCGGGCAAATCCGACTCCTTTTCAGGTAAATTTCAGATTAAATGAAGTCATTGTCAAACACGTTTATTCACCAAACTGTTGGCTTGATCCAATCACCAATTGATTTAGATTCTCTTGCAAGGCTCGTAAACGCGTAGTCGCTTCTGCACGTTTTTGCATTCCTTCTTTTTGTACCTGAATCACATCGTTCACAGTTTTAATGAGGGTATTTTGTACGTGTTCAAGGGTTTCAATATCAATCACCGAACGCTGATTGGCTTTGGCAGTATCCACCGAGTTTTGATGCAATAAATCTGCATTACGGCGCAGTAATTCATTGGTGGCATCATCAATACTGTTGGCCAGTTGCACACTGTTTTTCTGCTCATTTAAAGAAATCGCTAAACTGATCTGATTTTTCCACGCAGGTAAGGTAATGTTTTTAATCGCATAAAATTTATCGACCAACATTAAATTATTGGACTGGATAATCCGAATCATCGGTAAAGTTTGCATGGCAGATTGTTGTAATACCTGCAAATCACTCACTCGCTTTTCTAAATTATTAGCAAGATGATTGAGATCATAAATTTTTTGAGTCGTAGTCTGATCCTGTGGCTGCGCGGCAAATTCAGAAATTTGCTGCTGAATTTCTTGCTGCTTCAACTTACCTGCAGCAATATAAATCCCCAATTGTTTATATTCATCCTGCACACCATGAAACATTTTATCTAGCGTATCTACACGGTTTTTTAAACCATTTTGTGAGCTTTCAATTTCTGTGACTAGACTGTCGATTTGCGCTTTGGTGCTGTTAAAGTTTTGATCGAAACTGTGTTTGGCGCCTTTCAACTTATTGAATAAACCACCTAGAAAGCCACTACTTTTGTTTGGATTTAAAATACTGTTGGTATTTAACTGCTGTGCAACCTGCACCACCTGATTCAGCTTTTGCCCTGTATCATCCAAATCTTTATTTTGCACTAAACCTAAAAGCTCATCGGTATAACTTGCAGTTTGAGTAGCGATATTTTTTCCATATTCTGCAACCGAATGATGGCTCAGATCACTTAATTCTTTACGCGCTGCTAGCACCTCCTGAAAGTCATCAGCCTGTAAGCCAATTTCCTGCAAATTGAGTTGCTGAAATTGTTGCTGAGTCTGTTCATCACTCACTTGCACAGCGACATTGTGTTGTTCAGAAGTTGTCATATTTCGCCTCTATCTAATCAAAACCGAGCCTTATGATTGCGCAGGTTTTTCTAAGGATTTTCTTAACGTCTTAATTAAATGCTCACGACTTTGATCCAGCTTTTCTAGCTGACTGTGTGAGCCACTTTGCTGACTTTGTTTGACATGATATTGCCATGCAGGAATGAGTACCTGCTGTGCTTCTTTAAAGCGATCTAACAAACTAAAAGAGAGTTGCTGTGAAAGTTGCATTTGGGTAATCGCAATATCATTGCTACTTTGCAAAGTCTTTAAACTATAAATTTTCTTGGCTAGGCGTTCGCTAAAATTATCCAAAGGATGCTGATTGCGCACAAATCGTGGATATTCCACTAAAAACTCATCGGCAGCTTGAATGTATTTCGCCATTTGCTCACGCAAACCAACCAACTGCTGAAAACGTGATTGTGATTTCTGAATTTCGATTTGCAGCTTTTGGCTTAAACGGTCTGCTTGTCCTAATAAATGATCTAGGTTTTTATAATATTGCACTTGCCCCGCGCCATATTCCAAATCTATGCCTAGCCACTTTTGTAGTGCATTAAACTTACGTTGCTTTAACACTTTTTTAGATTTGCCAAGCGCCTGAATCAACTGCTCAATGGTCACACTCAATTGCTGAGTTAAATGTGGATCCACCCCATCCAATAAAACTGACTGCGCTTGAATCACCTGATCTGCATAATGATTGAGACGATATTGATCATTCAATAACGGAACTAACTCATTGCGTTGAACCGCCAAAAGCTCAGCACGATCCACCGTAATCTCTTGCAAAGGCAGTAACACTTCAAACTGAGCCATAGACCATAGACCATCCAACTCTCTTTTCATGATTTTATAGTACGTGTTTTTCGGCTAAGGTCATGTAATATTTTGCAATTTTTCATGTCGATCTGCTTAAATGCTTTTCTATATTCGGATGACATTAGTCATAAAAGGACTGATTAAAAACATCAGTGCATAAAAAAGCCATGATCAACATGGCTTTTTATGTTCCAGACGCAAGATGATAAGCAGATTACAAATAATCGCCTTCGCGCTCTGGCTGATATAAAATTTTCTCAATTTTGACTTTCATCATATGGCCATCAGGCTGTGGCCATTCAATTTCCTGTCCTTCAGCTAATCCTAAAATGGCAGTTCCGACAGGTGCAACCACATTCACCTGCCCTTTCTCACCTTTAAAGTCATGCGGATAAACCAAGGTAATTTCAGTCGGTTCTTTTGCAGGTGCAATGGTAATCAATGCGCGGGTATTCATGCTCACCACATTGTTTGGTACATCTTGTGGCGCAACTACTTCAGCACGTGCCAATTCATCTTCTAGATGTTGCATCGTTGGCGTCAATTTAGGTTGATGCTCAAGCATCGTTTCCAAACGGTGCAAATCTTGTTCTGAAATAATAATCTTTGGTCTAATCATTTAATTTTATTCCTGTCATTCCGACAATACTGTCATCATCAGCTTGCCTACAATCATATTCAATACGCTTAAGTTATAACAGAAATTCAGCTTATTGAACGCAAAATCAATTTTTTACATTCATAAAAAAAGCCCCTTGAGGGGCTTTTCTCAAGGCTATGCTTATTTTGCGTAAACTGGGAATTTCGCGCAAACAGCTTCAACTTTTGCTTTTACAGTATTAATTACAGCTTCGTCACCTTTGCTGTCAAGAATGTCTGCAATCCAACCCGCAAGATCACGTACTTCTGCTTCACCAAAACCACGTGTAGTTACTGCTGGAGTACCAATACGGATACCAGAAGTTACAAATGGTGAACGTGGATCGTTCGGTACAGAGTTTTTGTTTACAGTAATATGCGCAGCACCTAACCATGCATCTGCATCTTTACCTGTAATATCTTGCTTGATTAAAGAAAGCAAGAACAAGTGGTTTTTCGTACCACCAGATACGACATCATAACCACGTTCGATAAGAACTTCAGCCATCGCTTGCGCATTTTTAACAACTTGTTGTTGATACGCTTTGTATTCAGGCGCCATTGCTTCTTTAAAGCAAATCGCTTTTGCTGCAACTGCGTGTACCAGTGGACCACCTTGGTTACCAGGGAATACAGCAGATTGTAATTTTTTCTCGATCTCTTCGTTTGCTTTCGCAAGAATTAGACCAGAACGTGGACCACGCAATGTTTTATGTGTTGTCGTAGTCGTTACGTCAGCAATTTGTACAGGATTTGGATAAACACCCGCGGCCACGAGACCAGCAACGTGTGCCATATCTACAAATAAATAAGCACCTACTTTGTCTGCGATATCACGGAAACGCTGCCAATCTACAATTTGGCTATACGCAGAGAAACCAGCAACGATCATACGTGGTTTGTGTTCAAGCGCTAAACGCTCAACTTCTTCGTAATCAATCTCGCCAGTTTCTGGGTTTAAACCATATTGGATAGCATTATATGTTTTACCAGAGAAACTTACTTTTGCACCGTGAGTCAAGTGACCACCATGTGCCAAGCTCATACCTAACACAGTGTCGCCTGGGTTAAGTAAAGCTAAGTAAACTGCAGAGTTTGCTTGCGAACCAGCATGTGGTTGAACGTTAGCATAATCTGCACCAAAGAGTTCTTTAGCACGGTCAATCGCCAGTTGTTCAATAATATCTACGTATTCGCAACCGCCGTAGTAGCGTTTGCCAGGGTAGCCCTCAGCATATTTGTTTGTAAGTTTTGAACCTTGAGCTTCCATTACTGCAGGTGAGCAGTAGTTCTCAGAAGCAATTAACTCAATATGAGCTTCTTGGCGCGCATCTTCATTTGTGATCGCTTGAGCTAATTCCGGATCAAATTCGGCAATAGAAATATTGGCAAACATTAGCGAGGTCCTATTAATTTAGGGCTTTTAAGCCGTGCTAAGATTGGCGCGTATTGTAGCATAAAGTTTGTGAACTGAGAGAATGAACTTTGCTCAGTTTTACATAAAAATAGCTCATGTTTCAGATAAAACACGAGCTATTTCAGGTCAAATCGATCTTTATCGTAATTCAATGACTTATTGAATAGGCATTAACGATTGCACATCTTTAACAATCTCATCCATATTATTCACATACACCGAACCATGATCCCATTTTTGCTCTACAGGTAAATCCTGGTCAGTGACGTAATGAATTTTAGTTCCTACCCCTTGAGCCGCCTGAACTAAGTAATCGGTAACTTGTTTCGGGACAGTTGGATCTGCTGTTCCTTGATAAATAAATATAGGCGTGCTGATTTTCACTTTTAACGGCTGTGAGCTATTAGTTAAGAAATCTTTAACTTCAGGGATGGTCGTCATGAAATTTGGTTGAGTACGCGGATAACCATCCAATTTTCCAACCGACGTCACATGCTCTAGCATTGGCTGAGCTATACTCCCACCTAATGTTTCATAACAGAGAGACTCTGCCTGAGCAGCAAGTAGATCTGTTGGCGGTACAAATATTTCAGAATATTGCAAGGTTGGAGCAGTATTTTTTAACCCCGCAGCAATTAGAGCAGTAAACGTATCTAATGGTGCAAGTGTCTGTACTTTCTTTATTACATCTGGCTCTTGAGCTGCTTTTTGTTCACCACCCGCCAATACCAAGGCTAAATTTGATGCAGGTGCGATAGCTAGGGGCACTAAAATTATATTTCGGAACCCCATCATCAATTACTATAACGCTAGTATCGTCATGATCATCATTACAGGCGGTTAAAAACAAGCTGCTGCTGGCCAAAGCCACGCTTAACCATATTTTTTTCATTTGCTTACCCTTGTCTTCATATTGTTATTGATTGCATCCTTCGCAATCTTTATTTGTACGCTTTTTTATAACATCAGGCAAGATTCCAATAATTAATATGCAAGTGTATTTTATTTAAAATTAAACACTTACTGTAAGAACCAGTAAATCGATCACATATACAGTTGTTTATTAAATTTCGATTCAATTGTCATACGCAGGCGCTAATGTTAGATTGCATTTTTATTGAATGACGCAAGCGAATCAGGACATGCAAGCCATTATTCTCGACACTGAAACCCATACTTTAAATGGACAACCTATTGAGATTGCTTACGCCCCCATTCAAGTTGAAGATGGCAAAATCAGTCTGGATAAAAGTCAAATTTTCGATCAACTGTATCAAGTGGATGAGCCGATTTCATTCGCAGCGATGGCGGTACACCATATATTAGAGTCTGACTTAATTGATCAACCACATTACAGTAGTTTTGAATTACCTGCCGAAACCACCTTTATCATTGGACATAATATTGATTACGATATTCGAGCTCTAGAAAAATGTGGTGTAGATACCTCTAAAATTAAAGCCATTTGTACTTTGGCACTTGCTCGTCGCGTATGGCCGAATGCAGAAGCACACAATATTTCAGCTTTAATTTATATGATTACCAAAGGCAGCGAGAAAGCGCGTGACATGATTAAAAAAGCGCATCGTGCCGATATGGATATTATTTTAACGGCTAATATTTTGATGCACGAAGTTCATCAATTACAAATTCAAAGTATTGAAGAACTCTACACAGCCTCAGAAGAAGCACGTATTCCACAAATCATCAATTTTGGTAAACATCGTGGTACAGCAATTGCTGACCTTCCTGCCGATTATGTGCAATGGTTATTAAGGCAAGAAGATTTAGATCCTTACTTACGCAAGGCGCTCGAAAATACCAGTATTTTGACTTTATAAACATTTCAAGTGAACCTTATTGCATTTACCTGTCATAAATTATTCATATTATTGTAATTTTCACAGTCTATGCTTTGCCTCAATTTATTAGGAAAATAAATTAAGGCTCATGTTTAATTATCAAAAAACTCAACACGGTCTAGATGCATTACAACAGCGCACACGTGATTTAAATGCACGTCAACGTCGCTTGTTGGTACTCATAGGTACTGAAGATTTTGATTTATTGGGTGATCAGTTCAAGCAACGTATTGCACCACCTGAACTCATTGAGCAGCTTTTAGATATGCAACTCATTGCACCTACTGCGCTTGATGAATCCCCAGACTTAACACTTACGGCAACAATCGAAAATACACATCAACCAGAAACTATTTCTGCCCCACAGGTTTTTCAAACTGAAATTCAAACTCATCTTTCCAGCGCTCCCCAGCCCTCTCATGCAGAAATTTTGGCAGCGCCGATTCAAACACAACATTTACACGTTCCCCCACCACGTGTAAATACAGAAACATACGCCGAAGCTGTAACATCCACAGAAACAGTGGTAGAAGAAAAAACTGCACAGCATGAAGCAGCTCAACTAGAAATTTCAGCCTTAAGTTTTGAAGATGTAAAATTTTTAATGATGGATACTTTGCAGCGCCATTGTGGGCTCATGGCCAAGCAATTAATTCAGCGCATTTTACAATCGCAAGATATTCGCAGTTTAAAACTATGCCAAATGCAGTGGATTACCTCTTTGCAAGAAACGCGTTTGCCACCTAAAGAGTTAAATCGAGTTTTGCAGCAAATTAATTATTCTTTACAGAAACTTAATCCTGCTTAATGCTTAGATTTTTTTAATTCACTCTAAGTCTTTTAAACGATAAAAAAACCATAAAAAACTTAGGCCTATTTTATTTTTTTATTATTTTTCATATAGATTTGAAATCTAAGATAGACTGTACGCACAGTATTCCAGCATAAACTAAGACTTTAGATGCATAGCCCTTAGTAATACAAATCAGCGATATAGGGATTAACCAAAATTGTTGAAACTAGGGTTTAGGCATGGGCAGCGCATTTTTTTTAGAGTTTGATGCTTACGACAATCCAATGCAATTAAGTAAAGTGGGCAATTGGGTTATTACCTTTTTAAGCCCGAAAGACCAAGAGCATCAAATACAACTGGCAATCACCAATGTATTGCCACGTCAAATTTCTGCACAACTGCAACCTCGTCGAATTGTAATTCAACAAAGCGCTGATGCACAGCAATGGCAAATTCAGCAAATTGATTGTTTTGATAGTCAGACGAATCAGGAAATTAGTTTTCAAGCCAGAGATACAATAGGACAAACAGTCATTCAGAGAGTGATTCAAGAATTTGATAAATACGATGTAAGTATTCAGCTGATTGAAAATGGCAAATGATCAAATCGAATCGATTGATATTTTAATAATAAAGTTGGTCAGCATATTGCTGCATTTGCTTCTGTAAAAAATATCGACCCAAAACAAAAGAAGCTCATCAAGGTGAGCTTCTTTAAACGAATCTTGGAATCACAAAAATTTACTCCAAAACACGGAAAATACTGTCAGATTCACGACTTTCAAATAAAAGTTCGATACTTGGCAAAATCACTTCACCCTCTACAATAATATGTTCAATTTTGTGGAAAAGTGCCAAACCCGCGGCCAATGAGCTTTCTGGAATATTACGCAGCAATGCCTTTGCTTCGTAAATATGGCTGAATTGGTCCTTAACTTTAATATCGACTAGTTGCGTCATTGTTGTTCCCTTTTTTTTCTTGACGGAAATTTTTTATACCATAGCTTATAAATTTTTTAAAAAAGTGAGATGTTAAATTGTTTGACAATGTAGTAATTTTTTAAAGAACAATTTAATTATCGTTATATTTCAACATCATATTTTTTAGAATTTTATTTACAACTTACAAAATCACTGTAAAGTTGCTTGGTCTTTATTCTAGCATAGAAAAAGCTCGCATTGCTGCGAGCTTTTTTATGTCGGAAGGCTAGTGCTGATTTATTGTTTGAACCTATGTTGCAAACTCAACGAGCTGTCATTGATCCGTCCAACTTCATCGTAGCGTCTATTATGTTGAATGACCTACTGTAGTTTTAATATAGTGAAACTTATTTATTGCTGCAATAGCTCACTACATTTCAACACATTTACACAGCAAAATTTCAATTGATTTGATTATCAGTAGCCGCATAATTTTATGCAGTTAAAAGCTTCAGCCTTTTAGTATCACCATCAGTGCAAATCGAAGATATTTTTAA
Source organism: Acinetobacter sp. UBA801 (assembly GCA_002296655.1). Classification (GTDB taxonomy): domain Bacteria; phylum Pseudomonadota; class Gammaproteobacteria; order Pseudomonadales; family Moraxellaceae; genus Acinetobacter. The sequence goes on from DBIN01000025.1 coordinate 75,424, forward strand.
AAACGAACCGCAGCTGATTACTCAATTAATTCAATTTTATAATCAACATCTTGCAGCAACTTTTTATTTTTAAAACTTTGCCATTGCTGTAGCCGCAAAAAAATCTTAGAACAGACCTGCTTCCCTTCTGCGACAGCTTTACAGCGAAATTCCGTGGTGCCTATTTCGTTCTGATGTGGAACAAAATAATGGTTTTATGCAAAAAGTCAACGATATAACCCAGGAAGGTGCTCTCAGATTTTCAGTTTTAAAATAGACTTCTTGCGTTAGTCAAATTTTAAGCAGTCAAAAGCTATATTTTATAAGGTTTTAGCCAATTCAAAAATTAGATAAAACTATACTTTCGCAAGAGGTCTAATATGTGAGTTTTATATGACTTTTAAAATTCAAAGCGCCTTGCACTAGGGTTCTCTCCTAAGCATTGGAGGACATGCAGTATAGTTTCAACCGAACTGCGCCGATAATAGCCAGACTATTTTTCATAGTGTCCTACCTGAGATACCGTCGTGGTAGTTAATCAGGTTTTTAGATTATTCGATTAATAAATAATCTATTTCAAAGGCAGTCTGATGTTTTAAAACACCATAACTCAGATGTATAAGCTTGCGCTTTGCAGCACCTAAAAGTGTGTGATTCAGAGACATCATTTCAATATAATGAGTGTTAGAGAAATTCTACAAAGACTCGTATGGCTTAATTTATTTGAATAGACTAATGATGCTGACCTAGTTTGTCGGAGATGTGGCATTTCTAGACCAATGTTACGCAAGTGGTGGAAACGATATTCTGCACAAGCTATTGATGGATTAAGTAGTCAGAGTAAACGTCCCTTAAAATCGCCAAATACTAAAATCAATGCTGAGCTAGAAGCTTTGATATTAGAAATGCGCTCGGCTAGAAATCTTGGTGCTCTACTTTTGCAAACAGAATGGATGAGGCTGCATGGAATCTCGTTGTCCTTAGCGACTATCTATCAAGTACTATCCACTGGTAATCCTCCCATAAATAACCG
>DBIN01000033.1 GCA_002296655.1 Acinetobacter sp. UBA801
GCAAGTGGTTAGGGTAAATTGTAGGTTTTATCTCTTGCACAGACTAAAAGTCTTAGGTCTATTACAAACTCTACAATTTGCATATAGTGGAAGCTAATCACTACAACCTCCAAGATACAAGGTCTATTATTGTCTCATTACTTTTTATTTCTGTTCCTTTAATTGTAAATAGTTATCAAAGTTATAAAAGAGCTGAGCGCGCTTTAATTGAAATTTCAGTCTTGCGTAATGTAGCTGAGCTGACCAACAATATTTCGCGTGAGCGTGCGCCTGCCAATCAAGTCATGTCGAGTACGCCCGAGAAAAGAGCAGAATATATTCAAGAATTAAAACGCTATCGAGCCAACGTCAATCAGCAAATTGAAGAAACTGCTCAACTACTCAAGCGCAATGGTTTTATTCCGCATGCGTATCATTTGTCACATCAATTACAAGCTTCGTTAAAAGAGGGACGTGATGCGGTAGATGCTTATGCTGCAACTCCTCAGTCTTCTCGCAGTTCAGCTCAATTGGATCATGCGATTCAGAAAATGTTTGCTGCTTGGGATAGTTCTCAGTATGTATTGAAGCATGTGATGTTGGATTCTGTGGGCAAAGATTCGCGTGCGTCAACTTATTATAGTGTGATTTTTATTTTATCTGATTTGCGTGATCAAGCTGGGCGTGTGGCATCGAATATTATGGCTGCCATCACTTTTGGTGAAAAAATTCCAGCGGAAAACTTAGCTAATTCCTTACAAAACCAGCGTCAAGCTTATTACTTATGGGACTTGGTGCATACGATTTTGCCTGAAGCACATAAAGTGCCTGAATACACAGCTTTACATAATCGCTTAAAGACTGAGTTTTTAGATCAAGGGATTCCAATCGTGAAGCAACTGATGGAGCAAAGCTTACAGGGTGAAGCTTATTCTTTGACGGGCACACAATTGACCGAAGTTGTGGTGAATAAATTTAGCACCGTGGTCGACTTACAAAATTACTTGTTGGATTATAGTTTGACCTTAGCTAAAAAAGATTATTTCAAAGCGCAGCTAAAACTTGTTTTAACGTTGGTGGTCGCATTGATTTCTTTGATGGCTGCTATTTTTATCATGGTCTATGCGCGCTCGAAGGTCTTTATTCCTTTAATTCATGCACGCAGCCAAATTTTGCGCTTGGCAGCTTATGATGATGAGGCTCAAGGTACGCAAAATCCAGACAAGGTAACGCTTCTAGAGGCCATTCAAAAACTAAAACAACGCCTAGAGCAACGCGATATTTTAGAATTGCAGCTGCGTAATATTGCCAATACCGATGTCTTAACGGGCGTTTCCAACCGTTTGGCACTTGAAGAATACATTAAATATTTGGAACATCGACCTGAAAAATTGACCAAAACTGGTCTGATTATTGTGGATGTGGACAAATTCAAGCATATTAACGATACCTACGGGCATGTGGTGGGTGACCAAGCAATAAAATGTATTGCCGATACGCTCAAGGCGCATGTCCGTGCTTCAGACTTGGTGGTGCGTTATGATGGCGATGAGTTTTTGGTTTTGATTGAGCAAATAGAATTTACTGAGGCGCTGTTTTTGGCAGATAAATTGCGCTGTCATATTGTGAATCAGGAATTTTTTATTCCAGAACTGAATGATTATATTCAAGTATCGGTCAGTGCTGGCGTGGCGGTGGGTGCTGCATCATGGAGCAGCTTGTTAAAAAAAGCCGATAAGCATTTATTTAGAGCCAAAGCACGTGGGCGCAATGCTGTTGCTGGTGACTAAGTCACAATTACAGGCTTTCTCTGGTATTTCCGAAATGATAAAAAGCTTAGCTTGAAAGATTCAGCGCAACCTTACGCCGAATCTAGATTTAATTTGAATGAGCCAGAAACTGCAATAATCTGTTTTAGCCTTTCAGCATTGGTTTTAAGAATTTTGCTGTGTGTGAAACTTTAGATTTTGCGACAGTTTCAGGTGTCCCTTCGGCAATGATTTGTCCACCGCCTGCACCGCCTTCAGGACCTAAGTCGACAATCCAGTCTGCAGTTTTAATGACATCTAGATTGTGTTCAATCACCACAATGGTATTACCCTTATTGCGTAGCTCATGCAAGATATCGAGCAATTTGGCAATGTCATGGAAATGCAAACCAGTGGTCGGTTCATCCAGTACATATAGGGTTTTGCCTGTATCTCGCTTGGCCAGTTCACGCGCTAGTTTCACGCGCTGTGCTTCTCCGCCAGATAAAGTCGTGGCAGATTGTCCAAGGCGAATATAACCCAAGCCCACCTGATTTAACGTTTCCAAACGACGATGAATCACGGGAATGGCATCAAAGAAATGCATAGCATCTTCAACGGTCATTTCCAAAACATCAGAAATATTGCGACCTTTATAACTGACTTCCAAAGTTTCGCGATTATAGCGTTTACCATGACAGGCATCACAAGGCACATACATATCAGGCAAGAAGTGCATTGCAACTTTAATCATACCATCGCCCTCACATGCCTCGCAGCGTCCACCTTTGACGTTAAAGGAGAAGCGTCCTGCTGCATAACCACGTGCTTTGGCTTCCGGTGTTTGCGCAAACAGCTCACGAATTGGAGTGAACAAACCTGTATAGGTCGCTGGGTTCGAGCGTGGCGTTCGCCCAATCGGGCTTTGGTCAATATCCACCACTTTATCTAAATATTGTAGACCATCAATCGAGTCGAATTTTTCTGCGTTTAAGGTGGTGGCACCATTTAATTGAGTTGCAGCCAAAGGCAACAAAGTGCGGTTAATCAAGGTAGATTTGCCTGAACCTGACACGCCTGTGACACAAGTCATCACGCCTAAAGGCAAAGTGAGATCCACTTTTTGTAGATTGTGTCCTGCTGCGCCCATGAGTTTAATTTGTTGTTCAGGATGTGGTGGTTGGGTACGCGTTTTCGGCACTTCAATTTTTAATTTACCCGATAAATACTGTCCTGTGAGTGAGTCTGCATGTTCGGCTAATTCTGCATAAGTACCTTCGGCAATAATATGTCCACCATGCACACCTGCGCCTGGACCAATATCAATAATATGGTCGGCGGCACGAATCGCATCTTCATCATGTTCTACCACCAACACCGTGTTGCCCAAATCACGTAAACGAATCAGAGTTTCTAGCAATCGGTCATTGTCACGTTGGTGCAAGCCAATTGAAGGTTCATCTAGCACATACATCACGCCCATAAGCCCTGCACCAATTTGAGATGCCAAGCGGATACGCTGTGCTTCACCGCCCGAAAGCGTTTCGGCAGAGCGTGATAGGCTCAAATAATTCAAACCTACCGATACTAAAAAGTGTAGACGTTCACGGATTTCTTTAAAGATTTTATCTGCAACTTCACCTTTGGCGCCATCCAGATTCAACCCTTGATAGTACTGCTCGGCATCGCCAATTGACATTTGGGTGATTTGGGCAATGGTTTTGTCTTTTACGCGAACATTGCGAGAGATTTCATTTAAGCGTGAGCCACCGCAGGCATCACAGGCCGCATTAGATAAATACTGCGCCAGATCATCACGTACATAATTACTTTCGGTTTCACGGTAACGACGTTCTAAATGAGGCAACACGCCTTCAAAGGCAATCACACGTTTATGGTGGCGTCCACGTTCATCGGTATAGCTCAGGTCTATTTTGTCTTTGCCAGTGCCGTACAGAAATTTCTTTTGGGTCGCGCTGTCGAGCTGATTCCATGCCGTGTCAAGTGAAAGTTCATAATGTGCCGCGACTTTTTCTAGCATGCTATAATAATACGGACGCTGTCTGTCCCAGCCACGAATAGCGCCCTGACTTATCGACAGCTCAGGGGTTGGAATGAGTTTTTCCGCACTGAAATGACTACGTGTTCCTAAACCATCACAAGTTGGACAAGCGCCAAAAGGGTTGTTAAATGAGAACAGGCGCGGTTCAAGTTCTGCTACGGCACGGTCACATTGTGGGCAAGAGTGCTTGGCTGAAAAAATACGATCAGGTTGTTCCGCGTTCATCCACGATAAAATGGCTAAATCGCCACCCAAACGCAGCGCGGTTTCAAAGCTTTCGGCAATACGGTTGCCTAAATCATCTCGGACTTTAAAACGGTCTACCACCACTTCAATGGTATGTTTTTTCTTTTTGTCGAGTTCTGGTGGTGGGTCAATATCCATGACTTCGCCATCAACTCGGGCGCGTACAAAACCCTGACTTTGTAGCTGTTCAAACAGATGCACATATTCGCCTTTACGCTCACGAATTACAGGCGCGAGTAGCATTAAAGCAGTGCCTTCTTCCAGTGCTTTTACAGCATCGACCATTTCTGAAACAGTTTGCGCCACCATTGGTAAATCATGTTCAGGACAGTAAGGTGTGCCGACACGTGCATACAGCAAACGCAAATAGTCGTAAATTTCGGTAATGGTCCCCACGGTTGAACGCGGGTTATGGCTGGTCGATTTCTGTTCAATGGCAATTGCGGGACTTAGACCTTCAATCGAGTCGACTTCAGGTTTTTCCATTTGCGATAAAAACTGACGTGCATAGGCAGAAAGTGATTCGACATAACGACGCTGCCCTTCGGCATAGAGGGTATCAAACGCCAGTGAAGATTTTCCTGAACCAGATAAACCCGTAATCACCACAAATTTATCGCGTGGAATATCAAGGTTCACGTTTTTTAGGTTATGGGTACGTGCACCTCGAATACGGATATGACTTTGGCTCATAAAAACTTCTCGATATTTTGCAAATGAAAAACCTATATATGATAGCGCATGAAAATTGTTCAAGTGTTATTTTTCATGCTTTATCGGTCATGGCTTGTCGCACCTTATGGAATGATTCACATACGCTGCGTGAGGGCGGCCGTTAAGCTTGATCTAAACCTGGCCACTGACGTTGATGGTAGGCGCTATCCCAAAATAACCATTCCAGTTCTGCGGCTTTGGTGTAAGCGTGGTGCATTTTTTCAAGGGTATCGGCATCACATCGCGCAGCAACACGGTCAATGGTTTGAATCACGTTATTAACCGCAGTGTGGAATTCTTAGCCTGAATAGGTATCAACCCATGCCTGATAGGGATTATTCGGTGCAGAATTATGGACAATATCTTTACCGACTTCGGCATAAATCCAGAAACATGGCAGCAGGGATGCCAATACCACTGGATAGCTTTCCGACCATGCGGTTGCGACTAAATAAGAGGTGTAATGATGGCAGGCAAGGTCAGCGGAGTATTTTCAAATTCCTGTTTGGAAATATCAAACTCCTGCATAAAGCTGTCATGTAAGGTACGCTCCACTACAATTGCAATTTTGGCGGCATTTGCAAACTGAATAATATCTCTGCATCAAAAGCCTTGGCCGCACAGACTGCCAGAGCGCGCCCGTAGGCAATTAAGTAATGTGAATCTTGAATCACATAATGCGCAAAAGCAGCTTTACTTAAGGTGCCTTGTGCTAATTCCTGATTAAACGGTAAAGCGAGCGTCTTATGATAAAGGGCAAGGTTACGTTGCCAAACGTCTTGAGAAAAGCGCATCCTAAATTCCTAATATGTCGTTGCATTTCACTATAGCAGTTTGGGAACGGAAAGCACGGTTTTCGCGGTATCTGATCGGGAAACCCAAAATCATACGAAGAATTTTGCCGAAGTTGAGAAAAAAGCGTCATAATTGCAGCATAAAATTTTACATTCTCCGTTTTTGTCAGATTTAAAACTCGGGCAATTCAAATTTCAGAATTTTTGCATCTGTTAAATCTTAATAAAACTGTACTTTGTATTGCTGGTACAAATTCGGCAGATGAAAAATTCAGATCAAAATATAGTGATAGGTCGTTTCTCATGATGAAACATTTTGGTTTCTCAATCGTATTTTCGATAGTGTGTCTTGCGCTATCTGCATATTGGGGCTATACCCATGGCCCAGAAGCAGGTGTGCAAACCATGCTTACCGCACTGACCATTACCGCAATTTTGGCGATTATGGAAGTGTCTTTGTCGTTTGATAACGCAGTGGTGAATGCCTCAGTGCTGCGCGGTTGGGATCATTTCTGGAAAATGCTGTTTTTAACCGTGGGGATTATTATTGCGGTTTTTGGCATGCGTTTGATCTTCCCTGTGGTGATTGTGGCTGTCACTGCCGATATGGGCATGATGGAAGTGGTACAACTGGCACTGAATGATCCGAAGCAATATTCAGCTAAACTCATGGCACATCACCCTGAAATTGCTGCATTTGGTGGTGCATTCTTGTTGATGGTCTTCCTGAATTTCTTTTTGGATGATGAAAAAGACACCCACTGGTTCAGATGGTTGGAACGTCGTTTGAGCAATTTGGCAAGCGTACCTGCCATGTCGGTATTTTTAGCCTTGGTGACGCTGTTAATCATGGCGGCAAATGTGGTGGAAGATAAACGCCTTGTGGTCACGATGGCGGGTATTTGGGGCATCGTGATTTATATTGGCGTACAAGTACTGAGCCACATGCTAGGCGGTGAACCAGAGGTCGATGAACAAGGCAATGCTGTGCGTCATGACGAAAACGGCGTACCGACAGGCGTGGTGAAAGCGGGTATTGGGGGCTTTTTATATCTAGAAGTGCTTGATGCTTCGTTCAGTTTTGATGGGGTGATTGGTGCATTTGCAATCACCTCTGACGTCGTGATCATCATGTTAGGTTTGGCGATTGGTGCAATTTTCGTGCGTTCGATGACGATTTATTTGGTCGAAAAAGGCACCTTGGATGCCTATATTTACCTTGAACACGGTGCGCACTACGCAATTGGTGCGTTGGCCTTTATTATGATTGCCAGCGGTACAGGCTTGCATGTGCCAGAAGTGGTGACAGGTTTAATTGGTGTTGCCTTTATTGTGTGGGCGGTGATTGCCTCCATTCAATTTAAAAAACGTCAGGCAAAAGCGGGTTAAGGCTATGGTGATGCCCGTTACTGTATTGCCGTGAAATCTTAGGGTAATACAGTGACGAAGACTGTATAAAATATAAATTTGGGTGCACAGCGTTGCGCCCTTTTTTATTGAAAAAGTAGGGTTGTTGAATAAACATCGGGAAAAATCAGCATCCTTAAGCTGAATGTTGTAGGATATCTGCAAATTCAAAATTATTTAGTTTTAGTCGATTGATATGATGAATGCCTTAGAACGCCGCTCGACCTTTGCTTTAAGCAGTATTTTTGCATTGCGCATGTTGGGTCTGTTCATGATTATTCCTGTGTTTTCAGTGGCAGGGCAGTCATATCAATACGCAACTCCTGCACTGATTGGTCTTGCCGTTGGTGTTTATGGACTCACCCAAGCCATTTTACAAATTCCATTTAGCTTAATTGCAGACCGTTATAGCCGTAAGCCATTGGTGGTTTTTGGCTTATTACTGTTTGCTTTAGGTGGTGCAATTGCAGCCATGTCCGACACCATTTATGGCGTGATTATTGGACGTGCCATTGCAGGTGGTGGCGCGGTATCCGCTGTGGTGATGGCATTGTTGGCCGATGTGACCCGTGAAGAAAACCGCACGAAAGCCATGGCGGTGATGGGTATGAGTATAGGCATGTCCTTTGTGGTGGCCTTTAGTTTAGGGCCGTGGCTGACAGGTTGGGTCGGTATTTCAGGACTGTTTTGGGTGACTACAGTGATGGGGTTGGCAGCGATTCTCATGCTGTTATTGGTGCCTAAAGTCACGCGCCATCATCGTAATTTTCAGCAAGGCTACATCACTCAGTTAAAGCAAGTCCTGAAAATGGGCGATTTAAACCGCCTGCATGTATCGGTATTTACCCTACATTTATTGCTTACTGCCATGTTTATTTATGTACCTTCGCAATTAATCAAATTTGCTGATATTCCTTTGCAGCATCATGGTTGGGTGTATTTGCCATTGTTGTTGGTTAGTCTGTTCGTGGCATTCCCAAGCATTGTTCTGGCAGAAAAATATCGCAAAATGCGTGGCATTTTCCTGACCGCCATTGCAGGTATCATTTTAGGTTTGTTGGTGCTGATTTTTGGGTTTGAATCGAAGTACATCCTTTTATTGGGTTTGGGCTTATTCTTTATCGCTTTTAACGTTATGGAAGCGTTATTACCTTCGTGGTTGTCAAAAGCTGCGCCAATTCAATCTAAAGCCACCGCGATGGGTGTGAATGCGAGCAGTCAGTTTTTGGGCGCATTCTTTGGTGGGATGATTGGTGGGCAATTATTGATGCTCAACCACACCGCATTGGGTTGGAGTATTTTGACCGCGATTGCTATAATTTGGCTGCTTGTTAGTTTTGGATTGGCGCAGCCGCGCTACCTTTCGTCTTTGGTCTTGCGCTTGCCTGAGAATCGAGAAACAGATGAATGGACTTCTCAGTTATTGGCAATTCGTGGTATTGAAGAGGTCGTGGTGATGTCTGACCAACAAGTGGCGTATGTAAAGGTTGATAAACAGCATATTGATGATGCTGCGCGACAACAATTAACGCACTTGTTTGGGAAAGAGGTAGCCATTTAAGCATAACTCTTATAAAGTAAATAATAGAAACAAATAGGAAGAAAACATCTAATGCGTGGTGTAAATAAAGTCATATTAGTGGGTACTTTAGGTCGTGATCCTGAAACAAAAACTTTCCCAAATGGTGGTTCTCTCACTCAATTTTCTATCGCAACCAGTGATGTCTGGACAGACAAAAATACAGGTGAGCGTAAAGAGCAAACAGAGTGGCATCGCATTGTTTTACATAACCGTTTAGGCGAGATTGCACAGCAATATTTACGCAAAGGTTCAAAAGTGTATATCGAAGGTTCATTGCGAACGCGTCAGTGGACCGATCAAAACGGTCAAGAGCGTTACACTACTGAAATTCGTGGTGATCAAATGCAAATGCTCGATTCGGGTAATCGTGGACAATCTGACCAACAAGATGGCGGTTTTGCTCAACCACGTTTTAACAATAACCAAGCTCCAGCCACAGGTTATGCGAATCAAAATCAAGGCGGTTCTAACCAAAATCACGGTGGCGGCTATGCCAACAATAACCCGAGTGGCTTTGCACCGAAGCCACAAGCTGCGCCTGCAACTGCACCAGCAGATTTAGATGATGACTTGCCGTTCTAATCTATCCATATGATTAAAATGGAAAATCATCATCCAAACCCTTTGTTTCTACAAAGGGTTTTTTAGTACCAATATTCAGCAAATATCTGTTTTCTCAATTAAATCTTCAACTATAATAGGATTCTTAATTCATAAAACCGATTATTTTTATAAAAAAGTACTGTTTTACCGATTCTTTGGTTTTTCGTATTCTAGCTAAACAAGATAAGCAATCCCCCGAAACGAATTGAGGAATCATCCATGAGTTTAATCAATACCCAAGTCAAAGCATTTAACGCAACCGCTTACCATAATGGTCAATTTATTGAAGTATCTGAGCAAGACTTTATTGGTAAATGGTCAGTGGTGTTTTTCTACCCTGCAGATTTCACTTTTGTGTGCCCAACTGAACTTGCAGATTTAGCCGATCAATATGCTGAATTCCAAAAAATGGGTGTGGAAATTTACTCAGTTTCTACAGACACGCATTTTACCCATAAAGCATGGCACGACACTTCAGAAGAAATCAAAAAAATTCAATATCCAATGATTGGCGACCCAACTTGGACTTTGGCTAAAAACTTTGAAGTGCTGATTGAAGCAGAAGGTTTGGCAGATCGTGGTACTTTCGTGATTGACCCTGAAGGGAAAATCCAAATTGTAGAAATTAATGCAGGCGGTATTGGTCGTGACGCGCAAGAATTGTTGCGTAAAGTGAAAGCAGCGCAATATGTGCATGCACACCCCGGCGAAGTTTGCCCTGCTAAGTGGAAAGAAGGCGATGCAACCTTAGCACCATCTATTGATTTGGTCGGAAAAATCTAATCGAATCATCACACTCAATTTTAAAAATCCAGAACTTCGTTTCTGGATTTTTTATGCCCATGATTTGTGACCCTGTGTAGCCTCAGTTTCAGCACGATTATTCCATTCTTGCAATGCTGTATGCCAAATTTGCACTAGGTTGTGGTGCGATGAGCGATTAAGATTAAAGCATCTATTCTCCTAGCAATAGGTGTGACACATGAAAAAAATAATCGGTTTATATCGCAACCAAAATATGCATTGGGTGGGCGATGGTTTTCCCGTTAAAAATCTATTTTCTTATGACCGTTTAGGTCAGGCGATCAGTCCATTTTTACTCTTGGATTATGCAGCGCCGTATCATTTTGATGCAACTACGGCACAGCATGGTGTGGGTTCGCATCCACATCGTGGTTTTGAAACAGTGACGCTTGCCTATCAAGGCGAAGTAACGCATAAAGATTCGGCAGGCGGTGGTGGCACCATCAAAAAAGGTGATGTACAGTGGATGACAGCAGGCGCAGGTGTAGTGCATGAGGAGTTTCACTCTAAAGACTATGCAGCACAAGGCGGGTTGTTTGAAATGGTACAGCTTTGGGTCAATTTGCCTGCCGCAGATAAAATGACGACACCACGTTATCAAGCCATTGAATCTCAAAATATTCCGAAAATTGAGTTTGAAAATCAGGCGGGGCATTTACGCATTATTGCAGGTCAGTACGCCGAGCAATCTGGACCTGCTAGCACCTTTAGCCCTGTTAATGTTTGGGATGGGCAACTGAAAGCCGCACAGACCCAAGTGCTGCATGTGCCTGTAGACCACAATACTTTATTGGTGGTGTTGGCTGGTGAAGTGCAAGTTAATGGCAGCCAACTTGTGCAAGATCATTCAGTGGTCTTGTTTGCTCAAGATGGCGAAGCGTTAATTCAGCTTGAAGCACTGCAAGATACGCATTTTTTAGTGCTGACAGGCAAACCACTAAATGAACCTATCCAAGGCTATGGTCCATTTGTCATGAATACCAAGCAGGAAATCATTCAAGCTTTTGAAGATTTTAATCAAGGTAAGTTTGGTGAAATTCCCGTGCAACATCAAGTGGGTTAAGCTTTAAAAATCTTAGCCAAGAAAAAAGCCTCATGTCGATGTCCCGACAGAGGCTTTTGTTGTTCTGGCGCTGTCAAATTTCTAGTTTTAGCGGATTGATCATATTCTTTATGATAATTAGCTGTGATGTAGTTATTATTTTTGTGCTTGCTATCATAGCGTTTAGACATTTATTTGTAAAACGAAATTATGAAATTGGTGAATTTATCTACATGGTTTAGAACGCTATTTATAGAATTTATCGAATAATTTGAATGAATTATAAACTTATTTAAGCTGTTTCTGATTGTTAAAAATTGTCATCATATTGCCAATGTACTTTGTGTTGTTTCTCTGTGAAAAGTACACAATCTGGTAGTTTTTAATAGCTCATTTTTCTTAGGCATGGTTCATAATTTCATAAAGTATGTAAAAAGATGGATGATCGGTTTGGATATCGCAGTGATCGGTAGTGGTATGGCTGGACTGGCTACCGCAAGAATTCTTAAAGATGCAGGGCACAATATTACAATTTTTGAGGCGCTGCCTGGTCGTGGAATGGACAGTCATAGCATCGAATTTGAAGGTGGTTTAATTGATGCGCCGTTAAGGGTCATGAATCCACATTTGTGGAAAAACACCCTCAGTTTAGCGACACATTTAGGGATTAAAACTTATCCTGTGCGTACATATATGGCGTGCAGTTGGTTATTTGAAGATCGTACGGAAACTTGGTTGACCACAAGCCGTACTCGTATTGGTAATTTTCCCATCATTAATAACCGTAAAGGAATCCAACAATACGGCTGGCGTTTGGTGAAAGGCATGTTGCAGTTAAAAACGGCCATTGCTAAATTTTTCAAATCCAAGAACCAAGACATGACCCTTGCGGAATTTATCAATCGCAACGAAATTGAAGAAGTGTTTTGGCATGGTGCAGTGATGCCAGTGCTTTACACCATTTGTACTTGTGACCCTAAGACCATTGGTGAATGGCCAGCAAAACCATTGTTGGTGTTTTTACGCCAATTAACTGATGGTGATGCGTTATTGCGTTTACAAGGGGGCACGCCCGCATTAGTTGATAAGTTGATTGAAGGCATTAATATTCAAAGTGGTGCAGCGATTACTCACGTTCATCAACAAGAAGAAGGTGTGGTTGTTGAAAATTCTGCAGGTCAGTCGCAAACATTTGACCGTGTGGTGATTGCAACGCCAACTACTAAAGTTCAAGACTTCTTAGATAATCAACAATTTGCTGAAGATATTGAATTGCTTAAACAATTTAAATTCGAGCAGGGTGATTTAGTGATTCACACCGATCAAACGGTGATGCCGCCAAAACGTAAAGACTGGTCTGTTTTAAGTTATATGATGGATCGTAAATTTACACGTCAGCAATTTACGGTGTGGCTTAACTCGATTGAACCAACGCTGGTCGGCAAATCTCCAGTATTCCAAACATGGCGTCCAGTCACACCAATTGATCCGAAAAAGATCATTTCAACGGTGACTTTAACCCGCGCTGTAGTGGATTCAAAGACGGTGGCATTAAACAAAGAGTTGCAGCAACGCCATCACCAAGACAATCGTAAAGTATTCTTCTGTGGTTCATGGTCTTGTGATGGTTTGCCAATTTTAGAATCTGCAGTGACTTCAGCCATGCATATTGCAGAAATTTTTGGTGCACCATTACCGTTTATTGATTTGAAACCACAAGTTGAGGTTGCGCCACAATTAGGGTATTAAGTTTAGGGTCTGTTGATATTTCATAAATGGTTTGTGCTGTAGGCTAAAACTGAGCAGATCAGGCATGAAACGCAGGGAATAGTGGGTCTATTGCCAAGTTTCATAACGCAATCTGAGAAAGTTTTAGCCACAGCCTTTCAGGACAAGTATATTTTTTGCTGCTATTGCGTTATGAGTCAGTCATTTAGAATGACTAAATTTCCTGCCTCATGCCTTATATCAGCTAAAAAATATGCGTTGTCGCAAACATAGATGAATTATCAACAGACCCTCTTTTTTGAATTAGACTGAGTCAGCATGAAATGGCAACAGGTGATACGACAGCATTTTCCAAAACATAAATATGCCATTCAAGCGGCATATTTGGGAGATACTTCCGCGTTGCCGTGGAGCAACCTAGGTTATTGGTCAGATGCAGTGGGATATGATTATCCCGCTGCATGTCAAAATTTAGCCGCGCATTTGGCAGCAGCAGTCCGTTTAAATTCAAAAGATGCTGTGTTGGATTTAGGCTGTGGGCAAGGTGCCAGTCTTAAATACTGGTTAGAACACTATCAAGTACAACAGCTTGAGGCCATTGAGCTTCAAGATCATCATGTGCAGTCGATTCGACACCATTTAAATTCAAATATTAAAATTCACGCTGCTTCATTTTTAAATTTAAAAGCACTTTTTGCACAACCCCGTTTTGATGTGGTGTTCTGTATCGATGCAGCATATCACAGTCATTTGAATTCATTTTTAAGTCAGGTCAGTACAGTTTTGAATTCAAATGGACGTTTGGGCTTTCATTATTTAATTTGGACAGAGCAAGCGCCAATGCATACATTCAAACAGCTGCAATATCATGCCTTATTAAAATCCGCCGATGTCAATTTTAAAGATCTAATGTCTGAAAGTCAGCTTCGGGCAGTCTTAGCACAGTTTGAATTTAAACAGATTCGGGTAGAAGATTTATCGGCACAGGTTCTAGCAGGTTTTGCTGATTATGTGAATCAGCATCTCAGGCATCGAGTGCAAACGCGAGATGCAGACTGGTTTAAAATTGCCATGACCGCACGTTTATGTGCCAAGCTCTATGCAGATGGCTGGATTAAATATGTGCAGGTGAGTGCGGAAAAAGCTTAATCTATCGTAATCGGCTGATAGATGATGAAATTTTTCGGTGTTGGCGGTTTCCATGATTGGTTTTAAATCTCACCTACCACATCAAACTGCTTCGGTAAAATTTTTGCGCCATTGGGGGTTTAAGTTTTGCAGATAGATCGATGCACTGAATAAATTGGTAATTCGGACAGAATGAGGAAGATAAAATAGACTTCTTGCGTTAGTCAAATTTTAAGCAGCCAAAAGCTATATTTTATGAGGTTTTAGGCGATTCAAAAATTAGACAAAACTATACTTTCGCAAGAGGTCTAATATACGTTTATATAAACAAAAAACCTCATAAATTAGAAGTTTATGAGGTTTAATATGGTGCCGGCACACGGATTCGAACTGTGGACCTACTGATTACAAGTCAGTTGCTCTACCAACTGAGCTATGCCGGCGTTGTGTAGAGAATTTTACAGAATTTTTACCTGCGCGCAAGCCAAAAAGTAACCGTTTAATGCAGGGCATAGCGTTTTTGCAGATTTTGTATGCAATGTTTGGCAAATTACCAATGAGGAAATTACACAAAAGCTTTCGAAGGAAATGAGCCCAGCGTGTGGTGGACTCATTGAAGAAAATAACTTGAAATGATGTGTGAAAAAGTGATTATTTATTTCTTAAGATGCGGTCTAAATCTTGTGCGCATTCTTCTAAGGTAAAGGCCATATCAAGTTGCATTTGTGGTTTGAGTTCATTTGCGAGCGTTCTCCATTGTTCAATTAGGCGAATGGCTTTTTGAATCTTATGTTTGTTGATGTCTTTGGCGATGGTAGGCGTGTATCCTCCACGTTTAGCATTTTTAATTTGTTTGACATAATTTTGGCTGTTATTCATGTTCGCTCCCGAATAGCAGTTATATATGTAAGGCATTTGCATGCTTTTATTATGCTAAAGCTTAATGATGACCCTTTTATGTAGAACGCTGAGATGACTCAGTAAAAATAAAAAAGGTTTTGATAAAATAATAAATTTCTTCACCTCTTCTTGTTTGCCTTTGTCTGGAGCACAACAGTGTTTGGCAGGAGCGAACCAAATGGTAATATTTCCCCAATTCATGAGAGCTCGGTCATATGAAGACCAGTGGGTTGTAGGATAAATTTTAGGTTTAGGCTTATTCATTTGAAAAATTATATTGTGGAATAAGCCTTAGAGATAGGTTGTGCAACACAGCCAAATAGTATGAAGTCGCTGATATTATACGACTTCATACTGATTGCAGACTAATCTTCCAAAACTTCTTCTAGCAGCTCTTCACTTGGGGCAAAGTAATATGCGCCATCCAAGGCAGTCACAAAGTGCAATAAACGGTCATGGATGCCATCACCTGAAGTACCAAACATACGTTCTAACATGGCATCAATAATGCTCAAATCTTTGGTATAGGCAATAAAGAATAAACCCTGATCGCCCTTGCCATCACCATAAGGTAAAGAGTGGCGCAAAATTTCCATCTCATTGCCTGCATCATCTTCAACGACTGTACGTGACACGTGCGAATTTTCAGGCTGTACATCTTCGTCTAATTCAATCGATTCTAGTTTGGTTCTTCCAATCACCTGCTGTTGGGCATCGACTTTGAGCTTTTTCCATTTTTCTAAATCGTGGCAATAGCGCTGTGCAAAAATAAAAGAACCATCGGCAAACACGCCTGCATCTTCACCTAAAAGTGCAACTTCGGCACGATCGTCTGGAAATTGTGGGTTTTCGGTACCATCTATAAAGCCAGTGATGTCGCGTCCATCAAAATAACGGAAACAGACCCGTTCATCCAAGACTTCAATTTTGTCTTGAATCCCCTCAAAAAATGCCTGACTGAGTGCAAAGCAAATATCTGCACGGGCACTGGCGAGATGAATAATCACATCGG
Source organism: Acinetobacter sp. UBA801 (assembly GCA_002296655.1). GTDB lineage: Bacteria > Pseudomonadota > Gammaproteobacteria > Pseudomonadales > Moraxellaceae > Acinetobacter. The sequence goes on from DBIN01000033.1 coordinate 15,750, forward strand.
CAGGCACGACAGGCATTGGGTACGCCCCTTGAATCGGTTGTAATTGTTTAAAACCTTCTGGAGATTGCTGATAGAGCTGTGCCCAAAGTTCAGGGCCAAAAGCAACGGCAGTTTTAATTTGGGCATGTGGATGTTGGGTAATCAAACGATCCCGTGTGCTTAACAAGTCAGCCAATTTTTCTTTTAATTCAGCAATGCTTAAGTCTTTTAAACGAAATACAAGAAAGCGAGCATGATCTGAAGGTAGTGGTAAAATTACAGATTGGGCAGTCATGTATAGCTCCTGAAAATTTGTTGTTTTCTATAAAGTTGACTTTATTGTGCCTGATTGTATGCAGGCTTAATAGCCTGAACCCGATTTTATTCAATGTTTTTAGTCATGGGATTAAGTGAAATATCATATAATACACTGTCTTGTGAAAAGCGGCGATGTATGTCTTATCAAGTTTGGATTGCGTTTATGTTGGCCTGTTGGGTGATTAGTGTTTCACCTGGCGCGGGTGCAATTGCCTCGATGTCGAGCGGCTTGAATTATGGTTTTCGACACGGTTATTGGAATGCGATTGGTCTACAACTCGCTTTATTAGTGCAAATCGCGATTGTAGCTGCAGGGGCAGGGGTGTTATTCGCGACAACCCCTTGGGCATTTCTGATTGTGAAATGGTTTGGTGTGGCATATTTGTTATATCTAGCGTATTTGCAATGGGCAGCACCTGCTCAGTCGATTGAAATTCAAAACGAGCTGACGCGCAAATCTGCTGGAAAATTGGTGATGTACGGCTTTCTGGTCAATATGAGCAATCCCAAAGCGATTGTATTTTTATTGGCTGTTTTACCGCAATTTTTAGATTTATCTAAACCACAATGGACGCAATATGCAATTATGGCACTGACCATGATTAGTATTGATTTGATTGTGATGGCAGGCTATACGGGCTTGGCTGCAAAAGTTTTACGTTTATTAAGATCACCGAAGCAGCAAAAAGTCATGAATCGTACTTTTGCTGCATTGTTTGCAGGTGCTGCTTTTTTGTTGAGTTTGGTGCATCAGTAATGCCTTCAATTACGCAAAAGTGTACGCTGTAATTATAAAAATAGATTGAGATATATATATTGAAAATAAAGGGTATTCCGCGAGCACTTTATTGGCAACATTGGTGGATCAGTATGTTGCTTTTGAGTTTTTCAACTTTAATAGCAATTGGATTAGCGATTCAGTTTTCAGTGGATAACGTGTTTTGGCCAATTGCTTTGATGGTGCATTTGAGTATCAATTTCTTTTTTTCTTTTGTATTTGCCGCCTTACAAACTTATTTTAAACATACCCTGTGGCAAAGTGTGGTGTTGATTAATATTACGGCTGTGTTGTTGATTGCCATTCATGCAATGTTTTATCTACAAAAAATAGATTGGAATGCTATTTCAGAAGGTCAGCAGCAATTGAGTCTTTTACAGCAAGTGATTCACAGTGATATAGCACTGTGGATAGTGTATATGCTGCCATTTTTGGTTGTAATGCTCATTGCTGCAATACAAAAATATAGACATTCATTAACGAAAAACTAAGCCATCGTTCTGACTTTTTGCACGCTAAAAATCACCGTAAAAATGATTGCCATAGTCATCACAATGCTTAAACCTGTCGAAATATTCAAGCCTGCGCTTGACCATAAACCTACGCTGACTGCAATTTGTGCCACAATAAACGCCCAAATCACCATTTGCTTAGGCGAGTGAGCCAATAAACGTGCGGTTAAGGCAGGAATCACCAACAATGCACCCATTAATAAAGAGCCGACTGCACGTAAAGCCAATACCGTAAATAATGCCAATAACAACATAAAAATCAGACGTTGCCATTGTGCATTCACGCCTTCACTGACCGCAATATCAGGGTCAATTGCAATTTGAATTTGTCCTTGCCAAAATTTGTAGAGTACCGTTAAGGCTGCAATAATGACCAAAGCAAATACAGGTAAATCTGCCCATGAAATGGTGAGTAAATCGCCAAATAAATAGCTCAGCAATTCAGGACGTAAACTCGGAATATGCTGAATAAAGAGTAAACCTGAACAGAGCAAGGTTGCAGAGCAGAGCGCCAATAATGCATCATTTGGCAACCGTGGATCATGTAAAATCCACAAAACACCTACTAATAATAATGCCAAGAATGTCACGCCCAGCCACAGAGGTAAACTTAACGCACCTGCAATCGCCACACCCAATAGAGTGCCATGTGCCATGGTATCGGCAAAAAAGGACATGCGTCGCCAAAGCATTAAACAGCCAAGTGGGGCGGTCAAAAATACCAATAAACTGCCCATGATCCATGCAGGTAACAGCAAGTGTAGCCAATCCATCATGGGTTAAGCTTCCGATTCAGGGTGAATATGAGGACGTGAATCATGCTGACAAGGCTCGGCAAGGTCACCATGCGCGCAGTGATCATGATGATGTTGATAGAACACCCGATTGGTTCCAAAAATGGCTTGATATTCAGGGTGTTGTTGCACATTCTCGGGCAAGCCGCTACAGCAAATGTGTTTATTTAAACATACCACACGGTGCGTGCCTTGCATGACCCATTGCAAATCATGCGACACCATCAACACCGCACAGCCATATTTTCTTGGTAAGTTGCGCACATAGTCATACAGTTCAGCTTCGGACTGAATATCTAGTCCTTGCATTGGCTCATCCAGTACCAAAATATCGGGTTGACGCAATAAAGCGCGTGCCAGTAAAACCCGCTGCCGCTCACCACCTGACAGTTGTTGTACTTTCGAATCTTGCAGTTTGGCAATTCCGGTATCGCGGATAATTTCTGCTTTAATTGCGTTTGGACATTTTTCTAAGGCCAGTAAATCTTTCACTCTTAAAGGCAAGCTGTGTGAAGGATTAAACTTTTGCGGTACATAAGAAAAGGTTAGTTTACGAGCATTTACTCGCTTGCCTGCATTTGGTTTTACAATGCCAAGCAAGACTTTAATTAAAGTCGATTTTCCTGCACCATTGGGGCCAATTAGCGTGACAATTTCACGCGCATGCAATTCAAAATCGACATTTTTTAAAATATCGCGCTCATCAATGCGCACCTGAATATTGTGCAAGGCGATGAGTGGTGCAGTGGTTATTTGCTGTTGCACTGCTGACATTTTCCAGAAATCTCAATAATGCTGTGATGCGGGCTAAAGTGGTCAGAAACTGCCAATTGATCCAGTTGCTCTAATAAAGCTTGCGCTGAAGCTTCTTTAACGACTTTACATTCCGTACAGATCAAAAATGCCGCTTGGTGTCCTTCGCGTGGATGACAACAAGGAATATAGGCATTGATTGAAGTCAAACGGTGAATTAGTCCTTTTTCCAGTAAAAAATCCAAAGTACGGTACACCGTTGGCGGTGCCGCAGGACGATCAGACTCACTTTTAATTTTCGCCAATAAATCATAAGCACCCATTGGTGCAGATGCCTTGAGAATGAGTTCCAACACTTCTTTACGTAGCGGTGTTAAACGAGCGCCTGTTGCCACACATAAACTTTCAGCTTCGGCAAGACGTTGATTGACATTGTGATGGTCGTGAACGCCATGTAATGCATTGTGATGCTCGTGCGAACATAAGCTCATAGCCACCCCAGTTGAACTTTAAAAGAAAAACGACAGTAAATCTTAGCATGAAGCGTAATCAGTTTCGATTATACGTAGGTATTTTTATGAATTTGTTATATTATAACATTTATCGATTTTTCGTGATATGCCGCAATGTTTCGTTTATTTAGTTTCTGTTTATTAGCGTTATGCAGTTCTGTCAGCATGGCGCAGGCTTTGGTGGTGTCTACGCATCCTATCTATTTGATTGCCCAAAAAGTCACGCAAAATATCGAAACACCCACGTTATTACTAGCAGATCAAACAGGGCATGATGTATCGCTCACGCCTGCACATCGTAAAACCATCCAAGATGCGGGTTTAATGATTTGGCTAGGTAAAGCACATGAAGCACCGCTAGAACGTGTATTACATCAAAATCCTAAAGCGATTGCTTTATTAGATGCGGGCATTATCAAAACTTTGCCGCAGCGTTCAGAGCGTGGTTTAGCATTAAAAAATACGGTAGACAGCCATGTTTGGCTAGACCCAAACAATGCGGTGCGTATAGGTTTCTTTATTGCCGCACTGCGTTCTCAGCAAATGCCTGAGCATCGTGATGCTTATTGGAACAACGCACGTGCCTTTGCGCAGAGTTTATACAAAAGTGCAAGTCAGTTTCAGACTCAAACTGCAGCACAGCCATATTGGGCCTATCACGATGCCTATCAATATTTAGAACGTGCCCTGAATTTAAAATTTGCAGGCTCATTGACCAATGATCCGCATATTGCCCCAACGGTTGCTCAAATCAAATATTTGAACGATCATCGCCCAAATCCAAAAATGTGCCTGCTTGCTGAAGGACATGCCAGTAAAAATCAGTATATGAAATTGAATCCAATTGTGTTTCAAAAGGTCGATGAAAGCATGCGCGGCGCAGATGATTTTGTGCAAGCTTGGCAGCAATTAGCCAAACAAACTAAGGCTTGTGTATTAAATGCACGAAAATGATGCGTTTTTTAAGCAAAATTGAAATATGACAATTCCAAGACAAACATGCAAAAAAACACGACTAAGGTCGGGAAACGATTGCATGTTCAGGGGGCTAACTCTATAATGCCTGCGATAAAAAACGATCATCAGTTGAACTTGTCAAGCATTAATGCTGTGAGTGGATAAAAAAATGAGCCGAACTAGTCGCTTGATTGACCGACGATTAGCTAAAGCTTTGGTCTTCTTACAAGCATTCATGATTCCTGTTTCAGCCCTGATAGCGTGGGTCTTGAAAGACTCAACGGCTGCCTTAAGCGCTGCACTTGGTGCGAGTGTTTGTTGGTTGGCAAGTTGTTATTTTTCATGGCAGTCGTTTCGAGCAGCAGGTGCACGAGCGTCCAGACAGGTTCTTTCGAACATGTATAGAGGAATGCTCGGTAAGTTTGCAATCGTGATCGTAGGATTCATTTTAATTTTAAGCAATGTACAGCCGTTATCCCCGGTGGCATTGTTTTGTGGTTTTATGCTCGTTCAAAGCATGTCGTGGGTTGCGCCATTTTGGGTGTCACGATTACAAAAACGAGTCTAAACGCAGCAAAAATTGAAAAGTTTTTCAGGAATAGGCGAGATATCAAGCAGCACGCGATGTTCGTTTATTCTATTAGTTTTTTTACATTGACCAGGTGTGATTTATGGCTGCTGAAGAACATGCCCTTACTTCGACCGAGTATATCAAGCATCACTTGACCAATATGACCTATGGCAAAATGCCAGACGGTTCATGGAAGTTGGCTGAGTCTGCTGAAGAAGCTCAACAGATGGGGTTCACTGCTATTCACTTGGATTCAATGGGTTGGTCTATTGGACTTGGTCTGATCTTCTGTTTCTTGTTCTGGATCGTGGCGAAAGCTGCAAATGCGGGCGTGCCTAGCAAATTCCAGTCAGCAATTGAAGTGATTATCGAGTTTGTGGATTCTAGTGTACGTGATACCTTCCACGGGAAGTCTCGATTAATTGCACCCCTAGCATTAACCATTTTCGTGTGGATCTTCCTCATGAACTTGATGGACTTAATCCCTGTTGACTTTATTCCTTATGTAGCTCAACAGGCGATTGCTTCTATGCTGGGTGTAGATCCTCATCAGGTTTACTTTAAAATTGTTCCGACTACAGATCCAAACATTACCTTAGGTATGTCTATTTCTGTATTCTTCTTAATTATTTTCTATAGTATTCGTGAAAAAGGAATTGGCGGCTTCGTTGGTGAGTTAGCACTTAACCCATTTAACCCAAGTAATCCAGTTGCTAAAGTGCTTTTAATTCCATTCAACTTATTGTTGGAATTGACTACTTTCTTGGCGCGACCAGTTTCATTGGCTCTACGACTATTCGGTAACATGTATGCGGGTGAGTTAATCTTCATTCTTATCGCGTTATTACCGTTCTGGATCCAGTGGGCGTTGTCTGTGCCTTGGGCGATTTTCCACATTTTGATTATTACGCTACAAGCATTCATTTTCATGATGTTGACTATCGTGTACATGAGTATGGCAAGCGAAAAGCATTAATGGTATTGCCTGACTATCACTGGATGGTTGGGCACACAATTTTTTAACTTAATTTGGTATAAAACCTAACCTCTGAGGAATTATCATGGAACTCACTTTAGGTCTAGTTGCAATTGCATCTGCTATCTTGATCGCTTTCGGTGCTTTAGGTACTGCGATTGGTTTTGGTCTTTTAGGCGGTCGCTTCCTTGAAGCTGTTGCTCGTCAACCAGAATTGGCTCCACAACTTCAAACTCGTATGTTCTTAATCGCGGGTCTTCTTGATGCTGTGCCTATGATCGGTGTTGGTATTGGCTTGTTCTTCATCTTCGCTAATCCATTTGTAGGTTAATCAGCTTAATTCCGAAATTCACTATTTGAGGAATTTGCAATGAATATCAACCTCACATTGTTTGGCCAAGCGATTGCATTTGCGATTTTCGTCGCATTCTGCATGAAGTTTGTATGGCCACCACTAATCAATGCGATTAGTGAGCGTCAGCGTCGTATTGCTGACGGCTTAAATGCAGCTGAAAAAGCCAAAGCTGATCTTGCCGATGCGCAAGCTCAAGTAAAGGCTGAATTGGATGCAGCTAAAGCACAAGCGGCTCAATTGATCGAACAAGCGAATCGTCGTGCAGCACAATTGGTAGAAGAAGCGCGTACCCAAGCATCTGCTGAAGGTGAGCGTATTCGTCAACAAGCGAAAGAAGCTGTTGATACAGAAATCAATGCTGCTCGCGAAGAATTACGTCAACAAGTAGCTGCGCTTGCAGTAGCTGGTGCAGAGAAAATTCTTAGCCAGCAAGTTGACGCAGAAGCTCACAATGCCATGCTGACTCAGCTGGCTGCTAAACTTTAAGAGAGAGGCAGATTATGGCTGAACTCTTGACGTTGGCACGCCCCTACGCTAAAGCAGCATTTGCTTACGCTTCTGAGCAAGGTGCAACCGACAATTGGTCAACAGCACTTAACTTGCTCAGTGCTGCGGTGCAAGACGAAGCATTTTCAGCTTACTTAAATCGCCCTGAGCTTACGCCTGCTGAGCAGGTGAGTATTCTTGCCAAAATTTTAGGTGAAGACCAAACTGCAGCATTGTCAAACTTTTTGACATTGCTTGCTGAAAACAACCGTTTGGCTTTGCTTCCTGAAATTCAAGCAGAATATGAACAGCTCAAATCACAGAATAACAATACTGTGGATGTTGTGATTGAATCAGCATTCCCATTGACTTCTGTACAAGAACAAATTCTTGCTCAAGCGTTAGAAAAACGTTTCGCTGCGGCAGTAAATGTTTCTGTAGAAGTGAACCCAGCGTTAATTGCGGGTGTGGTTATTCGTGCAGGCGACCAAGTGATAGATGATTCTGCGCTTAACAAGCTTGAAAAAATGCGGACACGTCTTTTAGCTTAATTGCGAAGACTGAACTAATAAAAGATTGAGGTATAGCGCAATGCAACAACTGAATCCATCCGAGATCAGTGCGCTCATTAAACAGCGTATCGGCGATCTGGACACCAGCGCGACCGCTAAAAACGAAGGTACCATTGTTATGGTATCCGACGGTATTGTGCGCATTCACGGCCTTGCTGATGCAATGTACGGTGAAATGATCGAATTCGACGGCGGCTTATTTGGTATGGCACTGAACCTAGAACAGGATTCAGTGGGCGTCGTTGTTTTAGGTAACTACTTAAGCCTTCAAGAAGGTCAAAAAGCTCGTTGCACAGGTCGTGTATTAGAAGTTCCGGTTGGTCCTGAACTTTTAGGCCGTGTGGTAGATGCTTTGGGTAACCCAATTGATGGTAAAGGCCCTATTGATGCAAAATTAACTGATGCTGTTGAAAAAGTAGCACCAGGCGTAATTTGGCGTCAATCAGTGGATCAACCTGTTCAAACTGGTTATAAATCAGTAGATACAATGATCCCTGTAGGCCGTGGTCAACGTGAGTTGATTATTGGTGACCGTCAAACTGGTAAAACAGCAATGGCGATCGATGCGATCATCGCTCAGAAAAACTCTGGCATTAAGTGTGTGTACGTAGCAATTGGTCAAAAACAATCGACTATCGCAAACGTTGTGCGCAAGCTAGAAGAAACTGGCGCTATGGCGTATACAACTGTTGTTGCAGCAGCAGCGGCAGATCCAGCAGCAATGTTGTATCTTGCTCCGTACTCTGGCTGTACAATGGGTGAATACTTCCGTGACCGTGGTGAAGACGCGCTTATCATTTATGATGACTTGTCTAAACAAGCTGTTGCGTATCGTCAAATTTCATTGCTTTTACGTCGTCCACCAGGTCGTGAAGCGTATCCAGGTGACGTGTTCTATCTACACTCGCGTCTACTTGAACGTGCTTCTCGTGTATCTGCTGACTACGTTGAGAAATTCACTAACGGTGAAGTTAAAGGTCAAACTGGTTCTTTAACTGCATTGCCGATTATTGAAACTCAAGCAGGTGACGTATCTGCATTCGTACCAACCAACGTAATTTCGATTACAGATGGTCAGATCTTCTTAGAAACATCATTATTCAACGCAGGTATCCGTCCTGCTGTGAACGCGGGTATTTCTGTATCGCGTGTTGGTGGTTCTGCTCAAACTAAGATCATCAAAAAATTGTCTGGTGGTATCCGTACCGCTTTGGCGCAATACCGTGAATTGGCAGCGTTTGCTCAGTTCGCTTCTGACCTTGACGAAGCAACTCGTAAGCAACTTGAACATGGTCAACGTGTAACTGAGTTAATGAAGCAGAAACAATATGCGCCATACTCAATTGCCGACCAAGCTGTTTCAGTTTATGCATCTAACGAAGGCTATATGGCTGACGTAGAAGTGAAGAAAATCGTAGACTTTGATGCTGCGTTAATCTCTTACTTCCGTTCAGAACATGCTGCGTTAATGCAACAAATCGATGAAACTGGTGATTTCAACAAAGACATCGAAGCTGCAATCAAAGCAGGTATTGAAAGCTTTAAAGCGACTCAAACTTACTAATTTAGCATTGGCTAGTTAGAGGTTTGGTTCACGGAATCAACCTTCGGAAGCCTGAAAGGGCTTTCGAATACTAGGTTAAGCGTATGGCAAATTTAAAAGAAATTCGCGCCAAAGTTGCTAGTATCAAGAGCACGCAAAAGATTACTCGCGCGATGCAAATGGTTGCTGCTTCTAAGATGCGTCGTGCGCAAGAGCGCATGGCTCAAGGCCGTCCGTATGCCGAAAATATGCACCGTGTAATTGCTCATTTGGTACAGGCGAACCCTGAATACAAACACCGTTATATGATTGAACGCCCAGTTAAGCGCGTTGGTTATATCATTGTGTCTTCAGATCGTGGTTTAGCCGGTGGCTTGAACATTAACTTGTTCAAGAAAGTTGTAAAGCATGTACAGCAACAACAAGAGCAGTCAATTGAAGTTCAGTTTGCTTTAATTGGTCAAAAAGCGGTTTCGTTTTTTAAAAACTACGGCGGTAAAGTGCTTGGTGCAACTACAAACGTAGGTGATGCGCCAAGTCTTGAACAGTTATCTGGTTCTGTGCAAGTGATGTTAGATGCGTACGATAAAGGCGAGTTAGATCGCATTTACCTCGTGTCAAACGGCTTTGTCAATGCCATGACTCAAGATCAGAAAATCGAACAACTTGTTCCTTTAGCAGCTGCTGAAGAAAACAAGACTCTTAACCGTCAATACGGTTGGGACTATATCTATGAACCAGAAGCTGAAGAGCTGTTAAATGGTTTATTGGTTCGTTACATCGAGTCTATGGTTTATCAAGGTGTGATTGAAAACATCGCATGTGAACAGTCTGCACGTATGGTTGCAATGAAAGCTGCAACAGATAACGCAGGTGAACTGATCAAGAGCCTACAACTTATTTATAACAAGCTGCGTCAAGCCGCGATTACTCAGGAAATTTCTGAAATCGTTGGTGGTGCCGCTGCCGTTTAACATTATTAGTTTGAATTGAGGAGACAGCAATGAGTGGCGGTCGTATCATTCAGATCATCGGCGCGGTTATCGACGTCGAGTTTGAACGCAACAGCGTTCCTAAGATCTATGACGCTCTCCAAGTTGACGGTACTGAAACTACATTAGAAGTTCAGCAACAACTTGGTGATGGCGTAGTTCGTACTATTGCAATGGGTTCTACTGAAGGCCTTAAGCGTGGTTTGAACGTAACTAACACTAACGCGCCAATCTCTGTACCAGTCGGTACAGCGACACTTGGTCGTATCATGGACGTTCTTGGTCGCCCGATCGACGAAGCTGGTCCAGTTGCAACTGAAGAGCGTTTACCAATTCACCGTCAAGCGCCTTCTTATGCAGAACAAGCGGCTTCTACTGACCTTTTAGAAACTGGGATTAAAGTGATTGACTTACTTTGCCCGTTCGCGAAAGGTGGTAAAGTTGGTCTGTTCGGTGGTGCGGGTGTTGGTAAAACCGTAAACATGATGGAGTTGATTAACAACATCGCTAAAGCGCACTCAGGTTTATCTGTATTCGCTGGTGTTGGTGAGCGTACTCGTGAAGGTAACGACTTCTATCACGAAATGAAAGACTCTAACGTTCTAGACAAAGTAGCAATGGTCTACGGTCAGATGAACGAGCCACCTGGTAACCGTTTACGCGTAGCGTTAACTGGTTTGACTATGGCTGAGTACTTCCGTGATCAAAAAGACGAGAACGGTAAAGGTCGTGACGTATTATTGTTCGTAGACAACATCTACCGTTATACACTAGCAGGTACTGAAGTATCAGCACTTCTAGGTCGTATGCCATCTGCAGTAGGTTATCAGCCTACACTTGCAGAAGAGATGGGTGTTCTTCAAGAACGTATTACTTCAACTAAGTCGGGTTCGATTACATCTATTCAAGCTGTATACGTACCTGCCGATGACTTGACTGACCCATCGCCTGCTACAACGTTCGCGCACTTAGACGCAACTGTAGTATTGAGCCGTGACATTGCATCTCAAGGTATTTACCCTGCGATCGATCCACTAGACTCAACTTCACGTCAGTTAGATCCATTAGTTGTTGGTACTGAGCATTACGAAATTGCTCGTTCGGTTCAAAACGTTCTTCAACGTTATAAAGAATTGAAAGACATTATCGCAATTCTTGGTATGGACGAATTGTCAGAAGAAGACAAACTTATTGTATACCGTGCACGTAAGATCCAACGTTTCTTCTCTCAACCGTTCCACGTAGCTGAAGTATTTACTGGTGCGCCTGGTAAACTTGTACCGCTTAAAGATACAATTCGTGGCTTTAAAGGTCTTCTAGCTGGTGAATACGATCATATCCCAGAACAAGCGTTCTATATGGTTGGTGGTATTGACGAAGTGATTGCTAAAGCCGAGAAACTTTAATTAGCAGCTCTAATTTAGGAGATTCTCATGGCGACTATGCAATGTGATGTTGTAAGTGTAAAAGAGTCTTTGTACTCGGGCACTGTGACTATGCTAATTGCAAAAGGTGCTGGCGGTGAACTCGGTATTATGCCGGGTCACGCACCACTGGTAACTTTGCTTCAGCCGGGTGCAATCCGCGTTCTGCTGGAAAATGGTACAGAAGAATTAATCTATGTATCTGGTGGTGTTCTAGAAGTTCAACCGCATGTTGTTACGATTCTTGCAGATACTGCAGTTCGTGCAGAAAACTTAGATGAAGCGGCAATTATTGAAGCGCGTAAACACGCTGAACAATTGTTGGCAAATCAAAAGAGCGATTTGGACTCTGCTGCTGCTTTGGCTGCTTTGGCTGAAACTGCTGCACAGTTGGAAACTATCCGCAAAATCAAAAACCGTGCAATGTAATTGCTGGTTTAAGAATGAAAAAAGCCACTCGAAAGAGTGGCTTTTTTTATGCTATTTGGAATTGAAGCCTTACATTTGCTTAAGATGCGGTATTGGTGGTTTCAGTTAGCTGATTCGACTCACCTTGTAAAATCATCGCCGCCAGTTTGAGCATTTCAGTTTGAATATTCCCCATTTGCTGTTCCAGTTTTTTAAAGTCCACTTTGCTTAAATCGACTTGACCATTTAAAAATGGCGAAGCCAAAACTTGCTGATTAGCGGTCAATAAGTTTTGACGGATGGTATCAATTTCCTGTGTTTTTAAGTCTAGGCTGCTTAGTGTTTGATTAAAGCCTTGTAATTGCTGTTGTAATTGAGTCGCTAAAATTTGCAATTGTTGTGGATCTTGCGCATCTAAAGCGGTTTGCAACTCAGACTTGGTTTGATTCAATTGTTCGATATATTGACCTGCTTTAAGCTGTAAATCAGCTACATCACGCACAATATAGAACATATTACCACTGCTTAATGGGGCACTTGTTGTATTTTCAGTGCGATTAGATGTTGCGTTGGAATCATCTTGGTCTGTTGTAGGCGTTTGTGCCGTGTTCATTTGATCACAGGCGCTGAGTAGAAAGGCAGAACTCAATAGTGCAAACGGAAGTAGTGCCTTCGAAGATACATTTTTCATATTCATGTGATTTTGGGTGTTTGATTATAGTGAATATAAAACGAAAATATGAATAAAAAACAGATTGTTGCAAAGCAATAACAAATATTCGAAGTGTTGTTGAAATGATAAACAGGGATTTGCCGAAGCAAATTCCCTGTATAAAGCGTTCATTGCCAATCATTATTTGGCGAGTTCTGCTGCAATCGCATCCAAAATACGTGAGTCATCTGCGGTTAAATCTGGGGCAAAACGCGCCACAACTTCACCTTGTTTATTCACCAAAAACTTTTCAAAGTTCCACAATACTTCAGGTGGTTCGTTTGGAGTTAAGCCGTAATCAACCAGATCTTTCCACCAAGGGCCTTCACCAATACGTTCAGGAATTGCTTGCGTTAAAGCCGTGTAGAGAGGATGTTTTTCTGCACCCACGACTGGAATTTTAGCAAACAATGGAAAACTCACCTGATAATTCAGTGAGCAAAATTCCTGAATTTCTGTATCGCTGCCCGGTTCTTGTGCCAAGAAATCATTCGATGGAAAGGCTAAAATTTCTAAGCCTTGTGCCTGTTTTGCTGCGTAGAGTTGCTGTAAGCCTTCGTATTGCGGGGTTAAGCCACATTTTGATGCCACGTTCACGATCAACAACACTTTTCCTGCATATTGATTTAATGTGGTTTCCGTACCCTGATTGGTTTTTACTGCAATGTCATAAACTGAAGTGCGCATAGTTGCTTCCTAGAATCTGTATTTTACCGCTATTGTTGTAACTGTAATTTTTGGATACAGCAAGTTTTATAGCAAAGAAATTTACGGAATTGTCGAAATCCTGTGTGGCCGTGAAATTGCGCAGAAAAATGTCATTCGTATCTGCATTATGTTTTATTAATGGATAAATTGAACGAAAAGTGTCATAAATAGACGGTGGGCTTTTTTAGCACTTTGCATCACAAATCAGTTATAGAAAAAGGTCTCACAGCAGGTATGCTGCTTGGTACAACAAGGATGATGAATACATGATACGGTCAGATAAAGGCGTGTTTTGGGCAATTTTATTGCCATTGATTGCGGTATTGATTTGGTCGTTAAATATTGCGGTGACGCGCTATGTTGCGGCGTATATTTCACCCGTCAGTATCAGTTTTTATCGTTGGTTAATTGCCTTTCTGATTTTAACACCATGGATATTGCCAAAAGTTTGGCAGCAACGTGAGTTAATTCGTCCACATTTGAAACAGTTGGCAGTGCTCAGTGCATTTGGTTTGGTACTGTATCAAGGTCTCAGTTATACCGCAGCCAATTACACTACTGCAACCAATATGGGTATTATTAATGCGTTTATTCCCATGTTTACGATCCTGGTTTCGTTGCTGATCTTAAAAGATATTCCCACACGATTTGCTGTTTTAGGCTGTATTATTTCATTTTCGGGTTTGTTGTATGTAATTGCACAAGGAGATTTACGTCAACTCAGTGAGCTGACAGGACATGCTGGCGATATGCTCATGGTTTTGGCGGTATTTTTTTACGCCTTTTATGGGGTGTTTTTAAAAAAATGGAATTTAAAATTGCCGCTCATGCTAAGTCTTTATGTACAAATTATATTCGCCTTGCTTTATCATCTGCCATTTAGTGTGGTTCGGCTTAGATCAATTAAATAGTCAAAATGGTTTAAGTGTGCTGTATGCAGGTATATTTCCATCAATTATTGCACCTTTGGTATGGATGTTGGCTGTTCAATATTTAGGACCAAATCGCACCAGTATTTTTATGAATTTGATGCCTGTTTTTACGGCCATCATTGCATATTTTTGGTTGGCAGAATTGTGGGGGAGTTATCATAGTATCGGTGGATTGATTATTTTAACGGGTATTGTGTTGGCGCAAATGAAAGTGCGTGTACACATTCAAGCAAAAAGTTGAGTTTAGTTGATTATTTATTGGTCAGTTAAAGGTGTATTTAAAATGCTTTTTATTCAAAATTTATTCAGTATTGAGCGTTATGAATTATGACAGTTTTTTTAATTATTCTAAAATAATTGTAAAAATAGTAAGATAATTTAAATTATTAAGAAAAAATGACGAATCTTTTATTGAATATTTATATTTAATTAATAGAAAAAATCTATTTGTATAGTCGACTAAATTACTCCATAATTCACGTACTGGAAATGACCTACTGTATTTCATAATCAGTCAAATATCATTTGCAGCAAGATTTTCAAACCCTCTGGATGTGCTTTTATACACATCCTTTTTATGCTCAACCATCCCTATATGGTTGAGCTTTTTTTTATCTAAAATTTGTCTAAAGCTAGGCGCGAATCACCATCCCAGTCTCTGCATCTAAAATACGGCTGGGTTGCTGACTTAAACCTAAATCACCATTTAAGTAGTGCAATTGTTGTTGGAAATATTGCGTTGCTTCTTGCAAAGAGCGTGCAGGGTCAAGTCCCGCAGGATTGGCACTGGTCGATACAATAAAGCCATCAAAAGCATGGCATAGTGCCATACATAAAGGGTGATTGGTTACGCGCACCGCTACTTTGGGGTGTTGACCTGTAATCCACTCTGGAATTGCGGATGTGCTGGGTAGCAGCCAAGTGGTCGCTCGATCTGTGGGATGAGTATTGGTCCATGACGCAATCACGCGATCTCGTATTTCGGGGCGTAAATCCTGCAGTAAATGCTCCACTTGTGATAGATGTCCTGCCAGTAAAATCACACCTTTTTCAATTGGACGCTGTTTCAGACGTAGAATTTCCAAAAATGCCTGTTGATTATATGGATCACATCCCAATCCCCAAACGGCCTCTGTAGGGTAGGCCAGTACCTGTCCTTGTTGTAGACATGCAGCGGCTTCGGTGACAGAGGTTGTAATCATGGGAGTTTTACCTAAACAGAAATGTGAAATAGGCACTGATTGTGCACCTTATTTGTGTGGACGACAACGCAAATATAAGCCTGATTGCTGTAAACAGAAGCCCATGAGTTCTAGTTCCATTAATGCACTGGTGAGTGTGGCAATATCTAAATTCAGTTGCTGTGCCAAGTAGTCGATGCTTTGTCCGACCCAATCCAGTTGTTGATACAGCGTCAATAAATGCTCTGGAATGTGCGGTGTAGTTGTGTCGGTTGTTTTTGTGGTGGTGCTTAGAAGCGTTGTTTCAGTTTGTGGCGTAGGGGATTCGGCTCTTATCGATGCTGTTGTGACCTGATCTGGTTTTGTCGCCATTTGGTTTTGTTGATATTGCCATTGGGTCGGCAGGGCTAAATCCTCAATCACTTGTTCAGGATGGTCGACCAAAATTGCACCCTCACGAATCAATTGATGGCAACCTTGATGAAATTCACTATAAATATGTCCAGGAATGGCAAATATCAATTTGCCTTGCTCTGCTGCTAATTTGGCGGTAATCAGTGAGCCACTTTTTAAACTGGCTTCAGCAACAATCACGCCTAAACTTAGTCCACTGACAATACGGTTGCGTCGTGGGAAATGTTGCTGTAAGGGTTTGGTGTGCGGTAAAAACTCTGTAATTACGGCACCACCAGATTCCACAATCTGTTGGCGCAGGCTGTGATGTGCACTTGGGTAAGTGCTGTCCAAACCTGTGCCCATGACTGCAATGGTACGTTGATGTTGCAAAGCACCTTGATGTGCGGCCTCATCAATACCTTGTGCCAAACCGCTATTGATAAAGAACCCTTGCTCACTTAAATAATAAGCAAAATCATAAGCTACTTGCCGGCCATGCGGGCTGGCTTTACGACTGCCGACAATTGCAATTTGCGCTTGCAACAAAGCCTGTGCATTGCCTTGTCCAAATAAAATTGGTGGCTTATTGGCATAGGGGTGTAACTGATTCGGATAATCAGCATCATCTAGAGTTAATACAAAATCGCACTGCTGTTGCAGTTGATTCAGACATTGTTCAAAGGCAAGTTGCCCTGTAGGGCTAAGATATTCTTTGGCACGTTGTAGATGGTTGGCATGAATACGCACATCTGACCACGTAAGGAGATGCTCGGGCTGCACTGCGGCAGCCACGGAACCATAATGTTGTACGAGTTTGGAAAAACTGGACAGTGAATGTTGAACCAAATACCACAATAAAATGGAGTTGATTTGCTGTGGGCTGAATGAATTCAACATCACCATCTCAAACCGTTTTAGTCATCCATACGCGGTGCTTGTAGGCTAGCACCGACTTTAATAGGCAATTCGCTGTCTAAGACATATGCATAGCTAATGTGGTCAAAGCTCTTGAAGACCATGATATTGCCAATGCGTTCGCCTGGAAGCTGAACACGCTCTTTGGTTTTCGGGTCGGTGACCACTTCGCCTTTTTGCGTTACGCTAAAGACATAACCAGATTGCACGCCATGTAATGTACCGCGATCAATCGCCACAACACTGTGTTTTGCTGCGGTACCAATCGAGCCCATCACGCGTAGCACTTGACCACCTGCGCTGACATTTTCAGCATGCGTTGGATAGAACAGGGTTGGCAACATTGGGTCATAAATTGGTAAGACACGATCACCACGACGCACTTCGGCATTGTAGGTATCGGTCAATTCAAGTGTGGTGATGTCATTTTCGCCACGTACTGCAATACCTGCAGCAACTTGGGTGAGTTCAATGCCTGCATTGAATTTTTGACCATTGGCATCGGTTAGCATGTACGGCTCGCCTTCACGATATACCCCGTAGCGTTGACCTACTTCCAAACCTGCACCACGTGCATACACACTTTGACCTTTGGCGGCTAAAACACGCTGATCAGAAGTACCTAAAATATACGGTGTACCTTGTAACGCATCTGCGGCAATAATGCTGCTGCGCTCTAACCAGTGTTTGATATAGTCAAGTGGAATCACAGGAATGGTATTATTTAAAGATTCCACGCGAATTTGTGGTTGTAAATTGGTGCTCTTGCCTGCATAACGACGGATAATACCTTCGCAACCATCGCCTTCATCTTTACCAATAATTGGACGACCTTCATAGGTACACATCAATAAACGGTCACCCGGGAAAATCCAGTGAGGATTTTTTACGTGACGGTTACTTGCCCAAATTTCAGGCCAACGTAATGGATTGTTCAGGAATTTTTTGGAAATATCCCATAAGGTATCGCCTTTTTTTACCACATACACATTTGGTGCGCTGGCTTTTAAGGCAGGCGGATTGATGTTTCGTGCAGGTGCTGCTTCAGCCACACTGATGGCACTAAGTCCCACTGTGAGACATACCGCGAGTGCTAAAACTTGCTTTTTAAACCCCAAGACACGAAAAGAGGATGTGTCTGTCAAAACCTTTTTCATTATCATAATTCCTAAAATTATGTATGTAGTTGCGTTATAATAACGATCTTACACACATTTTTTTGATGAAGCATTCCTTCATTCGGTTTTTTGATCAATGGCATAAGTGAGGATGTCCCATGGCCTTATTACCTATTTTAAGTTTCCCGGATCCCCGTCTGCGTACCATTGCAAAACCAGTCGAAGAAGTCACCGACGAGATTCGTCAGCTTGCTGCAGATATGCTTGAAACGATGTATGCCGCACCCGGAATTGGTTTGGCTGCAACACAGGTCGATCATCATATTCAGCTGATTGTCATGGATTTATCTGAAAACAAAGATCAACCCATGGTCTTCATTAACCCCAAAATTACCCCATTGACTGAAGAGACCCAACCGTATGAAGAAGGGTGTTTGTCAGTGCCTCAAATATACGACAAAGTTGAGCGTCCGTCACGCGTAAAAATTGAAGCGATTAACCTTGAGGGTCAATCCTTTACGCTAGAAGCGGATGAACTTCTCGCTGTTTGTATTCAACATGAAATGGATCACTTAAATGGCAAATTATTTGTCGATTATTTATCGCCGCTCAAACGTCAGCGCGCCCGTGAAAAAGTCGAAAAAATAGTGCGTCAGCGTCAGAAAGAAAAAGTCGTGGTTAAGCGTTAAAACGTAGAGAAATCAAGAAGGCTACACGCACAAGTTTAGACCAAAGCCTAAAAATCAGTCCAATTTCGATTGAGCTTTGTTATACTTGTGCCACACAAATTCAGGATAGATATTTTTGTTGTTGCGTTGTGGTTTACTGCTTTCATTTATCGCAGTTTTTTTACAGATTGCTGTTTTTTTACAGCCTTTGCTGCCTGAGCAATATCAAGTTGCGCCAGTCTGTGAAACCATCACGCGTGCACTTTTATTGCCACACAAAACAATGGCTGCTGCGGGTCATGATGTGCACAGCTCTCATCTACATGCAGATCAACAACAAGTTACGACACAAAACGAACATCATCATCACGATGCTTCACATCAATGTCAGTACTGTACGGTATATGGCAATTTAGTCCTGCCACCTGAATTAGAATTGAAAGAAGTGCTTGATCGTATTCAAGTGCGGCTTTTGGCATTTCAAAAACGTTTTCAACACGTTTGGTTTGCACTTCAACAACTCTTTTTACTTCCGCAAGGACGTGCCCCGCCTCACTTTGCATAAATTCAAGATTTTTTCGGGTCTATTTTGACCCTAACTGTATTTATGTTTTAAGTGAGAAATAAAATGGCTCAGCCTAAATTTTTATTACAGCCTGTTGCGGCTGCAGTTTGTGTTGCCTGCTATTCTGCAAGTGCTTTTGCTGATCAAACCGTTTTGACTGCCAATGTGCACAGTCTTGCCCCAATTGTTGCGACTGCACAGCAGGGTAATGATGCCAATGGTCTGGTGGTGCGTGCCAATCCAAAACAACCCATTCAGCCTATTCCAGCCACAGATGGCGCAGATTATTTACAAAGCATTGTCGGTTTTAGTGCAGTGAATAGTGGCGCGGGTACCAATGGTGATGTGACCTTCCGTGGCATGTTTGGTTCACGTATTAAAATTTTAACCGATGGTTCTGAAAACTTAGGCGCATGTCCAAGTCGTATGGATTCGCCAACCTCTTATATTTCACCAGAAAGTTTTGATGAAATTACCGTGATTAAAGGCCCGCAAACGGTGCAATATGCCAACACGGGTTCGGCAGCAACGGTACTGTTTGAACGTAAGCCTGAACAATTTGGTGAAGGTCAAAACTATCGTGGACAAGCCAGTGTTTTGATGGGTTCGTTTGGTCGTTTGGATCATAATATTGAAGCAGCAGCGGGCGATGCACTGAAATATATTCGTTTAAATGCTAACCGTTCTGTGGCTGACAGCTATAAAGATGGCAATGGTACAACTGTTCCTTCAGATTGGGAGCGTTGGAATGCCGATGTTGCTTTAGGTTGGACACCCGATGCAGATACTTGGCTTGAGCTGACAGGTGGTCGTGGTGATGCCGAAGTGGTGTATGCAGGCCGCATGATGGATGGTTCTGAATTTGACCGTGAAAGTTTGGGTTTGCGTGTAGAAAAGAAAAACATCACCGATGTGATTAAGAAAATTGAAGCACAGGTGAACTATAGCTTTAATGATCACGTGATGGATAACTATAGTTTACGCGCCAAACCTATGATGGAAATGGCAACTAATGTGACGCGTAAAACATTAAATGCACGTATGGCGGTGACACATGAATGGGATAAATTACAGTTTATAACAGGTATTGATACTCAGAATAATGAGCATGGTATTCGTAAAACAGATATGCAGGGCTCTTATCTAACTAAGCCTCTTTTGACTGATATGGAATTTCAATCTTATGGTGGTTTTGGTGAATTGAGTTATCAGCTTAATGATCAAAATAAATTAGTTGCAGGTGTGCGTGTCGATCAGGTCGAAGTTGATGCAGTGCAAACAGCTCAACAACGTAAAGAAACTTTGCCAAGTGGCTTTATCCGTTTGGAAAATCAGCATCCACACCATGATGCAAAAACGTATGTCGGTTTGGGTTATGTAGAGCGTATGCCTGATTATTGGGAATTATTTACACCAAAATCAGGAAATGGTAATCCAAATACATTTAAAAATATTGATACTGAAAAAACACTTCAACTGGATTTTGGCTATCAACATGAGCATGGTGCATTTAGTTCTTGGGCATCGGCTTATGCGGGTTTGATTAATGACTATATTCTAACTAAATATACGAGTATGACAGATGCGCATACGCGCAATGTGGATGCAACCATTGCTGGGGCAGAAGTTGGTATGGGTTATCAATTTACCGATGCTTTGCAAGCTGATATGAGTGCCATGTATGCGTGGGGTGAAAACACCACAGACAATACGCCGTTACCACAAATTTCACCTTTGGAAGGACGTTTAAACCTACGCTATGTTCAAGATAGATACACTTTAGGTGCATTATTACGTGTAGTCGATGGTCAAAGTCGTATAAGTAAAGATGAGGGTAATATCGTAGGTTACGACCTCAAAGAGAGCAGTGGCTTTGGCGTGTTGTCTTTAAATGGCAGCTATAACCTCAATAAAAGTGTTGATGTGTCTGTGGGCATTGATAACGTACTAGATAAAACTTATACCGAGCATTTAAACAAAATGGGTGCGTCAGGAACAGGTTTACCAGTTACTGAACAATTTAATAATAGTGGTCGCAACTATTGGGCGCGGATCAGTATGAAGTTCTAATTTGGACTTTATTTAAACCAAAAGCAGGGCTTTGGCTCTGCTTTTTACTTTTTTGTGACAATAATTACTTATAAAACAGTTGTTTAGGTATTTGGGCTTTGTTTAAAAGAATTATTTAGATTTTTATTAAAATAAATTTATAAGATAAAACAGTAGCTTATCTATTTTTGGGTTTATAAAATAAACACCCGATATATTTCTTTAAAAAAAAGTATTGCAAGGTAAAATAATTGCCCTATAATGCACATCCATCGGCGGTGATGCAGATTAAAACTTCTGATAAAACAATGACTTGGTTGAAAATGATTGAGTTGGGTTTTAGAAAGTTGGTTTAAAATAATTTAAATTACCAGTTGACACTTTAGAAATAAAGCGTAATATAGCCGACCTAGCTTGCTGCTGACGAAGTGGCAAGAAGATCATTAAGAGATTATGAAGAACAACTTGTGTGGATTTTTACTGGTTGATTGATCGAAATTATTTTCATTGATTGATTGGTTTAAATTACTCGAAGTTTATTTGAGCGAAATTTAAGTCAGAAAATTGATGAGCCAGATTTGGTCACTTCGAATAAAGTGACAAAATGATTTTAACTGAAGA
>DBIN01000047.1 GCA_002296655.1 Acinetobacter sp. UBA801
TTCTTATTGTTGATAATGCCTCGATTCATAGAAGTAAAAAGATGGCTGATTACAGAGAGCTACTTAAAAGTAACTTTTCGACGAATTTGTATTTTATTCCAGCTTATAGCCCTGAGTTAAATCGAATCGAGATGGTATGGAAGCAGATGAAATATTATTGGCGAGATTTTCAAGTCATGACAGCTGATAAAATAGAGCAATGGGTGGAGAGAGTATCAAACCAATTCGGAAAAGAATACATGTTTACTTTTTAATGACAGCTTATAAAATAATTTAAGTTTCAATAACTATTGAAATACAAATTTAAACTTTTACATTAAAACCTAATTATTTGGATCTTCTGTAAATAACCCTATGTAATTAATTTTTATTAAAATAATTGAATTAACACCCTAAAATAAATTAATATATTAAATTCTATAAAAAAGTCTCACATATATGTGAGACTTTTATTTACAAAATATTTAATAATAAATATCTTTTTAACACACAACTTAAATAGGACAAGAAACTGGTGCCAACTTAGCATCAAAGCCAGCAGCTGCACATGTCCAAGTACCATCAGCAGCACGTGTTTGTGTAATGGTGCCAGGAGTTTGAGTCAACGCTGTTGATGCATTGTTACCAAAAGTAGCAACGATTGTTGCTGAACCGTCAGTATTCAAAGTTACTTCTGGAACACCTGTACCTGTAGGTAAGGTAGCAATTGAAGGAGCAGCGTTACCACCTGTTGCTTGTAAGTTTGAACCAGTTGCAGCTGGATCACATTCACCAGAACCATCACCGATTGTTAAACGGCTATCATTCATGCAAGTATCAACTGCAGTTTTTAAATTTGCAGTTTCTCCAACTACTCGGGTGACTTGAGATTTTGCAATATAAGTTTGATACGCAGGAATCGCAATCGCAGCCAAAATACCAATGATCGCTACAACGATCATCAATGTTTTAACATTCCATAAGTCACTTTATATGGACACGCTCCAAACTTTTGAATTCTATTCATTTACTCCATTTTATATTTTGTCCATATGGACATGCTTTTATAACGACAAATTTTTCAAGTTTGTCCATATCCTCAAAAATGCGTAAGATGTTAAAAACGTGTTTTATTCCGCCTAATTAAAAATGAGCAGTCACCAAAATATATTTTTTGTATTCATCCCGACCTTAAAATTTTATGCTCAAAAACAGATGACTAATGACCAACAACGAGTTTATAGAAATACATCTAGATGCTGAAACAAAGCAATTGGCATAACGAACTGCCACTACTCTAGGTTACGCTACACTCACCGAGTTTTTTATTTATTTAATTCAAAATCACGCACCGCAAGTTTTACAAGAACACTCTCATATTCAGTTAAGTCATGCTCAGTTCGAGCAATTTGTTGAAGTATGTCAAACTCAAAATAAGGTCCTACCCGATTAAAACAGGCTGCCAAGCTTTTAGATAAAGAAAATTTTTAAGGAGCAGAAATGAAAGTCATTACATGTGCTGAGCTGCAAGACAATTTAGCGGATACACTCGATTACGTTATAGACGATCATGCACCTGTACTTATTAATAGAGAAGATAAACAAGCCGTGGTGGTGATAAGTCTAGATGATTGTAATACCTTTAAAGAAACAGCGCACCTACTCAAAAGCCCAGCCAATACAAAACGGTTACGCGATTCAATCGCGCAAATTAAAGCAACTGAAATAACGTGTCATAAACTCAGTAAAGAGTGAGATTGAGATGCACAGACGATGGTAGAAATAGCGCCCTACTATACCCCGAAAATTTCAAGCAATGGACTTCAACATAAAGAACGACATCACAACACCTAAAAAAGAACAACCGAATATATGTGATACGCATCACACAATGACAATATTTGTCCAAAGTACAAAATTTAACCTGACAAAATTTGTCACTTTTTAACAAAAATATACAGTGAAATTTATAGTCTGAATTTTTTTATGTATAAGATGCTGTTTTTCTGTGTAAATTGTCTATAATAAAAGTTGGCACGTTTAGTGCTAAGATTAAAATAGCTTACAAAGCTTATAACTAAATTAACAACATTTGTGGAGAATGTTATGAATACAATGCAGAAGGGCTTCACGCTCATCGAGCTTATGATCGTTGTAGCGATCATTGGTATTTTGGCTGCAATTGCGATTCCTGCTTATCAAAACTACACGAAGCGTTCTCACGTTTCTGAAGGCCTTAGTTTGGCTGCTGGTGCTAAAGCTGCGGTAACAGAGTTCTACTCTTCTAATGGTCGCTGGCCAGCAAATAACACATCTGCTGGTTTAGCAACAGCTGCAAGTATTACGGGTAATGCAGTTAAATCTGTTACAGTAAACGGCAGTGCAATTACTGTAGCTTATAATGGTAAAGTTACCGATAACGCAGAGCTTAAATTACAAGGTGCGAATACTGCTGGTGGTGTAACTTGGACATGTACAACTGCAGGTATTACTGCCAAGGTTGATAATAAATATTTACCATCTAACTGTCGTTAATAGTTAGATAAAAAGAAGCATCTTGATGGTGCTTCTTTTTTATTTTAAAAAGAAAATTTATGCTTAACTTTCTAAAGAAATATAATTTATATATTGTTTTTATCCTGATTCTAGGGGCAACATATTTAATCTATTACCCTGGATTATGGGGTGACTATGTTTTTGATGATTCTGCAAATATTCTGGAAAATAAAAAATTAGCCATTACTTCATTAGACTGGAATAGTTTAAGTGCTGCATTTTGGTCGGGGGGCGCAGGACCTTTGGGTCGACCAATCAGTATGCTGTCTTTTGCACTAAATTATTATTTTACGGGTTTTGAGCCTTTTTATTTTAAACTTACGAATCTATTTATTCACTTAATCAATGGTTTATTGGTTTTTATTATTAGCCTAAAATTATTTCAATGGCTAAGCCACCAATACCAAAGAATTTCACTTCAATCTGCCGTATATCTTGCTTGTTTAGTCAGTTTAATCTGGCTCATTCACCCTTTAAATCTAACCAGCGTATTGTACGTTGTACAACGCATGACTAGCCTATCCACATTATTTGGATTATTCGCATTTGCTATTTATTGTATTTGGCGTACTCGAGCAATCACGGGGTTAAATACTATATTTGCGTTATGCGGTGTAGCTTTAAGTCTATTAGCCTCAATGCTAAGCAAAGAATCTGGAATTTTATTTATTCCTTTAATTTACTGGGTTGAATTGATTGTTTTCCAAGCTAGAAACCTACAATTTCAACCGATTTATATCAAAAAAATTAAATTAATTCATATGCTTTGGGGTGGAGTAATTGCTGCTGGATTAATATTTTTATATTTATTGCCACCCTATCTTAACCCTGTAAATTTCGCAAGACGTGATTTTACTTTAGATGAGCGACTACTTACCGAATCACGAGTGATTTTTTATTATCTAAAAATGACCTTTTATCCATTACTTTCGGATTTAAGTTTATATCATGATGATTTTACTATTTCCAAATCAATCACTCAGCCAATAACAACACTATACTCTTTTGCTGGACTGCTTGGAATTAGCCTAGCTTGTATAGCCTTGTTTAAAAAACACCCTATGTTACTTTTTGCTTGGGGTTGGTATGTGATAAGTCAGTTGCTCGAATCAACTTTTGTTAGTCTTGAATTAGTCCATGAACACCGTAATTACTTTGGCATCATTGGCTTTATAGTTGCAGCAGTCTATTATATTGCCCAAATTAATAATAAAAAAATTCAACCTTTTATTTATATATTAAGTGCTATCTATATTGCAAATTTAGCATGGACAACATGGCAGCGCTCCGAAATTTGGTCAAATCTTGTAGATCATGCAGTGTATGAAGCGGCGATGCACCCACAGTCAGATCGCGCTAATTATCAATTGGCTCGTATTTATATGAAACTAATGCAAAACGAGCCTAATTCACAACAAAAAATGCATTATGCACAGCTTGCTCAACACGCCTTAAATAAAGCGAAAAATAGCTACATACCTGCGAATGGTGCTTGGTTTGCTGAGTTACACTTAGCATCTTATCTTGAAAAGCCTGTTTCACAGCAAACCATTAATGAATTAATCTGGCGTTTGGAATATAAACCCTTCCAAAATAGTAATGTCAGTTTTTTGAGTGCCTTTTCAAATTGTCAAATTAATGGCTTTTGTAAAGTGCCTCATGAGCAAGCTATATCGATTATTGCTGCTGGACTAGATAACAAAGGAATAGACAATCGTTTAAAATCAGAAATTTATAAATTATTAACACAATATTTTGTGGGAGTGATTTCTGATTTTAAAAAAGGTGAAGAGTTTATGCAACATGCGATCACGTTACATGAGGATGTTAATGGACGCTTAATTTTTACGCAAGTATATCGTCTACAAGATAAATTGACCCAAGCTAAACAACAATTGCAACGAGCAAAGCAACTCGATACTCAGAATGTTTGGATCAAAGAGATTGAGATTGAACAGCGTAATATTGATAATGCTATGCTTACTAAAAAAAAGAGCAAACCATGAAAATTAGTATCGTTCTCCCTGCAAAAAATGAGTCTGCTGCAATTGGTCAAACCCTTGCACAGATTCAACAATTACAGCTTGCTCATGAAATTATTGTGGTGAATGATGGTTCTACAGACCAAACAAAACAAGTCGCAGAAACTGCTGGTGCTAAAGTAGTTACTCATCCCTACTCCAAAGGTAATGGTGCAGCCATTAAAACAGGGGCACGTACTGTAACAGGTGACATTATTGTATTTATGGATGCAGATGGGCAGCATGATCCACAAGATATCCCTCGCTTGATTGAGAAAATTGAACAAGGCTATGATTTAGTTGTTGGTGCAAGACAAAAAGGCTCACAAGCTAGTGTTGGTCGCGGCATTGCCAATGCACTTTACAACAATCTTGCAACGTATATGACTGAACAAAAAGTAGAAGACCTCACCTCTGGTTTTCGTGCTGTTCGAGCAGACAAATTCCGTGAGTTTTTATATTTACTACCGAATGGGTTTTCATACCCAACCACCAGCACCATGGCTTTTTTCCGCGCAGGTTACTCCGTAACTTATGTTCCAATACATGCAGCAAAACGCATAGGTAAAAGTCATATTCACCCCCTGAAAGACGGTGTGCGCTTCTTTCTAATTATTTTTAAAATTGCCACACTATTTTCACCTTTAAAGATGTTTTTACCAATCGCGATTCTCCTATTTATGATTGGAACGGGCTGGTATGGCTATACTTTGTGGGATGCAGGTCGTTTTACCAATATGAGTGCTCTACTTTATACAGGAAGTATTATGATTTTTTTAATGGGTCTTATTTCAGAGCAGGTGACGGCTTTGATGTATAAGGATAGTCAATAATATTCTATGGGCCCGATAGCTCGCTCTACATTACGCACTAGTGCCGTACTGGGTTTACGTTTACTCATCCAAGCAGGTACTTTGCTTGTCATCGCCCGCATGCTTGGGCCCGACCAATACGCTGCTTTTGCTGGGATAGCAGCTTTAGCTGTATTACTGGGTACATTTTCAACTTTTGGGACGCATCTTGTTTTGTTTGCTGAGGTTGCCAAAGATCCAGAACGACGATCACATGTACTCAGCTATGCTGTACCGACGACGTTGATCACGGGCAGTATTCTATTTTTTGTTTATATTGCCAGCTATCTGTTATTTTTTCAAAATATTGGGTTATCTGGGTCGATTATATTTTGTATCGGGCTAACGGAAACCATACTGCTTCCTTTGTTTTTGATTCCTGCCACCGAAGAGCTGGCGCTTGAAAAAACCGCCCGTTCCCAACTATTGATGATTTTTCCTTTAGCCTTACGAACTTTAGCAGCATTCGTGGTCATGCTGCTCGCGGTATCTCATCCTTTGGTTGTGTTTGCTTGGCTATACTTGATTAGTGCGGTAGTGGCATTATTCTGTATGAAATGGTACAAACAAAATGCTTGGCTCCATCCTCACCAGTGGCAACTGGCAACCCCACCACAGCTTAAACATAGTGCAGGCTATGCCACATTAGCACTCACCGCTGCAGGACCTAGTGAGCTAGATAAGATGCTGGCTGTGAAGCTACTGCCTCTAGGAATAGGCGGACTTTATATTGCAGCCTCAAGAGTAGTGGGTGCTGCCACTTTGCCTGTCACCGCCTTATTACTGGCGGCATTACCTCGATTATTCCGAGGGCAGCTTGAGACAAAAGCACAGTCAGAACGGCTGAATCGTTGGATATTGGTCTCGGTACTGGTATATGGTGTTATTTTGGCTGGGCTGTTATGGTTGTTTGCGCCGTGGGTAGAGTGGCTATTTGGGCAACAATACCAAGGTATTACCCAAATCCTGCAATGGCTCTGTTGGGTTATACCTGCTCTTGCGCTTAGGCTTAGTCTTGCGAGTATGTTAATGGCGGTAGACCGACCTTGGGCTAGAGCAGGTGTCGAAATTTTTGGTATGTTTGCACTTGTTGTCGGGGCTGTTATTTTTTATCCTTTGCTTGGTGTGGTCGGTATGGTATTGGCACTGGCTATTTCGGAATGGGGAATGGTTGGTATGGTTTTGCTCTTAGATGCAGTAAAAGTTTAGCTGAAGGAAAGCAATATATGCTATATAATATATTTAGAGTTATAGGGAAGAATTTTCTAAAAATCTTTAACTTAAAATTGGTAAAAATTGTACCAAATCATAGCGAAGAAATCTTAACAGCATTCGCTAAAAAAAACAAAAATATTAAGTTTTTACAAATTGGGGCTAATGATGGTATTTCACATGATTGCTTATATAAAATAGTCCTTAAATATAAATGGCAAGGAGTTGCTGTAGAGCCTTTAGAAGAATTTTTTAAAAAGCTTCAACTTAATTATTCTTTTTATAACCTTGTAAGACCTGTTAGATATGCGTTGCACCCTACTGAAAAAAATATGACCATATTCAAACTGAACCCACTAAAATATTGTGATTATGGATACTGGGCAAATGGTATTGCATCATTTAATAAAAACCATTTAATAAAGCATAATATCTTAGAAAGAGATATTATTGAGGAAATAGTTCCATGCATAAATTTAATGGAACTAATTACAAATAATAACCTAGAAAAAATTGACTATTTACAAATAGATACAGAAGGCTTTGATGTTGAAGTGCTAAAGATGATTGATTTTAATTGTATATCCCCAAAGTTAATAAGATTTGAATATTCCAACTTAAATAGAGAAGAACTGAATACAGCAATAGACATATTATCAAATTATACTTTAAAAAAAGATGGTAGTGATATATACGCTAGCTTAAAAGAATGATTTTTAATTATTTTTTATGGGTACTTTATCTAATTTTGAAAAAAACCGTAGTAACTTAATATATATTTTTAAAATATTTCTATATACCAAATTTAAAATACCATCAGTCATAATTTTTGATATTAAAGTATTGTTGTCTTTTCTATCATATTCTAATCTACTATTTTTTAAATCAATTGGGTGCTCAAAAATATTAGAGTAAAAAAAATTAATCCCTAATGTTGAATAG
Source organism: Acinetobacter sp. UBA801 (assembly GCA_002296655.1). Taxonomy (GTDB): domain Bacteria; phylum Pseudomonadota; class Gammaproteobacteria; order Pseudomonadales; family Moraxellaceae; genus Acinetobacter. The sequence continues at coordinate 7,562 of DBIN01000047.1, forward strand.
TATTCCCAAATATCTGATCTACGTAACAGATTTTTCTGACTTTCAATAATTTTTTTCGCTGCTTCCTGATTTATTACATAGCAGCAAGCTCTTGTTAAAAAATACATTGATTCCTTTGGGATTTTCCATAAATTACTAGCTAATCTATATCCTGATAGATACCGTGCATTTTTCATCCCTTGCTGACCACCCAATATCCACACACTAGAATTTAATGGAAATTTTTCAACATTTTTTAGAACCATCTCAAAATCTTTATCACTACCAATTATATCATCTTCAATAATACAACAATAATTAGAATCTGATTTAACAAAATCTTCTAAAGCCAATAAGTGAGATACAGCACAACACATTTCACCAAATGTCAGCGGTTTTTTATTCCTATATTTTGAATTACATCCAAATTTACTATCAAATTCTTTTATCATTTCTTGAGTAGCATCAACAGCCTTAATCCATGAAAACAGTGGATAATTTATCGGAAATCGGCACTTTAATTCGTTACGACGTATGTAATCTCTCTCAAGGCTTATCATATATATTTTCATTAGTTTTTTAATACACCTATTATCTTTTCCCCTGCTTTTCCATCGTCATAAGGCATATACGCCCTAGCCATACGCTGGTAATATTCCCTATCATCGAATAAAGCTTTAGCACTTAAGATAATATCATGCACTTCTGTACCTACTAGTTTTGCCACACCTTCCATAACAGGTTCTGGACGTTCTGTAGTTTTTCGCAAAACAAGGACAGGTTTACCTAGAGCGGGTGCTTCTTCTTGTACGCCTCCGCTATCTGTCATGATGAAGTATGCAGCCTGCATAGCAGATACAAACTCGAAATAATCCAAAGGCTCTACCAGCCTAATTCTAGCATGCTTCCCGAGCATGTCATGTGCTAATTGCTGTACATTTGGATTTGGGTGTACTGGATATAAGATATGGACATCCGAATATTGGTCTAAAATCGCCAAGACTGCTGTAAAAATATTTTTTAGTGGTTCACCAAAACTTTTTCTACGGTGTGCCGTAAGCAATATAACCCGTTTATCATTCTGTCCGGATGGTGCTGGATGTGTTTGTACAGTTTGTAGCAATGTATCAATACATGTATTGCCGACCACATAGATTTGTTCTGGGCTAATACCTTCTTGTTGTAATGCCTGGGATGCCGATTTTGTGGGAGCAAAGTTCCAGCGAGTAATACGAGAAACCATTTGCCGATAACCTTCCTCTGGAAAGGGCTGCTCAAGGTTATGAGTTCGTAGCCCTGCTTCTATATGCCCAAACGAAATGTTTGTATGAAAAGCTGCCAATGCTGCACCAAATACAGTTGCAGTATCTCCTTTTGCTAATACTGCATTAGGCTGCTCTTTTTGAATAATCTCTTCTAGAGTGGGTAACATGCGAGCAAGTACTGTAGTAAGCCCTTGATTCGTCTGCATCAAGTTTAGATCGTAGTCGGCTACTATACCAAACCGTGTCAGCATCTGATCCAATAGATCTCGGTGTTGAGTTGTTACCACAACCACACAGTTAGCCCAGTCGCTATTTTTTAGTGCTCGGATAACGGGTACCATTTTTATTGCTTCAGGGCGTGTACCGGAGATACATATTATGGTTTTAGACTTTTGCATCATACAATTCTTTTAAACGATCTATTACCACCAATGAAATCTGATCCCAATATATATTATCTAGCTCACCTACCAAATGACGCTGATCAAGCTGCTTTATGATCGCTCGTGCTAAGCTTTCAGGATTACTTGGTTCTGCTAAATATGGCTCTAATTCTATAGCCTGCTTAGGAAAATTGGCAAATAAATTTGGTGACTGTGTTGCAACAATAGGACGCTGCATCACTAGAGCTTCACTGACTTTATTAGGTGCAGCAGCATCCAAAAAAGCCGAGCGGCGGTGTGGTATTGCTAACACATCGCAAGCTGCCAACGCATAAGGAATATTCTCAAACGGAACATTGCCCAAATATCGAATACCCGCTTGATCTAGGTCTAAGCTGGGATCAGACTTACCGCCAAGAAGCAACTCCACATTCTGACCTTGCAGACGTAATATATTTACGGCAGTAATCAGGTCTTGTACACCTCTATCTGGTTCCATACTACCAAAATAACCAATAAATTTTTGTGTTAGTGGCAGTTGTAGCTTTGTTCGTGCTTCGGTCTTATCTATTGGTCTGAAATGTTTGGCATCTATACCATTACTCAAGATTGCATCGTATTGTGATTGCCCTAAATTTTGCAATAGTATACGGCTAGCAAAAAGCCGTATATCTGCTTTTTTTAGTAAAAACCCAAATAAGTCAAAACCAAATGGTTTGATATATCCACCAAATTCATCGTATTTGTCATAGATATCAAAAACAAACTTTGCTTTATGTGATTTTGCTAACAGATAAGCCATAAGACCTATATAACAATCACCACTAGCCATAATAATATCATATTTATTTTTACTAAAATTTTCTTGTAAGTACTGGCTAAATACCATTCCATTTTTTACTGGCGTTGAAATAATATGAAGTTTGTTATTTTGAACTAGTTCTTTTTTGTAAGTATGGTAATCAACCATCCATAGTTTAAGTGTTATATCTTCTTCTTTAGATAAATGATAGGGGAGCTGGTAAATACGCCCAAACTTTTCAGTTAGTGCATCACGATTGGTATTAAAACGCTTGCCTATAAATAAAATATTTATCATATTCTAGAGCACACACTTTTAATCTTACTACCAAAACGCCCCCACTCAAACTGCCTCGCAAAATCTTGGATATTCTCTTTTGGTAAGGGGGTGGCTAACAAGGTAATAACTTGTTTACTCAGCTGGCTATAGTTGTTCTTTTCGACCAGATAACCCGAGACACCTTCGGCTACCGCATCCACAATACCACCTGTGGCAAACGCGACTGTAGGTAAACCATGTGCAGCAGCTTCTATTGCCACCATACCAAAATTCTCTAGGTATTTAGGGAATATGTTTGACTGGGAAATGGTGGTTGGTGAGTTTAATATATTCATTAAGTTATTCCTGTATTCAATATCTTATGATCTAAAGTAATTAGCAATTATTTCACTGGGTGAGGACGTTAGATTCAGTTTTTGTTTTTGTAGACGAGTGTATTCTCTGGATATAATAAATTTAACAATATTCAATGGCTCATTAATTAAAATAGCATTTTCACCTATACCATCCTGCCTCTCAGTTGTCTTTCTTAAGATAATAGTAGGATGACCAAAATATGCTAATTCTTCCTGATTCGAACCACCATCAGTAATAACAATTTCATTTGATAATGCAAAATTTAGAAATTTCTGATAAACCATCCTTGGTAATAGATTAATTCTATTTTTTTTTAGTATTTCCAACAAACCATATTGAGATAACTTTTTCTGTGTTGCTGGATGAAGAACAAAATTAATCGTATATTCTTCACTCAAAGTAATAAGTATTTCTACAATAGACAGCAATCTTTCTTTATTATAAATATTATGAAAGCGATGTAATGATACTAGAATTGTCTTAGACTCTTTTTTTGTATTCTCTCCAATCTTTAAATAGATAATGCTATCTAAAATGGTATTACCATGAGTATAAAGAATTTTAGCTTTAGGGTATTTTTTCATGTGCTGAGTATCTTGTTCACTAGGACAGCAAGCAACATCTGTACATCGAAAGACAATTCTTCGTATTATCTCTTCGGGAAACGGATTAAAAATATTATTAGATGTCAAACCACTTTCCAAATGGATAACAGAATGACCTGTAAGCTTTGCAGCTAATGTACTCATCAAGGTTGTTAATGTATCACCATGAACAAAAATATTTGATTTTTTATACTTTCTTAATGTAAGAATAATTAATAAAAAAATATGAGGTAACCATAACAATAAAGCTAAAATTGAAGAGTGCTCTTTATTTTTAATTAATGGTATTGCTGGGGTTTCTATTCCAAATTCTTCAATGATGTCGTCCATAGTATCATTATGCTGCCCCGTCAAGATAAATTTTAATGGAAGGCCTTGTTTTTCAAATACCCTTAAGGTTGGTGCAACTTTTATTAATTGGGCACGAGTTCCAATTATGAAAATATTATATTTAGTCATAATTCCTCTAAATAAATATAGAATGAATTGATACATTAATACACAATTTCAACTGCTAACCCCCCAATCAGTGGAGCAGATTCCAAATCACAACAAGAATTTTTTATTTATGCTAGTTGACTTGGTAGATTGAAAATTTAGCTATATTACCCTGAATTATGAATAAAATATAGAATCGACTATTCGTTATGGTATAGATCAAGGCAAACAATGGCAGAGTAAAACTTGAAGTGCGACATAAACCACCTAATTAATTTAAAGGGTTTATGGAGTATATAAAATTTTAGCAATAAATTCATCTTTTTGTAAGGCGAATTAAAATCAAATAGCCACTAAATTACAAAATTTAGTGGCTATCTCAATTATAAAGTCCGAGTACTTTGCCTCAATTCAAAATTTTCCACCAACAGCGAATTACACTTTTCCAGCAATTTTTCATAATCTTCTTTCAGCTGCTCATAATCACTTTTCACCGCTTTGGTCTTACTTTTCACTTGCTCAATCCGTTGTTCAGGCGAAAGAACATTTTGCCCTGCTGCCTGTGCAGCTTGTTCAATTGCTTCAATCAATGCAGCATGACGGCTCTTCTTGATCGAGCCTCGTTTACGTCCAGCCTCCATTGCAACCGTATCGTTATTAATCGCAGAGCCTTGCGGTAGAACAATCGGTTTGTTGGCTTTTAGTCGCTCTAAGTGAATTTCTGCTCTTATTTAATCAATGTATAATAAATCACCCCAAAATAATCGGCGTATTGCCCAATTCATTCTGTGTATCTAGCAACTGACAGTCATAAAACACATCCAAAATTTCACCAATTTCTTGTACGCCTGTGATTACTGCTTGCCGATACTGCTGCTGTGCCAACCCCTGCACAATATGCGCACAGACTTCATCCCACATCTGTTGCGTGGTCGCGGTTTTAATGCCACGGTCAATCACAATTTCCACTTTGCGCTCACACAAATTCAGGTACAGTAAAACCCCGCTGTTTAGTTCAGTATCCCAAACACCCAATTCAGCAAATAATTGGCGTGCGCGGGCATGAGTATCGACATAATAAGCCAAACGCGAGGGTAAACAACCTTCTATCACCACCTGAATTTCACCCACATGCCCATGCTCGGCGGCGGTCACCGCTTCTGCAATGGCATGCTGATCTTGTGCATTAAAAAAACGTTTGGTGGCAGGTAAATAAAAGAAATGCTTCAGCCAGCGCTTAACACTCGGACGGGCTACAATGCCCATTTTCGGTTGAGTAATAATTTCTGTTGTATCGGTTGTTGTTACCATGATCCTGATGCTCCTCCCCCACCAAAGCCACCGCCGCCGCCACTATAGCCACCGCCGCCAAAACCACCGCCCCGTCCGCCTCCACGCCCTGCAGAAGATAAGAAAATTTGGAAAATGGTCTGTGCAATGGCAGTGATGAGTAAAAAGAAAATTCCCGCGCCAATCATTAAACTGGTGATTAAGCCTGCACCATTGACCAAACCTGCCACTGTACCTGCCACGGCAGCGGTTGAAGCACTTAAGCGTTTTCCAACAATCAGTGAGCCAATTACCCCTGCAATTAAAATAAACAAGGCGCTACTCAAAGTTTTTTCACGTGCCTGTTGCTCTTGCAACGCTTGTTCCTGACGCTGTTTCAGTTCTTGCGCAGCCTGTGCAGCAACTTCGGGGTCTAAGTTTAAAATCCGTTCAATTTCTGCCAAGCCTGCATCTATGCCTTGTGCATATTGCGCTTGTTTAAAATACGGCGTAATACGTTGGTTAATAATCCGACTGACCACAATATCGGGCAGCACGCCCTCTAAACCATAACCCGTTAAAATCTGAATACGGCGGTCATTAACTGCAATTGCCATCAACACACCATTATCTTGCTTGGCAGAACCCAACTGCCATTGTTCTGCGACCCGCATGGCAAAATCAAAAATATCTTCCTGCCCTGTGGTCGGTACAATCACCACCCCAATTTGCGCTTTGGCGTGTTGATGTAAATTTAAAATTCGCTGGCTGATTTGCTGTTTTTCTGCAGCAGTGAGCAAATTGGCTTGATCGACCACGGGCTGATTCAAGGTCGGCAAAGCACGGATAGATTCACCCTCTGCCATATCATGGGCAATTTGCGGTTGCTGAACGGGTGTTTCTATAGGTGCTTGCTGAGTGCTCGATGTAGGCTGGCGTGAATTTGTAAGATCTGGGATGGGGTTTGCACTTTGAGGATGCTGTTGCTGCACAATTTTACCCAGCACCACAGCTTCGGCGGTTTCATCGGTTGCTGTAGCAACTTCACTATATGCCAAGCCACTAAAACACATGACAACCATCAGCAGCAGCATCTGCGCTAGACTCATGTGGGTCTTGCTGTGCAATTGCAGCATCCAGACATCCTCCTAGGCGTTATTCAAACGAAACTTTCGGTGCTGTTTGTGCGCTTTGTTCGGCACTGAAGTTTGGTTTGGTGTCCATGCCAATGACTTTTGCGGTCATCACTTGCGGGAACTGACGTGCATAGCTGTTAAAGTCTTGCACTGTGCTGATGTAACGGTTACGCGCAACGGCAATACGGTTTTCGGTGCCTTCTAGTTGTACTTGTAACTCACGGAATTGCTCATTGGCTTTTAAGTCTGGATAATTTTCAGACACCGCAATTAAACGTGATAAGGCACTGGTCATTTGCGCCTGTGCTTCCTGATATTTCTGGAATAACGCAGGGTCTTCCAATACCGACTTATCCACTTTTAAGCCTGCGACATTGGCGCGTGCCTGAGTGACCTCAGTCAAGACTTGTTCTTCATGTTTGGCATAGCCTTTGACCACATTCACCAAGTTTGGCACTAAATCGGCACGGCGTTGATATTGGTTTTGGACTTCTGACCAAGCCGCTGTTACGGCTTCATCTTTCACCTGTAAGGTGTTATAGCCACAACCGCTTAAAGTCAAGGTACTGCTTAAAGCCACTGCGAGCATGGTTTTTTTTGTGAAATTCATACATTAACCTCTAAATTTTCTTGGTATTTATTTGAAATGATATCATTCTAACGTGAAATTCTGACCTGTTTGTGTATTTTGTTTAATCGGAGATATCAGCAGACTGGTTACATCAAACAATAACCTTGCACAGTAGATTGAATTGATATTGAGGTTTCTGCTCTTAAACCTTATATAAATCAGGGATGGCAATATATTCCACAAGAAGATGAGCTGGATAAAATATTCAATAAAAAAGGACTGAATTCCTTAAAACTCAGCCCTTTCAAGATCTAAGCAAAACAAACTCGTTTAGACATCTAAATAATCTAAAATACCTTCTGCCGCCTGACGACCTTCCCAAATTGCAGTCACGACCAAATCAGAACCACGCACCATATCGCCCCCTGCAAAAATTTTCGGGTTAGAGGTTTGGAACTTAAATGTTTGCTGTTCTGCTGCCAGCACACGACCTGAACCGTCTACTCCAACATTGGCAGAGGCAAACCAATCTGCAGGGCTGGCACGGAAACCAAAAGCAAGCAATACTGCATCAGCAGCAAGAACTTCTTCTGAACCTGGAACAGGCTCTGGACTACGACGACCACGGCTGTCTGGCTCACCCAATTGCGTGGTCACCACTTTAACACCAGTGACTTTGCCATTTTCACCGATAATTTCAATGGGTTGACGGTTAAATAAGAAATTCACCCCTTCTTCACGGGCGTTGGTCACTTCACGGCGTGAACCTGGCATATTGGCTTCATCACGACGATAGGCACAAGTGACTTGCTGCGCACCTTGACGAATTGATGTACGGTTACAGTCCATGGCAGTATCCCCACCACCCAGTACAATCACTTTTTTGCCTTCAACGCTAATGTAGTCTGCAGGGTCTTTTTCCCAGCCTTGGCAACGGTTGACATTGGCAATCAAGAAATCCAGCGCATCGTGTACGCCATCTAAATCTTCGCCTGCAAATCCACCTTTCATATAGGTATAAGTGCCCATGCCCATAAACACGGCATCATAATCGGCAAGCAATTGTTCAATCGTGATATCTGTCCCAATTTCTGTATTTAAACGGAATTCAACCCCCATGCCTGAGAAAATTTCTCGGCGGCGTTTCATCACATCTTTTTCCATTTTAAATTCTGGAATACCAAAGGTCAGTAAGCCACCAATTTCAGGGCGTTTGTCAAAGACGATAGGCTTTACCCCGTTACGCACCAAAATATCGGCACAGCCCAAACCTGCAGGGCCTGCACCAATAATCGCCACTTTTTTATCGGTCCATTTCACATGCGACATGTCTGGACGCCAACCCAAGGCAAAAGCGGTATCGTTGATGTACTTTTCAGCATTGCCAATGGTTACTGCACCAAAACCATCGTTCAAGGTACATGCACCTTCACACAAGCGGTCTTGTGGGCATACCCGTCCACAAACTTCAGGCAACGTATTGGTTTGATGACACAATTCTGCCGCCTGAAAAACACGGCCTTCCGAAATTAGTTTAAGCCAGTTCGGAATGTAGTTATGCACAGGGCATTTCCATTCACAGTACGGGTTACCACAGCCCAAACAACGATGGGTCTGATTAGCCGCCACTTCTGCAGTAAACGGTTTATAAATTTCCACAAACTCATTTTTGCGGACATCGAGATCTTTTTTCTCTGGATCTTGGCGTGCTACATCCAGAAATTGAAAGTCATTATGTAGGCGTTCTGCCATGTCTTTCTCCGTAGGTGGGTGTGGATAACGCGACATTTACACTGGGTATAAGTCTAAAGTTATCCACATCTGCCGAATGCTGAGTCGTGGATTATTGTGGATCTGCTTGGGTAGTTTTTAACAAAGTCTGCAAGTTGGCAGCTTTTGGTTTTACCAGCCAGAATTTACGGCTATAGAAATCAAACTCATGGCGGATTTTATACGCCCACGCACTGCCTGTTTCTTTAATATGTTCATCTAAAATACGGCACAAGAACTCTTTATGTTCTTCCATCGCTTCAGTCGAAATACGATTCAGCTCAATCAGTTCATGGTTGTAATGGTCAACGAAGTCATTATCTAAGTCCAGTACATAGGCAAAACCACCGGTCATGCCCGCACCAAAGTTATGTCCCACTTTGCCCAATACAGTCACAATACCGCCTGTCATGTATTCACAGCAATGGTCGCCTGCACCTTCAATCACCGCGAAAGCACCTGAGTTACGCACCGCAAAACGCTCACCTGCCGTACCTGCAGCAAATAATTTACCACCGGTTGCACCATAGAGACAGGTATTACCAATAATGGCAGTATTCTGCGTTTGGAAAGGCGAACCTTTTGGTGGGAAGATGGAAATACGCCCCCCCGCCATGCCTTTACCCACATAGTCATTGGCATCACCTTCAAGTTTGATATGCAAACCACCTGCATTCCAAACACCTAAAGATTGTCCCGCTGTACCCGTAAGGTTCAATTTGACTGGATGATGTTCCATGCTCAAGTTACCATAACGACGCGCAATTTCACCTGAAATACGCGCACCAATTGAACGGTCACAGTTGCTCACATTAAAGTAATAATCGCCCCCTGTACCTGCTTCAATTGCAGGCAACATCTCTGCAATCATTTTTTCAGCCAAAACACCTTTGTCAAATGGCGCATTGCCTTCAACCTGACAGTATTGCGCTTTGCCTTCTGCCGCAGGGTGCGATTCCAACAAAGCACTTAAATCCAAGTGCGCATGTTTTTCAGTTTCACCTGGTAAAATTTCCAGCAAGTCGGTACGGCCAATCAAGTCTTTCAAGCTCGCCACACCCAATGCGGCTAACCATTCACGGGTTTCTTCCGCAATGAAAGTGAAGAAGTTGATCAGCATTTGTGGTTCACCAATATAGTGTTCCTGACGCAAATGATCTTGTTGAGTCGCTACCCCTGTTGCGCAGTTATTTAAGTGGCAAATACGTAAGTATTTACAACCCAAGGCAATCATTGGGGTTGAACCAAAGCCGAAGCTCTCCGCACCTAAAATTGCCGCTTTCACCACATCTAAACCAGTTTTTAACCCACCATCGGTTTGCACACGAACTTTGCCACGTAGGTCATTCACACGTAATGCCTGGTGCGCCTCGCTTAAACCCAACTCCCATGGCGAACCTGCATGGTGAATAGATGACAGTGGCGATGCTGCTGTACCGCCATCATAGCCCGAGATGGTAATGAAGTCGGCATAGGCTTTGGCTACACCTGCTGCAATGGTCCCCACACCTGGTTCAGATACCAACTTGACTGATACCATGGCTTGTGGATTGACTTGTTTTAAATCAAAAATCAATTGTGACAAGTCTTCAATCGAATAAATATCGTGGTGTGGTGGTGGTGAAATCAAAGTGACACCTGGCACAGAATAACGTAACCGTGCAATCAACCCATTCACTTTACCGCCTGGTAACTGACCACCCTCGCCTGGTTTTGCACCCTGTGCCACTTTAATCTGCAACACTTCTGCAGAGGTTAAGTAAGCAGGCGTTACCCCAAAACGTCCCGAAGCAATCTGTTTGATTTTCGAGTTACGAATCGTGCCATAACGTGCAGGGTCTTCACCGCCCTCACCTGAGTTTGAACGTCCACCAATGGTATTCATGGCTATCGCAATCGCTTCATGTGCTTCTGGCGATAACGCACCCAAAGACATCCCCGCAGAGTCAAAACGTGGCAGGATTTGCTCAACCGATTCCACTTGATCTAAGGGAATGGAATGGTCTGTTTTTAATTTGAATAGATCACGAATGGTCGCAATAGGGCGATTGTTCACGATTTCTGCATATTCTTTAAAATCTGAGTAATTGCCTGAACGCACCGCTTTATGTAACGCATTGATCACATCTGGGTTAAAAGCATGGTATTCCTTGCCAAAGACAAATTTCAGCAAACCACCCTGATCAATTGGCTTACGTGATTTCCACGCAGTGTCTGCCAGTTTTTTCTGATCATTTTCAAGGTCGGCAAAAGTAGCACCCTGAATACGGCTTGGTACACCAATAAAGCAGGTATTCACCACTTCAGCAGATAAGCCGACTGCTTCAAATAATTGTCCACCGCGGTAAGAAGCTACAGTTGAAATGCCCATTTTGGATAAGACTTTAAGCAAGCCTTTTTCAATGCCTTTGCGGAAATTGCTTTGTGCATAAACAGGGTCGCCCAATAACTCACCTTTGGCAATCAAGTCATTGATCACATCATAAGCCAAATATGGGTACACTGCGGTTGCACCAAAACCAAGCAATACTGCAAATTGGTGCGGATCACGAGCAAAACCTGTTTCCACAATAATGTTGGCATCGGTACGTAAACCGACTTGAATTAAGTGGTGATGCACAGCACCAGTCACCATGACTGCATTGGCCGGTAAATGACCTTCACGGATTTTTTTATCGGTGAGTACTAATAAAGTTTTACCCTCACGCACCGCTTGTGCAGCAGTTTCACAAATCCGTTGAATCGCAGCTTGTAAACCTTCATTTTCAGCATAGTTCAGGTCGATGTCGGCAATTTCATAGCCTTTACGTCCCAAAGTGCGAATCTGATGCATTTTGGAATTGGTCAGTACAGGGCTTGAAATAATCAAGCGGTCTGCATGTTCTGGGCCTTGCTCAAATACGTTTTGTTCACGACCTAAACAAGTTTCCAACGACATCACAATCGATTCACGCAATGGATCAATCGGTGGATTGGTCACCTGTGCAAACTGCTGACGGAAATAATCCGACACATGGCGTACCTGACGCGACAATACTGCCATTGGCGTATCGTCACCCATAGAACCCACGGCTTCTTGACCACTTTCTGCAATTGGACGCAATAATTGATCACGCTCTTCAAAGGTCACCATAAACATTTTTTGTGCGGCTTTTAAGGCATCACCTTTTAAACCCTGATCACACAAATATTCTTCAAGCTCTGGGCTACCTTGTAAACGGATTGAATTTTCACGTAACCATTCACGGTAAGGACGCATTCTTTTCAGATGGTTATTTACATCCTGCGTATCGAGCACTTTGCCTGTAAAGGTATCCACCACCAAAATTTGACCTGGGCCAACACGTCCTTTAGAAATTACATCTTCAGGCTCATAACCCCACACCCCAATTTCAGAGGCCAAAGTAATGTAGCCGTTTTTAGTGATCACCCAACGTGCAGGACGTAAGCCATTACGGTCTAGCATACAGATGGCATGTCGACCATCCTGAATCACCAAACCTGCAGGACCATCCCATGCTTCCATATGTTTAGAGTTAAATTCATAGAAGGCGCGTAAATCGGCATCAATTGTTTCGACGTTCTGCCATGCAGGCGGAACCAACATGCGCAAGGCACGAAATAAATCCATTCCGCCACCCACCAGAATTTCCAGCATATTGTCTAAGCTAGAGGAGTCTGAACCTGTACGGTTTACAATTGGGTTTAGCTCTGTCAAACCTGGCAATAATGGATTTTCAAATTTAGGGGTACGTGCCATCGCCCAGTTACGGTTGGCGGTAATGGTGTTGATTTCACCATTGTGTGCCAAGTAACGGAAAGGCTGCGCCAACGGCCAACGTGGCAAAGTATTGGTCGAGAAACGCTGGTGGAACACCACAATATGTGATGCCAAACGTTCATCGGCAAGGTCGGTATAGAAGTCTGCAATCGCTGCAGGCATCATCAAGCCTTTATAGCTGATCACGGTTGAGCATAGCGTGGTCACATAAAAATATGGATCGGCAGTCAATTGCTGCTCGGCACGACGACGCGCCAAGAATAATTTGCGGTTAAATTCAACTTCAGTCACACCCAATGGGCAATTGACAATAATTTGCTTAAACGCAGGCAAAGACTGCATGGCGATTTCGCCCAATGCGTCATTATTGGTGGGCACCACCCGCCAAGCTAAAACTTTACAGCCTTCCGCTTCAATTTCTTTAGTCAAAATATTTTTAGCATGAACAGCCAAAGCAGGATCAAGGTTCAGAAAAACCGTACCCACGGCAAAAATTTCACTGAGGGTAATGTCACTTAAGCGTTTTGCTTCTTCGCGGAAAAATTGCTTTGGCATCGCCAACAGCAAACCACATCCATCGCCCGTTTTACCGTCTGCAGCAATACCACCACGGTGGGTCATGCAACTTAAACTATGAATGGCAGTCTTGACGAGATCATGGCTTGCATCACCCTGCATATGGGCAATTAAACCGAAACCACAGTTATCTTTAAACTCATCTGGTTGGTATAAACCTTGAGTGGGAGCTACAGTATTAGGCGATGGCATGTGCATAGCGTACCCTTCTTTTACTTGCCCAATTGGGCCAATTAAACAATCTGTTTTTGCGATTTAACTCAATTTACAACTCTAAACATCAACTTTGAGTAAATGACCTATCTCTCATTTACGCAACTTTTATACTTGAATGTAGCAGGTAAATTTGACAGTTTCGCACAATCATTGAATTTTTTGCGCCAAAATAGGGACAACAACTCAATTCACGCACCAATAAAAGCAAAAACAATGCCAACTTTATTTTTCTTCAACCATGAGCTAAATTTCAGCATTCAGCGCATAAATGTAAAATAAAATCGCTTTTTTAAGTCAAATTCGCACTGTTTTTGTGCACTTGATTCTTTTTGTACACCATGCTGCGCCATTTTAGAACGCATTTATTCGGGAGAAGAGTAGTTTTTTTTGATCAAATTGGTGCAATTGAGCCAGAATAGCTCAATCCGAATCATAGACAAAATGGATAGAACAAATAAAGGCAAGCGATGGTTTGAATGACCTAAATGAAGCTAAAAGAATATTGGAAGTGTTTAAGATTAGTTAAAAGGGTCGCGCACTTCAGGTTCAGGTGCATCTGGCTGAGTTGGTGCTGTACCACTTTGTGATTTTTGTACATCCACGACATTACCCTCCTGATCACGGCGGGTAATCGTGGTGCTGGTGGTACTATTTTGTGGGGCAACAGCCTGCGTACTCGGTGCAGTCGTTGAGGTTGCAGGTGGACGCGCTAAAACACTTTCATCTATTGTAGGCACAGCTGCAGGACGTAAATTTACTGCATATAATTTGGTGCTTAATCCCATTTCATCTGCCCCTAAATCATTGACATAAGGACGATAATCTGCAAATTGCACCACTACGGGTTGAATGGTTTCAGGAAATTTAAATGGCAATGCGGTTAAGGTTTGTGCAGCTTCACGTTTATTGCCAAAACTGCCATATAGCATCACATATTGTTCAACCTGCCCCTCACCGCTTAAACGGATATAAAACAGCTTGCTCCGATCTGTTTGCTTTTTAATAAAACTTTTAATGATGTTTTCATCACTGACCCGAAACAGTTCAATTGTGCTGTTATTTTTTTGTTCCTGAATAAATTTAGTACCGCGAAATTCAGCCTCATGCAAGCCTGAAGCTGTTAATCGCGTGGTGAGCTCCAAAGGTCGAACTTCTTCTTGTAAACCACCCAAATAGGTGGTTGCAGCAACCTTTTCAGGTTGAATTTGCAGTGCAATTTCAGACTCAGGTTGTTTTTCAATTTCAACCAGTTCCTCGCGGTCAGTCACCGCCCAAAAAATCAGTGCCGCCAATAAACACAGCACCGCGCCCAGCAACCAAATCGACTGTTGAATTTTTTGCCAGTGTGTCCGCAGTGCTGTCATATGCTGCCTTTATGCTTGATTGGCTAAAATCGCCTGTTTCATCAATTCTAAGTCAAACTCTTTGGTGATGATGGCTTGACCCAATTGCTTCATGAGCACCAAACGCAATTGACCATTCAACACTTTTTTATCATGTGCCATATAAGCCAAAAACTTGTCCAGTGGAATTTGCGGACATACTATCGGTAAATTGGCACGAGAAATGATTTTTTTTGTACGCTCTAGATCTTCGGAAGAAATCCAGCCCATGCGCTGCGATAAATCAGCGGCCATCACCATCCCTGTCGCCACGGCTTCACCATGCAACCATTCACCATAACCCAAATAAGATTCAATTGCATGCCCAAAGGTGTGCCCAAGATTCAATAAAGCGCGCTCACCTTGCTCTTTTTCATCATTGGCAACAATACGTGCTTTATGTGCACATGAGCGATATACCGCTTCTGCCAATATAACAGGATCACGTGCCACTAACGCTTCCATATGCTTTTCCAGCCATTCTAGAAACTCAACATCCCCCAAAAGTGCATATTTAATAACTTCGGCTAAGCCTGCAGAAAGCTCACGCTCAGGTAAAGTATTCAGTTGAGACATATCTGCCAGCACCACTTGGGGTTGCTGAAATGCGCCAATCATGTTTTTACCCAGTGGATGATTAATCCCGGTTTTGCCACCAACACTTGAATCGACCTGCGACAATAAAGTGGTTGGTACTTGAATGAAGTACACCCCGCGCTGAAAGCTTGCCGAAGCAAAGCCTGCCATATCGCCAATCACGCCACCACCCAAAGCCAGCACTGTACAGTCGCGGTTAAAACCTGCTTCTAGTAAGGCATCAAAAATAAGGGTCAGATGCTGAATATCTTTGTATTGTTCTCCATCAGGCAAAATACAAGTTGCCACTTTCTTGCCCAGTGCTTCAACAGCCGTCACATAGTGACTTAAATACAAAGCTGCAACCGTGGTATTGGTCACAATCATAACTTGCTGCCCCTTAATATAAGGAGCCAATAAGTCTTTGGGTTGAAGGTCACTGCCTATGAAAATGGGATAACGGCGATCGCCGAGTTCAACATGTAAAGTTTGCATGAAAAGAGTCGCTTTCTACCTAAGATATTTGCTCAGAAACAATCGTATTTAAGATTTTTTGCGCCAAATCTCGCGCAGCACCCTGATTGGTTTCAATAATATAATGTGCTACTTCACGATACAACGGATCACGCACTGCAAGCAAATCACGTAGTCGTTGTTCGGGATTTTCGACTTGAAGTAAAGGGCGGTTTTTGTCGCGATAGGTTCGCTGAAGTTGAATTTCGACAGGAGTATACAGATAAACAACAATACCGCGTTGTTTTAAAAATTCACGATTAGGGGCTTGAGTTACTGCACCACCACCTGTGGCAAGTACAAGATTATGCCGTGTGGTTAACTCATCAATAACCGCTGTTTCACGACTACGAAACCCTGATTCCCCTTCTTTTTCAAAGATCCAAGGAATCGTAGCGCCAGTTTTACGCTCAATTTCATGATCACTGTCTAGAAATTCACGCCCTAACAATTCCGCTAAATGTCGTCCTACAGTGGTTTTCCCTGCCCCCATCGGCCCTACCAAATAGATATTTGGTAGGGTGTCAAACTCTTTGCTTAGCAAGGAGTCACCTATAAATTTTGTTTAAATTGAAAATATATTAATGATTTCTTGAAACACTGTCATTAACAATTCGTGGTGTAACAAAAATCAGCAACTCACGTTTGTTATCCGACTTGATATCTTTACGGAATAAACGTCCGATATAAGGGATATCGCCCAAGAACGGAACCTTGGTTTGTGAGTTGGCAGTTTGTTGCTCAAAAATACCACCCAAGACCACAGTTTCACCATTATCTACCAAGACATTGGTATTGACTGCATTCTTGTTAATCGTGAGCTGACCGGTTGGTGTAGGCGCACCTGGTGAGTCACTGGTGATATTCAATTGCATTTGCACCTTGCCATCTGGCGTTATACTTGGAGTCACATCCAAACTTAAAGTCGCATCAATAAATTCTGTGGTCGAGACAGCATTAGCGCCCCCACCTTCAGAAGATTGGTATGGAATTTGAGTACCCGATGCAACTTTGGCTTTTTGCTTGTCTGCAGTCAGTACTTTTGGTGTTGAAATCACTTCACCGTAACCATCGGCTTGTAATGCAGACAATTCCAAATCTAGCATAAAGTCAGATAAACTGATTAAACCAAAAGCAATGCGGCTCGCACCTGCACTGGTCACACCTAAATCGACATTCAGGTTATCAGGGCGTTCTATGGTATATTTTCCATCATCATCAGGTTCTCTCAAATTCCACAAGGTTGTATCACTACCACCGACCAACAAGTGATTATTGTTGGTGATCCCTTGTGACAAGATACCCCACTTCACACCCATCTCTTTGGTGAAATCTGTGGTTGCACGTACGATACGTGCTTCAATCATCACCTGCTTCACAGACACATCAAGCAAATCAATCATCTGACGAATCTGATCAATTTTAGCGGAAGTATCGTTAATGATTAAGGTATTGGTACGTGGATCTACAGACACTGTACCGCGTGGGCTGAGCAAGCTGCCCACGCTATCACCTAATGGGTCAGTACCTGAACTTGTGTTGGAACCACTGCGTGAGTTAGACGCGTTTTTACCTTCGGTAATCAGCTTCTCAATATCTGCCGCTTTAGCATAGTTCAATTGGATATATTCAGTTTGCAATGGCGCCAGTTTCACACTTTGTGCAATCGCTTTGGCTTCTTCTTCCTCGGCTTTAATCAATTCAGAAACAGGCGCAATCCAGATTACGTTACCATTACGACGCTTATCCAAGTTTTTGCTTTTCAGGATAATATCTAAAGCCTGATCCCAAGGCACATCTTTTAAACGTAAGGTAATGTTGCCTTGCACGGTGTCTGCTGCCACCATGTTAATGCCTGTGAAATCAGCCAATAACTGCAATACACGACGCACTTCAATGTCTTGGAAATCCAATGAAATCTTTTTACCTGTGTAGCTTTGTGCTGCACGTGGCTTAAACGGGTTTTTATCGACTGGGCGTTTTAAGCTGATCGTTAGTTTGTCTTCTGCTTGATACGCCATATATTCATAGCTGCCTGCAGC
Source organism: Acinetobacter sp. UBA801 (assembly GCA_002296655.1). Lineage (GTDB taxonomy): Bacteria > Pseudomonadota > Gammaproteobacteria > Pseudomonadales > Moraxellaceae > Acinetobacter. Next base: position 25,502 of record DBIN01000047.1, read on the forward strand.
CTGAATAGTAATCACGCCATTGCTGCCATCATTGTGTGCATCAATGGTCGAAACAGGCGTTGCAAAGTCATTGACATTTAAACGACGCGCCAAATGTGCAGGTACTTTATTGCCTAAAGTACGTACCACAATTTTGCTGCCTTGCTGCTGCACATCTACAGGCGTATTGCTACCGAGTAGATCAATCACCACCTGACCTTCGCCTTCACCGCCACGCTGGAAACCAATATTCGAAACGCCTTGCGCACTACGTTGAGCAGTCACGGCAGCCACAGGGGTTGCCGTTTTTGAGTTGATTTTTAAAATAAAGGTATTGCCTTCAACACGCGTGGTGAATGCACCCGCATCTGCCAAATTCACAGTTAAACGTGAACGCTGTGCATCTGAACTTACCTCTACAGAGCTGGCTTCTTTGGTCGCAACAGCAACGCTGTTTTGTTTCAGGGTTTGTTGTGCTTTATCAAAATCTAGAATCAAGCGGGAAGGTTGTTCCAGCTGATATGCAGCAGGTTGAGGTGGCAAACCATTAAACATGACACGAATTTCGGTGCCCTGTCCCGGAATTTGCATGGGTACGATGTTGGTAATGCTGACTTGGGCATTGGCAACTTGCATTACGGCCATTGCGATTGCACCCATTGAAAACTGACGGAACAAATTGTTCATTGTATAACCATCCCCAAAAATAAAATCTTTCACACTGTTATTCATTTTTATTCCTTTAATTTATGGCGCAGGCCCAATTAAAACCAAACTTCTTGGACGCTCTACATAACCTTCACGACCATCTGGAATAATTTCGATTAAATCAATTTGTGTAGGTGTAATATTTACTACACGACCATGATTTATCCCCATATAGCTACCACGCTGGATACGCTCAATTTCACCGTCTGGTGTTTGAATCAGTGCCAAAATTTTACCATTTTGACGCATACTGCCTTTCATGGTCAGTGACTCAAGTGCGTAATTTTCCAAGGGTTGTAACTGGCGAGCAAGGTTCGGATAAACGCGTTTCCCTGCCATTATTTTAAGCTCTGCCGCCAATGAACTAGGCATAAATGGGCTTTTGAGCTGGTGTGCTGCATAATTGAATGTTGGCGCAGGCTCAAACACGGGTGCAGGCTCAATCGGCAATGGTGGCTGATTACGGATTTCAGCCATTTGTGCATTGACTGCATCAATTCGAGAATCACAACCTACCATTAACACAGTTGCCAACAGGGCTAACGAAAGCTTTTCAATTTTCATTACTGTGCCCCTCCAGCTGCATTTGTAGTATTACCCGCAGCTTGTGCATCTGCACTGCCTACATAACGATAAGTTTTTGCTTGCGCTTTATAGGTTACTTGCGGAATATCAGTTTTCTTGTCTGTATTTTCAGTTGCCACAATTTCAAAATCATGCATGGTCACAATACGCGGCAATGCTGCGGTACCACTTACAAAAGAACCAAAAGCGTGATAGTCACCTGTTGCTTCAATCGAAATTGGCTGTTCAACAAAGAACTCTTGTTTAATCTCGTTCTCTAAACGAATGTTTTTAAACTTTAAACCTGAATTCACGCCGGTCACGTTAATATCTTCAACCAAGCCTGGAATTTCAGTTTCTTTTGGCAATTGTTCAAGTTGTTGATTAAAGTTCGCTTCCATTTCTTGTAATTGTGCTTGATATTGCTGCAAATTACGCAATTTAGAATCTTTTTCGCGGAACTCATTTAACAAGTTTTGTTCTTGTGCATGTGCTGCTGCAATGGCATCTAACTTTGGCTTGATCACAACAAAATAACCTAAAGCCAAAATCAGGAAAGTAATAAAAATCCAGCAGGTAATTTTGACCGAAAGCGGCCAAGCACCATAATTGTTTGGATCTAGGGTATTGAACTGTTGAAAAAACTTTTCAACAGTCATTTTCTTTTTCGGAGCAACAGCAGCATCCTGATTTACTTCATCAAATTCATCGAGACTCATTGTGCTGCCCCCGCTGCTGATGTTGGATTAGGTTCTGTTGGTGTTACTGGAATTGCAATTTCTTCTAAATCTGAAGTCACTACAAAAGTACCGTAACTTTCCTCTACACGAGGAACCACAGAGCTTGGTGCTTTATCTTTATTTTCTTCTTTGGCTAAGAATGAATTCATAAATGCATTGCGGTACCAAGGCGATGCTTCCAAATTACGCAAGAATTCAGCCACAGTATTTGGACTTTCAGCCTTGCCTTCAAAAGTGAATTTATTGCCTGTACGACTCACTTTGGTTAAGTACATATTGCTTGGTGTCACACGTACCAATTCATCCACTAAACGCACAGCAATCGGACGCTGACTTTGTAAACCCTGAATCAGCTTCATGCGCTCAACAATAGCATTACGCTGTTCTTGCAAGCCTTCTAAAGATTTTAATTGTACATCTAGGTTTTGGTTGGTGCTGATCACCAATTGATTGGCTTGTTCTTGATCTTGTAACTTCGCGTTATAGAAGAACCACGCTAAAGCCACCAATAACGCCCCAACAGCCGCCGCTACAATACAAAATACAATAAATTCTTTTTTTCGTTTTTCTCTTAGCTCATCGCGCCAAGGGAGTAAGTTAATCTTTGCCATTAATCAAAACTCCTCATTGCTAAACCACATGCCACCATCAATGACGGTGCATCACTTTCAATTCTTTTAATGTCGATTTGTGGAGAGAAGCCCATTTGCAAGAATGGATTGGCAATGGTCACACGGTAGCCCAGTTTTTGCTGCAACAACTTCGCAAGACCTGGAATATTGGCATTCCCCCCTGCTAATAAAATGTGATCAATTTCATTAAATTGTGAAGAAGAAAAGAAGAACTGCAATGAACGTGCAGCTTGTTGCACCACCGCTTCTAAGAACGGCTCGAGCACTTCTACATCGTAGTCATCTGGCAAAGTACGGCTTTTTTTGGCGCGCCCTGCTTCTTCATACGACAAACCATAACGGTTTTGAATTTCTTGTGTCAGCTGTTTACCGCCAAAAGTTTGCTCGCGGGTATAAATAATTTTGTTATTTTGTAGCACCGACAAGGTAGTCATGGTATGACCAATGTCCAAAATACCAATGGTGTTCACACCCATTGGTAGAGTATCGGAGAACACTTTAAAGGCATTTTCGATGGCAAAACTTTCGACATCGGCAATTTTTGCTGTCAAGCCGCCCAAGTCCAAAGCTTCTACTCGTGCTTCTACGTTTTCTAAACGTGTCGCAACCAGCAACACATTGACGCGGTTTGGATTAGCCAAACGGTCTGGCTGGACTTCAAAGTCTAGGCTGACTTCATCTAATGGGAATGGAATATATTGCTCGGCATCCATACGAATTTGAACTTCACGCTCATCGCTGGTCATATCTGCATCCATTTCAATGATTTTGGTAATCACCATTGAGGTTGGTATTGCAAATGCTGCAGATGTAGATTGCGTGTTTGCTAAGTTCAATGCACGTTCAAGCGCATCCCCGACTGCTTCTGGATTGAGAATGTTTTTTTCAACCACACTGCCTTCTGGAAGTGGGACCAACGCATAGCTCTCGACCCAGTATCTACCATTCTTCACAGAGAGTTCTAATAACTTAACAGAAGTAGAACTAATATCTACACCTATTAACCCCTTACTTGGCTTACGATATAACCTACGCACAATAATACCATTCCTATTATTTTTTTATCCCCAAAAAAATTTAACCTACTAATGCGCGCTGGTCTATAATTTTTTACGGATACAATAATTCATCTAACAATCCGTAAGTCTACTCGCTATACTGACCAGCAATTAGTTTGCTATTAGCTCTTATTAAAACGCACTTGTTATGAAAAAGCTATCTTGTTCGGGTCGTGTTCATCCATTTTTTTTGATCATTATAATAATTTTGGTCGCAATACCGATGGGTTTCTATGGCATGTATCTCTATATTGCCCCATCTTTGCCAGAAATGACCACCTTAAAAAAAGCGCCATTATTAAAACCGTTGCAGGTTTATAGTGCCGATAATGAGCTAATTGCTGAGTATGGCGGCAAGCTTTCTGTGCCTGTCGATTATGAAAATATTCCTGAAAAATTCATTTTTGCGTTCTTGGCAGCTGAAGATTCTGCTTTTTTTGAACACAGTGGAATCAGCTTCAAAGGTTTGGGACGCGCGGTGAGCGAGGCGGTAACAGGCTCCAATGTGCAAACGGGCGGCTCGACCATTACCATGCAGGTGGCAAAAAACTATTATCTCAGTCCTGAACGCACCTTAAAGCGCAAACTTACCGAAATCTTTTTAGCACGTAAAATTGAACAAAACCTGAGCAAAGAAGAAATTTTAACCTTATATGTTAATAAAATCTTTTTGGGTAAAAATGCTTATGGTATCGCGGCAGCTGCCAAAATTTATTACAACAAAAGCCTAGAAGAACTGTCGATTGCACAAATGGCGATGATTGCAGGCTTACCTAAAGCACCTTCACGCTACAATCCTGTCGTCAATCCTGAACGTGCTTTAGAGCGTCGCAACTGGATTTTAGGACGCATGTTGCAATTAGGGTATATCAACCAAAATGAGTACCAAAAAGCGATTGCTGAAACCATTAATTTAGATATGCCAGACCGTAGCATTAGCAATAAACATCCATATATTGGTGAAATGGTACGTGCTGAACTGGTCAGTAAATTTGGCGAACAAGCGGTTGATTCGGGCTATAAAGTTTACACGACGGTAGACAGCAAACGTCAGATGTATGCTGAACAGGCGGTGCAAGAAGGTCTAGAAGCCTATGATCGTCGTCATGGATGGCGTGGTGCAGAGGCACATGACAAACCGCTGAATGAATTTCGTGCTTATGCCAATACCTACCCTGCGCAAGTTAGCAAAGTACTCAATAATTCTTTTGAAGCGTTGATGCAAGATGGAACAACGGTTACTGTACCGTGGTCAGGCATGTCTTGGGCGCGTCCCTATCGCAACGCCAATAGTGTAGGCAATGCGCCAAGTCGTGCGGCACAGATTGTAAAAGTCAAAGATATTGTCCGTTTACGTCCAAATGAAAATAAAACCGCTTGGTCATTAGTACAAGTACCAAAAGTGCAAGGTCAATTGGTCGCAATTAACCCGAATAACGGCGCCATTGAAGCATTGGTCGGTGGATATAATTTCTATCAATCCAAATTCAACCGTACTTTACAAGGTTGGCGCCAACCAGGTTCTACCATTAAACCTTTTGTGTATGCACTGGCTTTAGAGCGTGGTATGACACCATATACTATGGTCAATGACAGTCCAATCACCATTGGTAAATGGTCACCACGTAACTCCGATGGTCGTCATTTAGGCATGATTCCGTTACGACGTGCACTCTATTTATCTCGTAACACGGTTTCGGTACGTTTATTACAAGAAGTCGGTATTGAGCGTACCCGCCAACTATTCATGGATTTTGGTTTGCAGGAAGATCAAATTCCGCGTAACTACACCATTGCATTGGGTACGCCACAAGTTTTGCCTATTCAAATGGCTACGGGCTATGCCACTTTTGCGAATGGGGGTTACCGTATTCAACCGCACTTCATTAACCGTATTGAAGATGCTTATGGCAAGGTGATTTATCAAGCCAATCCTGAATATGCGTGTATTGCTTGTATTAACACCAAAGAACAAACGCTTGAAAGTGCCGAAGCCACCACGCCAGATGATGAAGTGATTGAAGTGACCAATAAAAAACTGGCTCAAGCGGAACAAGATCCAAAATTATTGGCAGAGCGTAGTCAGTACAAACAGGCACAACGTATTTTAAAATCTAGCTCGGCATATGATATGTCCAATATTTTACGTGACGTGATTCAACACGGTACAGGACGTGCTGCGCTGAGAATTGGTCGTGGTGATATTGGCGGTAAAACAGGAACCACCAACGATGCCAAAGATGCTTGGTTTGCAGGTTTCAATGCTAAACTGGTGACTGTAGCTTGGGTCGGCTTTGACCAACCAACCACTTTAGGACGTCGTGAATATGGTGGTGTCGCAGCGCTGCCAATTTGGACAGATTTTATGGGCAATGCACTCAAAGGCACACCTGAAGCCTGGGTCAGTTTAGACAGCAAAGCCAAAGCGCCACAACGTGAACTCAATCAAATGAGTGCAGAACAGCAGCTGGATTATCGTGCTTCACCGCCATTGGCACGACCATTGTATCGACCTGCACCTGTTGCGCCAGTTCGTGCGCCTGAGCTTGATTTTGACGATTTACCAAGCGAGGAAGTGTTAATTCCTGACAACGCCGCACCGCCTGCCATGCAAGCGCCAAACAACAGCCCTGCCAAACCGAATACAGCACCCAAACCTGCTCCCGATGCCTTAGAAAACTTAATTGACGAAGTCTTGTAACAACAGACAAGCAGCCATAAAAAAAACCCTCTTACGCAAAGATGAGGGCTTTTTTTATCGGCTATTCAAACTTACTTTTTCTGAAACAGATAAATTTGATGCTGTGCTGTCACGTCAAACTGGGTTTGCTGTTCCAATGTCTGACGGCGCTCTGCTTTGGCTTTATAGACATAAGGTGTCATAGCAATTAAATGATTTAAATCGCTTTGATTGAGCTGTAATGGTGTTTCCACCACACTGGCATCAACCAAATCAAAGGCATCTTGTAATTGGGTGATAAATTTTTCAGGCTCATGTGGCTTTACCTCTTCAAACAAAGCTTGACGCATCGCCAATAAATGCTCTGGCGCAGGCGTCACCACTAATAAATAGCCTTGTGGTTTTAAGACTCGCAAAATTTCCTGTTGTGGAATTGGGCTAAACAAGCTGCTACATAAATCAATACAATGTTCCAAAACAGGCAAAGTTGCCCCTGTCCCCACTACCCAAGTCACTGCGGGATTCAGTTTTGTCGCCACTTGTACGGCATTCTTGGCAATATCCACCCCGATACACTGCAACACCTCACCTTGCATAGCAGCAGTGTAGTAGCCTTCGCCACAGCCAATATCCAGCAAATTTTCGATGCGTAAGGTGCGAATTTTTTGCACCACTGCCTGTTGCAAGGGTGCATAATGCCCTGCACTTAAAAATGCGCGACGCGCCTGTACCGAAGTAGCTGTATCCCCTGGATTTTTACTGTGCTTATGCTGCACCAGATGCAAATTGACGTAGCCTTGTTTTGCAACATCATAACTGTGATTGTTGGCACAACGCCATGTTCGATCGTGCAGTTGCAATACCTGACGACACACAGGACACATCAGCAAATTCATCATTTTCTCCAGAGTGGACCACATAAAAAAGTCGGCGAGTGCCGACTTTTAAAATTTTCGGTTGGATAGGCCTAACGTAATTTTAAGGTCATTAAACCTAAAACCACCAACATAATTGTAATAATCCAGAAGCGAATCACCACTTGAGTTTCACGCCAGCCTTTCTTTTCATAGTGGTGATGCAAAGGCGCCATTAAGAATACCCGTTTATTACGCATACGGAGTGAACCAATTTGCAGGAAGACCGAAATCGCTTCAACCACAAACACACCGCCCATAATCGCAAATACGATTTCATGACGCACCATGACGGCAATCGTACCTAGCATTGCCCCCAAAGATAGTGCACCGACATCGCCCATAAAAACTTGTGCAGGATGCGCGTTATACCACAAGAAGGCTAAGCCTGCACCAATCATTGCGGCACAGATTACCACCAACTCAGACGCATATTTCACATAAGGGATATGCAGATAATCAGCAAAACGAACATCCCCCGCCAAGTAGGCAAATACACCCAAACCTGCTGCAACCAACACGATTGGCATAATCGCCAAGCCATCTAAACCATCGGTCAGGTTGACTGCATTTGAGGCACCGTTAATGACCAAATAGGTAAAAATAATGAAGCCAATACCGAGTGGAATTAGTGACAAAGGAATACTGAAATCTTTAAAGAATGGAATCAACACATCCAACATATCTGCAGTTTGGGCAGGATTTGGCTGTTGGGTTGCAATCACATACAACGCAATACCTGCACCCAATGATGCTACCGAAGTCCAGAAGAATTTTTTACGCGCAGGCAAACCCGCATTGTCTTTGTAACGAATTTTAATCCAGTCATCTGCCCAGCCTACAGCGCCAAAAATGACCATGACCGCCAGTACAATCCAGACATAAGGGTTAGATAAATCTGCCCATAATAGAGTCGAAATACCAATGGAAAGCAGGATTAATACACCACCCATGGTTGGCGTACCCATTTTTTTGGCATGCCCTTCAGGTGCATAAGAGCTGACTGCTTGACCGTATTTTAATGCTTGCAGTTTACGAATCATCACAGGGCCTAGCACCAAACCGATGCCAAGCGCAGTCAATACACTCAGTAATGAACGTAATGTTAAATAACGAACCACTTGAAACGAACTGTGATAGCCCGCCAGCTGTTCAAATAACCATAACAGCATTTAAATTCTCTCCATCAATGCAGCCATCAACGTTTCCATATGGGTATATCGAGAACCTTTAAATAGGAAACTCATGGACTGAGGTTGATGTGTTTTTACCAGATCAATTAAAAACGGCAAGGCTTGTTCTTGAGTGACAAAAGCCTGTAATTTTTTTCCATATTGGGTACTGCGTGCACCTTCTTGGATCGCAGGTGCAAATTCACCCACCGCCACCACAAAGTTGATGCCATGAATAGACACCAAATCACGCCCCAACATATAGTGCTGTTGTGCTGCGCTATTGCCAAGTTCACCAATATCACCAATGACCATAACCCGCACACCTGTTTGCTGTGCAAGGACTTCGCCTGCAGCACGCATAGAAGTTGGATTGGCATTATAGGTGTCATCAATGAATAAATGTGCGCCTTGCTGAATAAAGTTCAAGCGACCTTTTGCGCCTTGCGCCTGCTCCAAGCCTGCGACAATATCATCTAAACTCACGCCAATTGCCAGTGCAAAAGCGGTAGCAGCCGTAGCATTTTGTACATTGTGCTCACCCGCAAATGGCAAGTGAATCTGACGCATACCTTGTGCGGTATTTAAACAAAAACGTGCCGATTGTGGCTGCAACTGAATGTTTGTCGCAAACACATCACCGCCTTCGCCAAAACTTAGACGCTGTTCTGACTGAACCGCTTGCTGAATCTGTTCGGCAAAATCATCGGCAGCAGGGATAATGGCTGTGCCTTGTGGGGCAATATGTGCATAAATTTCAGACTTAGCCCGACAAATACCCTCACGCCCACCGAATTCACCCAAATGCGCAGTACCAATATTGATAATGCCTGCCACCTGCGGCTGCACCAAGTTTGAAGTGTAATCGATTTCACCTTGATGACTGGCGCCTAATTCCATCACTGCATATTGATGGTTTGCATTCAACTCCAATAACATCATCGGCACACCCAAGTCATTATTCAGGTTGCCACGGGTAATTAAAGTCGGTGCCAAACGTGACAAAATACTACCCAGCATTTCTTTGGTGGTGGTTTTACCGCTACTACCGGTTAACGCAATCACTTTTAATTGTGGATGTTGCTGACGACGAAATGCGCCCAAGTGTCCCAAGGCTAAACGGGTATCAGGCACCACCAATTGGCAAATATCCGCATCGACAGGCTGGCTGACAATTGCCATAGAGCAGCCCTGTGTCGCCACTTGTGCCACAAAGTCATGCGCATCAAAACGCTCACCTTTTAAAGCCAAAAAGGCATCGCCTGCTTCGGCATGGCGTGAATCGGTCAAAATACGTTTAATGTCACCTTGCGGTGCTTGTCCATTGAACCAATGACCCTGTGTTGCTTGTTGGAGTTGTTCGACAGTCCAAGGTTCTAAAATTGCGGTACTGGTGGTGGAAGTGTGCATACAAATTCCTTATTGGGCAGGATAAGCAGAAGCTGAACAATGTTGTGCATCAATCGCAGATTGCACTTCAACCACATCGTCAAACCAGTGTCTTACCCCATCTATTTCTTGATAATTTTCATGGCCTTTGCCTGCAATCAAGACAATATCACCTGACTGTGCATGATTGACGGCATATTTAATCGCTTCACGACGATCATGAATTTCATGGCTCTGTGCCACCGATAAATCGACACCTGTCTGCATATCGGCAAAAATTTGCAAAGGATCTTCTGTACGCGGGTTATCTGAGGTCAAAAGCACAATATTGGCATAATCTAATGCCGCTTGGGTCATCAGTGGGCGCTTGCCACGATCTCGATCTCCACCACAGCCAAATACCGCCCAAAGCTGTGCGCTGACATGACGTTTTAGAGTTTGCAACACTTGAATTAGGGCATCTGGCGTATGCGCATAATCCACTACAAATAAACGCTCTGCATCACGCAACACTTGCATACGCCCCGGTGCACCTTTGAGTTGTGCAGTCGTGTGTATTAAATCTGGCAATGCAAAACCTGCTTGCTCTGCGGCAATTAAACTCGCCAGCAAATTTTCAACATTAAAATGTCCGAGCAACGGACTTTGCACCACATATTCTGCCGTAGCAGTTTGGAGATGAAAACGTACACCATTCAGACTGTATTCAATCTGCTGTGCTTGATAATCTGCCGTCTGCTGCGTGGAATAAGTCAAAATTTTTGGTTGTGCAGGATTCTGTTGAGCCGCTTGCAACATGATCCCTGCATATTCATCATCTAAATTGATAATAGCCACTTTTAAACTGGCAAACTGAAACAGCATCGCTTTGGCTGCAGCATACGCCTCTAAAGTACCGTGATAATCCAAATGGTCACGGCTGAGGTTGCTATATACCGCAATTTCAATATCGCAGCCATTTAAGCGCCCTTGCTCCAAACCGTGTGAACTGGCTTCAATTGCGGCAAATTTTGCGCCTTGTTGTGCATAGCTGTATAAAGCATTTTGCAGTTGTAAGGCATCTAAAGTCGTATGCGTTGAAGCTTCCAAATTAGGCAAAATTCCGTTGCCTGTGGTGCCCATGACTGCACAGCGTTGAGCTTGCAACATCAACAATTCGGCAATTAAACGTGAAATAGTGGTTTTACCATTGGTACCCGTGACGGCAAGCATACGTGCTAAAGGTATAGACTGTCGCGCTTGTAAATATTGTTTTTGCCAGTGTCCCATGCGCTGACGCACATCAGGCACCACCAAATTATTGGCAACTGCCAGTTCAGTTTCCGAAATCACCGCCAAAGCCCCTTGATCTAAAGCGGCTTGTGCAAATTGTGCGGTTTTTTCAGGCTGCGACAAACTGGTCAGGGCAATAAAAATTTGCCCTGCTGTAACATGGCGGCTGTCAAGTTGAAAGCCCTGAAAGTCTTGTGTCATCCAATCTGCAACGCAAGAACTGCGATAAATATGTTGAAAGCTGATAGACATGCGTCACCTGTTATTGGATGTTGGGAGTTTCTAAAGGTTTATCTAAAGGTACGTTCATTAAACGTAAAGATTCTTGCATCACACGAGCAAATACAGGCGCTGCCACCAAACCACCATAATACTGTCCTTTTGGATTTTCCACCACGACCACCATAGCTAAACGTGGATCACTGACTGGCGCAACCCCAGCAAACAAGGCACGATATTCAGTCTGTGAATAGCCTTTGCGGTCTGCACGAAGTTTATGCGCTGTTCCCGTTTTGCCTGCAACTCGATAGCCTGGAATATTGGCTTGACGTGCTGTACCACCTGGCAACGTCACCGCTTCCATCATCAGTAGAACTTGGTCAGCAATTTTAGCATCGACAATTTGTTCGCCTTTAGGCTGTTCTTCTAATTTATATAAACTCAGCGGCATTTTAACGCCTTTATTGGCAAGCATGGCATAGGCATCTGCCAATTGCAGCACAGTGGCATTCAAACCATAACCATAAGACATGGTCGCCACTTCCGACACATTCCATTTGCTTGGCGGCAAAATTAAACCTGCACTTTCACCAGGAAACTTCACCGCAGAACGCGCACCAAATCCTAAACGCTTATAAAAAGTCGGTAAGGTAGCATACGGTAAAGATAAAGCAATTTTCGCCACACCCACGTTTGACGATTTTTGGATAATCCCGGCCAAAGTCAGTGAGCCATAGTTGTGGGTATCACGAATGGTATGATTGCCCACTCGCATTGAGCCACCACTTAAATTGACCACGGTATTCGGTGAATATTTACCACTTTCCAGTGCCATTGCCACAGTCATAGGCTTCATGGTCGAACCTGGTTCAAAGGAATCCACCGCACCACGGTTACGCATGGCATCTTTATTGGACAAACTTTTTTTATCATTCGGGTTATACGACGGCCAACTGGTCATCGCTAAAATTTCACCGGTTTTAACATCTACCGCAATTGCTGTAGCTGAACGGGCATTATTTGCTACCCCTGCCGCAGTCAATTCACGATACATAATATATTGCAAACGTGAGTCGATACTCAGGGTAATATTTTCACCCGGTTCAACCTCCTTCACCACTTCAGGGTCTTTGACACGGTTACCTTTTTTATCACGTACGATTTGTTGTTCACCATCTACCCCTGCCAAGCGGGTATTTAGCTGCATTTCCAAGCCCTCAATGCCTGTGCCTTCACTGTTGGTCAAACCAATAATTTGTGCATTCGGCTGTGGCTGCGGGTAATAACGCTTATAGTTCTTTTCGGTATATACCCCTTGGAAGTTACGCTTCAGAATCAACTCTGCCTGTTGCGGTGGCACTTCTTTTTGCAAAACCAAATAACGTGAACGTGGACGCTCGTTCATTTTATTTTTAAGTTCTTGACGATCCATCCCCACCGCATCGGCAAGTTCATCTAAATTTAGGTTTTTATCTGGCAATTGGCGTTGCAATTTACGACTGGTCGGATTTTTTGCTAAATCGGCTGTAATTTCTTCAAACAGTTTTTTATTATCAAAATAATCACGTGGATCAATCACCACTTTCATTACAGGGGTACTAATTGCCAAAGGCACACCGTTGCGATCATAAATCACCCCACGCATGGCTTTGAGCTTTTCTGTTCTTAAAATATTCGCATTGGCTTTATTCTGTAAAAAGTCATGGTTCACAATTTGCACATAAAACGCACGCCCCACCAGTGCCACGAACACCAGCAGTACCACAGCCCACATTAAGTAAAAACGCCACATTTCTACATGAATGGCATTTTTTCCAGTTACCGATTGCTGTTTCTTTCGGGTTTGCTTTTTGCGCGTATCTACCATGTGCAACTCGCCTTATTGTTGTGCTGAAGTTGTAGGCAAAGAAATCACCACCGTTTGCTGTGCAGGCGGTGAATACATGCGCAATTGCGTCACCGCACGGGTGCCAATTTGGGCAGTTGCACCAAAGGTCTGCTGTTCAATTAACAAACGCCCCCACTCGGCATTTAAGTCATCTCGCTCGCGCATATAAGAACTCAGCTCACGATAATCATGCCGATATTCAAACACCTGAAACACCACCATAATCGCGCTGATAAACACCAGCGCCAATAAAATAAAATAGGCGACCATTTTTTTCAGTCGCACTTGAGATTGATTTTTTTCAACGCTTTCAGTTTTCATTATTGGCCTGTTCAAGCTAATCGTTCTGCAACACGTAACCATGCGCTGCGTGAGCGTGGATTGGCTTTGACTTCTTCATCACTGGCACGCACACGTGAGATTTTTTTCAATCGACGTGTATCTTGTTGCTGTTGTGGCAAGCCCCAACCTGAATCTTCAGGCAGGCTCGATTCTTTTTGAATAAACTGTTTAATTAAACGATCTTCCAAAGAATGGAAGCTAATTACTGCCAAACGACCTTCGGGTTTTAACACCTCAACCGCCTGCGGCAAGAAGTTTTCAATATCTTCTAATTCTTTATTAATCGCAATACGAATTGCCTGAAAAGTACGTGTTGCAGCGTGTTTATTTTTTTCCCACTTCGGATGGGCAACTTTTACAATTTCAGCCAATTGTGCGGTGGTTTGAATATAACCCGCCTGTTTAATGGCTTTGGCAATACGGCGGCTATAACGCTCTTCACCATATTGAAAAATTACATTGGCTAAGGCTTCTTCTTCAATATCCACCAACCACTCTGCTGCAGTCGGGCCTTGTGAATTGTCCATTCGCATATCAAGCGGGCCATCTTTCATAAAGCTAAAACCGCGTTCTGCCTGATCTAGCTGTGGTGACGACACGCCTAAATCGGCCATCACACCATCGACCTGAGTGACACCCATATCATTCAACGCTTGCTGCATATCGGCAAAACTGGCATGAATAATTTGAAAGCGAGAATCTTGCTGCGCCAATTCTGCTGCCACAGCCAAAGCTTGTGGATCTTTATCAAAGGCATAGACTCGTGCCTGCGCATCCAATTTAGCTAATAACAAACGCGTATGCCCACCTCGCCCAAAGGTAGCATCGACATAAATTCCTGTATTGCGATCTGCCAACACGGCATCAACAGTTTCATGAAGTAATACAGAAATATGCGACATAAGGTTCAATCAATACAGCTAAAATGTAACTGCACATTATTACCTTGTTTTAGCAAAGCTCCAAACGTCTTTTTGTAGATAAATATTACTTTTCATAGGGAAAACCGTTTTTGACTTTTTTAAAGCACAAAAAAATCTCCGTAGAGATTTTTTTGTGCGCCAATCCAATCAAAGATTAGACAGAAATGAATATGTGCTTAACGCTTAGCATTATAAATTTGGTCAAAAATCGCACCATTCACAAAATGTGTTTTTTGTGCATTTTCCCAACCACCGAACACTTCATCAATGGTGAAAGTTTTTAATTTCGGAAATTGCGCTGCATATTTTGCAAGAACTTTTTCATTACGTGGACGGTAGAAATGCTTAGCTGCCATTTCCTGACCTAAAGGTGAATATAAATAGTTGATATAACCGGTCGCCAACCATTTATTGCCATTTTTTTCTACTGTACGGTCTACAATTGCCACAGAAGGCTCAGTCAAAATAGAAATAGATGGATAAACAATATCAAACTTGTCTTTGCCTAAAGTTTTTAAGGTTACCAGGGCTTCATTTTCCCAAGTCAACAACACGTCACCAATGCCACGTTCAGCAAATGTCGTCATCGACGCACGTGCTGCTGAATCCATCACTTTTACGTTGTGGTACATCTTGCCTACAAATTCTTGAGCTTTGGCTTTAGAACCACCTGGTTGCTTTTCTGCATAACCCCAAGCCGACAAATACACCCAACGTGGCAAACCACCTGTTTTCGGGTTTGGGGTAATAATTTGTACGCCTGGTTTGGTTAAGTCATTCCAGTCTTTAATTTTTTTCGGATTGCCTTTACGCACCATAAAGACGATGGTCGAGGTATAAGGCGCAGAGTTATGAGGAAATTCTTTTTGCCAACCTGCTTGGATTTGACCTGACTTTACAATTTCTTCAATGTCATTCGCCAATGCCAAAGTGACGACATCGCCCTTTAAGCCATCGACCACTGAACGCGCTTGCTTGCCCGAACCACCATGTGATTGTTTAAAGTTTACGTCTAAACCTGTACGTTTTTTCCAGTACCCACCAAACGACTTGTTAAATTCATCATAAAATTCGCGGGTTGCATCATACGATACATTTAAAAACTGACGATCTGCAGCCTGAGCAGTCGTTGCAGCTAAACCTGTTGCCAATAGAGCAGCAGTCAATAAAGCTTTCAATTGAGTTTTCATCACAATACACATCACTTTTAATCTGTCACTCAATATATGTAATGCTTAGGCACTGCGCAATTTGTAAAAAATACAAAAAAATTGATTAAACTCAATAAATTCAGCTTTATTTA
Source organism: Acinetobacter sp. UBA801 (assembly GCA_002296655.1). GTDB lineage: Bacteria > Pseudomonadota > Gammaproteobacteria > Pseudomonadales > Moraxellaceae > Acinetobacter. The sequence goes on from DBIN01000047.1 coordinate 41,285, forward strand.
TTTGTTTTTATTCAATTTAATTTAAGATACAGCGTTTATTCAAAAGTTATACCTTTTTATGAATTAGATATATGAAAAGTGAATAAAAATTTGATCCATTTTCAAACTTAATGGCAAAATAAACAACATCACATCAAACCAACCTTCTCAAATTAATTTTATTGTGACTTTTGTAAAAATCTTCACGATATCTCCACAGTTGTTTGTTACAACATGTTCTAAATCAAGGATCATTGGAAAAACCTGTATATAGTGAGTAAATAATGATACAGATTTTATTAAAAGTGTGACTTAAGTCTACTTTTGTTATGATTCTTGTGATTAAATATTAAGGTGATTAAAACAATTTATAAATTGTGAGTTCATTCATAAAGGAAAGGGGGGAATCAAGATGAAATCTAAACTCATGTTCGCAGCATTACTCAGTTTAAGTACAGTCGGTCACAGTGCCGTGATCAAGTCTGCTGAAAGTAAAACCAATTTAACTGCGGAAAAAGGCTCTTTAATTGAAAAAGCCATTACCCAACAAAAACAGGCAGACAAGCAAAAGTTTGAATCAAATAATGATTTAAAAGTGCTGACTTCTATTCATGTCGCTCCAACTCAAAATTTCTTTGCCTTACAAAATCAGCGTTTTAGCCGTTTCGTACAAGCCTTATTCCCGCAAGGCAACTCATAAGCCTGCATCAAACTCACTGCCTTTGATCCCCTTTTCAAATGCAGTTGAAACGCCCAAGTACAGAATGTTGAATTTAACATTAAGTACTTGGGCTTTTTCGTTATAATGGTTGCAATTTACATTTTGAATTAATTTTTGCTTATGACTGTTCGTACTCGTATCGCGCCTTCTCCTACTGGTTTCCCGCACGTGGGAACAGCGTATATCGCCTTGTTTAACTTATGTTTTGCCAAACAACACGGTGGTGAATTTATTCTTCGTATTGAAGATACAGACCAACTGCGTTCAACCCCTGAGTCTGAAAAAATGATTTTGGATTCATTGCGTTGGTTAGGCTTAAATTGGGCAGAAGGTCCAGATGTAGGCGGCCCGCATGCACCGTATCGCCAATCTGAACGTATGGATATTTATAAGCAATATGCTTTGCAATTGGTTGAACAAGGACATGCTTTCTATTGCTTCGCTACTAGCGAAGAACTAGATCAAATGCGTGCAGAACAGCAAGCACGTGGTGAAAGCCCGCGCTACGATGGTCGTGGTTTAAACTTGTCTGCAGATGAAGTGCAGCGTCGTTTAGCCGCAGGCGAAGCGCATGTTATTCGTATGAAAGTGCCATCCGAAGGCGTATGTAAATTTAATGACATGCTGCGCGGTGAAGTGGAAATTCCATGGGCGCAAGTCGATATGCAAATTCTACTGAAAACAGATGGTTTGCCAACTTATCATTTAGCAAACGTGGTCGATGACCATTTGATGCAAATCACCCACGTGATTCGTGGTGAAGAATGGATTCCATCGGCACCGAAACACCAATTGCTTTATCAGTATTTTGGTTGGGATATGCCTGTGTTGTGCCACATGCCACTGTTGCGCAACCCAGACAAATCAAAATTATCTAAACGTAAAAACCCGACTTCAATTAACTACTACAAAGACATTGGCGTATTACCCGAAGCGTTGCTGAACTATTTAGGTCGCATGGGCTGGTCAATGCCCGATGAAAGCGAAAAATTCACCTTGGCCGAAATGATTGAACACTTTGATATTCAACGTGTCTCATTAGGCGGCCCTATCTTTGATGTGGAAAAACTCAATTGGCTAAATGGTCAATGGATTAAAGCACTTTCACCTGCTGAACTATTAGACACCTTATTGACCTGGAAAGCAGATCGTGCCAAATTGGAAGAGATTGCTGCCGCGATTCAACCACGTATTCATTTGCTCTCAGAAGCAGTGAATTGGTCTGCACATTACTTCAACCACTTCCCAACTTTGAGCAAGCAACAGTTTGAAAGTAAAAAACTGTCTGAAGAACAAGTGCGCCAAAGCCTGCAATTTGCAATTTGGCGTTTAGAAAGTCTATTTACTTGGAACAACGACACGGTAAGCCAAACCCTGATGGATTTAGCGAACCAAATGGAAATCAAATTGCGTGATTTCATGCCTGCATTCTTTATTGCAATTGCAGGTTCAACCGCATCTACACCTGTAATGCAAACCATGGTCACCATTGGCCCTGATCTGACCTTTGCGCGTTTACGTCATGCCTTAGAAGTGGTTGGCGGACCAAGCAAAAAAGAAGTGAAAGTCTGGGAAAAACTGAATGAAAGCATCAAATTGCCGAAAAATAATGCAATTGATCCTGCTTAATTCATTTTTTTGTTGACGTGTAAGCGCAATAGCCCTAATATTGCGCTCACACAGACTGGGGTCATAGCTCAGTTGGTAGAGCGCTACAATGGCATTGTAGAGGTCAGCGGTTCGATCCCGCTTGACTCCACCAAGTTTAATTCAGGCTTTACCTGTGTTGCCTCATCAAGTCCCTATCGTCTAGAGGCCTAGGACATCGCCCTTTCACGGCGGTAACCGGGGTTCGAATCCCCGTAGGGACGCCATATTCAAGATGAATATAAATCTATTTTTTTCATCTTATAACAAAGCTCAAGCAATGACTTGGGCTTTTTTATTGCCCTGTTTTCTGACAGACTGTTTTTGATTTGCTGTACATTTGGTTAGAATAACGATCAGATTAGAATTTTGGAGTTGTAATGCAATACCGATGCCCTAAATGCCAAAGCCCAAAAATCATGCCTGTTGCGCAGGCAGGACAAGCAACACCACGTCCTGTGGTGCCAAAAAGCTTGGTGATGCTTATTCCAGCGGTATTTGTCTTATTACTTCTTGTCTTGATCAGTATTGCCATGTGGATTTTTGGTGATGGTGCAGGTACAGCCTTACAAAGCATTACTGTAGCGGTATTTGTACTGTGTGTGATTGCAGGTTTCCTGTTCTACCGAGATTTGCCTGATTTTAAAATTTCTATGCAAGCTTTTATGCAGTCGCAAAAACAATGGAAATGCCGTGAATGTAATCATGAGTGGGAAATCTAATTTACCCTCCACCATATAATAAACATAAAAAAACCAGCCCTGAGGCTGGTTTTTTTATTTACAAAAGTCGGAGATGATTAAACACCGATTTTGCGATATTTTTGACGCTTGGCTACAAGATCATCACCATCACGCTTACGGCGATATTCTTCAAACTCAGCATAGTTACCAGTGAAGAATTCAGGTGTTTCACCTTCGAATGACAAGATGTGCGTTGCAATACGATCCAGGAACCAACGGTCATGCGAGATCACCATCACAGTACCCGGGAATACCAGAATGGCATCCTCAAGTGCACGCAAGGTTTCGATGTCCAAGTCGTTCGATGGTTCATCCAGCAAGATCACGTTTGCACCCATTTGCAGGATTTTCGCAAGTTGTAAACGGTTACGCTCACCACCTGACAATTGACCTACGCGCTTTTGCTGATCTTGGCCTTTAAAGTTAAAGCGACCGATATACGCACGAGATGCGATTTCGTAATCACCAATCTTCAAGATATCTAAACCACCAGACACTTCTTCCCAAACCGTTTTGTTGTTGTCTAGCGTGTCACGGATCTGACCGACATAAGCCACTTTAACCGATTCACCCAGCGTTACCGTACCGGTATCTGGTTGCTGTTCGCCAGTCATCATACGGAATAGCGTGGTTTTACCCGCACCGTTCTCACCCACGATACCCACAATTGCAGCAGGTGGTACTGTGAAGGTTAAATCCTTGTACAGTAAGCGATCACCAAACGATTTACTGATGCCTTCAACTTCTACAACCTTGTTGCCCAGACGTGGGCCAGGTGGAATGTAGATTTCAGAAGTTTCGTTACGTTGCTGGAATTCGCGCGAGTTAAGCTCTTCAAAACGCTCCATACGCGCTTTGTTTTTCTTTTGCTGACCTTTGGCATTAGAACGAACCCATTCAAGTTCTTTTTTCAATGCTTTAGCAAAAGATTCTTCCTGCTTGTTCTCTTGCTCTAAACGGGCATTTTTCTGCTCAAGCCAAGAAGAGTAGTTACCTTGATACGGAATGCCCATACCACGGTCAAGCTCAAGAATCCATTCAGCAACGTTATCCAAGAAGTAACGGTCATGCGTAATAGCGACGATGGTACCCGGGAAGTCTTTCAAGAAACGTTCCAACCAAGATACAGATGAAGCATCTAAATGGTTCGTTGGTTCGTCTAGAAGTAACATATCTGGTTTAGACAGAAGTAATCGGCACAGCGCCACACGACGACGTTCACCACCTGAAAGCTTAGATACATCTGCATCCCAAGCAGGCAAGTTCAATGCTGCAGCTGCTTGATCCATCTGGTTCGCAAGGTTATGCGCATCCCAAGTCTGGATAATCGCTTCAAGCTTCTCTTGCTCTTTCGCAAGTGCATCGAAATCCGCATCTTCTGCTGCATATTCAGCAAAGACTTCATCCAGACGTGCCAAGGCATCAAGCGGTTCACGTAAACCATCTTCGACGTTACCACGAACGTCTTTAGTTTCATCTAAAGGTGGTTCTTGCTCAAGATAACCGATTTTTATACCCGGTTGCGCACGTGCTTCACCAGAGAAATCTTTATCTACGCCCGCCATAATACGAAGCAAGGTAGATTTACCTGCACCGTTTAAACCAAGCACACCAATTTTAGCGCCTGGGAAAAATGATAAAGAGATGTCTTTCAGGATTTCGCGCTTAGGCGGAACCATTTTCGACACTCGGTTCATCGTATAAATATATTGGGCCACGTAGGACTCCTCAATAGAAAACCAAATCTGGGGCTCAGATGAGCAGCCCCTGCTCTAATGAGCGAAAAAATAATCGGGTATTATACGCAGAAAGCTGCGAAAACATAAGCCATTGCCATGAACTTCAATGCATTGTTACAAGTTTATTGATGATGTTTTTTTAAACAGTTGTTTTCAGTAAAATAAACGACTCAAATCCAGGTCGATATATGAATATTTCATATATTTATTTCAATAAAATTGCACTTTTACTCATATGTGAAAATGCTACACTCAAGCCATAAACTTAAACTAGAAGATCAAACAGAATGAGTTATAAAGCAGAAACCCTTGCGATTCATGCAGGTTATACCCCAGAAGCAACCACCAAAGCTGTTGCAGTGCCGATTTACCAAACCACGTCTTATGCCTTTGACAATACTCAACATGGGGCCGATCTCTTCGATTTAAAGGTTCAGGGCAATATCTATACCCGAATTATGAACCCGACCACTGCGGTTCTGGAACAACGTGTCGCAGCACTGGAAGGTGGAATTGGCGCGCTGGCTTTGGCCTCTGGCATGGCTGCGATTACTTATGCGATTCAGACCATTGCGGAAGCGGGTGACAACATTGCTTCTGTGTCAACGCTATATGGCGGTACCTATAACCTCTTTGCCCATACCCTACCAAAACAGGGCATTGAAGTCCGTTTCTTTGATTATGAAAAGCCGGAAAGTCTGCGTGACTTGATTGATGAAAAAACCAAACTGGTCTTTGTCGAATCGATTGGTAATCCACTGGGTAATATTATTGATCTGGAAGCCATTGCTAAAATTGCACATGAATATGGCGTACCGGTGATTGTCGACAATACCGTTGCCACCCCAGTACTACAAAAATCTTTCGACTTTGGTGCGGATATTGTGGTGCATTCCCTGACCAAATATATCGGTGGTCATGGCAATTCAATTGGCGGCATTATTGTGGATAGCGGCAAATTCCCGTGGGGTAAATATCCTGAACGTTTCCCTGCCCTGAATACGCCTGATCCAAGCTACCATGGCGTGAACTATGTCGAAGTTTTGGGGGAAGCAGCATATATCGCACGTGCGCGTGTGGTTCCACTACGCAACACAGGTGCAGCAATTAGCCCGCATAATGTGTTCCTGATTTTACAAGGTTTAGAAACATTAAGCCTGCGCATGGAACGTCATACTGAAAATGCACAAAAAATTGCGGAATATCTACAGGCACATCCAAAAGTGAAATGGGTCAATTACGCAGGTTTAAGAAATCATCCACAACATGCGTTGGCACAAAAATATGTGAAAGGAAAACCTGCTGCAATTCTGTCCTTTGGCGTGCAAGATGGTCGTGAAGGCGGAACTCGTTTTATTGATGCGCTGCAATTATTCACACGCTTGGTCAATATTGGCGATGCCAAAAGTCTGGCTTGCCACCCTGCGACCACCACTCACCGTCAGTTGAGTGCAGATGAACTCAAGGCTGCAGGTGTGAGTGAAGATATGGTGCGTTTATCCATCGGGATTGAACATGCCGATGACTTAATTGCTGATTTAGAGCAAGCTTTAGCAGCCGTATAAAAACTCATCAGTTCAAGCTTTGTACTGGCATCCTGCTGATTAATTTCAACAGGATGCTTTTTTATTTTAATTTTTCTTTGTATGTCTTTGCATTAGCTTTAGTTTATGGTAAAAATAAAGATATACAGCTCACAAAAATAGAGCAATTACTCTAAATTCATTTTTAAATTCAACCACTTATTGCATAGCTTTTTTTGTGAAATCGGCTATTATAAAGCCAAGGAAAACAGTTCAAATTCAGCCTGAAATTTGAATCGTCAATCTCAATAAAAATGACAACTCAGGAATCAAAATCAGGAATATTAGCGTGAAGCCAAAATTAGAGAAACTTTTTCAACAGCGTGTAAATGGTAAAGTTGCCCTTATTACAGGTGCATCGAGTGGTATTGGTTTAACCGTAGCACATAAACTAGCCGATGCGGGTGCGCATGTGCTCTTAGTTGCACGTACTCAGGAAACCTTAGAACAAGTCAAAGCCGAAATTGAAGCACGTGGTGGCAAAGCTTCAGTTTTTCCTTGTGATTTAAACGATATGGACTCTATTGATGCGGTATCACAACAGATTCTTGCTTCAGTCGACCATATTGATATTTTAATTAACAACGCAGGACGTTCAATTCGTCGTGCAGTTCACGAGTCGGTTGATCGTTTCCACGACTTTGAACGTACCATGCAACTCAACTATTTTGGTGCTGTGCGTTTGGTGCTGAATATTTTACCGCAAATGATGCACCGTAAAGATGGTCATATCATCAACATTAGCTCAATTGGCGTATTAGCCAACGCAACTCGCTTCTCGGCTTATGTGGCATCTAAAGCTGCGCTGGATGCATTTAGTCGCTGTCTATCTGCAGAAGCGCATACGCACAAAATTGCGATTACGTCGGTGTATATGCCATTGGTACGCACCCCGATGATCGCACCAACTAAAATTTATAAGTACGTCCCAACGCTTTCACCTGAACAAGCTGCAGATTTAATTGCTTATGCGATTGTGAAACGTCCGAAGAAAATTGCGACACACTTGGGTCGCCTGGCTTCAATTACATATGCGATTGCACCAGATATCAACAACAAACTCATGTCAATTGGTTATAACTTGTTCCCAAGCTCAACCGCTTCTGTAGGCGAGCAGCAAAAACTGAACTGGGTACAAAGAGCATATGCACGCCTGTTCCCGGGCGAACACTGGTAATTTATACACATTCAAGTTTTGCTTTAGGCGACCTACGGGTCGCCTATTTTATTAGCAATCACTTCATCCTACGTTTTCAATCTTGCCACATCTATTGCAAGAGATAACGCTAACAAGCTTTATCTTGTGTCCATGCAGCTCAAACAAACATTCAATTTATAGATCGTTTATGCTATAACACAGCTGTTTTGAGTATTTTGAATGGATTATGCGAGCACTAGCCCTCATTTTACAGTATGGCTGTTTTGCCTTTGCCTTATTTTTGAGTTATCAAGTTGCAACGGCGCTTTATCAGCAAGAATATGAACTCTTAGAAGTTGTTGCCGATGTAGGCACGATTTTAATTTGTATTGATTTGGGCGTATTTTTATTTAGCAGCAAAGCCTCACAAGGTTTAAATCTTCAGGAATATGCTCGTCAGCTTGAAGCACCACCATCAAAACTAGTGGCAGTGACGCGTAAACTTGGGCATTTGGGAATTATGCTGATTTTAGTGAGTTGGATTGTGCCGTTGATTTAAAAAATCATCCTTTATTCCAAGAGAGCTAAAAGACTTATAAGCTGCCTATACTTTTGGTTTTTAACACATCAAACCCACAGCTCAACAGAAACTCATACGTCAAATCATATTGTCGCGCAGGTCGTGTCCAATCATCATCGTAAACACATGGTACATAAATCACCATACCTTGACGGGCACGCGTTAATAAAACCCGATAGACATTCAATAAGTATTTTTTATTGGCATCATTATGGATTTGCTGCCACTTACTTCCCCTAAAACTCTGGTAACACCATTGTTGATCAAAATAAAAGTTAATATCCCAAGCCACACAGGTATGATCTATTTCCAAGCCCTGTATATCAAATTCAATTGCAACGTCTTCTAAATAATAAGAGGAATGCACATCAAAATTGTTATTTAAAAACCAATCCGATGGCTCCATTTTGTTTTTAACATCCAAACCCTCTGCCTTTAAACGACGCCCACCCGAACTTGCCACAATACCGTAACGCTCTGAACCTTTCGCTTTTTCTTTTAGCCAATCTTTTGCTTGATTTAAATTACGACACAACACGATCGGATAATCTTGCTTAATTTCCTGATAAATTTGCTTTGCAATGTCTGGTTGATTGTCCAATATCGCTTGGACTAAATTAGAAACACGCTCACTTCTAAATGAGCGAACAGAAACTGCTAAATGTAAATTTGACTCATGCTGCCCAAAAGCTTTCAACCAAGCGATCTGTTCATTTGACTCAAGATAGACTGTCTGCTGTAAGATTTGATGTGAATAATATACGGTCCAATCTTTAAAACTATTCTGCAAAGCGGAAATCCATTCCGAAACACCCGCTTCACCTGTATTAATCTCTTGCCCGCCACCAATTAAACACACGATCACACACCAATCTGAGTGCCGATCCATAACGCTGATTAAAAATTCTGGCTCTGACATCGCAAAATTTTCAATGCCTTTTTTTTGTTTCATAAAATTGGAAACTTGCTCTTTTTGCCAAGCACGTTGAGCCTCATCAAAAACAACGACTTTCTCAATCGGCGCTTCTGATGATTTTAAATAATGATCACGAAAGTGATGAATATTTTGAATAAATGTTTTAGCATGACGCTCAGCATCTGTACGCTTGATCAATTGGTTATTTTGCTTAGCACTATTCACAGTATCACGTATCAAGGCCTCTCGTAGCACATCCACAAGTGGGCCATTTCCTGATAAAAATACAGAGTGCTCAGACTCATCTGCTTTTAAGCGCTGATTGGCAATATTTAAACCTGCCAAGGTTTTTCCTGCTCCGGGCACACCCGTTAGAAAGCAAATGGCTTTATGTTTATTCAGCTTAGTGAGTTCGATAATCTGCTCAATTCGCTTTGATGTGATTTCTAAATTAATTGCACCCGCATCACTTCGTGAAATATCTTCAACACGATGCCCTTGATATAACGCCTGCGCAGCTTCAATAATTGTGGGGGTAGGTTTATAAGTTGAATTAATCCACGTAGATAAATCAAAGTAAGTAGATTCAGAAAAATACTGTATGGCTTCTAGTAAATAATTTGTTAGTTGCTCCGTATTACAACATAAAGCATCATTCAGCTCCCGAATCGCCTGCCAGTCCTGTTCAATTGAATTGGCTTGTGTTGCAACCAAAACTGGGATCACTTTTTGGTGATGACATCCCGCATGAAAGTTTAATAAATCCAGACAATAATCAATCACCTGTGTTTTTGCTTGTGAAGTGAATTGTCGATCACCCACTTTAAATTCGACCACAAAAATTAAATCACGAATAATTAGAATATTATCTACCCGTTTCCCCATACGCGGGATACTAAACTCAAAAAAGACTTGCCCACTCTTAAAAACCCCTAAATGCTGTTTCAATATTTGAATTTATTTTAACCAAGCATTCTTCTGCAGTTCATCTAATGCAAACTCATGATGTCGTGCCAAACTCCCCAATATAGATACATCTGTTGCTTCTAAGAAATTTTTGAACTCATTCTGGTAATAGCTTTTCAATATCTTCAAACTTCAGTTTTGTTTTTATTTAATATACTGAAAACAAAAACAAAAAGCCCCCGAAATTCGGGAGCTTTTTATTGGAACAATTCAAGATTACTTCGAACCTTTAATTCCCGCTTGCAACAACAATGCACCTAAACCACCAATTTTATTCTCTTGTGGTTTAGCAGCTTGTGGCTTTTTAGCCTGTGGGCGATCCGCCTGAGGGCGCGACTGCTGTGGACGCTTCGCCTGTGGCTTACGCTCTGTACGTTGCTCTTGATCACGACGTGCTGGACGTGCCGCTTTAACAGGTGCAGCCGAACCTTCAGGACGCATCGATAAATTCACGCGGTTACGTTCTACATCAACCTGCAACACTCGCACTTGCACGATTTGACCAGGTTTCACAACTTTATGCGGATCAGCCACAAACTCATTGGCCAATTCAGAAATATGTACCAAACCATCCTGATGCACGCCAACATCTACAAATGCACCAAAGTTAGTTACATTGGTCACCACACCTTCAAGCTGCATGCCTTCAGTCAGCTGTGCCACCTCAGTAATATCTTCACGGAACTTAGCCGTACGGAATTCAGGACGTGGGTCACGACCTGGTTTTTCCAATTCAGATAAAACATCTTGAATGGTAGGTAAGCCGACTTGATCATCCACAAATTCTTCAGCATTCACTGAACGGATAATTTCGGTATTGCCAATGATGTCTTTGACTGTAGTCGCTTTAGCAGCCACAATTTTTTCTACCAAACCATAAGATTCAGGGTGAACAGCTGAGGCATCTAAAGGCTCAGAACCCGCTTGAATACGCAAGAAACCTGCGGCTTGTTCAAAAGTACGCTCGCCTAAACGTGGTACGTTTTTCAAGGCTTGGCGGTTATCAAAACGACCATGTTCTTTACGGTAATCTACAATTTGCTGTGCAATGGCTTTATTCAGACCTGCGATATAACCTAAAATTGCTGAAGATGCCGTATTGACATCAACACCTACCGAGTTCACACAGTCTTCGACCACGGCTTCTAAGGTTTTTGCCAAACCTGCCTGATTCACGTCGTGTTGATACTGACCTACACCAATTGATTTCGGATCAATTTTAACCAATTCAGCCAATGGGTCCTGTAAACGACGGGCAATAGACACTGCACCACGAATCGACACATCTAGCTCTGGCAACTCTTGCGATGCCAACTCAGAAGCTGAATATACCGATGCACCTGCTTCAGATACAGATACACGCGTCAATTTTAAGTCGCTGTGTGCAGCCATCATTTCTGCCACCACCGCTTCAGTTTCACGGCTTGCAGTCCCGTTACCAATCGCGATTAAATCAACATGGTGCTCACGGCATAAACGTGCAAGCTCTTCAATCGCGCCTGCTTTGTCTTCTTTAGGTGCAAATGGATAAACCGTGCTATGTGCAACCACATCGCCAGATTGGTTCACCACAGCTAGTTTCACACCTGTACGGATACCAGGGTCTACACCTAGCGTACAACGTGCGCCTGCAGGTGCAGAAAGCAATAAATGACGCAAGTTTTCTGCAAACACATCCATTGCTTCTGCTTCGGCAGCCAAACGTTTTTCAGTCAATAATGAATGTTCGATTTGTGGACGTACTTTGCCCAACCAGAACAATTTTGCCGTTTGTTTTAAAAAGTCCTGGCGTGCTTGCGGCTGAATCTGATCTAAATTGTATTCAGTTTCAATACGTGCCAAAGGTGCACTGTCTTCACCATCAACTTTTAAGCCCAAGACGTTTTCTTGGCGACCACGCAACATCGCCAATAAACGATGGGATGGCACTTTGTTCAGGTTTTCTGAAAAATCAAAGTAATCGCGGAATTTTTTGCCCACTTCTTTTTTCTCATCAGAAGCAACCAAGCTTTTTAATACCGCTGTTTTGGCAAAAATTTCTTTTAATTCGGTGGTCAAGGCAATATTTTGTGCCCATTCATCAATTAGAATGTGTTGCACAGCATCTAGCTGACTGTCTACATCTGGATAGTCTGCATGGCTAAAGCCTGCTAAAGCTTCGCTTGGCTCGACTTGTTCTGCAAAAATTCGCGCTGCAATTGGACCTAAACCTGCTTCTTTGGCTTTAAACGATTTACTAGTACGTTTAGGACGGTAAGGCGCATAAATTTCTTCTAAGGCATTTTTGGTTTCAGCAGCGTTTACCCGTGCCAATAAATCATCAGATAATTTATCTTGTTCTTTGAGTGATTCTATTACTTTTTCGCGACGCTCATATAAATCACGTAAATACGATAAACGTGTATCGAGCTGACGTAGCTGCGTGTCATCTAAACCTTGCGTCACTTCTTTACGGTAACGTGCAATAAATGGAACGCTAGCACCTTCATCAATAAGTTTGATGGCAGCTTCTACTTGATTTGGTCGTACGGCAAGTTCTTTTGCTAACTGCTGAACTAAGTCAGTCATCGTGTGTGATCCTACAAGGATAAGTACTAAAAGCCATGATTATAAAGACCAAGACTATAAAATCCACAATTGTTTTATGAATTTTATAAATGGTGGTGTTTTGGCGATTTTTGCCAATTCGGCAAAATTTTATAAATCTAAATAAAATTCAGGCTGATGTTAGACTCAAACGGGCAAATATGTCAGTTTTTGGCATGGGAATGCTGTATATATTTGGTATCTATGTCTTGATTTTATCTGCAATATTTGTTGCTTTAGAGCATAGGCAAAAGATACCAATGAATCGTATACTCAAAGCCAACTCAACTTTTTGTTTACGATGACAATAAAGAATAAAGGAGCACATCATGAGTTTAGTTGTACCTGCTGAAAAAACAGATGCCGTACACAGCGAAACTGACCGCGTTGAACGCATTCTCGTTGTGGATGATGATGTGCGTTTACGTACCCTGTTACAACGTTTCTTGGAAGATAAGGGCTTTGTGGTTAAAACTGCCCACGATGCAACGCAAATGGATCGTTTGTTACAGCGTGAACTGTTCTCTTTAATCGTGCTGGATTTTATGCTGCCTGTAGAAGATGGTTTAAGTATTTGCCGTCGTTTACGTCAATCTAACATCGACACGCCAATTATTATGCTGACGGCTCGCGGCAGTGACTCTGACCGTATTGCAGGTCTTGAAGCAGGTGCAGATGATTATTTGCCAAAACCATTTAATCCAAACGAGCTGTTAGCACGTATTCGTGCCGTATTGCGTCGTCAAGTGCGAGAAGTACCAGGCGCACCAAGTCAGCAAATGGAAGTGGTCGGTTTTGGCCCATGGTCGCTAGATTTATCGACCCGTACTTTAACGCGTGAAGGTCAAGTTGTAACACTGACTACAGGTGAATTTGCGGTACTCAAAGCTTTGGTACAACACCCACGCGAACCTTTGACCCGTGACAAATTGATGAATTTGGCACGTGGCCGTGAATGGGGTGCAATGGAACGCTCAATTGATGTTCAAGTTTCTCGTTTACGTCGTTTAATTGAAGAAAACCCTGCCCGCGCACGTTATATTCAAACGGTTTGGGGTGTAGGTTATGTATTTGTTCCAGATGGTGCGGAATAAGTTAGAAATGATGTGAGGCTTCAGCCTCACATCTTCATACAATGATCGAAATTCATACATACCGATCATTGTGCAAGATTTAAAGAATAGACATTCCAATAAAAAGTATATTCATCATAAAATTTCACTCACCAAATTCGCTTTACAACCTCTGCCACAGGACAAGATGTGAAACTCGAACCCCTCGACCCACAAGAATTTACCGATTATGTGGCGTATTCTGAAAAGAAACGTACACGCTGGGAGCGTTTTTTGGACAAAATCAAACCACGTTCTGCCGCGATGCGCACTGCGGTGCTGGTGGTTTTTGTGGTGCTGTTCAGTCTGTTTATGTCGTTGTGGTTCTTTTGGCGCACTTTGTATTTACCTGAAATTCAACAGCATGCGCGCTATTTAGCGGTTGAACTGGAAATTTTAAACAATCCAGATTTGCGCATTTTTCACAATGAAGCCGAAGTCGATGTTGATGCATGGCTCAAAAATCGGGTCGGCATTGAATATGTGACCGATCCACGTGAGTATCCGAATGTACGGGAAAAAGTGATTGCCGAATTTTTTACCCGACAAATTGAAAAGAAGCTAGCAACTGAATTAAAAATGCAGGATGTCACGGTCTATTTCCAGTTCAAACCAAGCCCGCGTATTTGGATTCAAACCCCAGAAATGAATGGCAACTGGGTACGTGAACCCCTCAAAACCTATGCCAATTACAGTCCTGAACTGGTGTTTGGCTGGCTCTTGGGTATCCCACTTTTCGCAGCCGCTATTATTTTAACTTTGGTGCGTCAGCTGAACCGTCCTTTGCGTCGTCTGCAAAATGCCGCCAACAGCTACAGTAAAACAGGTAAAGCCCCTTATTTGGAAACCAATCACGGCCCGCAGGAAATTCGTGAGGTCAACCAAGCCTTTAACCACATGATTTATACCTTGGAACAGACTGAACGTGACCGTCGTATCATGTTGGCGGGTATTTCACATGACCTGCGCACGCCACTGACACGGATTCGTTTAAGTGCTGAAATGATGCCTGATGATGATTTTTTAAAAGAAGGCTTAATTTACGATGTAGAAGATATGGATGCGATTTTGAATCAATTCATTTCTTATATGCGTGATGGTTCTGATGAAGAATTACAAGAAACCGATTTAAATGTTTTGCTGCAGGAATTGATTATTCAATTTAAACCGTTGGATATTCGCTTTAACGCACAAGAATTACCTCTAATTCAGGCGCGTAGTTTGTCACTAAAACGTCTGATTGGTAACTTGATTAACAACTCTAAACGCTATGGTGCAGAGCCAATTGAGTTGTCTGCAGAAGTGCTGGATGAACACATTCGGATTAGCGTGGCAGACAACGGTACAGGCATTCCAGAAGACCAAATTGCCGATTTAATGCAGCCTTTTGTACGCGGCAATGAAGCACGTACTGTACAAGGCAGTGGCTTAGGTTTGGCAATTGTAAAACGTATTGTTGATATTCATCAGGGCGAGCTCACCATTCAAAACCGTGAACACGGTGGTCTTGAAGCCATCATTACCCTGCCGTTACAACCTGAAATCGTTGAAGAAAAAAATAATGTTGGCACGCTGGAAAAAATCAAACAAAGTTTGAGTGAACATTTCTAAACGGCTGATTCATTTGATCTCCATCTGGCTTGCTATATAGCAATTTCAGACCAACAGCAAATCGCAGGAAGGATCAAAGCAAAAACTTCTCACAGCGCATATCAAAATTGTATAAAAATATATCAAATAAATTTTTACATTTATCAAGTGATATATAAATAAACAATAAATTCAACTATTTATATATTATTTAATATTTTTATACCACCATTTAGGCAAAAAATTAGACCTTAGCCTAACACCTATGCAAAATACCTTTTTTGATCGGTACAATCGGTATCAGTTTAGTATTTTACGAGAGTTCACCATGTCTTTAGATCGCATTCGTTTAGCCTCCCTCCACGACAAAGTAATCAGCGCAGAACAAGCTGCTGAATTCGTTCAAGATGGTATGACCGTAGGTATGAGTGGCTTTACTCGTGCGGGTGAAGCAAAAGCAGTTCCACTTGCATTGGTTGCACGTGCAAAAACCAATCCTTTAAAAATTGATTTAATTACAGGTGCAAGTCTAGGTAACGATTTAGACAAGCAATTGACTGAAGCTGGTGTTTTGGCACGCCGTATGCCGTTCCAAGTAGACAACACTTTGCGTAAAGCAATTAATCAAGGTCAAGTTATGTTTATTGACCAGCACTTGTCTGAAACTGTTGAGCAAATGCGTAACAATACGCTTAAACGCCCAGACATCGCGATTGTTGAAGCAGTAGCTATTACTGAAGACAGCTTAATTATTCCAACAACTTCTGTAGGTAACTCTGCAAGCTTTGTTGAATTTGCAGATAAAGTCATTATTGAAATCAACACTACGGTAAGCACAGAATTTGAAGGTCTACACGACATTTATATTCCTGAAGCACGCCCAACACGTGGTCCAGTACCGTTAACTCACGTTGACCAACGTATCGGTACCAAAGGTATTCAGTTAGACCCAGCGAAAGTTGTAGGTATTGTATTTAACGATACTTTGCTTGACTCTCCATCTAACGTGACTGATCCAGATGACGAAACTCAAGCTATTGCAGATCACTTGATCGCATTCTTTGAAAATGAAGTTGCACAAGGTCGTTTACCGAAAAACCTAGCGCCATTACAAGCAGGTATCGGTTCAATTGCAAACGCAGTATTAACAGGCTTCAAACACTCTAACTTTGAAGACTTGGTCATGTACTCAGAAGTACTTCAAGACTGTACCTTTGAATTGATTGATGCAGGCAAAATGAAGTTCGCTTCTGGCTGTTCAATGACTTTGTCTGAAAAATGTGGTGATCGCGTATTTGGCAATCTTGCACACTACAAAGACAAATTCATTTTACGCCCACAAGAAATTTCTAACTTCCCAGAGTTAGTTCGTCGTTTAGGCATCATTGGTATTAACACTGCACTTGAGTTTGATATTTACGGTAACGTGAACTCAACACACGTATGCGGTACCAAAATGATGAACGGTATTGGTGGTTCAGGTGACTTCGCGCGTAACGCACACTTGGCGATTTTCGTGACTAAATCAATTGCGAAAGGCGGTGACATTTCATCTATCGTTCCAATGGCTGCGCACGTAGACCACAACGAACACGACGTTGACATTTTGGTTACTGAGCAAGGTTTAGCAGATTTACGCGGTCTTGCACCACGTGAACGCGCTCGTGCGATTATCGACAACTGTGTACACCCAATGTACCGCAATGCCTTGAACGATTACTTCGAGCGTGCATGTGCAAAAGGTGGTCACACGCCTCACCTACTTCGTGAAGCATTGTCTTGGCATGCAAACTTCGAAGAACATGGTCACATGTTGACTCCTGCACAACAAGAATCTGCGCAACCAGCGTAACTCATGTGCAATAAAAAACGCCCTGATTTTTCAGGGCGTTTTTTATGTCTTAGGTTTTTATGTTTTAGATTGCCACAAGGTCATTTGCGACAACGCCTTCCACTTTACTCAAATGCCAAAGCTTTAAATTCATCTATAAAATGCTGCCCTAACTGGCGTAAACCATCCACACTGAGTGTGGTTTCAATCACACCTAAAGACACGACATCACGTTGAATTTGCAGCACAGTTTGACCTTGCGGATTGATATAAAAACGAGAACCTAAAGCTGCAAAGTTACTTGCCAAGTCTTGGTTTTGTTCAAATCGAACTTGATTCACCAGATCTTGCGCAGTAAAACGGTATTGATCTTGTACTAAATTCAGGGTGTTGGATTGCCCGTATTCAGCACTTAATGCATGATCATCCAAGGCCTGTAAAGGCTGATCAAGATTGGCAAAAGCAGTCACAGGAAGGCACAGCACAAGGCCGAATAAAACAGGGAGAGAGAATTTAAACATAGAACACCTCACACATTCCGTCATTACACGTGTGGAGAAATATCCTTTTTCACCCAAGCCTTATTTTAATCTCAATGCCATCTAAAAACAGTGATTTTTTATACCAAACAACCTAAACGCAGCAAAACGGGAAACTCAATTTCCAAGTCCTGAGCAGGTTGCTGCTGCAACAATTGCTGTAATTCAAGCAAAGGCGTCTCTATATGCTGCTTTAAATAATGCTGCAGTCCCGACCAAGTGTTTAAATAATTCAGCAATTGTGCTGCCGACCAGCGATATTTTAGGCAAAGTTCAGGTGTCACAATTTCTTTAAATGGGAAAGGAATCGTGCGATATAAGTCATCAATATAACGGCGCTCAGCATCCCAATAACCTTTTAAGGTCTGAAAATACAAGCGTTGAATTGCGGCATTCACCTCAGTATCTACAACTTGAATCAGCCCATAGCCCACCGCAGCGAATACTCCACTCGGTTTTAGCACCCGATGTACTTCGGCGTAAAAGGCTTCAAAATTGAACCAGTGAATCGCTTGCGCAACGGTAATTAAATCCACACTTGCATCTGCCAATCCACTGTCTTGCGCCAAACAAGCGCGATAACGCACATTCGCCCATTGTGGTGCTTGATCCAACTGTGCCTGACTTAAATCTGTGGCTAAAATCTGCTGAAAATGTGGTGCTAATAACTGAGTAAACTGCCCTGAACCTGCACCGCAGTCCCATGCCAAACCGTGCTCTGGCACATACTGTAAAATCGTATCGACAATTGCGGTTGAATATTGTGGACGTGCCTGACGATATAAATCGCTGCCCTGCGAAAACAAATCTTTCATGCTGCATTCCCGGACCATGAGTCCTTCATTCTAATCCAGCTTTTTTTCACAGGTATCGTAGACTTTAGATGAAGATGCAAAGCGGCTTTGAGTACAAGGCTTTGTTTTAGACATAAAAAAAATTGGGGCATAAAAAAAACCCCAAACACTGTTTGGGGTTTTTTGAATATGGTGGCGAGACCCAGGATCGAACTGGGGACACACGGATTTTCAATCCGTTGCTCTACCGACTGAGCTATCACGCCAATGCCGTGTATTAAGCCGTATCTCGGCTGAATAGTCAATAAAAATCATCACTTTTTTATTTGATCGCATAAACTTTATGCAAAAAAAATCCCTGATGGGATCAGGGATTGAAAACGTTTAACCGTTTTGAATATGGTGGCGAGACCCAGGATCGAACTGGGGACACACGGATTTTCAATCCGTTGCTCTACCGACTGAGCTATCACGCCAATGACGCGTATTAAACAGTTTCAGCTGTAAATCGTCAATAGTCTTTTTCGCTTTTCAGTGTAAATGTTTACTTTTAAAGCAACATCTGCATGAATTGGATGGAAAAACACCTTGTATTATAGACTTAGTGGCTATGACGACTCACAACTTACCCAAATGCGCTAAACAACGATGAATCGCACCACAGCCTGGCTGAAAATGCTGCACACCTTTTGCTTCTTCCATACGGCACACTTCACTTACCAAGCGATCTGCCACGCCTCGACCTCGGTTTGCAGGATGCACCACAATATATTCAAGCGTGCGATGATCATCTTGGCCTGTACACCAAATCGCACCAATCACTTTAGTATTAAATTCTGCCGTGTAAAGTAGGGTATACTGAGCCAAGTTCTGCTCAAGTTGGCTTACCGCATCTTGCCCATCGCCAAATTCAGGGCTGGTATCATACAGTCGCTCAAGCTGGCTGCGCACTTCGGTATTTTCTAGTGAAGTATAGGCATGTACGGTAATAGGCATTGATTAACCCTCCTGAGCAATCTAATATGCTGAGACTTCGTCACAGCGAAAACATTTTACATCAATCATTTTTGACGTTTTTTTGAGGAACGTGTCTATGACCCAACGTATCAGTGAAGTGGTGAGGAATACCAACGAAACTAAAATTCGAGTTCGTGTGAATCTGGACGGTACGGGTCAAGGCACACTCAACACTGGAGTTCCATTTTTAGACCATATGATTGATCAAATCAAGCGACACGGTTTGTTTGATATTGATATTCATTGTGATGGCGACTTGGAAATTGATGATCACCACACTGTGGAAGACTGCGGTATTACGCTTGGACAAGCTTTTGCTCAAGCTTTGGGTGATAAAAAAGGTTTACGACGCTACGGTCACTTTTACGCACCGCTTGATGAATCTTTAAGCCGCGTGATTGTAGATTTATCGGGCCGTCC
Organism: Acinetobacter sp. UBA801; assembly: GCA_002296655.1. Classification (GTDB taxonomy): domain Bacteria; phylum Pseudomonadota; class Gammaproteobacteria; order Pseudomonadales; family Moraxellaceae; genus Acinetobacter. The sequence continues at coordinate 61,186 of DBIN01000047.1, forward strand.
GGGTTTATTTATGGATATTCCATTTACCCGCGCGCGTATTGGTACTTTTGATGTGGATTTATTCTCAGAATTCTTCCAAGGCTTTGTCAACCACGCGCTAATGACGCTGCACATCGACAACCTCAAAGGTAAAAACAGCCACCACCAAATTGAAAGCGTATTTAAAGCATTTGCACGTGCTTTACGCATGGCATGTGAAGTCGATCCGCGTGCTGAAAATACAGTGGCATCAACCAAAGGAACACTCTAATGACCCGAATTGCCCTTCTTGACTATGGCATGGGAAATTTACACTCTGCAGCGAAAGCTTTAGAGCATGTGGGTGCAACGGTAGATGTGACCAATGACCCAAAACTGATTGCACAAGCCGATAAAATTGTGTTTCCAGGTGTGGGTGCCATGCGTGACTGTATGCAAGGCATGCATGAAGCTGGCATTGATGAGGTGGTGCGCAATGCGGTCTTTAATAAACCTGTACTTGCAATTTGTGTAGGCATGCAGGCATTGATGCAACATTCTGAAGAAAATGGTGGTGCAGATGCACTGGGTGTTTTTGCAGGCACAGTCAAACGCTTTCCTGAAGTACCAGGTTTGAAAGTACCACACATGGGCTGGAATCAGGTACATCAACGTGACCCGAGCCACCCTATGTGGAACAACATTGAACAAGATGCACGTTTTTACTTCGTGCATAGTTTTTATGTGGAACCACAAAATGAAAAAATCGTGGCTGCGACCTGTGATTATGGTTTAACTTTCTGTACGGCCCTGCATCAAGAAAACTTGTTTGCAACACAGTTCCATCCAGAAAAAAGTCACACTGTTGGTTTGCAGTTACTAAAAAACTTTGTGGAATGGAACATCTAATATTCAAGATGATCCTCCCTTTAAAGCCGAGTTAATCTCGGCATTATTTATGCGTGAATGTTTTTCACTGTTATTGCACATCGATTTGTGTTTAAAATTAAAGCGTTTTATACCTTTTATTCAAAATAAATTGAGGGTCTGTCCATAATTTGTCTATCTTTGTACTGTGAGAGAGATCTCACAAGATTTTTGAGCAAATATACGTGATGCGACAGAAAATTCAAAAAATCTAGGAATTACAACAATGAGTCAATATGTAGAAGATTCTGCACTGAGTGCTGCGGGGCGGTTTGGTCGATTATCATTTTTAGCGTGGAACTGCTTGCTCAGTTTGGGGCTTGCAGTACTGATTGCAATTATTGCCGTTGTTGCACCCAATTTATTGCTAGAGCTCGGCTCTGGCTCTATGGGCATCGGCATGATCTTGCTTGTGATCATTTATATCGTCGCATTCTATTTTAGCTTTATTTTCACCATCCGCCGCTTGCATGACCGTAATCATACTGGCTGGTTGTCTTTGCTGATTTTGGTGCCTTTGGTGAATATTATTTTGGGTCTATATTTGGTATTTGCACCTGGCGATGATCGTCAAAATAGCTATGGTGCAGTACGTGAAACTGCAGGTTGGGAAAAAGTACTGGCTTGGATTTTTATTGTGCTGATGATTTTGGCGATTATTGGCAGCTTCTCGGCAGGCATATTCAGCAACCTCTAAGCAAAAATATTCCGCTTGATTGATCTTTCAAAATAGCCCATCTGTTGGGCTATTTTTTCAGGATATTCACGTCAATCTCTGCCTTGCACAGTATTTTCAATCGTTTAAACTTTGCCAAATTCTGCAAAACGCTTTAGGCTAAAACCGCTTCTTTGCCGCTTTGAATGTTATGGATCTAACTCGTCTGCGTACCCTGCCTAGCCCTGATGAAATTCGGCAATTGCCACTATTTGAAAATATTGCCCGTCAAAATATTGTTCTGATTCAAACTCTAGAACAATGTCGAGCGATTGAAGCTGAACTGAAAACCGCAGCTGTCTTGGGTTTCGATTCTGAATCCAAACCGACGTTTAATGTAGGTGAAGTTTCTACAGGCCCGCATTTAATTCAGCTTGCAACCTTAGAAAAAGCGTATTTATTTCAGCTCAATGATGAAATTTGGCAATTTTTACAGCCAATTTTTGCCAATCGGGATCAAATTAAAGTGGGGTTTGGACTGAAAAATGATGCGCATTTATTTCGAAAAAAAGGCATACCACTGAATAGCGTGATTGAATTATCTAAGTGTTTTGGCAGTTTTGGTTTTAAAAGTCCACTTGGGCTTAAAAATGCCATGGCCTTATTATTTCACGTTCATTTCCCTAAAAGCCGAAGAATCAGTACCTCAAACTGGGCACGCAAACAGCTCAGTGAAGCACAAATTGCCTATGCTGCTGCCGATGCCTACGCGCCTGTATTGATATTTGAAGAATTGGGACGTTTAGGCCTATTGCCCGAGCATATTCCCAACAGTTCACTCAAATTGCGGATTCGTCCCTCTAAAACAAAACCTACAACAGATGCTTAGAGATTTAACAATACTTTGTTAAGATGCATAAATTGAATTCAATAAGTTTTTGGCAAGGAGCGAAAGCATGCTGATCATCCCTGCAATTGACCTGAAAGATGGCAAATGTGTTCGTTTAAAACAAGGTCGTATGGAAGATGATACTGTATTTTCTGACGATCCAGTGGCGACAGCACAACATTGGGTAAATGAAGGCGCACGTCGCTTGCATTTAGTCGATTTAAACGGCGCTTTCGCAGGTACGCCAATTCATAAACCTGTGGTTGAAGCGATTGCAAAATCACAACCAGATCTCCCAATTCAAATTGGGGGCGGTATTCGCTCACTCGAAACCATCGAACACTATTTAGATGCAGGCGTATCATTCGTGATTATTGGTACCAAAGCCGTACAAGAGCCTGCTTTTGTAGATGAAGCCTGCAAGAAATTTGCAGGACACATCATTGTCGGCATTGATGCCATGAATGGTATGGTGGCTACCGATGGCTGGGCCAACGTTACAGACGTTAAAGCAACAGATTTAGCCAAGCGTTTTGCCGATGCAGGTGTATCTAGCATTGTTTATACCGATATTGCCCGTGATGGTATGATGCAAGGTGTGAACGTTGAACAAACCGTGAACTTGGCGCAATATTCAGGCTTACCAGTAATTGCTTCTGGCGGTGTAACTAATTTAGATGACGTACGTCACCTAAAAGGTCAGCCAGGCATTTTAGGCGCAATTACAGGTCGTGCAATTTATGAGGGTACCTTAAGCCTGCGTGAAGCACAGTTACTTTTAGATGAGCAATCTTTGTAATTCTGCCGCATTTTTTAAAGAGGTCTGCGGACCTCTTTTTTATTTTAAGTTTATTTTACTCATTTCGAGTTTTTTTCACCTCCTACTGATTATATGTCTCAGCTTTCATCAATACTTCGTAGCAAAGCCCCACAACTGTCACTCATTTTGATTACCTTGATTTGGGGAGCAACCTTCATTACCGTGCAATACGGTTTGAATTTCAGCAGTCCTGTACTGTTTGTAGGCTTACGCTTTGCTGCAGCCACTTTGGCTGTGGGATTGATTTCATGGCGAAGCCTACGTGGTTTTAGGCTCGATGAACTCTATGCAGGCTTTGCCATAGGCGCAGTGATTGCGCTAGGTTATGTCACTCAAACGATTGGCTTACAAAGTATTAGCAGTAGCGAATCCGCCTTTTTAACGGCGCTGTATGTTCCGCTTGTACCGCTATTGCTGTGGTTATGCTTTGGTCAACGTCCGCATATCATGACTTGGTTGGGTACTATTTTGGCATTTATCGGCTTGGTCTTTTTAACAGGCAATGGCTTAGACGCAATTCAGTTAAATTTTGGACAAGCCATAACTTTAATGGGTTCAATTGCGATTGCCTTTGAAATTGTTTTAATTGGCTATTTTGCCAATCGGGTCAATTTAAAGCGCGTTACTCTCATTCAACTGGGCTGTGCATCGTTATTGTGTTTTGCGATTGCACCACTGGTCGGAGAAACTCAATTGCCCGAATTCCACTGGTCGCTCCTTGCTGTTTTACTTGGCTTAGGTATTGCCAGTGCCGTCATTCAATTGGTGATGAACTGGGCGCAACGACAAGTCGACCCTGCGCAAGCTGCTATTATTTATGCAGGTGAACCTGTTTGGGCCGTATTGATTGGACGTTTGGCAGGCGAACGCTTAGCAGTTGTGGCATTGTTCGGGGGACTACTGGTGGTTTTAGGCGTACTGGTCAGCGAATGGCGACCAAAATTTTTAAATCGAAACACATCATCCCAAAAAGTTGAATGAACAGCATTTCAGTGAGATTGCTCAAAACATCTTACAAAGAAGCACGAAGGTGGATTAATGATACATTGGCAAATTGTCATTCACGCGAATTAAACCACGAATAGCACGGTAAACAATCCATAGCCACGAAATAGCAACCACTGCGATACAGAAAAGTGTCGCAGCCAAAGTCATACTGGCAAAGCTTTGCGCATCTGGACTAAAGAACACCAAAAAGAAAGGTACAAATGCAACAATATTCCAAAACAGATACCACCAGAAGCTGCGAATTTGCCAAGTAAAATGACTGGCAAAAATTGAACCTTGCACATCACCACGTTTTAAATAGTTGATGATCAAGGCAATAACGGCCAATATCCCCGCAGAAAAAATCGCCACGATATACAGCACATATAAAATCATGGTCAATGAACGATGTGGGTCTTGATCTACTGGATATGAATGCTCTGCGTCTGACATAATGCACCTGACAAGCCTGTTACTAGAACAATAGTATTAATAAGATACTGAGCTGATTTAGCGGAGAAATCAGCCATAAAATCAGCAAGATATTTAAGCCTATCGTACAAAAATAAATCTTACCAAAGGGTTGTTTTTGTGTTTTGTGGCGTAATTTTTGTTGTGCCAACCATGCTGCAGGCCAACCCCCTAAAAAAGCCACAATATGCAAGTTATTTTCAGAGATACGACGCCCGCCCTGCTGGGCAGCTTCTTTATCTTGTGCATACAGCCAATAACTCAGCACATTCATAAAACTAATGAATAATAACAATATGCCACTGAGCAATCCCAACAGCGTCAGCAAAGCCAAAACAACAATATAAGCCACACACAATATTTGCATCGGCTGCATTTTTTGCGTGCTGTTGGATGTTTTCGCACTCACAGCAGATGCCTTTGCTGCTTTGGTCTGCGAAGCTTTTAAATACACCGCTTGCTGCGCTCGGTAACGTCCGCGTTCATCCACAGTTAAGGTATATTCCAAAGCACAGCCCACAATTGGACGTGGCCCTTGTCGGGCGAAGTCCTTAATGTGTAAAAACACGCGATCTTTTTGACGGTCATTCGGCTGAATAAACCCATAACCCTGCTCATCAAACCATTCAACTAAATGCCCTTGATCACGCATGTTCTATATTCCTCAAGCTGTCACAAACTTTAAGCGTTCAATCAGCATATTCCGCATTTCATCTGGATTTTTCTGCAAAATATCTGCGCCTGTCCGTCCTTCTGCTAAATTTTTAGCAGCTACTTGCAAACGCATTAACCAAAAACGTCCTGCCGCCATTGCCAAATACAGTTCCAAACAGGCTTTTTCGTCTTGGGTTAAAGGACGCACCGTTTCGTAGGCATTTAAAAATGCAATCGCCTTGCTTTCATTTAAGCTCAGCTCGGGAAAATCGGTACAAAAATCATTGAGGGTAATCGCAATATCAAATAGCAATTCATCTTGATTTAATTCATAAAAATCTAAAATACCTTGTAAATGATCATCTGCGAACAAGGTATTGTCACGAAATAAATCCGAATGAATAAAACCTTTAGGACGCTGCGGATAGACTGCGGTTAAAGCCTCATACAAGCCCAAAAGTTTGGATAATAAGGCTTGATCTGCCACATGCATGCTTGGTTTTAATTGGCGGGCAACTCCTGCCCAATAAGCATGATCACGTACATGATCGCGCTGCAAAGAGAAATTTTGTAACGCCACATGCATTTTTGCTTGTGCAATCGCAATCGCTTCCACTTGCGCCACTGTTGTCAGTGTCGGATGCTGCCCAATTAAACGTGGTGCAATTTGTGCAGGTTTATCTTTTAAACGATGAATGGCTTGTCCTGAGTGTGACAAGGGCACTGCCACAGGCAAATCGACTTGCCCCAAATACTGTAACACAGGAATTAATTCGCCTGCCGCTTGCTGATCTAATTCTTCAAAAATGGTCAGCACGTACTGGTTTTGATTGTCGCAGCGCAAAAAATAATTGGTATTTTGAATCCCACCTTGAATGGGAATCAGCTCGACCACTTCCAACCCATAAGGCGCTGCAAAAACCTGAACTTCCTTTAAAGTCAAAGGAGTATAAACCGACATAGAAAACCTGCGAAAAACCTGAGCTAAGTTTGATAGAATACCCGCTCCATCTGCCAAGGTGTAGCGCTTGTGTGGGTGAGTTTCATAATCGGCTGTAATAATTGGAAAAATTTATGCTAGCGAAACGTATTATTCCTTGCCTAGACGTAGATAATGGTCGCGTGGTCAAGGGCGTGCAATTCCTTGATATTCGTGATGCGGGCGACCCTGTCGAAGTGGCGCGTCGTTATAATGAACAAGGTGCCGATGAAATCACCTTTTTAGACATTACTGCTACCCATCATGGCCGTGATACGACCTATCGTACCGTTGAGCGTATGGCAGAAACCGTGTTCGTGCCCCTCACCGTGGGTGGTGGCGTGCGTAAGGTTGAAGACATCCGCCTATTGCTGAACGCAGGTGCAGACAAGGTCAGTATTAACTCGGCAGCAGTCTTTAACCCTGAATTTGTGCAAGAAGCCTCACAGCGTTTTGGCGCGCAATGTATTGTGGTTGCGATTGATGCGAAAAAAACGGGGGATAACAAATGGGAAATTTTCACTCACGGTGGCCGTAAACCAACAGGTATTGATGCGATTGAATGGGCAGTAAAAATGGCCGACTATGGCGCAGGTGAGCTATTGGTCACTTCAATGGATGCAGATGGTACCAAAGCAGGCTATGACTTGGCGCTCATGCGTGCCATCAATGACCGTGTCACTGTACCGACGATTGCATCTGGCGGTGTGGGCAATTTACAGCACTTGGCAGATGGTATTTTAAAAGGCGGCGCCGATGCGGTACTGGCTGCCTCAATTTTCCACTTTGGTCAGCATACTATTCCAGAAGCCAAACAATATTTGGCAGCGCAAGGCATTGAAATGCGTTTATAATTTTCAAAACAAAACAGTTTTAGACTTTAATTTTTGAGCTTCAAAAGTGTAATCTTCGGGTTACACTTTTTTATTTAGCTCAAAAATACAGGCAGAAAAAAAAGAGCAAAAAGGTCACTACTGTCCCATGGTTTGGTTTAAATAAAAACCCGAGTCCAGATCATTAAAATATGAGTGCAAACAAACACTTTCACGAGCAGGATTCAGGTTTTGTCACATCGGAATACCGTATTTCATCAGCGAAAGGATTTTAACAACTTCCAAAGTACACCATCTTGGACAGAAATTTAGAGCAGCTTCAAAGTGGGATCAGTTTATTGCCATATTGATGTCTCAACTTTCCTGCAGGCAAAGTCTGAGAGATATTCGATCCAATCTGGCGTGCTAACAGGCAAACTGAGTCATTTCGGAACAAAGTCTATTCCCCGAAGCACACTGGCACTAATTAACGAGCAGCAGCCTGCTACCTTGTATCAACAGCTCTTTTACAAGTTGATGAAATGCTATGAACACTCAAAAGGGCTTTTTTGCATAAATGTTTTGCAAAATACTGATTTTTAAAGGTTTATGAAAATTTGAGTGGAAAATAAAGATAATAAAATCAGAATGTTAGATATTTTTACAACAAAACCCAATTAATAATATGTGAAAGCACGTGAAGAATTGGCTAAAACCAACACCGATATTAAAACCCAATCGCAAGTGGTTAAAAGTAAATCAGACACTCTCAATCGTACTATTTTCAAATCGCCTGTGCATGGTCTGTACATGGTATTGTCAAAGAAATTGATGTGATGACCTTGGGCGGCATCGTTTCACAAAATGGCAAACTGATGATGATTGTGCCACTGGATGAACAACTGCTGATTCAAGCGCGTATTCTCCTCGTGATATTGCGTTTATTCGAAATATTCCAAGTTAAAGGTTTGAACATTAATTGCTTGAAATATCAACTATATGATCAAGCGTAGAGGCGATTGGAGTACTGCAACAAAACGATGAGGTGAAATACAGAAAAATTAGGAGTTTTTCTTGAAAATATAAAAAATAAACGCTTTTCTGTGATTAATTGCACAATAAATGCAAAAAAGTCATGTCTTGCATATCCTTAATTGTCTTTGTGTGGTTAGAATATAACAACTGTGCCCAAGATCTCTCACGTCTGTTATGAATATATTAATCGTTGATGATCATCCGCTGTTTCGCCATGCCTTAATTCAGGCGGTTCGTTATAGCTTACCACAAGCTCAAATTCATGAAACTGCTGCAGTTAATGAATTGTACGAACGTTTGGAAAATGGGCCTGAGCCTGATCTTGTGTTATTGGACTTGAATTTACCAGGGGCATCAGGCTTTTCTGCATTGGTGCATGTACGTGCGCAATATCCATCTATCCCAATTATTGTGGTGTCTGCTCACGAAGAAGCATCGATTATTCAACGTTCAATTGCACATGGGGCGATGGGTTATATCCCAAAATCTGCACATCCGAGCCATATTGGTGAAGCAATTCGTCAAGTTTTAGAAGGTGAGATTTGGTTGCCGCCAAACTTGGCTGCGAATGTTAACTTTGACCCTCGCGCAGCAGATGAAACGGCTTTGGCTGAACGAATACAGTCTTTAACGCCTCAGCAATTCCGTGTTTTGATGATGGTGGCAGAAGGTTTGTTGAATAAACAAATTGCCTATGAATTAGATGTTTCTGAAGCAACGATTAAAGCGCACGTAACCGCAATTTTCCGTAAATTGGGTGTGCAAAATCGTACTCAGGCGGTATTGGCAATTAATGCTTTAAATATTGAAGAAAAGAAAATGTAATATGTGACTGATCTGAAAAAGATGAGTTTAAAACCGCTGTGTTGATCTCGAGGATTGAGCAGCGGTTTTTTTAGGTGTGTGGTTGATAAGAGGGTGATACCAACAAAGTTGTGGATATGCTACCGTTTTACGCTGTAGTGAGTTTTGTTACTTAAATATTTTGCAAGATACTAATTTTTAAAGGTTTGGGGAAATTTAACAAAAATAAATATAATAAATCATAGTTTTAGGTATTTACACAACTAAGCCCCACCGCCATCAGGGTGTCTTTGCTTTTTAGCACCATTTATATCGAAACGTAGATTTTAGAACTTTTATAGCATCGAGTTTGTCTATGTGTTTTGCCATGTTTAGTTTCTCCCTTATTTGTCGGTATAAAATCGGCACTTTTGTAGCTTGCTGATTAAAATTTAGCTATTTTGCATTTATACCGACAAATATACCGACAAATATGTCGGTATGCCACCGTGTTTTACCGTATTATCACATGCAATAAAAAAGGGCTTAAACCCTTTAGATTCAAGCCCTTAACACTACGAGATAATACCGTAAACAACTAATTTGGCGGGAGAGAGGGATTCATGTTGTTGATTTAAGCTATTGTTTTTTAAATTAAATGTTTAGCCTGTAATTTTTAAATACCAACACTTATACCAACAAGTTATCGAAGTGTTAACGGATGATCTATATATCTTATAGTTAGTGTTTAATTTTAAAATTTTCATATATGTTAATTTTATTTCATTAATTCTCACTATTTTTCATTTATTTTGCATAATTTTCATTATTGATTGTATACTAACCTTGGTTGACGTTTTGAGGTTGTGGTATGGAGCATACTCTAGAGGTTTTAAAAATTATTGAGGGAGCACTAAAAGGAAATACAACCCAAGTAAATTCCTATGCAACTTTGCTAGCTGAAAAATTAGAAAAAGAAGGTTTAGTCCGTCAAGCTGAGAATATTAGAAAGAAGATTGAAAGCTCGTTATCTTCGACAAGAAGTTATTCACCTGCATCATTACATTCAGGATCTTCTACTACTTCTATTCCTTTGGACAAAGAAAGTCGCTTGTCTTTAGGTGATGAGTCACGTCCAATTTTGGAAGATAACCAAGTACTTTTCAGCTCTTATATACAAAACCAGATTGATGAATTCTTAAAATTTATTGAAAAAGCTAGTCTTTTAGAAGATGAAGGGGTAGGCATTGCCCCTTCAATGCTGATTTACGGCCCTCCTGGTTGTGGAAAAACAGTATTAGCAAATTATATAGCTGCAAGATTAGACCTACCTTTAATTACTGCTCGATGTGATTCATTAATTTCATCATATTTAGGGTCAACCTCTAAAAATCTTCGTAATTTATTTGAGCATGCTGCAAGTAGACCATGTGTCCTATTTTTAGATGAGTTTGATTCATTAGCTAAAGCTAGAGATGATCAACATGAATTAGGGGAACTTAAGCGAGTTGTTGTGAGTCTTCTTCAAAATATTGATAATTTACCTACAAATACGATTTTATTAGCAGCTACAAATCACCATGAGTTATTAGATCCTGCAGTATGGCGCCGTTTTGCATACAGACTTCAGATCCCTTTACCAGATAAGGGGCTAAGAGAGTTGCTACTTAAACAATTTTTAGGAAAATATGTTTCCAGTAATCTCAAATCTATTGTTGAGGTTAGTCATGGGGTGAACGGTGCAGTTATCAAGCAAGCCTGTCAGGCAGCTATTCGTAATGCGATTTTGAATGATAAAAAAGTTATTGATTCTGATGATCTAATTTTTAAATTAATTAAACATCAGTATGATGAAATCATTTCAAAAGATATTGATGTAGAAGAAAAAATTATTCAATTGAGATGTGCTGATTCAAAGTTATTCACAGTACAAAGACTATCATCGATGTTTAATGTTTCTACAGGAAAAATTTCAAAAATTACAACAGCTTCAAAAGATAATCAGGGTGGATAAATGGATAAATTACGAAATCCAATATTAATAGTTAAACCAGGACAGAGTGATCATCGCCCACCACGCGATCCTAGTGGTAGGCTTAAGGTGTTTGATGATGGGGCATCCTTAGAACGAAGAAAAGAGTTATCTCATCAGGTTGATAATATACAGAAAAAATTTGCTTCAGATTTTGCTAAATGGCCTGAATTGCCCGCTGTTGCAAAAGTGATTTTAAAGCCAGAGGCCGTGGCAAAGTCTCATAGACCAACTGATTTGTTTAGTAATAGAACTTGTCCAATTATTGGTACGTTAGGCTTAGGTGAAGTATTAATTAGCGCTTCAAGGAAAGGTTTAACGGAACTTAAGAGGAAAATTGAAGTTTCACAAACTCAAAAAACTGTCGCAAATATTTCTACAATTGAGAGAATAGAGCCGTATACAGAAGAAGAGCGACTATTAAATCTGGATTGGGCTGAGTTCAATGAGAATGTAGAATCTAATAAAATCAAACTCTCAGTTTTTGATCACCAGAATGAAGAAAAAAATATAAAAATTAAGGGGGCATTAAGACAATTAGCAGAAAGTTATCAAATAAAAATTAGAGAATTAAGTTATGGCAGTATTGATAATCTTTTTGTAGTTGAAACACAAAGCCAAGATGCTAAAGAAGCGTTAAGAAAATTTATAGGTCTTCGGTCATTAATACCCATGCCTCATTATAAGCCTTTAGATCTTTATACCCAGATGAATATTGTTAGTAAGGCAAGTTCTCATGTTTGCTTACCGCCCGATATTCAGAAAGATTATCCAGTGGTAGGTCTTATTGATTCAGGAATCTGTCCATCCAATACTTTATTGACTCCGTGGATTATTGCGAAAGAAACATACGTACCAACCGGTCAGGAAAATTATTTACATGGAACGATGGTCGCGGGATTAATTGTGAATGGGAGATCACTGAATCATGGAGATACAAGGTTTCCTGATACACAGGCTAAAATTGTCGATATTAACGTCTTTCCTAATGATGGTAATGTTTCGGAAGAAGACTTAATTTCAATTATTAGTGAAGTGGTGCCTAAGTATCCAGATGTAAAAATTTGGAATCTTTCTCTTGGAGCCTCTAATCCAGTAGGTCAGGATCAATTCTCTGATTTTGCATGCTTTTTAGATGAAATGCATGATAACTATCAATGCTTGTTTGTTATTGCTTCAGGTAATCAGGTTAATAGTACATGTTGGCCAACTATGAGTAACAGCATTTATTCAGAAGATAATAGATTATCTTCCCCTGCTGACTCTATTAGAGGGTTGACAGTAGGAAGTATTGCTCATAGAGAAACAGCTCAAACATTGGTTAAGTCCGAAGAAGTTTCACCTTTTTCACGTATTGGACCAGGGCCTTGCTTTATTCCTAAACCTGAGGTTACCCATTATGGTGGTAATAATTGTATCAATGGTAACTATGCTCAAACAGGTGTGCTCTCACTTGGACCTAATGATAATTTGGTAGAATCAGTAGGCACTAGTTTCGCGACACCTATCGTGAGTAGTTTGGCTGCAAATATCCATCATTATCTCTCTAAAAATAATCCTGAACCCGTTGCACCTGAAATGGTAAAGGCTCTATTAATACATTCAGCATTAGTGAGTAATAAAAATAAAGTTTCTTCTGAAACATTAAATTATTATGGGTTTGGTCGTCCCCAAGATGTAATAGATAGTTTGTACTGTGATCCTAATGCCATAACTTTATTCTTCAATGTCGATGTTAGGCATGGTGGTTTTGAGTTCGAAAAAGTTCCATTTCCTATGGCGTCTTGCTTGTTAAATACTTCAGGTAAGTTTCAAGGTGAAATACTAATGACTTTGGTCTACTCCCCTTTAATTAATAGGAGTTTTGCCTCCGAGTATTGTCGAACAAATATCGATGTGGGTATGGGACGGACAGAGCTAGATGAGAAAGGAAACCCGATCTTTCAAAGTCTAGTTCCAGCTACTCCAGATGATATGAAAGAAAGATATGAATCTGCTCAAATTGAGCATGGTTTTAAGTGGTCACCAGTGAAAGCATATTATAAAAAATTTACACGAATTGACGTGGAAACTTGGCGTCTTAAAATGAAAGTAATTCGTAGAGCTGAGGAGCCAAAACCAGATTATGCTCAAAATGCAACTTTGGTTTTGACCATTCGAAGCACTGACTCTGAATTGCCTGTCTATGAACAGATGAGAACAGAAATAGATAGATTAGGCTGGGATATTCAACCCATCGATCAGCATTTAAGATTGCGTCATTAACTATCAAAATAAAAAATAAGTTGTCCCCAAAAAATGGGGAATAAAAACATACCCAATATTGGAATTATTCCGAAAACGGCAATATTCCCAATATTGGGATTTTGAATGTACCCGTTTTTGGGATTTTGAATGTACCCGTTTTTGGGATGCAGAACCTATCAAAGAATCTACCATTGAACCGATCATCTCTTTTGGAGAGCTGTTCAAGTTTTTAGGTGTTTTTCAAAAATACTTATAATTAAAAGCTGGAACCAATCTAGCTTATGTGTCAATTTTGCACTGGCTTGAGCTGTACGAGATTTAAATTATAAAAATGACCAAAGGTACACAATTAATTCTTTGATGTCTTAAAACGCAAGATATGGCGTTTAACAAACTTCTCTTATCTCACAAATTTTAGTTTGGATGCTTACACTGAAAATATAGGATTTCATGGTCTCCCTCGCGCGCGCGCGCGTTTTGTCAAAAATACCCATTTTTTAGATGCTTACATTACGCCGTAATAAGATAAAAATACGCGGAGATAAGTATGGGGATATATGTTGAACTTGATAATTTTGAGACCCCGAACAGATTGATCTTTATCAAAACTGAAATTAGGTACGGCACACCTGACTATAAAGAAATGCTTGATGAATTAAAGGCACATCATGAAATGACGCATGAAAAGATTGCATTTGTTTTACCTGTTGCGAACGCCAGTACCGTGTCTGAATGGGCGCAAGGCAGCAAACCAAATTTTGAGAACGGCGAGCTATTTGTTGAACTTTGGAAATCCTTAACTGGGAAGTCTGATTTTGACATCCCTAGAATTCAATACTGGAGTATTTAAGACATGGCGAATAACAGACCACAAAATTTCAGGCCTTTAAATTGCGATGATATGGAGAGATCGATCCAGTTATGCAATGGCATTGAATACTTAATCGATGAGTTTCAAAGGGAAACAAATGGCAAGGAGCCTAATCAACTATATAAAATTGAATATAAACAACAATTATTAAAAATTGCTAACCATCTGGAAGAGTTGATTCATAGGCTTATTTATTTGGTTAATAAGAATAACAAGGAATTTTATTTTCGGCATTTATACGCAATTATTAAAAGTATAAGCTGCGCACCAAATGTATTCATTATTACAGCATTCTATCTTGATCCAGAACGGGAATTTAAGCGCCTAGTTAATAGAAATACTTTTAATTTTGAAGTGGAACAGGTTTTAAAAAAAATACAGTTTATAAAGCCTGTACTACAATCTCTTGCTGTGGGTCGCAAGTCGGGTATTAAGAGTATTTTACACTCTATTTAGCAATACTTAAGTCTCAAAAAAGGAGGCTTTGCTTGTCTCCTTTTTTTACTTCTAAATTTACCCATTTTTTGATTGTTATATGCATCCAAAATTAAACCTATTAATTAGGCTTAGATGGAAAAATAAATGGCTAGAATCCCGATGGGCAATTTTGGTAATTCACTACCGCAAGTGGATCGCATCCAAATGCCACAGCGAAACACAGGGCAATTGGCACAGGCTATGGGTAACTTGGGTCAAGCTGTAGGCCAGGTTGCTAAACAGCAGGCTGAACAAAAAAAAGCAGAGCAGGACAAGAAAGACAAAGCTGATTTTGCCCTGCAATCTTCCAAAATAGGGGCTGATATTAGTGTAGTTGATAGTGATCTGCTCATTAAAATGCAAAGTGGTGAATTGTCTTATGATGATGCAGTTAAACAAAGACAGGATAGTTTAGAAACAATCAAAGGGCAGTATAAGACTGCTGTTCCTAAGCAGTTTGAGCAAAGTTTCAATAATTATTTTGATCACCATTCCTATGGTAGTGCAGCAAAGTATTTGCCTATCGCTCAAAAGTCAGAACAACAACAAGCTATCGTTCAACTTAAGGATATGAGGGAGAATTATCTTAAAGATCCAAATGCTTCTGAAAAGGATGTTTGGAATGGATTAGCTTTATATGCGCAGTCAAAAGGGTTGCCAGTATCGCATGTTCAAAGCACATTTAATGAATATAAGAACAATAGAGCTGGTAATGATGTAGCAACCTTCTATCTAGGAAATAAGTCAGACAATGAGCAACTGGCAGAGCTATCAACTCCTGAAGCTGTTTTAAAAAAACATCCCAACTTGACTCAGGAACAAGCCGTTTACTGGAGTGGTCGTGCACTCACTCAAATGGATCAGAATAAACGTGCGGCTGCCTTGCAGCAGAAGCAGTTAGAAAATGATGCCAAAGATGCTGTTAATGAGATGAAGGCGGACATCGAGACTGGGTTAATTCCAAGTGAAGACGTCATCAAATCTCGTTTGGCACGTGTTAAAGGTACAGAAAGAGAGTCTGAGTTTATTCAGTACAGCGGTGCTTTGGTTGAAGTACAACAGTTCATGCGCTTAGGTCCAGATGATCGTGAAGCCTACCTTAGTAAAAAGCGCTCAGAAGCTCAAAATACGGCGCAAGATAATGCTAAAGATGTGAGTTGGAAATTAAATCTTCTCTCTAAAACGCATGAGAATATGCTTGGCTATGAGAAAAATAACTCAGCCTTAGCTTATTCGATCAAGACTGGTCAAGATCTAACTGTAGTACCTACTCATGCAATTCTCAGTGGTAACCCTGAAGCTATTGCAGCTCTATCCAAGAACATCAAATCTATTCATGCGAACAACGTATTGAACGGGACTGTAGGGTCTTTAAATCCATTCACTACCCAGCAGCAAGCTGAACTAAAACAGTTCTGGGAAAAAGCTAGACCAGGGGACAAGTTGAGCTTGCTAACCAGTCTTTACAAATCCAGTGCGGGTAATGCCAATGCATCCAGAGATATGATTAGTAGCATTGCTGGCGAAAGCGGTGCATATCGATTATCTGCTTCACTTAATAACCGTGGCTTGCAAGATATTGCTGGGCAGATTATTACCGGGCAGGATCTATTGGATAAGAACTTGGTAAAAGTTGATGACAATGCCCTAAGAACCTATACCGCAACCTACTTAGCTGGCATCACTTCACCAGGTAAACCAGACTTTCAGATTTATTTGGAGTCAGTTAAAGCTAACTATGCTTATTTGGTTCAAAAGTCCGAGAAAGTAGCCGATTCAAAGGGAAGCATATTAAATAAAACCATAGATGAGGATTTGTTCAATAAAGCAATTCTAAATGTAACTGGTGGCAAATTCACTTCAGGAGGATATTTCGGAAGTAAATCGGTAGTACTGCGGCCTCATACTGTCAGTGAAAAATCTTTTCGCGAGCAGCTGGAGAACTTTAACTCTCGCAATGCGCGTAACTATGGTGGCTCTGATAAGGATTTCTTCTTAGATCTTCCTTTGGAACAAGACCCTAAAAACCCATATGTCTACTACTTCAAGAATGGTACCAAGTACATCATGGATGCCACCGATAAGAAGCGTCAAACACGTTTAACATTTAAAGTGAGATGAGGTAAAGATGGATTTTTTAGCAGATGATGAATTAACGTTAAATCAAGAAGATCCTCGTTTTAAACCTAAAAGTGAACGCGGTGGATTTAGTGACGGGGCTTTGGGTGTTGTTTCTGGTGTTGCCATGGGTACCGTTGAGGCTGCCACTGCTCCAGATGCCTTAATACGGGGAGATAAGAAAGCAGCTGCATTGAGAGCGCAAAACCTTGAGATTTTTAAACCTGATGACTTGGGAGGAGTCGGTGAGTTTACTTATGGGCTTACTAAAGACTTTACCCGTATTGGATGGAACGCCGTCACTACTTTGGGGACTGGCGGTGTACCAGGCTTAGTTTTGAACTCTGGGCTATTTGGGTACCAGACCTTTGAAGCGGAGAAATCAGACTTACTGAATAAAGGGGCAGACATAAAAACTGCTCGAACTGGTGGAGCGATTAAAGGGGTTACAGATGCTTTGGGTTTTGCTATTCCTACCCGTGGTGTTGCTAAATCGGCAGTGGCGGATGCTGTAGGCACTACTGCGCTAGCTACGGCTGCAGGCTCAGCTGGTGATTATCTGGAAGGTTCATTTCTTGAAAACAATGAAAATAAAAAGGTCGCTCAATACGGTGAAGCATTAAAGGAAAATGCTTTAAGTCCATCGACATTAGCAGCAAACGGCGGGATGGCACTCCTACTCAACTTGTGGGCCAATAAAGGCCGATTGAGACCTGAGCAGGTAAAAGAACACGGTAATGTTGATACGATGAATGATGCTGCTCATGTACAGGCTAACATTGAGCATGCAGAGGGGACGAATCCATTTAATCCAACTAATGCAAAAGAAG
This sequence comes from Acinetobacter sp. UBA801, assembly GCA_002296655.1. GTDB lineage: Bacteria > Pseudomonadota > Gammaproteobacteria > Pseudomonadales > Moraxellaceae > Acinetobacter. Next base: position 78,731 of record DBIN01000047.1, read on the forward strand.
CCAATTCACACTTTGATGCACTGGATAGTGCAATGGAGAGTGCATTGAATGATGAGTTGGTGAGCTTAAAAGCACCAGTGAGCGGAACACCTAAAGTACCTGTACCCACTGCACCTGTTGTACCGATAACAGGTACACCGAAAGCTATTGTAAGACCAGGTGGTATCAATACTGATGAACCTAAAGCGCCAGTAATAGCCGATGTCTTGTCTAATCCTGTATTGAATACAAAACCGTGGGCAAAAACGATTGCTCAAGAAGCTTCTAAACGAGGCATTAATCCAGTAGACGCGCTGATCATATCTCACCTTGAAACTGGCGGTACCTTTAGCACTTCCATCCAGCCAAAGAATAGAAAGGGTGAGTTACTTTCTTCTGCAACAGGTTTATTCCAGACTCTGGATAGTACCTTTGCACGAATGGGTGGGAAGAATAAGTTTGATGGTAATGATCAAATTAAAGCGGGCCTGAACTACTATGAGCATAATGCTAAGGTTTTTCGTGGTCACTTTAATCGGGATCCTAATGGTTTAGAACTTTACTATCTGCATTTCTTCGGTGAAGGGGGTGGACCAGTATTTTTAAAGGCTAAAGATAATGAGCTTTTTGTAGATGTGGCCACACGCTGGAGTAAAGGGAATAGTAAAAAAACTGCGCGTCAGATAGCGGAAGAAATTACTTCCTCTCATCAGTTTAATGGCATGACCGTAGGACAGGTAAAGGCCAAATACGAGAAACGCTGGAATGAAATAGCCAGTCTTTATAGTGATGTGGGGGCACAAACCACAGCGCGGTCTACCGAAGTCCGTGGAAGTGAATCAGAGTTTCCAGAGTTTGAGTCTGATATAGCGGCACCTCCTGCATACAAGTCCCAATCTGATGCTGAAATTGAGGCAATGCCTTTTGTGTTCAGTGCAGATGAACATAGTGTTAAATCACTCCAGGAAGAGTTTGATGCTCTATCCTCCCCATTGACTAAAGAGGATCTGGAATACCTCAAGGCTACGGCGCATTATCAATATTCTAATGGCGGTGCTTACCGGACGCCGTATGTTGAACCTCAGGTTGATTTATCTGGGCCTGGTAATAGTGCTAATCGTACTTTGGACACATTAGACGCCGATCTTCAACAATTCGTACCTGAACAGCAAAGAGTTATTGTTACAGATCCTGAGCCGAATACTTTGGATCTTAATGCCAGAACACCAGGTTCAAATGTTCCGCAAAATGCAATTACTGCCGGAATAGATAACTGGACTCCCACCAGGTCGCAAAACTACCTTAAACGAGAGCGATCAACGGATGATGGGGGCATCATTCAAGAGCTACACAATAAGACCTCTAATACAACTTTTCAGCGGCAAGTCAATCAGGACGGCACTATTAGCCCAGTAAAGGCTACACGTAATGGCGAAGACCTGTTTGCTCATCCTGCAAATGGTAAAGCAGATAGTGCTGAACTAACTGCAGTACAGCATAAGGCTGCTCAGGCATTAGAGCGGGAGTTCTGGAAGCCAGGTAAGGTCAAAGTCGATGGTGCACCAGACTTAACCAAGTCCAGTAAAGGTGAGTACGGTTCATTCACTGACACGGCAGATGGAAGGGAAGCGGTTTCAATTCTGGAAGCAGATCCCGACATGGAAGTAACTTTTACTCGTCTGGATGAAAATGGGGATGAAGAAATTGTGACGATGTCATCCCGTGATTTACTGGACTATGTCAAAGAGCAAGAAGAAATCGCAAAAGACGAAATTCAGGCAGTGAAAGCATTGGCTAGCTGCGCATTAAGATTTGGGAGTGAAGCAGCATGAGAGCTGAATGTAGAGAACAAGTTGCAAAAGCATTAGGAAAAAAAAGACTCAGTGCAGCTGATAGTAATCGCATTTCATCACTGTATATTCGAGCACAAAATACGTTGGCTAGAACTGATGCAGATTGGATTTTCAAAAGTCCTGCTGAGCGTGCGGAAGCCATTGCTCAGAAAACAGCTTCAGATCTCGCCGTACAGATTGCCAAGAATAATCAAAATATTGCCAGAGATGCTGTCATTAAGGCGCAGGTGCAGAATGAAATTTATAACCATCCTAAATTAAATCCAGTTCAGGCTTTAATGCGGAAAATTGCATACTTCTCAGATCAAAGTGGTATCCAATCTATAGAGAAGCAATCTCAAGCCTTACACAGTCGATGGATGTCATTGGTTGCTGATGTATTCACTAAGACTCAAGAGCGCTTTGGAATGTCAGTGAACAAGGCAATGACTGACGATATTATCCGAGTCATGTTTGGTGGCAAGTCTGATAATCCAGAAATAACAGCAATGGCCAAAGATGTGAGCACCGTCCTAGAGGAAATGCGGTTAGCTTTTAACCGTGCTGGTGGGAATATCAAAAAGCTCGATAACTTCGGTTTTATGACTTCACACGATCAAAAGAAGGTTGCCTTAACCGATCAATCCGAATGGGTGAATGATGCATTGGCAGGACTGGATCGGAATCAATATGTCAAAGAGACCGGTGAACTGATGGATGAGCTGGAACTTAAATCCATGCTCGAGGATATTTACAAGACCATTTCAACCAACGGCGCTAATAAAGATTTATCGGTACTGAATAAACAGGCTAAAACAGGTGCATCGCCTGTAGGTGGTCGTTCGAAAATGGCAAATCGTCATCAGGAATCACGTGCTTTGCATTTCAAGGATGGTGATGCATGGCTGGCATATCAAAAGAAATATGGAACTTATGATGAAGCAGGCTTTCATGAGATTCTGAAAAATCATACTCAGCGTATGAGTACTGAAGTAGCAATGATGCAGAATCTTGGTTCCAATCCTCGCCATACATTTGAGTCGCTATTGGATGAAGCCAAGATCAAACTAAAAGCAGATCCACAGAACGGCATGAAACACGGTGAGATTGATAAGCAGGCTCATCGTGCCATGTCGATGTACAACACTTTGGATGCTAATACCCGAGCAATTGATTCAACTCTGGGGAATGTTATGGGTGGTCTTCGTGCCTTAATGGTTTCATCTAAATTGGGTGGCACCACATTAACGACCTTTGGTGATCATGCCAGCATGAAGAAAGTAGCCAATATGCTGGGCTTGTCTTATACCAAATCCATTCTTCCTGAATACATGAAGCAATTGAAACAGGGTGCTGCACGCGATGAAGCATTGCGATTTGGTTTAGGTATTAGTGAAATGGCTGGTTCCATGACACGGTTTGGTGATGCTGATATTGTTAGTAGTGCTACCAAGTCAGGTCGATTTAACGCAAGGATGCAGGCGTTTGCTGCAATGACTATGAAAGTGTCAGGATTAAACGCCGTCACTGCTGGAGCGAAACGAGCGCTTAATTTGGTGCACATGAATAAGCTTGCTGAAATGACTCGTAAAACAGATTGGAAAGATCTCGGTGCTGATGATCTAAAGATTCTACAAGGGAATGGTATTACTGAGCGTGATTGGCAGTTATGGCAGCAGCTGGAGCCAAGTAAGCGTGAAGATGGAACCGCTGTATTAACTCAGAATGATTTCTTTAACGCGCCAGATGATGTGATTAAGCAGTTTTTACCATTGGATAAGCAGGACAATGCTAATGCGATTGCTGATTTTCGCTACAAGGCTGCAATGAAGTATCAGACGCATATCTTTAACGAAGAGTCTGTGGCAATTATTGAAGCTGGTGTACGGGAGCGTAGCATTATCAATTTAGGTGAGGCTGGTACTATTCAAGGGGAATTAGGGCGTACATTATTTCAGTTTAAGGGCTTTCCATTGGCTTATATGTTCCGTATTGGTCACCGTGCCTTTGCCCAAGGAGATATTAAGAGCAGAGTGACGTTCCTGGCTTCGCTATTAGCTTATCAAACTTTAGCAGGGGCATTGATCGTTCAGACTCAGAACTTGGCCAATGGTAAGAATCCAGAGCCTGTATTTACTATTGATTTCTTTGGCAAATCTATGCTCAAAGGTGGTGGGCTTTCCTTCTTGGGCGATATTATGTCTGCGCTTTCAGATCCTACTGGTAGAAGTGCATCCGACTTTATCAGCGGACCACTATTAGGCCAGAGCATGAAGTTGGGTATGCTGCTGACTGGTATGGGGAATAACATCATTGAGGGAAAAGAATCTACCCGGATGATGGAAGTAGCTAATACCCTTAAGAGTAATATTCCATTGCAGAATCTTTGGTACAGTAAGCTGGTCGTAGATCGAATGCTGTATTCCAAAATGCAGAATATGATTGATCCTGATTATTTACCAAGAACACAGCAGCGCCTGGAGAACCTAGGTAATAGTTACTGGTGGGATTTATCGGAATAAAATTAGGAGCTTCGGCTCCTTTTTTAATTTTTAGATTATGTTATACAAGTGTGTACGAAGGTGGCTTAAATTTATAACTATCGAATTCTAAAGGGACATCGTGTGAAAATTAGTATTGCTTTGCTATCAATAGTCTTTTGCTCAACAGTTTATTCCAGTGAAAATATGATCAGTCCAGATATGCAAAAATATTTAATTCAAGACGGTTCAGTATTTACCGATTATAAAAATACTAAAAATAAAATTACTTATGCTTATATTGGGTTACAGGACAATCTGTTTTGGTACATGGGGTGCTCCAAAACAATCATTAAAGGTTTGCCAACTGTAGATTGCTTAATCCTATCCAAAGATAATCGTTTTGCTATGCATGTTGCTCCAGAAGGAACGATGGTTCTTTTTGATAGAGAAAATTTTGTTAAGTCTAATAAATATTTATTTGAAGTAAATTATCGTATAGATGGAAAGCCAATGCAGACATTGCCTAGCACCATTATTACACCTTCGGCTAAAACAAATAGTTTTATAGCGAGCTTATTAAAAGCAAATCGCTTTAACTATTCAATCAAATCAGATAATAAATATGCATCATATAAGTATGATTTGAAGGGGTTAGATTTGGTCTATGGATTAGCAAAAGAAATTGTTGAATTAAATAATTAGGAACTGATGCATGAAAAGACTACTTGGGCTAATGACATATCTATGCAGTTCTATTGTTATGGCCACTCCAATTACACTTCAACATTCTAAGACCAGCTATGTGAACTCTGGGATCTGTTCCGCAGTGGTGGATGTAACGATCCATGATTTTCTTGGAACCTATGACAAACTGTATTTAGACCTTGTGGCAAAGGATAAAGCCGGTAGAGTGCAGGGGACTTCAGAGAATGTAATAACTTACGGCGATATACAAAACCTCCAAGGTAAAGCATTTGGTAATGTCTTTATCGAATCAGAGACTATGTGTGCAGCTGATCGTACCTGGACAGTTCAAGTTAAGCGCGCCGTCTTGGTTGTGGATGGCCAAAGAGAGGATTTGTTGAAGGCAAAAAAAGTTCATATCGATGACTTTCAGCCTATGAAGTTTAAAATTAATTAAGTTTATATGTATTCGATTACGGCAGGTGTTCTTTATTACATGCTTAATAGTGATAGATTTTGCAAGTCTCAAATTTCGAGAACTGATTAAGCCAGTGTTAATGATTATTTGAATAGAAAACCTGAAACATTGATCAAATAATGCTCACATCTACCGTTACTCAGGAAAAGTTATGTTCAATACATACAAAGGCCCATGTTCAATACATACTTTTTTGAGCTTTTTTTCATGTTCGATACATACTTTTTCGGGTTCTGTTACACGGGAATTTTAAAAGTGTTACACGGGAATTTGAAAACCGTTACACAACCAAGTGAAATATTTTGCTAAATATTTGTCTGTAATAATGTCAAAACAAAATAACTAAACTACAGCTACTTATAGCTAAAAATAGCTAAATCTTGTCAATAGTTTTATCTGGTTATTTTTTTATTTATAGCTTTTTACTATCAAAATTTAATTGATAGTTTTACGATATAGTCAAGATTTAAACGACTAAGAGATGCTTATATTTACAATATTATTTAGAGAAAAATTATATAAATTGGTTGCTGTGAATGTATGATTTAATTTTTAAATTAATTCTAATTTTTAGGGTATCTAACTTAAAATGACTGGTGATCAAAAACAAGACACAGATGATGTACGTGAAGTAATAGCATCTACTTTGGATATTGCTGAAGAAAGGGCTATGTCTCTGAAAGAGTTTCAAAAAATTTTTAAGACTGTCGGTAGGAACTTAAGTGGTCGAAAATTCTCTGACTTACAACAAAAATTATCATCTATCTATGATTTAGAAAAATTAGAAAAGTTACAGGAAAAAATATCAGATACAGTTGATAAGCATATTCTATTTGATGATAAATTTCTTACCATTTACCAAAGTGTAGAAAATATTACTGAGATTAAGCAAAAATTAGATGCGATTTTTGAAAATTATCAGCCAGATTCTGAGGCTGAATTACAAGTTAATAAAAGGACTTTTTATCCATTTCAAAAACACGATATCCGTGATGACCTCATAATTTCATATCAATTCTCTCAAGTGCGAGAATTAACAGTTAGGCAAGAAATTGACACAGATGATTTAAAAGATAGTATCAGTGGATTATATAGCTCTGTTTTTGGCTTCAAAACTACTGAATTAAGATGTTTTGATTCAGTCATAATCGATGAGGAGCGTAGTCTATTAATTATTCTAGTAGACTTGGCTAGAGTTATGCCAAGGAATGAACTTAACGTAATTCATAGTAATTTTTCTCATTTCATTAAAAGAGAATTAGGCCTAGAAATCATGCAAAAATATAATTTCTTAGCAGCCCCATTAGACTTATTTCCATGCATTCAAGAATTTTATGATGAAGCTGTTGATAAGATCAGTGGTGTAACGGAAATTTATTTTACAACTACTGAAGGTACAGCTCATCATGAAAAATTACGTGGGGATAGCGTTGATATCAGACAAGTTATATATCATGAGTCTGGTGTTAATGGCTTAAAAAATACAGAAGTTGATGGTGTGAAACTTGATGAAACAATTACACCGTATCGGATTAGTAAAAAATACTATGATCGAAATATAGAAATTTCATTAAATAGTAGCTATAACGCTTTAAATAATATTAATGGTAGCCATCTTTACAATGCATTTGTAATAGGTAGTCGATCTTATGAAGATATTGAATTTGTTCTCAATAAGCTTTTAACATTAAGGTAATTTTACAATGACACGCTCTCAATATTTGACAGAGCTAAAGCAAAGATTGGAAATTCAGTTGAAAGACGTTTCAACTGAAATGCTGAGTGCGTGTCTTAATATGGTTGATTACGTTTCAATTGCCCCTTCTAAGAAAAGTCATCTAACTTTTGTAGATCTCTACAAGCGTGTAGATCCCTCGACTTCAGAAGATATCTTTTATAGTGCTGTTTTTTTTCTAACAAAAAATAATATCAATGTTCTGACTCAAAAGTTTGAGGCTTATAATTTTGCAGTTAATAGGTTCGAAACAGTTGCAGACTTTGATGATGTGAGACAAATCTTAGATTCAATATCTACTGGTGAATATATACATCCTTTGAATGGTGATGTATTAACCGCAGAAGAGTTTAACCAGCAGGTATTAACGTATTTCTCCCCATCTCAATTATTTGTGAGTAATCTACATGCTCACTAATCCAGGCTTATTAGATCCTAGAGTTATTAAATTGATGACTCGATTAAATCCAAAGTCTTATCAAGAATTTGTAGATTTTCTTTATTCTGATTTAGATGAAATTTTAAGAGAGATACAGGCTAGTCGAAAGATCATAGCTCAAAAGTATCCTATAAATGATTCAAATAAAGAGGCGCTAAAAGTATTCGAGGATGATATTAATACTCAAATAGTTAGGGATCTGAAAATCTTAAGTTATGATGCTGCTCATGATAAATTTGAAAATGGTCATGTAGATATTCATGTAGAACTAGCAGGCTATCCATATAAATGGTTTGGGGAATCTAAAATATGGAGTGGTGTCACAAAAATTGATGGTGGATTTAAGCAATTATTAGAGGATTATTCTACTGGTGAAAAAAATGAAAAATGTGGTGGTGTATTAATTTATGCTGTTAATACTACTTATTCGACAAATAAAATTTTAAAAACATGGTACACAGAGCTAGAAAGTGCGGGAAAAGATCCAGCTCGTAATACAAATTTGGAAGATCTTGAATTAACTTGGCCAGATAAAGACACTAATCTTTTTTATAGTACGCAAGTACACCCACACTCTGGTTTGAGTGGATATAAGGTAAGACACTGTGTATTAAATCTAAAGTCTGTTCGTAAGCCTGCAGATAAGGTTAAGCAGCCTAGGAAGGCTAAGAGTAAAAAGAGCACTTCCTAGCTAGTTAACATCTGAGCTATAGCAACTGCAGCACATCGGTTCTAATCTCAGTTATTTTCCCGATATGCGCCGTTTCGGTCTCTCCATTTCTTTTTTGCGCAAGCTGGCCTTGATATGAGTCTTATTAGGTAAATGAGAAATTACAGCAGGTTTAATTGTCCAATTTCATATTTGTAGCTTTGCCATTCACCTTTGCGTGGAATCCTATCTATACCTGTTTCACTTTTCCATAGTTCTATAAATGCTTCGCCGTTCTCAAAGTTTGGCATTCCACCTCGTGCCCATTCACTAACTGTAGAGGCATTCGCGACTGGCAAGACAAACGCAATCTTTTCGTGTGTCCAGCCAAGTTTGCAAAGGTCTAAAATCATGCGGTTAAAATCAGGGCACTTGTAACCACGCTGTTTTACAATAAATTCTTTAACTTTCTTTTTTGTTCTTAAGTTGATGAATCGAGCAGCTGCTGCCTTCTGGCTTGTGGTGTAATCAATGCTATGCAACATTAATTTTTACTCCTTGAATTTCATTAAGTGCTTCAGGATCCAAATTACTAAATTGGCAATATTTTAGTTGAGCATGCATATATGTTGTACCTGATTCGCCATGACGATTCTTCCCTACGATAGCCTCGGCAATACCTCGGTATTGGGATTCTTTGTTATAAACTTCGTCCCGGTACAAAAAAATAATTTGGTCGGCATCTTGTTCAATTGCACCTGATTCACGTAGATCCGACATCATTGGTCTTTTGTTTGGTCGCTTCTCTAACTCACGATTGAGCTGAGATAAAAGGACAATGACGCAATCAAACTCTTTGGCCATGGCTTTCAGCTCACCGGTAAAATAAGCAATCTTTAAATCCTCCCGGGCGAATTGCTTTGTTGTCTTCATGATCTGAAGATAATCAACCAGAACCACACCGACAGAGCCATACTGATGTTTTACTTTACGGATAGACTCCCTGATATTTGCAATAGATGGACGGGAAGTATCATTGATCTGCATTGGTACTTTTTGAAGCATCACAACGGCGTTTGTATATGCTGTAAATTCCTCTTTAGGTAGCAGGTGAGGGGAATTGCGTACTACTCCAATATCTGCCGGTGCAATCGCGCAACAGAGACGCATAGCGATCTGTTCTTTTGGCATTTCGCCAGACATGATCAGGGCAGGCTTCTTTTGTATGACTGCTACATTGTTTGCAATGAGCTGGAGCATCGTAGTCTTACCCATCGCGGGCCGTGCAGCCACCACCATTAGACATCCAGGTTCGACATCACCTAACTTTTTGTCTAAGTCATATATACCGGTCTGGATTCCTTTAATCATCGAATTGCCAGCAAGTGCAGCTTCAATCTTTCGGTGCATCTCAAGAAATGTATTGGATGCAGCATCATGGATATGAAAAAGGGATTCACTTCCCGATTCAGTATTCAGATCTGCAAAAGCAGTTTGCGCATTCTGGACCAGCTCACCACGGCTAACAGTTAGGTTTCGAGCCTGACTAATCACTTTCATTGCTTCGGCTTCAACTTGCCGGCATGTAGTAAGATCTTTCAATTTCTCAGCATAAGACACCAGATTATAAAAGCTGGAAGGTGCATCACCTAAAATCTGCATAATATACTGCTCACCTCCAGTGGCTTCAGAATAGCTATGCGTTTCTAACCACTGGTTTACTAATACGGCGTCATATGGTGAATTCTTCGAATCCAGATCAACCACGGCCTGAAAAATCAGTTTGTGGCGTGTAGCATGGAAATCATCTTCAGTAAGCAGGTTCTCAACTTGGCTATACGAGTTTGAAACAGTCATCAGTGCTGCAAGTACAGCTTGTTCAATTTGTAGATTATGAATAGGCGTATTCATTGAGGACCTCCTAATAGGCTTTTAGGCTTGGTCGGTAAATTAAGAAATGGTTGAGCAGTATTAGCTTGCTGTTCGGCCAGAGACTGAATGCCATATTCAGGATTCTGCTTTTTGTAGCGCTCAAACTTATCTACGATCCAGGCTGTGAACTTATGAAGCTTTTTACCTTCAGATAGAGCCTGACTGTCAAAATGAGAGTTAAATGCACTAAGCTCGAACTCAAAACTAGGCAAACCAAAGATCAGGTCAAGACTATTCCCATACCCTGCCATTTTTATCTTTGTTGACAGCTGATCTACATCAGGAGTCCAGTCATGCTCTTGAGAGAGATTAAATGGTAGATTCCCTGATAGATTCTGTACCCCGTTTTGGGGATCGTTCAACGTCCGGTTTTCGGGATCATTCCCATTTTTGGAATCATTCCGTTTTTGGGATTGTTTAATGTTCCCGTTTTTGGGTGTATTAGAATCATTCTGATTTTGGTTGCATTCCTCGCGACCTTTGACGCCGTTGAGTTTGAGAACGCGAACACGTCTGGTAGGTCCCGTACGGTCGCCAGTATCTTTAATCAGACCAAAGTCGATTAAATCTAGAATAACTTTTTGAACTGTTTTTTTGTCCAGCACAGTATCTTTGGCCAGGCGCTCTATGCTTGGCCAAGCCGTATGTTCTTCACCTGCTCGATCCGCTAATGAAAGCAGAACGAGACGTTGTGAAGAGTTATTTACTGGAGCAGTCCAAGCCCAGCGTGTTGCATCAATGCTCACTAGGCCCTCCTTGCTGATAATGATTTTTCAATACGGCATTCCACAGACGCTCTGGAGTAATATGTACTGATTCAACATATGCAGCTGATGGAGGCATTGCTGTCTGATCGACAACAGGCTCTAGTTGTTCTTGAGTTTGCTTTGATGGGATAGAAGGCTTATCCATTTTTAGTAGCCTCCCATTCTGCTTCATACTTTTCGCGTTCAACATCGAAAGTGTTGCTATGACTCTCTGCTAAATAAGCAGCAATATGAATTAAGTGCTCAAGAGTCCCAAAGACGGCGCCATGAGTACTCTGCTTGATAGTTTCTTTGACTACTTCGACTTCATCTTTAATTTGATAAAACATGGTCTCAAGCCATGATGTATTTTCATGAGCAAGAGAGTAAGCATCGAACAGATCCCCAGCACCGTACTGATCATCAGGCTTATGCGTATGTCTGTTAAGTTCACGCATGTAAGTGTCTGCCTGGCTATTAGCAAGCTGCTGGGAAATTATGATTAGATTTTCTAGTTCAGCAAAAGCAGAGGAGTCGGCTCTATCATTTTCTTGTACAAATGCTTTAACGAAAGCCGTTGCTTTGTTGATTTGGTTAGCTAAAGTTCGAAGCTGTGTGGCAGCTTCAGATGCAATTGAGTAAGCACTGATAATATCAGTGACACTGTAAAAAGGAATTAATTGTTCTGGAAATTGAATTTGTACTTTAGCGTTCATGATGAATGCGCTCCTAGATTATTAGAAGCTTTGCCAATTATCACGACCAAGAGATATGGTGGCAAAGCAAAAGGGGGTTGGTCGACGAGTAATCTAGGTGACTCGCACACTCGAAAGTGTCCCCCTTCAGCCCTGCCATAAGACGCAGATGCGGAAGGATTACGCACAAAAAAAGCCCTGATAGCGGACTGTGCGCCTAGATATAAACAGCCGACCAAAGCTGATTCGATGATTTTGCATCGAACAGAATCAATATAGCCGAATCGCTTTAGTTTGAGAAGGGCTATTAAAAAAATAATTTTAAATCTCATGAAATAGCACCCTCGCTTATCAGTTTTTCAATTACCCATGCTTCGCCTTTCAAAGTGAACATTGGCTGAGAGTAGCCAAGTTCGGTTTGCTTAAGTAGCCCTAATCCTTGATCTACGAACCATTGCTGGAAAACACGGCAGCGTTTTATGGACCTGTTGTATACATCTAGCTCTTCAAGGTGTTTATTTAGAGATACTGCTGAGATACTAAGTTTTTGAGCAACTTGCGTTGCATTAAGCAAGGTGTCACGGACTACAATCTTTTCGTAGTAGTCAATTTTAGGTTTATCTTGCTCGATTTTTCGTGCCTGATCTGCTGCTAACTGGAGTGCTTCAGCGAATGATTGGGGTAGTTGAGGTTTTTGGGTGATCGCTGTATCAAATATACGAATGACTTTGAGATGAAAGGCCGCACTAATCCACATGGCATATGCATAAACTAATTCTTTGACAACGTATGTGCCACGACCATTTCCACCATTTATTACTTCGCAAGCACTCACCAAATTTGGTGACTGCTCAATTTCTCGAATTAACTCTTGAGTTTGCTCATTTCGAATAAAACGATAAGGTGCATGCTTTTCTTCTCCACCGCTTGCCTTATGTAAATCATTCAAGCAATAACGACTGTATTGATCCTGATTAATAACATCGCCGTCAATATTAATTTGAGAAGATGACTGGGTAAGCACTGTTGGGGCATACGAAACATTCATGATTATGCCTCCAGCCCTTTTTCTTTCATCCATGTTTGGACTTCAGAAAGACGCCACACTGTAACGGTAGGACTCAATTTGATTGGCGCAGGAAATTCACCACGTTTAACCCATTGCCAGATTGTTTTATCTGACACACCAATTAATCCTTTGGAGGCGGGGCGAGCGTTTATATTTTTGGTTTTGCCTTTGCTAATACCGCTTTTATAAGTGTGTTTAGTCGCTTGTTTAGCTGGGTAGTTAGCAAGGTCCTTGATACGTAAAAACTGGTCTGCATTATTAAGAGATGACATATTCACCCATCCTATTTATTGAGAAAAATAGATAGCCGTTGCAGTTCATTGCATCGGCTTGATAGGGCTAGTTTTAATTTTTTGAATATCCCAGAAATAGGGGAGAAGAGAGTTATCGGGATACTAAATTTCTATCCCAAAAGCTTCTTTTAAAATCATATTCCTTACTGAAAAATTACCTTGGATTTGATCGACACTTAGAGCAATGCCATACCATTTGACTAATAATTTATTATTTTTGGCATCTAGATATTTATTTTCTAATGTTTTTTTGGAAGATTTAAGATCTGGCAGATATTGATTGTTAATGATGTTACAAGCATTGCTGACGGAGCAATTTTTTTTACTCTCGCAAATGTATTCAACTAGAGTGAAAAGGCCTAGTAGATTTACGAAATCCCATTTATTTGACCTACCAGAAGGTGCAGACTGCATTTGAAAGCCAGGCTCATATTGTTGAGCTAACTTTGTGGCTAACAAGAGCCAGTGATTAGGATCTGCTGGATCAATATCATGATATTTCATCAGTAAAAACAATTTTATAAAAGTTAACTCCTTCAGATTTTCTATTACAGCATCATTATGAGCTTTAACTTCAGCTTCATGTTTTAGCTGCTCTTCTTCAGGCAGGAACTTGCTTAATAGCGATAATGTACGTAGTTCTGGAAAAGGTAATCTTTCTAAGAGAGCTTGTGGCTTCGGTTTTTTCATTTGCTTCCCACGGCATTCCCATAAATAAGAGCTAAGCCAATCGGATTGGGTGTCCGACTTTCGCTCCGTCGAGCTAGACTTAGCAAATCAACTATAGCAAAAATATACTCACTTCCAATGAGTAAGTAATTTGAAATATGTTTATATACTTAAGCCCGCTTCTCGTTTGGGAATGGGATAATATTATTCCTCAAGCTATCTATAAAATCTGCCCATTCCTGCATCATTTTGGTTCTATACTGTAGGTGTTGTGCATGGTTGTATGCTTGGGATACGGCGTTACCAGTTTTGTGTGCCAGTTGTACTTCAATCGCATCGTGCAGATATCCCTGTTCATGTAATGTTGTCGACGCTAACCCTCTAAAACCATGACCTGTCATTTTGCCCATGTAGCCCATAGTCCTAATCGCGCTTAACAGAGCATTACTGCTTAATGGCTTGCCTGTACTATGATTATAAAAAACGTATTGTTTGTGCCCAGTTAATGGCTTTAGGCTTTCCAGTAGCTCAATAGCTTGGCTGGAAAGTGGAACAATATGCAGTAAAGCCATCTTCATTTTGTGAGGTGGGATACGCCATTCTTTGGTTTCAAAATTAATTTCTTCCCATTCCATCATCCGAAGTTCTGCTGTTCGAACAAATGTTAGTGTTATCAACTGGAGTGCTGTCTTCACTAGAATGTTGCCATGATATCGATCCATACGATGCAAGAAATCTGGAAACTCTGATATATCAAGTCGAGCCATGTTCTTAACTTTTCTAGGCTTTAATGCCTCGTGTAGATGTGGGGTCGGGTCATTTTCAATTAAGCCTTTCCGTATGGCATATCTAAATATTCGACCTGCTAATGGAATGGATCGCTTAGCCATTTCTTGAGCACCGCGAGCTTCTATACGTTGTGCACATTCCAAAATGTCCTTTCCCTTGATTTGGTCGATAGGTATTTTACCGAGATAAGGGAAAAGGTCTTTTTCAAAGACAGATAGATCTCGTAAATATGTAGGCTCTTTAACAAAGCCTTTTCGACCTTCCATCCATTCAAGCGCTAAGCTTTTAAATGAGGTGTTCTCTGTTGCTTTGGATTTCTGCTGCTTTTTCTGTTCAGCTGGGTCAATACCTTTTGCAAGTAATGCTCGTGCTTCCAAATGCTTTATTCTAGCTTGTGCTAGGCTCATAAACTCATATGAGCCTAGGGTCAGGTTCTTTTGTTTCCCACTAAAGCGATATGCGAAGATCCAAGTCATGCGACCAGTAGGGAATATATGGAGCTGCAGACCATTACCGTCACTATATTTGTCTGGGGTCTTCTTATCTGGAGTAGGCTTTAAGCGTCTAATCTTTGTATCAGTGAGCATGTTGCTATACCCCTTTGTTGGTATAAATGCGTTGGTATTGTTTTCATACCAACTCTTATACCAACAATATACCAACGATTGCAGGGGAATGCACTTCTTTGCCATAGACAATAAAAAAGACCTAAACCCTTTAGATTTAAGTCTTTATTCATTGCGTTGGATTGCAATTCCTTAGAATTTGGCGGTGAGAGAGGGATTCGAACCCTCGATACGCTATTAACGTATACACACTTTCCAGGCGTGCTCCTTCAGCCACTCGGACACCTCACCATAGGCGGTGGATAATAACCAAAAAATAGTACAAAGCCAAGTTGAAACATTTGATTTAGAGAAAAATTTTCAGCGTAGTGCTATGATTCTCAAAAATACCGTCTAAATCGAAGACACCTATGCAAAGTACTGCAAAAAAAGCAGCCTTACCCGTCATTACCTTGGCTGCACTCGGAGTTGTATTTGGGGACATTGGCACCAGTCCACTTTACGCCTTCCGACAAACTTTTTTAACGGCGCATCTTGCAATTACCCAAGCCAGTGTATTGGGAATTTTATCCCTAATTTTCTGGTGCATGATGCTCACCATCAGCTTTAAATACGTCACCATTATTATGCGTGCCGATAACAATGGCGAAGGCGGGATCATGTCATTATTGGCATTGAACCTGCGCACCACTCGCATTGCCGAAGACAAAAAAATCTTCCTGATCGCACTTGGCTTTATTGGCGCATCCCTGTTCTTTGGCGATGGTATTATCACCCCCGCTATTTCAGTATTGTCTGCCATTGAAGGACTAAGTATTGCCACTCCTATCTTTAATCAATGGCTCGTGCCGCTCTCAATTGGTATTTTGGCGGGACTGTTCATTGTGCAGCGTCATGGTACAGGCACTATGGGCAAATTTTTTGGCCCACTGACTTTGCTGTGGTTTTTAGCCATTGGTGGTGCAGGGCTGCTCAGTATTATCCAAACCCCGTTTGTATTGGCCATGGTCAGTCCACATTGGGCGTTTAACTTTGTAGTAGAGCAACCCTTTGTTGCATTTCTCACCATGGGCGCGGTGATTTTGACCATGACGGGTGGCGAAGCACTCTATGCCGATATGGGACATTTTGGGCGGATGCCCATTCGGCTTGCATGGTTTTTGATTGTCCTACCTTGTTTGTTATTGAATTACGCGGGACAAGGCGCATTATTGCTACGCAACCCTGCAGCAATTGAAAATCCGTTCTATATGTTGGTGCCTGAATGGGGCTTATACCCGATGATTGGTTTAGCCACGGCTGCCGCAGTGATCGCTTCTCAAGCGGTGATCACAGGAGTATTTTCAATGGTCAATCAGGCCATTCAATTGCGTTATTTACCGCGCCTGACCGTACGCCATACGTCGGATGTCGAGCGTGGTCAAATCTATTTGCCGTTCATTAACTGGGCCTTATTTATTTCAGTGCTGATCTTAATTTTACTGTTTGAAAATAGTGCCAATCTTGCCAGTGCTTATGGCGTGGCAGTGACCATGACCATGCTGTGTGGCACTATCCTAATTTCAGTGTTGGCCTATGGTTTTTGGCGTTGGCCAATGTGGAAAGTTGCCCTTTTTGCAGTGCCATTTTTAACTCTAGATTTGATTTTTGTGGCCTCGACCTCACTCAAAATTGTAGCGGGTGGCTGGGTACCAATTTTAATTGGTGCCATCATGTATACCATTTTAATGACGTGGAAAGATGGTCGTGCATTGGTTTTCAATCGTTTGGAAAAAGATGCTTTGCCGATAGACCTATTCATTCATAGTGTTAGTTTGGGCAATGAAACCAAATTTGTCCCTGGCGATGCGATTTTCCTGACAGGTACGCCCAATATTGTGCCGCATGCCATGTTGCATAATATTAAGCACAACAAGGTGTTACATGAACGTAATATCATGGTAACGGTTATCACGCGTGATATTCCATTTGTGGCGCAGCAAGATCGGATTCAAGTCGAAAAACTGGATGATCGTTTTTATCGGATTACCATGTATTACGGTTTTAAAGATCAGCCGAATATTCCAAATGCCTTGCAACAAGCTTATGAGCAGCTTGGGTTTGAATTCGATATGATGCAAATGAGCTTCTTTATTTCGCGTGATCGGATTGTGCATACGGTGGGTGATGGTATGTCACCGTGGCGTGAAAAACTGTTTATTTCAATGCAGCGCAATACCAGTCCAGTGAGTGATTTTTATCAAATTCCAACCAACCGTGTGGTGGAATTGGGTAGTCAAATCGAAATTTAAAATCACTCAACAGCTTAAAAAAAACCAGCATTACATCGTGCTGGTTTTTTATTTTTAGCTCAAGATTGGTCTTAAACAGATCTTATTTTTCCGTATCATTTTGCGGTACATGATTTAAATCTATATCGTTTATATCTGTATCCTGTGCTGCAGGTGCTGTGGTTTCAAGCCGCTTAGTCGTGGGCAGATTGACTGCTGCCTGTTCAGATGCAGCAGGGCTTGGTGGTGCAGCATTAAGCGCTTCTGCGGTGACATCCACATCATCTCCAACATTTACAGGTAAGTCGGCTGAAGATGACAATAAGGGAACTGACGGGGCTTGTATGTGTTGTTCGCTCATCTGTTTAGCCTGCGCTGCGTGTTGCGGTTCAGATTCGGTTCCGACAGGCATCGTCATAGGCGTATTTTCTTGAGCCAGATTGGCTTGTTCGGCGGTAATTTGGTTTGCAGGTTGTTGCGCCATATTTTCTGTTGGATTCGTTAAATTTGCATCTGCACTCGTTACAATCCGGATTTGACCATTGGCAATTAATTCTTGTAGTGAGCCTGCTTGTCCATTAATCGTGGTGCTTATTTTTACCTTAGATAAGCTTTCCAAAGTATCACCTGCCTGAATGGGTGGTTCGGCAAAGGTAGAAATGCTGATGCTGCTGACCAAAGCACAAGCACAAGCACAAAGATGAAAACGCATGTATTTCTCCATCAAAAATCGTAAAAATAAAGTTAAAACCAATTTAAATCGTCAATCACACCTAGCGAGAACATCGTAATGTGCTTAGGTGCCGCTAGGCGATGTCTTGAAGGTGTATTTAGCTTGGCAGATTCGCTGAAACGGATGCAATCAAACCTACCAAACTTGATCTAGACTGATGTCAAAAGTGCTTAAAACTCAGGCTGTGTGTGGCTTTTGTGGTGTTATGGCGCGGGTTTTGTTTAATTGTTAGGCGAACAAGAGGTGCTTCATATACAAGCTGTGAGTGGATTGTTAAGCTCAGGCAAACTCTGCGGATTTAGAGCGAAGTCACAGTAACGGTTATGGCAAGAAAACGGCGCAATTCCAACAATATTTGGACTCAAATTTTCAATCAAAACAGCCTGAAAGTGCTACTCGGTGTAGTAGCAACAGGCAGTTTTGTGATTGCTTTTGGTCAAGAAAAAATTAGTCAGTGGACTTCACTGGTGCCGAGCACAGGAAATAATGCTTGCTTAACTCAGTTTTATCGGGAAACGCCGCCCTATTTACTGAAAAACAGCCTGAAAAAAGACAGCTATCCGCTGTGTTTTAATGACTTTAATGTGATGTATTCAGGGGTATCTAAAACCCCGTTATGGGTGGCAGAAGCCTTAACGCCTACGCGTTTGAGCCAGCGGATTCCGCGTGAAGATAACTTTCACGAAGAACCGCGCGTCAAAGCCGAGCATCGTGCAACTTTGCAGGATTATCGTGGTTCGGGTTATGACCGTGGACACATGGCACCAAATGCCGACATGACTAACTTGGCAGCCCAGTTTGATAGCTTTTCTTTGGCAAATATGGTGCCGCAAGCCCCTAAAAATAATCAGCAGGTTTGGCGTGAACTTGAAGAAGCTACACGGGCGGTGGTGACCAAACAAAAGCAAGATGTCTATGTAATTACGGGGCCTAGTTTTAATGCCAAACGTCTAAAAACCATTGGTCAGGGCGTTATTGTACCGACTGCGGTGTATAAAGCCGTGTATATGCCTAAAACAGGCGCGATAGGGGCTTATTACGCGCCCAATAACGACTCGCTACAGGTTCAAGTGGTGAGTGTCTGCTATTTAGAAGAACAGTTAGGCATCAATTTATTCCCACAATTAACTGAAGAACAAAAGCGCAATACCTATAAATTGCCGTTGACTGCAAATGCTGTAAAAGCCAATACACCAATTGCTTATTCGCATTGGGATGCAGAAAGTCAGTGTGCGGAAGATGTATCTGCCGAGCAATTACAAGCTTTACAAACCGAGTTTAAACGCTCGGGTAGTAGTCCAGCATCGGGTGCTAGCATTGATGCAAATACCCAAGATGCAATTGTGAAGCAGTTGATTGAAGCTTTATTGCAATATATTTTACAGTTGTTGAAATCTTAAACTGGGTTAAGATAATGGATATTGCAACCTTCATTCTAGGGTGAATTCAATGTTTAAACCGTTTCAAAATGGGACTGAATCACATGCGATTCATGACTTAACCTTAGAAAATGATTTGGATTGCATCAATATGTATGGCAATTTGCAAATCAGCAAAGATCAGGCAGGTTTACAAGCAGCCAAAGCACTGCAGGCATTTTTAAATGAAGTTGTTGCGACTTTGGAACAGACCCCCAATTTGCCTGTGAAGTTAGATCGTCCCGAAGTGGATGAAATTGAAAATCCATTTATATAATGGATAAAATTAAAAGGGATTAGGTGTTTAGTCCCAACCTGAATTTGTTTGAATATACCTAAAGTCACTCATCCACAGTTGGTCAGGATGATCAGCAGTAAAATTACGTTTCACTAAATCATCTGCTCGTTTTTGATCATCTCGGTTACAGGTCGCTCGCTTATTCTTACCATGCAATACACCTTGTATTTCAAGCTTTTGCATCAATCGAGCAACCGTATAGTGCGCAATAACATAACTTCTCGTTGCAGTTGTTGCCAGACTTTAGGAACGCCATACCGACCTGAACTTTTTCTAAATTCGTTTGATTTACTCAGCATGATACTCATCATGTAGATCTCGCTTCGCTCGATGTTCCCTTACTAAGCGATGATTCTCATCTCAGGAAAGTTGGTCTGCGACAAACTCGGTACGGTTCGTACGGTTCAGAAAAGTCACAGTGATTTCTCCTGATACCCTAAGCGATGAAGTCAAACAAAATCAGTTTTATTATCGGGTTTATATTCGCACCGATTCAGATAAGCTTAACCATAAAGCAGGACAAGCGTTTGAGATTACCCTAGCGGTCGCAATAGTCGCTATGAAAACGTGTGAAAAACGGTGTTGGATTATCTGATCAAACCATTCAACAAAGCCAAAAAAGCCTTTCGTGAGCGCTAAACTGAAATTTACTTATACTTGAATTTAATGAATCATCTCACCCCTACGTCTTGCCTTTCCCAAAACCCAGGTCGGTTCACGTGAAGGCAAGGATAAGGACGATGATCCCAATATCTAATACAATTTTATTTTTTACAGATTTTGCATTTCATCTCAATTGCCTAAACAATCTACAGCAACGCTGCAAATCCTTATTTTCGCCTCTTTCCAAGCCTGATGACACTGTGTATAACCATAAGTCACGCAATGAAAATGATAAGCATAGGCAAAACAGGTAAAAAACCGTTAGACTATGCATCTCTCTCATTCAATGTCGTTTCAGACAAATAAGAAGGTGAAGATTGATGCCGCTCAATACTGTCGAAGAGCTTGTAGCAGATATCCGTGCAGGAAAAATGGTCATCCTCATGGATGATGAAGATCGCGAAAATGAAGGTGATTTAGTCATTGCCGCAACCCACGTTCGCCCTGAAGATATCAACTTCATGATCACACACGCACGTGGTCTTGTTTGCCTGACCTTAAGTCGTGACCGTTGCCAGCAATTAAACTTACCGTTAATGGTTGATGCCAATGGCGCACAACACGGTACGAACTTTACTTTGTCGATTGAAGCGGCTGAAGGCATTACCACAGGTATTTCTGCCGCAGAACGTGCGCATACCATTCAAACTGCGGTCGCTGCACATGCTAAGCCTGCCGATATTGTTCAGCCTGGGCATATTTTCCCACTCATGGCACAACCAGGTGGTGTATTGCACCGTGCAGGACATACCGAAGCAGGTTGTGATCTTGCCCGTTTGGCAGGTTTAGAGCCTGCATCGGTGATTTGTGAAATCATCAATGAAGACGGCACCATGGCGCGTCGTCCTGATTTAGAAATTTTTGCTGAAAAGCACGGATTGAAAATTGGTACCATTGCCGATTTAATCCACTACCGCATGACCAATGAGCAAACCGTAGAACGTTTGGATCAGCAAAGCATCGACACTGAATATGGTACTTTTGACTTATATCGCTACCGTGAACTGGGTAATCCTGACATTCACTTAGCATTGGTCAAAGGTGAACCAAAAGAAGGCGTTACTACAGTACGTGTGCATGGTTTTAATCCAACCCGTGATTTACTCAAGCTTAAAAAAGCAGATACTTCGGCCACTTGGAATTTAGACCGCGCTTTAAAAGAAATTGCCAACAGTGAACGTGGTGTTTTGGTCTGGATTGGTCAAACTCAATTGCAAGACTTGGGCCCTGCCCTAGATAGCCTTAAAAATCCGAAACAGGGCAAAGCCAATGCTGCATTGTCACAGCAGTACCAAACCATTGGCGTGGGTGCACAAATTTTACGTGATTTAGGCGTTGAAAAAATGAAGCTGCTCAGCTCACCATTACGTTTCAATGCTTTATCAGGCTTTAACTTAGAAGTGGTGGAATACGTCACCGCAGATCCAACATCAGAGAAATAATCGAGGTTGCTATGGCAATTCGCCGTATTGAAGGTTTATTACATCTCGCTAGCGAAGGCCGTTATGCGATTTTAGTCGGTCGTTTTAATAGTTTTGTGGTTGAGCATTTGCTTGATGGCGCAATTGACACATTGAAACGTCATGGCGTATCAGAGGATAATATCACCGTTGTTCATGCACCAGGCGCTTGGGAACTTCCTGTTGTGGCTAAAAAATTAGCTGCATCGAATGGTTATGACGCGATTATTGCACTCGGCGCAGTGATTCGCGGTAGCACACCACACTTTGACTTTGTTGCAGGCGAATGTGCCAAAGGTTTAGGCGTGGTGGGTTTAGATACAGGCTTACCTGTGATTAACGGTGTATTGACTACGGACAGTATTGAACAAGCGATTGAACGCTCTGGAACAAAAGCAGGTAATAAAGGAAGTGAAGCTGCCTTAACTGCAATTGAAATGGTTAACTTGTTAAAGGCTATTTAACGCTATGTCGCAAACACTTCAAGCAACTTATGCAGCAAAACGTAAAGCACGTCGTTTTGCTGTGCAAGGTATTTATGAATGGCAGATGAGCCACAATCCAGTACATGAGATTGAAGCACGTACCCGTGTGGAAAATGCCATGCACAAAGTGGATCTCGGCTATTATCATGAATTGTTGACTCAAGTGGTTGCCAATCATGAAGCATTGGATGCATTACTGGTGCCTGTTCTTGATCGTGATATTCAAGCCCTAGATGGTGTTGAACTCGCTACCTTACGTTTAGGTGCGTATGAGTTAGAACAACATCTGGAAATTCCATACCGTGTGGTATTGGATGAAGCGATTGAATTGGCAAAACACTTTGGCGGTGCAGACAGCCACAAATACATCAATGGTGTATTAGACCGTCTTGCCAACAGCTTACGTGCAGCAGAAAAGCAACAAAGCAACTAATTCAAAATATTGAGTCGATTGTTGTATGGCTGAGTTTTCCATTATTGAGACCTATTTCAACAGACCGCGTCCAAATGCAGTCGATTTAGGTGTCGGTGATGACTCAGCTCTGCTCACCCCTCCGCCGCAACAGCAATTGGTCATTTGTGCCGACACTTTAGTCGCTGGACGACATTTCCCCCTCGATACCAACCCACATGCGATTGGTTGGAAATCGGTTGCGGTCAATTTATCTGACATTGCCGCCATGGGTGCCACCCCACATAGTATTTTACTGGCATTGAGCCTACCCCAAATTGATCATGATTGGCTCAAAGGGTTTAGTCAGGGTTTGTATGATTGTTGCGATCAATTTGGGGTAAGTTTAATCGGTGGAGATACCACACAAAGTCCCCATCTCACCATTTCCGTTACCGCCTTAGGCTGGATTGAACACGGACAAGCCATTACCCGTTCAGGTGCGCAAGTCGACGATTATATTTGCGTCAGCGGACAAGTCGGTGATGCCGCTTTTGGTTTAGATCATCTCGATCACCTCTTAAAACAACGCCTCGACTACCCAACACCACGTTGTCAACTTGGACAACAACTCAAAGGCTTGGCTTCAAGCATGATTGATGTTTCCGATGGATTGGCACAAGATTTAGGGCATATTCTCAAAGCCTCTCAGGTCGGCGCTTGTATTGAACTCAGCCAACTGCCTATAGATGCTGCATTAACCGAATTACCACAACAAAAGCAGTGGCAATATGCCTTGGCAGGTGGCGATGACTATGAATTATGCTTTACAATAAGCCCACAAAATTATCAGCAGCTTTTGCAAAAACCGCTGAATACCCCTATTCATATTATTGGCAAAATTAACAACCAAAACCGCTTAAGCTTTGAACAGAATGGCGTAGATCGTTCACTTCATTTTCATGGATACCAACACTTTGCACAAACCCGCGATTAATTTCAAAGCCATGTCTTGGACTGACCGACTGATTGTCTGCTGTGGTGTTGGCTTCGGTTCAGGTCTACTGCCCAAAGCACCTGGTACCTTTGGTTCGGCCTTTGCCCTACTCTTCATTCCCATTTGGTTCGCACTTGGTTTCGGTCCAAGCTTTTTTGCCATTGCTATGATGTCCCTCGTTGGCATATATATCTGTGGGCGTACTGCACAAGTTATGGGCGTACATGATGATGGTCGTATTGTTTGGGATGAGTTTGCAGGACAATCGATTACCTTTTTACCCCTGATTTTTATCAATCAAATCAGCTGGGGCTGGGTAATTGTGGGTTTTGCCTTATTCCGACTATTTGATGTGTGGAAACCTTGGCCAATTCGTGTCATTGATCGTCAGGTCGACGGTGGTTTTGGCATCATGCTGGACGATATTATTGCGGGTCTTTGGGCCGCATTATGTATATATATTTATTTATCTTTTACTTTGGTTTAGCCATCACTAGGATTCAACATGTCTACCACCGTGATTATTCTTGCTGCAGGTAAAGGCACGCGCATGCGTTCAAATTTACCAAAAGTATTACAACCTCTTGCAGGACGACCTCTTTTGGGTCACGTGATTGATACCGCAAAAAAATTACAAGCCGATCATATTATTACCATTTACGGTCATGGCGGTACTTTGGTTCAAAATGCTTTTGCGCATGAACAGATACAGTGGGTCGAACAGGCTGAACAGCTGGGCACAGGTCACGCAGTCCAAGTGACTTTGCCTGTTTTACCACGTGAAGGTGTATCACTGATTTTATCGGGAGATGTACCTTGCATTACAGAGCAAACCCTACAAAAGCTGCTCGACGTTTCACGTGAAACGCAAATTGGCTTAGTCACACTTAAGCTTGCTGATGCAGCAGGTTATGGTCGTATTGTACGTGAAAACGGCAAAATTCAAGCGATTGTTGAACATAAAGATGCCTCTGAAACACAGCGTCAAATTCAGGAAATTAACACTGGGATTTATTGCGTCAGCAATGCCAAATTACACGAGTGGCTACCTCAACTGAGCAATAACAATGCCCAAGGTGAATATTACCTGACCGATATTGTGGCGATGGCCATTGCCGATGGCTTAGAGGTTGCCTCTGTGGAACCTGAATTGGCTTTTGAAGTCGAAGGCGTAAATGACCGTGTGCAACTGGCTGCCTTAGAGCGTGAGTTCCAAAACTTCCAAGCCAAGCAATTGATGCAACAAGGTGTGCATTTAATCGACCCAACCCGTTTTGATTTACGTGGTAATCTCACTGCAGGTAAAGACGTTCGCATTGACATTAACGTGATTATTGAAGGTAATTGCGAACTAGGTGATGGCGTAGAAATTGGTGCAGGCTGCATCCTCAAAAACACCAAAATTGCTGCGGGCACTAAAGTTCAGCCGTATAGCGTATTTGACCAAGCGATTGTAGGTGAAGATGCACAAATTGGCCCATTCTCACGTTTACGTCCGGGTGCGATATTGGCCAATGAAGTACATATTGGCAACTTTGTTGAAGTGAAAAACAGTCAAATTGGTTTAGGCTCCAAAGCCAACCACTTTACCTACTTAGGGGATGCCGAAGTGGGTGCAGGCAGCAATATTGGTGCAGGTACGATTACTTGCAATTATGATGGTGCCAATAAATTTAAAACTATTATTGGTGACCAAGTCTTTATTGGTTCAAATAGTTCATTGGTTGCACCTATCACCATTGCCAATGGTGCAACGGTAGGCGCAGGTTCGACCATTACCCGTGATGTTGCAGAACAGTGTTTAGCTGTGGAACGTTCTAAACAGTTCACTAAAGAAAATTATCAACGTCCACAAAAATTGAAAAAATAAGAGGAAGTTCCTATGTGCGGTATTGTCGGTGGCGTTGCAGAACGTAGTATTACCAATATCCTCATTGAAGGTTTAAAGCGTTTAGAATATCGCGGTTATGATTCCGCAGGTTTGGCATTGATTAGTCAGGGTCAGGTCTTGCGTGAGCGTCGTGTCGGTAAAGTAGCAAATCTTGAGCAAGCAGTTGTAGATTCTCAAATAACAGGTTCACTCGGTATTGCGCACACGCGCTGGGCAACACATGGTAAACCGACAGAAAACAATGCGCATCCGCATATTTCTGGCAATGTTGCTGTCGTACACAACGGGATTATCGAAAATTATCAAGAACTGAAAGACGAGCTGGAAACTTTAGGTTATGTGTTCAGTTCTCAAACGGATACTGAAGTGGTTGCCCATTTGGTCGACCATGCACTTAAAACTGCTCCGAATTTACTGGTTGCGGTACAGCAAGTGGTACCTCAACTGAAAGGTGCTTATGCACTTGGAATTATCCATACCGATTATCCAGATGAGTTGATCACTGTGCGTGAAGGTTCGCCTTTGGTGATTGGTGTCGGTATTGGCGAAAACTTTATCAGTTCAGACCAATTGGCGTTATTGCCAATTACCAACCGTTTCATGTATTTGGAAGAAGGTGATATTGCCCGCTTAACCCGCGACAGCATTGAAGTTTTTGTAAATGGTCAAACGGTTGAACGCCCTATAAAAGAGCTGGATGCAACTGTAAGCAATGCATCGAAGGGTGAATATAAGCACTACATGCTCAAAGAAATTTATGAGCAACCTGAAGCGATTCAACAAACCATTTCACAAGCATTAAATGGCAACGCTTTACGTGAAGATTTCCTGAAAGATGCTGAGCTTGATTTTGCCAAGATTCAACAGGTACAGATTATTGCCTGTGGTACCAGCTACCATGCGGGGATGATTGCAAAATATTGGTTTGAACAGCTGATTAACTTGCCATGTCATGTGGAAATTGCCAGCGAATATCGTTATCGCACGCCAGTGATTGTGAATAATACGTTGTATGTGTGCATTTCACAATCGGGTGAAACTGCAGATACTTTAGCTGCTTTACGCGACACGCAAAAACGTGCTGCTGCAAAAGGCTTAAATATTAGCACCATGACCATTTGTAACGTAGCGACCTCATCTATGGTGCGTGAAACCCAACATAGTTTGTTGACGCTTGCTGGTCCTGAAATTGGTGTGGCATCGACCAAAGCCTTTACCACACAGTTGGCAGCATTAATGCTGTTGGTGCTCAAAATTGGTCAGGTGAAAAATGCAATAGCAGCGACAGATACGGCTGAAATTATTGCAGGCTTGTGGCACACACCAAAAGTGATTTTAGATACTTTGCAAAATGATACGGCAATTTTACGTTTGTCTGAATTGTTTGTAGAGAAAAATCACTGCTTGTTCTTGGGTCGTGGCACACAATTCCCAATTGCCTTGGAAGGTGCGTTAAAACTGAAAGAAATTTCATATATTCACGCAGAAGGTTATGCTGCGGGTGAATTGAAGCACGGCCCATTGGCATTGGTAGACAATGACATGCCTGTGGTGATTTTAGCACCGCAAGATGACATGCTGGATAAACTAAAATCCAATATGGAAGAAGTACAGGCACGTGGTGGTGAGCTGTTTGTATTTGCAGATGAGAACAGCGGCATTCCTGCAGATAAAGAGCGTCAGCATGTGGTTTATGTGCCACAGGTTAGCGCGTTGCTTGCGCCAATTGTATATAGTATTCCTGTACAGTTGTTGTCTTACCACGTGGCAGTTTTACGCGGTACAGATGTCGACCAACCTAGAAACCTGGCAAAAAGTGTAACAGTTGAATAATATTTATTAAATTCAATAATTTGAATTTAATAAGATTATTTTAAATCACTTGAAAATCCGCAGTCAGCTTCATTTTTACAAATTTAGTACTGCGGATTTTTTATGTCTGATACTTTTTGTTTTTCGCATAACACCAGTGCACAGCAAGCGTTATTGAGACTTAAGCAGACAATAAAAACTTTTATAAAACAAACAACCTAAGTCATTTAAACACTCTATTTTCTTAAAATGTTGTTTATTTATTCAGTCAGTACGATGGCATGAAAAAAATGATTGACCCTATTTTTGCATCATGTATTATACACCGCATGCGGGAATAGCTCAGTTGGTAGAGCACAACCTTGCCAAGGTTGGGGTCGCGAGTTCGAGTCTCGTTTCCCGCTCCAAATTCAAAAAGCCCTAATCGAAAGATTGGGGCTTTTTTTATTGTTGATTTTAATATATTTTTTGGAAAGCTCTTCTTCTTTCGCTATTCGATTCAAAAAAAATATTCTTAATGTAATTTGTATTTTGTGACCAAGATGTGACCATATCGTGCTCACAACAATAGAATGCCTTTTGATGGAGTATACCATTGCGTAGCAGGATCAAACCAAATGGCAATATTTCCGCGACTCATGAGTGCTCGGTTATATGCAGGCCAATTGGTTGTGCGGTAGATTTTGTGTGTAGGCTTCTTCATTTGTAAATTATATTACTGAAAAAAGCCTTTACACATAGGTTTGTGCAACAAAGCCCTCTTTTTTCATATCGAACACAGGTTGGTTAAAAACTACCTCTCCCCATACACCGTTGCAATCAAATGCTCCACCACTTGCGGCTCAGCCAAAGTAGATGTATCTCCTAAACTATCCAATTCATTCGCTGCAATTTTGCGCAAAATACGGCGCATAATTTTACCTGAACGGGTTTTGGGTAAAGCAGGTGCCCAATGCAAAGCATCAGGCGTTGCAACAGGTCCCAAAATTTTGCGTACCCAGTTGATTAATTCTTCACGCAATTCCTCTGACTCGGGTGTACCAACTTGTAAAGTTACAAAGGTACAAATCCCCTGTCCTTTAATCTCATGCGGCATACCCACCACTGCCGCTTCAGCCACAGCTTCATGCGCCACCAAGGCACTTTCAATTTCTGCGGTCCCTAAACGGTGCCCTGAAATATTCAAGACATCATCCACACGCCCCGTAATCCAGTAATAGCCATCTTCATCACGGCGCGCACCATCTCCTGTAAAATACGCACCAGGATAAGTCGAAAAATACGCTTCAATAAAACGCGCAGGATCACCCCAAATACCACGCATCTGCCCCGGCCATGAATCTTTGATAATTAAATTGCCTTCGGTCGCTCCTTCAAGTTCATGACCTTCGGCATCGACAATTGCAGGTTGTACCCCAAATAAAGGGCGTGTTGCCGAACCTGGTTTCAGCGGAGTTGCACCGGGCAATGCTGAAATTAATATCCCCCCTGTTTCGGTCTGCCACCATGTATCTACAATTGGGCAACGTCCTTCGCCTACCACGTTGTAATACCAGTTCCATGCTTCAGGATTAATCGGCTCGCCAACCGAGCCCAATAAACGCAAACTACTACGGTCACTTTCACGCACAAAACGATCTCTCTCTCGCATCATGGCGCGAATGGCAGTCGGCGCAGTATATAAAATGGTGATGTTGTGTTTATCGACAATATGCCCTGTGCGCGCCCAACTCGGATAGTTTGGCACCCCTTCAAACATCACAGTGGATGTACCATTCGATAAAGGACCATACAAAACATAGGAATGCCCTGTAATCCAGCCTACATCAGCGGTACACCAAAACACATCATCCTGTTTCAGATCAAAGACTTCTCGAAATGTGCTATTCACATAGGTCAGATAACCGCCTGTGGTATGCAAAACACCTTTGGGTTTTCCAGTAGAACCCGAGGTATATAAAATAAATAGTGGGTCTTCGGCATTCATCGGTTCGGGTGGGCAGATGTCATTCACCGACATAATTTCCATGTGATACCACAAGTCGCGTTCAGGCAGCATCTCAATCGGATTCCCTGTACGATGCACCACAATCACATTTTGTACACAGTCAGTACCTGCTACTTTTAGGGCAGCATCGACATTGGCTTTTAAATAAATTGGCTTGCCACCACGCATGGCCGCGTCTGCAGTAACAATCAGCTTGGCCTGACAGTCTTCAATTCGGCTAGCCAAAGCATCGGGAGAAAAACCACCAAAAACCACACAATGCACTGCACCAATCCGTGCGCAGGCCAGCATGGCAATCGCAGCTTCGGAAACCATTGGCATGTACAGCACCACCCGATCCCCTTTTTGCACCCCGTTCTTTTTCAGCACGTTGGCAAAACGGCAGGTTTCATCATGCAAAGAAGCAAAAGAAACCACTTTATGCCGAGACGGATGGTCTCCTTCCCAAATAATTGCAGGTTTATGTGGATGTTCTTTTAAATGGCGATCTAAGCAATTGGCACTGACATTCAGTTGCCCATCCACAAACCATTCAATTTTAAAATGCTCGGGGTCAAAGTTGGTATTTTTGACTTGGGTAAAAGGTTTAATCCAATCTAAGCGTTGGGCCTGCTCTGCCCAATAAGTTTCAGGGTCATCTATAGATTGTTGATAGCGTTGAAAATATTCTGCCTCAGTGGTGCGGGCAGTCTTTTTAAATTCATCTGGAACAGGATATACGTCTTTCATCTGCTACTTCCTTAATGTTCTTGCATCTCATCACGAGATGTATGCCACGTTATTGATTATTATTTCCGCATATTCACAGTATGAACTTTCTTTTTTATGGCTCACCATTCGGCTTTAGTCGCATAAACTTTATACAAACAATAGCATGCCAAATCGTTGACCGAATGCTATGTTCTTGCATTCATACTTTTCAGGTTTACATGCCACTGTACTGCGCATTGCATTATTTTTAAAGAAAATATCGTCTAATAACCGTGAGTATTAACATTTTTTTACGCAGCCAATCATTCATACCTGCGACCCTGTCTTATAGTAAAAACAACATATAACTAGCAGCCTAAGTGCTACAAAATAGTACGCTCATCACATCTTTCCAAGTTGTCTAAAATACTCACAAGCAAGCGTTGCAGCATTAACCAAATTGAGTTTTTCAGGCAAAATAGTCACTTCATTTTGAAATCGGAATTATTGTGGCAGAATCAAAACCCTCACTCAGTGAAGTGTCTGAAAACACCACTCAACTGTTGCAAGAAGCCACTGAAAAAACTACGCAGACCGTGATCAATCATACGGCCAAGTACAATGACGCCTATTCCACCATCGACAAAATTATGGAAGGATTTTGGGAGCGTGTGCCGTATTTGATAATTGCAGCCGTGGTGCTGATTGTGTTTTGGCTGCTTGCTCGCGTGTTTAAATGGTCTGTCCGCAAGACCCTAAACAATCGTTCCTATACCCGACAAAATCTGGTTTTGGTGCTGAATCGGGTCGGTAGTTCTGCAATTATTTTCTTTGGTTTTCTGATTGCGATGGTGATTGCGATTCCAGGTTTTACCCCTAGCCAACTCATGAGTGCTTTGGGTCTAGGCTCAGTTGCAATTGGTTTTGCTTTTAAAGATATTTTCCAGAATTTATTGTCGGGTGTACTGATTTTGCTTGGCGAGCCATTTAAAATTGGTGATGACATCATCGTAAATAATATGGAAGGTACGGTAGAAGATATTCAGATTCGTGCTACCTTCCTGCGCTCTCCCGATGGGCGTCGCATCGTGATTCCAAATGCTACAGTGTATACCAGTGCGGTAACGGTCAATACGGCTTATACCCGTCGTCGTTGCGAGTTTGTGGTGGGTATTGGTTATGAAGATGACGTGCAAAAAGCCAAAGATATTATTTTGGCCATTTTAGACCGTGACATCAAAATCTTGAGCCAACCTGCATTTAGCGTCAATGTCACTGCCTTGGCCGATTTTTCGATTAATTTAAATGTGCGTTGGTGGGTTAATACTACGGAAACTAGTACCTCAGCGTCCATCAGTGAAGTGCAGGAGCGGGTGATTGCCGCTTTTGCCGAACATCATATTTCCATTCCTTATCCTGTGCAGGAAGTGAAAATTTATCGTGGTGATGCAGCAGTCAATGAAGATGATTCAGCTCGTGCTAAACAAACGCCCTAAAACATAAGCAATCACAGTTTCAGTACGAATAATACGGTTGCCCAAGTGCCGCGCTTGGCAGCCGTTTTTTTCTAGCAAATCAATTTCGTAGGGAATAAATCCACCTTCTGGACCAATCACAATACTACATGGATGCTGAATGGTATGTGGCATAGCTTGATCGGTATAAGGATGCGCCACATAAGCAGGACAACCGGCAGAAATCAAACCGGACAAAACATCTTCCACAAAGGGTTTAAAGCGTTTATAAAGTTGGATCTCAGGTGCAATGGTATCGCCTGCTTGTTCCAAACCCAAAGTTACATATTGATCGAGTTGCTGCAAAAATGGCGTTTGCCAATAGCTTTTATCGACCCGATAGCTGTGCAGTAAAATAATTTTTTCCACACCTAGCGTCACGCTATCCATAATTAAACGACGCAATACCTTGGGACGAGGTAAAGCCACAATCA
Source organism: Acinetobacter sp. UBA801 (assembly GCA_002296655.1). Taxonomy (GTDB): domain Bacteria; phylum Pseudomonadota; class Gammaproteobacteria; order Pseudomonadales; family Moraxellaceae; genus Acinetobacter. The sequence goes on from DBIN01000047.1 coordinate 110,833, forward strand.
GGGTCACAGGCAGTTTTTTCGGGACTGCTTCTTCATGTAGCGCTTTGACTTGAATCCGCTGCTCACGAACTTCCACCACTTCGGTCAAATAACGCTTGCCTCCGCGAATCCCGACTTTTAAGCTGTCACCCACTTGCACACCGACATGCGTATGCAAATGCTGCACTTGGCGCTGGTCGCTAATAGACCACACTTCATTTGGGGCCTGTCGTGGGTCAAGCAAAACGATATTCATATTTAAAGATACTGATTAATCACGTGAATATGCTCCGTTAAAGAACCACGATTTTTATACATTATCACTTGGGCGTTCTGGTTCAATTGTGCACGCAAAGCAGGTTCAAACAACAATTGCGTTAACGTCTCTACAGCTTGTTCAGCATCTTCGACCACGTACACCGCTTCTGCTGCAACAAACTCATCCACAATACTTTGGAAATTAAAATAATTTTTACCCAATACTGTGGCGACACTTAAGGCCAAAGGCTCTAAAATATTATGACCACCGCCAGGTTCATTCAGCGAGCCGCCAACATAACACGCCTGACTCAAGGCGTACCATAACCACATTTCACCCATACTATCGGCTAAATACACCTGTGTTTCGGGTTGGATCACTTCAGCCAAACTACGACGCTGCATATTGAGTTTCAGTTTTTGTACCTGCGCAGCCACTTCATCAAAACGCTCTGGATGACGCGGGACAACAATACATAACAGTTCAGGATGCTCTGCAAAATAAGGTTTCAGTGCAGTCAATAATTGCTGTTCTTCTGGTGCATGGGTACTGGCAAGGGTAATAATTTTACGATCTTCCAATTGCCATGTCTGTTGTAACTGCACGGCTTGCTCTACAAAATCTTCTGGGGCACTAATATCAAATTTAATATTACCCACCACGTTTGTACGCTCGGTAGGCATCCCCAATGAAATAAAACGCTGTTGTGTGGCAAGGTCTTGCGCCAAAAGTTGCTGCAAATTTTGCAACATGCCCCGTGTCAATCCTTTAACTTTGGCATAGCCTTTGGCTGATTTTTCCGAAAGCCGTGCATTAATTAACAAACACGGGACTTTAAAATGCTGCGCCTGATCAATCAAATTTGGCCACAGTTCTGTTTCAACCAACGCCAATAATTTGGGCTGATATTTCTGATAAAACTCACGAATTAAATGTACCTGATCGGCAGGTAAATACACGGCTTGAAATAAATCTAAATACGGCGCTTTTAAAAATAATGATTTGGCACGCGCCTGCCCCGTTTTGGTGGTATTGGTGACTAAAACGGGATGTCCCGCTTTTAAATAATGTTCAATTAAAGGTTGCGCGGCATTGGTTTCCCCTACCGACACCACATGAAACCAAATGGCATGTAAATTTTTAGCGGGCTGAAATGGGCCAAAACGCTCAAGCAGTTCTTGTTGTAATTGCTCAGGATGTTCGGCACGTTTACTAATACGTGACTGATAAATCGGTTTTAACAGCGCTAATGCTGCGTTATACCAAAATGGAGTAGCCAAAAGATACGTCCCAAAGAAAGACTGTCGGCAAAATATAACAGAGCCACACGCGCATGTTAATTGCATGTGGCGCTATACGGGCTTTTATTCTACAGCGTGTTGTGTTTCAGCCAAAGTTGGATAATCGATATAGCCTTCTGCAACAGCAGTGCCAATCATAGTTTCCAGTTTGAGTTCATTTAAAGGTGCATCTACCAATAAACGCTCATACAAGTCTGGATTGGCAATATACGCCTTACCAAAAGACACTGCATCGGCCTTGCCTGAAGCCAATAATTCCACGGCATCGGCACGACTTAAACGCATGTTAGCAATATATGGCACACCGCCTGAACGTGCTTTCATTTCTTCGGAAATACTGTCTTCGGCCAAATATTCACGGGTAAAGAAAAAGGCGATTTTACGCTGACCCAATTGCTGCATGACATAACCAAAGGTTTCACGTGGATCATCATCGCCCATGTCATGCTCATCGCCACGTGGTGCTAAATGCACACCGACGCGACCTGCGCCCCAGACTTCAATTAAGGCATCCACCACTTCCAACAAGAAACGTGCACGATTTTCAACTGAACCACCATATTCATCGTCACGTTGGTTGGTTTTGCTTTGCAGGAATTGATCAATCAAATAACCATTCGCTGCATGCAATTCTACTCCGTCAAATCCTGCCTCTTTGGCACGGATCGCGGCTTGTTTATATTGCTCAGTAATGGCGTGGATTTCTGCAATTTCTAAAGCACGTGGCAATACATAAGGACGTTTTGGACGTAGTAAGCTGACATGACCAGCCTGTTGCACAGCACTTGCTGATACTGGTGTTTCACCATTTAACAGATCCGGATGCGATACACGACCAACATGCCAAAGCTGGGCAACAATCAGACCGCCCTTCTCATGAACCGCTTGAGTGACCTTTTTCCAGCCTTCGACCTGAGCATCGGTAAACAATCCTGGAGTATTTAAATAGCCATTGGCTTCTTCAGAAATCACGGTAGCTTCAGAAATTATCAGGCCAGCACTTGCACGTTGCGCATAGTACTCAACCATCATTGGGGTTGGAACGCGATCAGTAGTTGCGCGGTTACGGGTCAGCGGCGCCATGATGACACGGTTTTTAAGATGCAGATCACCCAAAACCAAAGGAGAGTCTAATTCAGCCATTTTTGCCTCTAATCTCACAGTTAAAGTGAGTGTTTTAAATATTCGACATATTGCTGAATGAGTGCTTCATTACGAGAAAAATACGACCATTGTCCGTATTTTTCTGCACGAATAAGACCTGCCTGTTGCAGTACCGATAAATGATTTGACATGGTCGATTGCGACACTTTGCCCAAACGCTCAATGTGTCCTGCACATACGCCACGCTTAAAGTCGCCACAGTCATCTACCGACAAAAATTGTTCTGGTGCTTTTAACCATTCTAAAATTTGTCGACGAGTAGGATTGGCTAAGGCTTTAAAGATTAAATCGACATCCATCATTCAGACACATATTCGTAAATATAAGCCCAATTCAGCAGCTGCTTTTAATATATCGTATTTTTTCGATATTAATATCGTTTTTTTACGATTTATGTAAATTTTTAAGTAACTCAACTGAATTGGGCAGGCTCATTAGGATCTTACAGACCGTAACTTATAGGCCCTGTTTTAAACTGGCTTCAATAAACTTGTCTAAATCACCATCTAAAACTGCACTTGTATTTGAAGTTTCCACGCCTGTACGCAAGTCTTTAATACGTGAATCATCCAATACATAAGAACGAATTTGGCTGCCCCAACCAATATCAGACTTCGAGTCTTCTAAAGCTTGAGCGGCCTCATTACGTTTACTCATTTCCAATTCGTACAACTTGGCACGTAACTGTTTCCAAGCATGATCACGGTTGGCGTGTTGTGAACGCTGGTTCTGACAAGCGACCACAATACCTGTAGGTGCGTGGGTTAAACGTACCGCAGAGTCGGTTTTGTTAATGTGCTGACCACCCGCACCTGAAGCACGGTAAGTATCTGTACGAACATCGGCAGGGTTAATATCAATTTCAATGTTGTCATCCACTTCTGGTGAAACAAACACTGCAGAAAATGACGTATGACGACGGTTACCCGAGTCAAATGGCGATTTACGCACTAAACGATGCACACCCGATTCAGTGCGTAACCAACCATAGGCATATTCGCCTTCAACGCGAATGGTCGCAGATTTAATCCCTGCCACATCACCATCCGATTCTTCCATCAATTCTGCTTTAAAGCCGTGACGTTCAATCCAGCGCATATACATACGCAACAGCATCGATGCCCAGTCTTGTGCTTCTGTACCCCCCGAACCCGCCTGAATTTCAACATAGCATGGGTTTGGATCCATTGGATTACTGAACATACGGCGGAATTCTAATTTCGCCAGTTCTTCTTCTGCAGAAGTCAATTCAGCTTGCACATCAGCCAACAGACTTTCATCATCGGCTTCAACGGCTAAGTCCAACATGGCTTGGGCATCTTCTAACTGTGTCGCCAAACCTTCTAGGACATGAATCACGTTTTCAAGCTCGCCCTTTTCTTTGGCCATGGCTTGCGCACGACTTTGATCATTCCAAATTGCAGGATCTTCTAACTCGCGGAGAACCTCTTCTAAACGCTCTTTTTTCAGATCGTAGTCAAAGATACCCCCGAAGTGTTTGACTACGTTCGTTCAAATCTTTTAATTGGTTTAGATAAGGATTAATTTCCACGTAAATTCTCTCAATTAACAATGAAGCTTATTAGCTGATAATTGTAGCACAGACCTATTCCGGCATTTCTACCCTGCTGTAAATTCCAGCGTAACTTTTCAGCTTTTATCAGTTAAATGCTAAAAGTGGCTAAAAATGAAGATCGCTTTCAACTTTTAAAACGAAAGCCCGATAGATATCCAACCTAAAAACAGCATACTCGATTAACACGGATGTTTATCTAAATGGATGATCTATCGCCCTGATTTTTGCCTGACACATTCAGCTGAATACAAGCTTAAAAGTTGTGTTTCGCAATTGCTTCAACCCGCCAAAAACTAGCGAAGATGAAACAATTTTGATGATTTAATGATCAACTTTAGTAAAATTCACAAAATACACATAGTTTTAATAAAACAAAACATTTAATTATTTCATCTTTATTTCAATCACTTAAACTCAAAAAATTACACAAATTAACGCTTGTAACAAAGCGGTAACTTTCCTGTGATTGACGCTGTTTTTTTTTCGCCTAGACTGAAAGTTGTAACAAAAAGTTTAACTGTTAACCAGATTCAGAGGGGTACTTTCCATGAAAAAATTAGCAATCGCATCAGCCCTACTTTCAGCTTTGGCTATCACTGGTACTGCGAACGCATACCAAGCTGAAATTGGTGCATCAGCAGGACTGATTGATCCAGACAACGCCAGCTCAAGCGGTTTATTCGGTGTAGATGGTACTTATTACTTCAACCCTGTACAAACCCGCAATGCGCCTTTGGCAGAAGCGGCGTTCCTTGATCGTGCTAGCAACGTAAATGCCAAATACCAATATGATGACTATGATTCTGCGGAACGTCACCGTTACGGTGTAGGTGCTGAATATTTCGTACCAAACTCAGATTTTTATTTAAGTGGTACAGTAGGTCGTGATGATCGTAAAGTAGACAATTCACCTAATTTTGATGAAACTGTTTATAGTGCAGAAGTTGGTTACTTACCTGCACCAGGTTTGTTAATTGCAGCAGGCCTTAAAGGTTATGACAATGACCTTGATGATGGTGTAGACCCAACTTTACGTGCCAAATATGTAACTACACTTTCGAATGGTAAAGACATCAACCTTGAAGCAGGCGCTGCTTTTGGTGATCTAGATGAATACAATCTAGCAGCAGACTACTTCATTGATAAAACTTTAAGCCTGGGTGTTGACTATTACGACAATGATCGTAATGACAGTAACGAATTTGGTATCAATGCACGCAAATTCTTTACACCACAAGTCAGCTTGGAAGGTCGTGTAGGCTTTGGTGAAGTTGGTAATGCTGACTACAACCGCTTTGGTGTCGCTGCGAAATATCGCTTCTAAGCTTAAGTCTAATTCCTTACTCAAATAGCACCCTTCTTCGGAAGGGTGCTTTTTTATACCCTAAAATAAAGCAGTTAGGTAGAAATAGTACATTGACTGTATGTTTATTTTCCGTACAATCAGCAACAACTGTAACAAAATAGTCATATTTCTATAACAGAGGGAATCTCAATAATGTAGGACTTACGCACTATTATTTATAGATTTTCTGTGGCAGCAGATGATTCTTATCGAGAATAAATTCATCAATAAAGTTCTTGATAATTGGTTTAAATAATTTCTTCTGCCAACGATATACATTTTCAAAGATCCGCTCAAACTGGTTCTTTTGTATCTCAACATAGGCCATCAAGGCTGAGAAAATATGATTCAAAATCAGCTTGGATCGTCTTACTTGAAACTTTTCAATATGACAAACCTGTTTAATCACTCGGTGATATTGTTCTATTTTCCAATGACTTGAATGTAATTCATGAAAACCATCAAAGGACAATAAATCATCTTCATCTTGATGCACAATATAAAACCTCTGCTGTTCTTTTAACTGAGTCTTAAATAATTGTACAAAGCCAAAATCTTTGAGCA
>DBIN01000019.1:0-94908 GCA_002296655.1 Acinetobacter sp. UBA801
GTGCCTAAAGACATTGCCGCGATTGTTGAACGTGGCATGACCTGTTTAAATAATGAAAAATTCTGGGTTGTACCAGAGGCCACACGTGCCGTAGTATGGACTTTGCTTCCAGGTGCGGGAGATGGTAAACCTGATCCATATCAAACCTTAAAGCAGTCAATGCAGATTGGTGAAAATAAAGGGGTGCGTTTATCACACGCCTTATATGCAGTTGCTGCTCAAGCCAGTGGTGAAGATGCCAAAATCCGCGATGCACTCAAAGCCTTTTCTCATGCGCGCAGTGACGAAAAACCTGTAAATCCACAATTTAAATTGATTGATGCTATGGCGGGAAGCATGGTACAAGGAATTTCAGACCGTTACTGGACTGAACATACAGGTGTGCGTACTGGTGATCAGCAACGTTTCTGGGATGAGCAAGATAATTCATCTGAATTGGATGATTTATTTAATGAAGATACGGCAGCTCAATTGTAAAAATATCAAGATTGCCCAATTTCATATAGACAAGTATTTTAGGATTGGGCAATCCGTTTGCCGAAGCACATAACAAGAATAATTTGGAGGATGCGAGCGCCTATGCAATATTCATCTCAATTTCTCAGTCGAAAAATTGTGTTTATTGCGGCATGTATGTCGGTTTCGGCATGTTTGCAGATTTTTGCAGAGCATTTTATTTATTGGTCTACATATTTATTGGATGAATTCTGGCGCTTATGGACAGGGCATTGGGTGCATGTGGGCTGGATGCATTATTTACTCAATATGATCGCCTTTGCCTGTATCCCTTTTATTTTTCCGCATGCCAAAGTATGGCATTTTGTGGCGCTTTTGCTGCTACTACCGCCAGCGATTAGTCTGAGTTTCTATTACTTCCTTGCCGATATTGATGCCTATGCAGGACTTTCTGGGGTGTTGCATGGTGCTTATGTGGCGGTGGCATGTGTGCATTTGCTTTATAAAAAAGAACGTGGCTTTGCCACATTGGTCTTGCTGCTTATTTTATCTAAATTGATTTGGGAAAATACCGTGGGCAGTTTGGGTACAGCAGAATTAATCGGAAGTCCTGTATTGGTTGAGGCACATTTATTGGGAGTGATTTGGGGAATAATTTTTGCACTCGCTTATATTGTTTGGGCCTATTGCATTGATCCGTATTAAAATTACATCGAAGAGGACTCAAAAAAAAACTCACAATTGACCATTTTTACTTAAAAGAAAATCCATATTGTCATTTTAAAAATAACAACGTTCATTCACATTTAAACCGAATACAAAAATGCTCAATGGAAGATGGATATTCCGTTGAATAAGGACAGACAGAAATTCGAGAGTCTCGGTTTCTGTACAAAATAAAAACAGGAAAATATATGCACAATAACGGACAACGCAGGTCTGGCTTGGCTTTGCTCAGACATATATGGACAGAATGGATTTCTACATTCGTTATTTTGATCTTGTTGCTACTGACGCTCATTATTGGTACAGGTGAAATGATACATGGTCAGTTGTTGCGCATGGGTGAACGCCTATATGGTGACCCTGCAACGGGTATGCAGTATTCATTTTTGCGTGCCGAACCCACTGCACCTGACTGCGAACGCAACCCCGATATCGATGCGCAAGTTCATGCCCAAATGCAAGCCAATGCTGCTGATGAGTTTGCCGATATTTTTGGCACTGCCTCTGAGTCAGATGTCCGCGCTTCCATTTTGGCAGCCAAACAAATTTGTGAAGAAAAATTTCAATTTCATGATCAGGCGATTCAGCATATTCAAGCCCATCCAGGCTTGAAAATGTATCGAACCATTGAAACCTCTTTTTTTGGTATTTTTAAGTTTGGTACTGAAAATCGTGCCATTTTATTGGTGTTGATGGTGGTTTTTGCCGCGATCAGTGCCACTTTAAAAACCCATCACATTGGTTTACGTGGCCCTGCGACCAAAATTGATTTTAAGGTGTACTCGACTTTAATGGTGGTAGCGAATGGTTTCTTAACCTCGTCAAGTATCAGTCAATATCGTTCAGTACTCGATTCAGGCGTACCGATGAGTGGTGAAACGCAAATCATTTACTGGATGTGGATGATTCTGTTTGCAACCCTGACTTTAATTAGTTTATTCCAGCTCATTAAGCCACCTGCACCGACCCGTGAAGGCGGTAGTTTAGGTCTTGCTTTCCTGAGTGTGCCTCTGTATGCCTATATGGCAATTAGTACGGGTTTCTCCTTTACCTTCCTAATGGATTATCCAATGGGGCAAGGGATTTACCTAGGGCAGTTGATCGAATTCTCCAGTATTTTCTTGAACTTGGCATTGTTTATTTGGGCAGGGATGTTGCTTAAACAAACCCGAATTGTGGATTTGTTCCTGAATATTCTTCGACCGTGGAATTTGGCACCTGAAACCTTGACTTGGTTGATTTTGATTGCCGCAGCATTGCCAACAGCTTATACCGGTGCATCGGGGATTTTTGTCATTGCCGCAGGTGCGATCATTTATAAAGAGGTTTGGAATGCGGGTGGACGACGTCAGTTTGCATTAGCGGCAACTGCCATGTCGGGTTCAATGGGGGTGGTGCTTCGCCCTTGCCTATTGATTGTTGTAGTGGCATCGCTGAATAAAGAAGTCACAACGGACATGCTATATCACTATGGTTTGTATGTGTTCCTGCTGACTTCAACCCTGTTTTTAGTGATTTCGTTGTTCTTTGCTGAAAATAAATTCCGCATTGCTGCACCAAGAATAGCTGCGCCATTGTCCTTACGTGCTTTTGGCCCTGTAATGCCCTATATCCTTATTTTTGTGTTGATTTGGCTGTTCTATAAATATGCTTTAGACACCAATATGAATGAATTTACTGCACCTGTAATGATGCCAGTTATTTTATTGATGATGGTGCTGTTTGATAAATTGCGCCATGAACCTGCACCTATTCCAGCCATGGGGCAGTGGGATCAGACTTTAGATCACAAGCCTACAGCACAACAGATAACAGCTTCATCTGAGCGTTCATTATTGACCGCACCTGATTCACCATTGCGTCAATATGGTTTTTTCAAAGCACTGCATTTATCGACCAGTGAAACGGTGGGACATATTGGTGCATTGGTGATTTTGATGGCGCTTTCAGTCAGTGTGGGCGGCTATTTAGAACGCATTGAAATTATGGAAGCGTTTCCAACAGACATTAGCAGCATCTTTATTGTGATTAGCCTGATTGTTGCCCTGATGATTTTTGTGGGCATGATTATGGATCCATTCGGTGCGGTGATTCTAATTTCTGCAACGGTTGCGCCTGTGGCTTATCAATATGGGATTCATCCTGCACATTTCTGGATGATTACCCTAATTGGTTTTGAATTAGGCTATGTGACACCACCTGTAGCGCTGAATCATTTATTGGCAAGGCAGTCGATTGGAGATGAAGAAGTCGCTGCAGCCGATGCAGAAGTTCGGCATAAATCGTTCTATTATCGTTATGAGCGTTGGATTTTACCTATGATTGTGATGCTTCCTGCGATGTTGATTATTGCCTATGCACCGTATGCGTTTAAGCTATTCGGTTGGTATGAATAAGCACATGGATACTTAATCACAGTCATCTTATTATTTAACAACACCCTGTAGTTCACTATGGGGTGTTTTTTTAATAGGCTGATATGTAGGGAATATAAAGTGGAATTAAGAATGTGGTGAGTGGTGATTCAGGTGTTTTTGTAACAGTGGACTGCACAAAATAATGGCAAGCAAAATTAGGGCAAAGCCAATCAAACTAAATAAGTCTGGCGTTTCATGCCAAAAGCTAAAGCCCCAAATCCCCGCAAAAATAATCGCAATGTAATTTACAGGGCCAATTTGCCCTGCAGGGGCAAGACGGTAGGCATTGGACATAAAGATTTGACTGATATTGGCCAGCAATCCCGCGCCAATTAAAAAACTCAATTCTTTTAAGTTGTAGGGGCGCCATGACCAGAACATCGGTACAACAGAAATGAGTGTTCCAATCATGCAAAAATAAAACACAATACGTTCAGGCGGCTCGGTTTGAGTCAAAGCACGTACTGTAACAAAAGCCATTGCTGCTAAAAAACTGGCACTGAGTCCAATCGCGGACATACTATTAAACATACCTGCATCGGGTTTGGCGACAAACAACACGCCAAATAAACCAATGAACGCAGCCCATAGCATTGGTTTGGTGATTTTTTCTTTAAGGAATAGCCATGCAATTAAGGGGATAAAAATAGGCGACGAATAGGTAAAGACCATCGCATTGGACAGTTTCAGATTGGCAATTGCGTAGAAAAAACCATACATAGCAGTTAATCCGACCAGCGAACGCCAAGTGTGCATCCATAACTTTTCAGTTTTAAAAAAGCCCAAGCCTTTATTGAAAATGAGTGGGATAAAAATAAACAAACCAATAAAGTTACGGAAAAATACCACGGTGGCATTGTCTACCGTTTCAGAGGCGTAACGAACGCAGACCCCCATAAGTGAGAACAGAAAAGCAGAGCAGGTCAACAGCATAATTGCTTTGAGCAAATTTTGTTGGGTAGAACCAGAAGATGTCATACAAATAAAGCCAGAATAACCTCAGGCTATTCTAGCTTAAATTGGCTATAACTCTGACGCTTTATCTTATTTCAAAACGACTGATGTTAATTAAATGAGGCTTACTGTGCCAGTTGAGCTTCCAGGATTTTGATTTGCTCTTCTTTGAGTTTAATCAACTCATCGGAATCATTATGTTGCTGTTTTAATAAGGTATGTTGATCATATAGCTGATTTTGAATGTCATCTAATTTAGCCACTTCTTCTTTGGCAAGCGCTGGATTTTCAGGTACAGGTGCTTTAAGTAAATCTTCAGTCACCAACTGTTTTGGTGCTGCTTCATCATCTTGCAATGGCGTTGCTTCAACAGGCGCAGATTTCGTTGCAGGCGCCGTGGTTGGGGCAGTTTCTATAGGTGCAGTATTGTCGCTCTCACCCATCCATTGAAAGATAAACACGGAAATAATGACAACAATTAAGCCCCCAGCAATCGCCCACAGGAGCTTAGGGTTGTGTCGTTGATCTTCAGTCATGCGTTAAACCTTATTGTTTTATTTTGACTGACGTGGCTTAAACTGGATCACCCCAATTTCATCTGAAACCTCTGGGATTTCAGGTTCATCAATATGTGTTGGACGGTTTTCCGTATAATCACACTCGATGCATTCGATCCATTCAGCTTCGCCAGCGGTGAGCATGACAACCCGATCCATCGCCTGACATTGTGGACATTTTGCGCCTGCAATGAAACGACGTTTAATGGTCATCACGACTCCCCTAACTTCATCTAAAGTTCATAGTTTAAGCGTTTTTAACTGTGTTCGTCCAACCTTGATGACGTAATAGTGCGTCTATTTTTGGCTCGCGTCCGCGGAAATTGATAAATGCGTCAAGGGCTGAATCTTTTCCGCCAACTGCTAGAATAAACTGTCTAAACTGCTTACCCGTTTCGGTATTAAACAGCCCTTCATTTTCGAAGCGATCAAAGGCATCACTGGCCAAAACCTCTGCCCATTTGTATGAATAATATCCTGCAGCATAGCCGCCTGCGAAAATATGGCTGAAGCTGTGCTGGAAGCGGTTGTAGGTTGTAGTTGGTGCAACGGCATATTTTTCACGAATATCATCTAGCATGGCTTGAATCTGCTCGGCATTTAAAGCAGGATTGCTGCGGTGAATACTTAAGTCAAATAGAGCAAATTCAATTTGGCGTAGGCTTTGCATTCCCGATTGGAAGAAACGTGCATTTAACAGTGCTTTAAGCAGATGTTCAGGCAGAGTGTCTTGGGTTTCAATATGCGCACTCAGCATATCTAAACTGTCTTGATCCCAAGCCCAGAACTCCATGAATTGGCTTGGTAATTCCACCGCATCCCAAGCGACACCATGTGTACCTGCCACAGCAATATTATCCACTTCGGTCAGCAGGTGATGTAAGCCATGTCCAAACTCATGGAATAGGGTAATGACTTCATCATGCGTTAAAAGCGCGGGTTGATCAGCCACAGGTGGGGTAAAGTTACATACCATATAGCAAATGGGTTTTTGTAAACCTTGTGTCGATTGCATACGTGAACGGAAGCCACTCATCCACGCGCCGCCGCGTTTGCCGGTACGGGCATATAGATCAAAGTAAAAACCACCAATTACTTGACCTTGCTCTTCAAGTTCAAAATAACGTGCATCAGGATGCCAAACAGGGGCAGCGCGTTCAATAATATCGACATCGTATAAACGCTTAACGATGCTAAATAGACCTTCAACTACTTTTGGTGCAGGGAAATACGGCTTTAACATTTCTTGTGAAAGGTTAAATTGCTGTAATTTTAATTTTTCAGAATAGTAGCCTGTATCCCATGGTTGCAAGGTATCAATCCCATCTTGAGCTGCAATGGCTTTGAGTTCAGCAATTTCTTGTTCAGCAGGTGCTCGAGCATGTTCTGCTAGTTCACGCAGGAATTGATCGACTGCTTCGACACTGGGTGCCATTTTGCTAGCGAGGGATAATTCTGCATAGTTGTTAAAACCGAGCAATTGCGCCATTTCTTGACGTAAACGCAAGATTTCTTCCATGATCGGGGTGTTGTCAAATTCAGACTGGTCTGATTGATCAGATGCGCGGGTAGTGTATGCCTGATACAAGGTTTCACGTAAAGCACGATCATCGGCATAGGTCATAATCGCTAAATAAGCAGGAATATCCAGTGTTGCCACAGGTTGTTCTAACTCACGTTGCTGACCATATTGTTTCAGCAATTCAACGCTGCTTGGCGGTAAACCTTTGAGCTGATCTTCTGACAATACTTTGTAATAGGCTTGAGTAGCATCCAAGACATGATTGGAAAAATCCGATGACAGTTGCGATAAACGCGCTGAAATTTCAGCATAGCGTTTTTTGGCTTCGCCTTCTAAGGCCACGCCTGACAGTTTAAAGTCACGCAAGGCCAGTTGAATTGCACTTTGTTGTGCAGTAGGCAAATCTTTAAAGGTGTTGGCATCATGAATATGTTGATAAGTTTGATACAACACCCTGTGTTGACCAAGCTGAGTATAGTAGTCACTTAAACTTGGTAATAACGCCTGATACACTTCGCGGGTTTCAGTATTATTCATGACCGCATTTAAATGTGATAGCACGCCCCATGCTTCGCTCATATTATTTTCGAGCTGATCAATCTGTTCTAAAACATTTAATTGCGCCGTAACACTTTCAGGTACTGCAATCAGCTTATTTAAAAAGCTTTGTCCCTGCTGAATAGCATGCTCAATTTTTTGTTTTAAATCTGCCAGTGTAATTTGATCAAACTGTGGAACAGGTAAAGTTGCTTGCTGTAATTTCATTTTTTGAATGCCATCTAAATTTCTTTCATGATGAATAGATGTAGGGCTTTTGAGGGCTGAAATCAAGGCATAAGGGCAGATTTAGCTAATCAAGGTGATAACTTTGGCAGAAAACGCACGTTTGAGGCGATCCCCAAAAACAAAAAAGAGCCGTAGCTCTTTTTGAAGTAGTTGGAAAATAGCCGATGCTAGTCAAATTTAGACTTGGCATTGGCTTTTTTCTTTTTCTCTTTGGTCTTTTTCTTGGTTTTTTCTTTCGGTTTTATTTCCGACTTCGCTGAGGTTTTTTTACCATAAGAACTCGGTTTGTTTTTTTGCTTTTTCTTTGGCACAGGTTGCTCACCGTTTTCACTTAAAGTCGCCTTGCTTGGACGCTCAGAAAAAACTTCTTCAGTGGTTTCACGGCTGAACGGTTTTGCCACGCGCGGTGCACGCATACGAATAACACGACCTGCATGGGTGAGTTGCTGCATGAGTTGAAAATCAATTTTGCGATCTTCTAAATTCACAGCCGCTACTTTAATTTTGACTTCATCGCCTAAGCTAAAGGTTTGACCGCGACCTTGACCGACCAAACTTTGACTTGCTTGATCAAATACAAAGAAATCATCGCCTAACTGGCTGACATGAATCATGCCATCGACATAAAGGTCTTTGAGAGTAACAAATAGACCGAATTCTGCCACTGCAGAAATGATGCCCACAAATTCTTCACCTAAATGCTGCTGCATATAGTGGCATTTTAGCCATGTCGTGACAGAGCGCGAAGCTTCATCGGCACGACGTTCGGTTGCAGAATAATGCTCGCCTGCATCATCTAAAGCTGCGCCCGAAAGTGGTGATGGCTTGTGTTGTAAATGCGCTTTAATGGCACGGTGTAATAACAGGTCAGGGTAGCGGCGAATTGGTGAAGTGAAATGCGTGTAGGCATCATAAGCTAAACCAAAGTGTCCTGCATTGTTGGCACCATAATAGGCCTGCATCATGGAGCGTAATAACACCGCGTGAATACTTGGCGCATCAATACGATCTTTAGTGGCTTCAATCACCGCTTGATAGTCGGCCTGAGTTGGTTGTTCTGGGAAATGTAGCCCAAGTAATTTGACAAAATCACGGACTTTTTGAATACGTGAAAACTCAGGCGGTTCATGCACACGGTACAGCATCGGCACATCATGTTTGAGTGCATATTCTGCTGCTGCGACGTTGGCGAGCAACATACATTCTTCAATCAGTTTATGTGCATCGTTACGGGTGCGCGGCAAAATTTGCGTAATTCCACCTAACTCATCAAAGGTCATGTAGGTTTCAACTGTTTCAAACTCCATGGCATGACGTTCAGCACGTAAGCCTTTCAGCACTTGATACAGTTGGAACAGAGTATTTAATGATTTGCGCACCTCCCGATCTTCTGGAATTGCCGCACTATCACCCTCAAAATATTGTGCCACTTGGGTATAGGTTAAACGTGCTTTGGAATGCATGACCGATGGATAGAATTCAAAACCTGTGACCCGACCTGCGCGTGACAGTTTTAAATCGCAGACCATACATAAACGGTCAACCTGCGGATTGAGCGAACATAAGCCATTCGATAAAGCTTCAGGCAACATTGGCAATACAAAATGCGGGAAATACACCGAAGTCCCACGTTGCTGAGCTTCATGATCTAATGGTTTGCCTGGGCGGACATAATGGCTGACATCGGCAATGGCGACCACGACACGGTAGCCACCGCCTGGACGTTTTTCGGCGTACACCGCATCGTCAAAGTCGCGGGCATCTTCACCATCAATGGTGACTAAGGCTAAATCGCGTAAATCAACACGTCCTTCACGGTCTTGGGCAGTCGGTTCCTGAAAGCTTTCGGCTTCTTGAATGACCTCTTCAGGAAATTCATATGGCAGACCAAACTCTAAAATGGTTTGCGGGATAATAATTTCTGTATCGGCTTTGTCTGCCATCGACTGAATAATATGTCCTGTGCCGAATTCTTCACGGGTTGGATAGTCGTCAATGGCAATGCGCACAGAATCGCCCAATTTAACTTGGGCGTGTTCAATTAATTCTTTTTCAAGGGTAATGGGTTGATGGCTATTCGGCTGGGCAGGCTGAATAAAATATTCACCATCGTATTCTGACAATTTACCAATGATTTGTTTGACGCGACGCTGGGTGACTTCAGTAATAAAGCCCCATGCCTTGCCTTTACGATCTACCGAAGTCTGGCGGACTTTGACTTGATCGCCATTAAACACCAAACGTAGTTCACGTTCAGGCAATAAAATATCTTCATGACCTGCAATATTGGCTGTGCCTAAACCTTTACTGTTGATGTAAACCGTGGCGTCATGAGTCGGTTGTTCTGCAGCCAGCTGGAACTTGAATCCATCTTTCATGAGCTGACCATCACGCACCATGGCAATTAAACGATGGCTTAACGCATCAATACTTTTTTGATCTGCAATGGCAAAATGCTCGACCAAGTCTGCATGTGACTGTGCCGCTTGCAGTGTTTCAATGGTTTCTAAGATTAAGGTACGGCTTGGAATAGGATTTTCGTAACGTTCGGCTTCAGCTTTCGCTTCAGGATCGACCCAATTTTTCATCATGGAATAAACTTCATGTCAGAAGGTAGGTTTAGCATAAGTCATGTACGTGAAGACTGCACGTAAATGATTGCAATAATGTGTTTTCTGTCGTTATTTTACGATGTTTCTGGTTTTTGTGTAATGATTGCCAAAAGTTCGGGCGCAATTCTGGCAATGAATCCTGAAAATTGTTTAAAAAATATTTAATTGAGCAAAAATATGCAAAAATTGTGGTGTCTAAGCTTGCAGTGCTAGCACTTAATTTGTATTATGGCGGCACGTTACGGTGAGATGGGTGAGTGGCTGAAACCACGTCCCTGCTAAGGACGCATACGGGTAACTGTATCGAGGGTTCGAATCCCTCTCTCACCGCCACGCTTTACTTATGTCGCGCTCATAGCTCAGCTGGATAGAGCACTTGGCTACGAACTAAGGGGTCGGGAGTTCGAATCTCTCTGAGCGCACCAATAAGTAAACTGAACAGTAACGTATCGCCTAAATTGGCAAACAAGTAATGCGCTCATAGCTCAGCTGGATAGAGCACTTGGCTACGAACTAAGGGGTCGGGAGTTCGAATCTCTCTGAGCGCACCAACTTGAACAATCAACCGCTTAAATGCGGTTTTTTTGTGCCTGAATTTGCTGATATAGAGTGGGTATCTGCATTGACCCGAAGCCAAGCCTATGCAATAGTTGTATTGCGGTAAAACTTTTTTTAATCGTCCAATATCTGTGCATTTGATTGCAAAATAATGAATTAATACTTAACAGCCAGAAAAAAACACGTATAATGCACCCCATCAAGTCGTCGCGCTCATAGCTCAGCTGGATAGAGCACTTGGCTACGAACTAAGGGGTCGGGAGTTCGAATCTCTCTGAGCGCACCAACTTGAATTAAAAAAACCGCACTTTTGATGCGGTTTTTTTGCATCTACACTATCTAAAAATGATGAAATTTCTGTGTCAAAAGTATGACTATTGTTTTACACCTGGCTTTGAGCGAATAAACACGAAAAAAATAAGGAAAGTGCTCAATCTAGTGTAAGATTTAGCTCAATTTGAATGACTTGATGATGAGCTTATGTCTGACACGCAGCCAGCATTGTCTTTGCGCTATTTTTTAAATTTAGAAGAATCTCAAGACGGCTTTGCCCTTGCCACTTTTGGAAAAAAACAATTCACCCGTTTTATTACACCACTGATTAGTATGGCGATTATTGCTTGGGGCTTTTATTTGGGCTTCGATGGGGTAGGTCGCTATTATGTTGCGCTCGGTGCTTTCTTTTTAATCTTACAAACTCTAATGCGTTATTGGTTCTTGCCAATGATGTTTAAACGTCAGTTTGTAAAGTACCAATTTGGAAAAAGTGAACAAGGTATTGATTTATTTCAGGACTATGCCGAGCTGTATGCCAATGGTCGTAAACAGGTATTTCATTACAACGAGGTGCAAAATTTCGCTGTAGGTAAACTCACCTATATGCTGGAATTAAAAAATCGTACAGTGGTGATTGTGCCGAAACGTGCATTTAATCAGCCTGCAGAACAAACGGTTTTTGAAAATACCTTTAAAAAGTAAGTTTTAATTTTCCCAATTTACGAATTATTTGAGGATGATCATGAATACACGTCCATCTAAAATTGTCTGTGTCGGTCGCAGTTATGCAGACCATGCCAAAGAATTAGGTAATGCTGTACCTGATCGTCCTGTGTTATTTATTAAACCGCCAAGTAGTTTACGCAGTTTAAATGATGGGATTACGTGGAATAAAGTCTGGGGCAATTGTCATTATGAATGTGAGCTGAGTTTACGCATTGACCAAACCTTAAATTCAGGCACAGATCCTGCCAAAGTGTTGGATGCTGTAGGTGCTGTGACTTTGGGCTTGGATTTAACTTTGCGTGAATTGCAGGATGAACTCAAGAAAAAAGGGCAGCCATGGGAACGAGCCAAAGCATTTGATGGTTCTTGTGTGTTGGCAGACTGGGTGGATGTATCGGAAATTCAGAACTGGAAAAACGTGCAATATCGTTTGGACATTAATGACGGATTACGTCAGCAAGGCGATACGGGTTTATTGATTTTTGATATTGCGGCATTATTGATAGATATTAGTCAAGTGTTTAGTTTAGAACCTGGTGATGTGGTAATGACTGGGACACCTGCAGGGGTGGCAGCATTACAGTCGGGCGATCAATTGAAGATGACCTTACAAGGACGCACTCAGGCATTTGTTTGGACGACTTTTGTGAAATAAATAGCGGTGTAAACGGTGATGCCCCAAAAGATGAGTATCACCGTTTTATCATTGCTTTTAAATCCGAAGGTTATACTTTGATTAAATGCTGAAATTTACTGCGTAATTTATTCAGTTTCGGTGGAATAGAAAAATTGCAGTAGCCCTGATTTGGATTTTTGGCAAAAAAATTCTGATGATAGTCTTCCGCAGGGTAAAATTCAGGGGCTGCACTGAGTTCAGTCACAACATTCACACCTTCTGCTTGTAAGGCTGCAATCATCTCGGCTGCAGTTTGTTGTTGTGCAGCATCCAAATAATAAATCACAGAGCGATATTGTGTGCCGACATCATTGCCTTGACGGTTTAATGTGGTTGGGTCGTGTGTGGCAAAAAACACCTCAAGTAATTGTGAATAGCTGATCTGCTGTTCATCAAAATCAATCAAAATGACTTCTGCATGTCCGCTGTCGCCACGGCAAATATCTTCATAGCTTGGGTTTAAGGTATGTCCACCTGCATAACCGCTGGTGACTTTTTTTACGCCCTGCAATTGTAAAAATACAGCTTCGACACACCAGAAACATCCGCCACCAAACAATGCTTGTTGCATGATTTTGTCCTTATATTTTATCAAATCAACCATTTTAAGCCTATTTATGATTAGGCTTAGACATTAACGTACAGCCGTTGGTGTTTCAAATTGAATTAGTAAATTTCCATGACGATCTAGCAATTTTAGAGTTTTGCCATAGACCTGATAATGTGTCACTTTATTCAGGGCCTCATGAAATTTTTGATCTAAATTGTTGTTATTTAAGCAGGCCATTCGTGTGGTTGCCAATTGCCCCAATTGTAGGGTGTCACGTCCTGCGGCATAGCTAGCAGTGATTCGGTTACAACTATCTGAACCTGTGACTGTTTGTGTGGCGGCATCAAAGTTTAAATATGGCAAGTTTTGGCGGTTTGCTGCAGTATTTAACATGCTGTTGCCCAATTGCGTAGCAGTCCATGTACGTTGTACTAAATTAGCTTGATTGATTGCGGTAATTTGGCTGGTGCTCGTTTGAGTTGGCATATTTTCACATCCAGAGAAAAGCATGACTGAAGCAAATATTGCGACACCAAAAGATTTTTTAAACATGGAATGATCTCTAATTTTTTGAAATTGTTGCTATCTAAACAAATTATGCGCCGTGACTCTAGTTGAATTTGTATGTTTGCTGCAACTTTTCCAAGATATGGTGGTTTTCTATTTGAATGAATTGTATCTGGGCAAAATGACCAAAATAGGTCAAGGCAGCACTTTGTTTTGATCGGTTGGATGCGAGTAAGGCGTGCTGATTTTCGCTGAAGAATCGAGCTGTACCCCTTGTCGAATAAGTCTGGAAAAGTCCTGACTGTGGATATCTTTTAAGTTTTCCACACGTGGGTTAATGTGGGCGCGTTGATACCAAGTTTGCATATCCCAACGCTGATCCAGCGCATGCAAATCATATAAATAATTGGGTAAATAACCCGAAGCCAACAGGCGATAGTCTGCAGGGAAGCGTTTTTGTGTTACTGACTGAATCATATCAAACAACAATGTGGTGCAATTACTGGTCAAAGTGTTGTACCAACGTGGCTTAGCCGCCAAAGCATCGGCTTTACGCAGATATTCTTGAAATAAAGCCTGCACTTCTTGAGGATTCATTTGAATTGGGAAGAAATAAACTTGTTCACCCCGAATATTACTGCGAGTGTAAATGATATCTTTTTCATCGGCAGCAACAAGGCTCAACTCATATTTTCGAAAGAAGCCACCAATCGCAGAAAACTCTTCATGTCTTTCTTTGCGTATTTCAATGGAAAAAGTCAGAGGCGCTTGATCGGCAAAGTCAAAACTAACCAAGGTATGCGCAATTTTAGGCCCCATCCAGTATGAGGTGATGATATTCACTCCAGTAATCTGTTTCAGATTAAATTGGCGGGTTTCCCAGTGTTCGGTATAGCGACCATCGGCATGCCAGTCAAAATTGCGGACATTGTGCAGTGTGACCTGATCTTGTACTTGTTCATAATGCAGCATGCGAGCCACTTCAGGGTTCCAGTCTCGGTCTTGCTTGGCATCCATCCCAAAATACCAAAACAATCCTAAGGCAAAACCTAATAGGTAAACCAGAATATCCTGATTGCGACTCAGCAAATGCTGAGTGATATAGATGCCTAAAATGCTGAGCGTAAAGGCTAGCCAAGTTCCAATCAGCACACGGCTCATCAACCAACCCAAAGGTTGATGAATCCACAAGGCCATACTCAGCCAAATAGAAGAAAGAATGACACCTAAACTGAAGATGAAATGCAGCATCCGCCATTCCTGAGGCAAGTTAAATTCCGTTTAAGTTATGATAATCACAGATTGCCAAAGCTGTCAGCATTATTTTTGATAGCGGGCAAACTCAAAGACAATACCTGATTTTTCATCGACATGCTGTTCTGAGGTCACTTTTTTAAACTCGGCAGGAATGGCAGGATAATGTGCATCTCCCTGCACATCCAGCTCAATATGCGTCAGTTCCAGACGGTCAGTAAGCGGCATGGTTTGGCTAAAAATTTCACCACCGCCAATAATAAATAAAGTGTTTGGTTTTTCTGAGGCGTGTACATCGGCAACGGCTTGTTGCAGCGCATCTTCAATGCTGTGTGCGACTTTTGTGCCTTCAAATGCCCAGTTTGGGTCGCGGGTAATCACCCAATTGACACGTTTAGGGAGAGTGCGCCCCATTGATTCCAGTGTTTTGCGTCCCATAATCACCACGCCACCTTGGGTGATTTCTTTGAAGTGTTTTAAGTCTGCCGAAATATGCCACGGCAATTGGTTACCCTGACCAATGCAGCGTTGTTGATCCATAGCGACCACGTGTACAACTTCTAAATTTTGAAATGACATAATTCGGCTCGTATTTTCTTCTTCTGCAAAGTGTTTTAGGGATGTTCGGATCAATTAAATGTTGAGATACCAAATCTAGCAATAGGTAATTAAACCGCGACAGGCGCTTTAATTGCAGGATGTGACTCATAGCCTACAATTTCAATATCTTCAAATTTAAAGTCGAAAATATCTTTGATTTCAGGATTGAGTTTTAACTGACATAATGCTAGTGGTTCACGGCTTAGCTGTAATTGCGCTTGTTCAAAGTGGTTGGCATATAAATGCGTATCGCCACCTGTCCAAACAAAATCTCCGACTTCTAAATCACAGACTTGTGCGATCATGTGGGTCAGTAAAGCATAGCTAGCAATATTAAAAGGTACGCCTAAAAAAACATCGGCACTGCGTTGATATAATTGGCATGAGAGTTTGCCGTTGTGCACAAAAAACTGGAATAAAGTATGGCAAGGCGGTAAAGCCACTTGTCCTGCTTCTTTTGGGTTCCAGCCCGACACAATTAAACGACGTGAATTTGGATTGGTTTTAATTTCATTGATTAACCATGTAATTTGGTCAAAACCATCTTGCTCATACAAACCATCCACTTTTTGTGTTGCGCCAAAATTACGCCATTGATGTCCATACACTGGGCCAAGTTCACCTTCAGGACGACCAAAACGCGCGGTTTGTTCTGCGGTAGACCATTCATCCCAAATACTGACTTTATGTTCTTGTAGATATTTGACGTTGGTATCGCCTTTTAAAAACCATAACAGCTCAATCACGATAGAACGGAAATGTACTTTTTTGGTGGTCAGCAGTGGAAAACCTTGCGCAAGGTTAAAACGCATTTGATGTCCAAATACAGAACGCGTACCTGTTCCGGTACGATCACCTTTGTCGCCACCATGGTCAAGAATATGTTGGAGTAGGTCTAAATACTGGCGCATAGCGTTCTCTGGTCAAGCAAAAATGAATATTTTGGTTGGGCGATTCGATGCCCAGTAAATCAGAAAGAATAATAGCAGAGTTTTTTAAGTTGTGACTTTATTGTGTGTCGGAAGTGTGATGTTGATGCAGTAAAGCCAGTGGTGAAAACAGGCAAATAGCCAAAGCGGTAAAGCCAATGCCTTGTGCACCCGATAGTAAAATTTCACCGTGTTGAATCTGCATAAAAATGAGTGCGAGTAACAACGCCAGTGGAATCCAAGTCAATAGTCGTGCTAACCAACCTGTTGGATGTTGGGCGGTAAAATGAATTTTGCAGTAACGACAAATTAAAAAAACAAGACCTGCAGCCAGAAACATTAAAATCGCATCGAGCTTTAAGGGTTCTAAAAGATATAACGCGGCGGTGACCAGTGCGATCACCATCAGCAGGGCAATTTTCTTTGTGACGGTAACCTGTGGGTTAAACCAAAATTCAAGCATGTGAGAGATTGATGTCTGAAAAGTATAAGTACTAGATGGTACTTTAGCATAAAAAAAGGCGAAGATTGACTTCGCCTGAATGGATGAAACCCGCATGTAAATGGATAGCGGTTTAGCTAGTTTTCTGCGGACCCCAATCATAAATTTTCTTTTGATAGGCATACCACATCATCCACATGCCCACCAAAATCATTGGCAAGCTTAGGAATTGTCCCTTACTCATCCATGCAATAAAGAGCTGACCATGATCGGGTTCGCGGAAAAATTCGACAACAAAGCGTGCTAAGCCATAACCCATTAGGAACAGGGCAGACACTGCCATGCGTGGACGTGGCTTGGCACTAAACCACCACAGTACAATAAATAGAATTAAACCTTCGCATAAGGCTTGATATAACTGTGATGGATGCCGTACCAATTGCAAAGGATCAGTCGGGAAAATCATCCCTAAGGCAAAGTTCGGATCGGTCACAGGGCGACCATACAACTCGCCCCCAATAAAGTTACCAATACGACCAAACATTAGACCTGTGGGTACACACGGGGCAACAAAATCCAAAGTTTGAAACCAGGTCATTTTGTATTTTTTACACCAGAACAGCATGGCTAAAATCACGCCCAAAAAGCCACCATGAAAACTCATGCCGCCTGTCCAGACTTGGAATAACCATAGCGGATTTGCCAAAAATTGTTCAAAGCCGTAGAAAAATACATAACCGACACGTCCACCAATGACTACGCCCAAAGCGCCGTAAAAGATCAGGTCGGACACCATGTCTGGTGTCCATCCACGTTGTTTGGCACGGTAAGTTGCCAAACCCCATGCAAATAAAAATGCCAGTAAATACATCAAGCCATACCAATGGACTTGTAAAGGCCCGAGCGAAATCGCAACGGGGTCAATATTTGGATAGGTGAGCATTCCTGTTCCTTGTGATTCTGTGTTGCACAGATTTTAGCTGAATGTGATGAAAAATGTTGTACATTCAATGTGTAAAGATCAAGAGTTTGAATTATGTGTATTGTGGCATTGGCTTGGCAGGTCTTGACAGACACACCACTGTGTTTGCTTTCAAATCGGGATGAGTTTTATCGGCGTCCGACAGCAGCACTGGCAGCATGGCCTCAGAGTCCAATTCTTGCTGGGCAGGATTTAGAATCGGGCGGTACGTGGATGGGCGTTACTCAGTCTGGGCGCTGGGCAGTGATTACCAATTATCGTGATGCGAATGATGTTCGTGAATATCCAACCTCACGTGGGCATATTATTCAGGCTTTTTTAGAATCTGAGCAAACGCCTATCCGTTTTGCGCAAGCCTTGGAAAAACAGCAATGTGAATATGCAGGTTTTAATTTATTTGTGGGTGATACCACTCAAGCGGTGTACATGAGTAACCGTGGAGAAGCTCCGCAGGCTTTAGTCAAAGGTGTTTATGTGGTGTCGAATGGATTGATGAGTGACCCTTGGGAAAAAACTGCACGTTTACGCAAACGCTTTACGCAGGAGTTTTTACCGATGCTGCAATTGCCTGATCTTGCAACGGCAGACTTAAATGCTGCTGCGTGGGATATTTTGCAAGATGAACGCAAGGTTGCACCTGAACTGTTACCGCAAACAGGGATTTCGTTGGAGATGGAAGCGTTGTTGTCATCGACTTTTATTCAAAGTCCAATGTACGGAACACGTTGCTCCAATTTTTTACGTATGCACGTGCATCAATTTACATGGTTGGAAAAAACACAATATGGTGAGCAAAAGGGAAAGATTGTACGACAGCAAGTGAAGATTAAAGCATAAAAAATGCCGACATGGTGTCGGCATTTTTGATTGTTGCTAGATTATGCTTTTGCTGTTTCTAATGCTTCGCCAGCGATTACACCACCATCTTTACGGGTGATGACTACGGTTGCAGAACGTGGGCGAGTTGAGCCTTTACCTTGAGTGAGAAGATGTGCCGGTTGGTTATTTGGCCATATGTTACCTGGGTGTTGAACGTTAATAAACATTGCTTTGTAGTCAGGTGTCATAGTTACACCTGTGATTTCACAACCTTCAGGCCCTGTTAAGAAGCGGCGTAATTTGCTTTCATCAAGAGTAAGACCAGTAGGTGTTTTTTGTGTTCCCGTACCAGCACGTGCAGTTTTAACTGTACCATCACCAACTGAACCAGGTAATGCGGCAAGCATCATGCAGTTAGTCGTGTCTGTGTATGCACCATCATCGGTTTGAATCCATAATACACCGCGGTCATCAAACCACATGCCATCTGGGCTAGAGAAGTCATTGTTGTCGGTTAAGCCTGACAAGTTTACATCGCTTAAAGCATCTGCTTCTGCACCGAATAAGAAAATATCCCAAACGAACTCTGTTGCTTTAACGTCATCCGCATTTTCACGGAAACGAATAATGTGACCATTGATATTTCCGCGTAAAAGCTTGGTTGCATCGTCATCATCAGAATATTGACGAGGGTTTGCCGCATCAATTGAGTGTGTTGTACCGCGGCTAGAGTTGTTGGTTAAAGTCACATAGATTTCACCGTTATTTGGGTTTACTGCAACCCATTCAGGGCGGTCCATTTTGGTTGCACCAGCAGCGTCTGCAGCAATACGGGCGTGGACTAAAATATCTGCTTGATCTACAAACTTATATTTATCATAAGCTGTGATGTTTGGGTTCGACATAGAAAGTTCAAGCCATTTGCCTGTAGCTTTCCCAGTAGATTCATCAAAATTGAATTGAGCTACATATAACTTGCCTGAGTTCATATATTTATCACCAGCAATATAGCCGCCATTGATATCTTTAGGATCCCAGTTGCTGTCAGATACGAATTTATAAATATATTCGCCTTGAGAGTCATCGCCCATATAGAAGGCTAATGGCTGCCCTGGAATTGCGCGGCTAACACGACAATCTTCATGTGCAAAGCGACCTAGTGCAGTACGTTTTACTGGTTTTTCGCCTGTGAAAGGGTCAATTTCCACAATCCAACCGAATGTATTGGCTGTATTACGGAAGTCATTCTCAGCTTTGTCAGCGCTGACAATACTATTCCAGCGACTGAATAATGTTTTGTCTTGAATTAAAGTTGGATTAGTAATGCTTTGCCAATTATAGCCTGCGCGTCCATTACGGATTTTATAGCGTACTAAAGCGTGTTCGGTAAATGCATCACGCTCATCACCTTTTTCACCTTCTTTTTGACGAGCAATATACTGGTCAAAGTTTTCTTCAGTCGTTAAGTAAGTTCCCCATGGCGTATAACCGTTACCACAGTTATTGATTGTGCCACGAGTTTTGCTTCCATCTGGGCTAAATTGAGTCTTGATAAGCGTGCTGCCACGCACAGGACCACGGTATTCAATTTCTGTTGCAGCGGTAATACGACGGTTAAATAAGGATGATTTATTAATTGTAATTGCTTGAGTTTTAGGATTTTTATGCAAATGTACGATTGATACACCGTGAGCGTTTACTTCACGAATTACTTCGTCTTCAGTAATCGTATTTTGATTGAATACTGTGCCGCGTGGGTGTAAATCTTGGCGCTCAAGATATTCATGGTTCATCACCAATAGACCTTGATCAGATTGTTTAGCATCATATTTTTGAGTATTTGAGTTTAAACCGAAGAAGGTCATACCATCATGGTTGTCACCCACACGCATTTCATAAGAAACGCCTGCTGGAATATTATTCTCATCCCATTCAGGTAAAGCAGGGTGTAATGGATCACCTACAGCATGCAAAATTTTAAAATCATAACCTTCTGGAACAGAAACCATATCTAACGTGTTTTTATCAACCGCTTTGAATTTTAATTCATTTGGCTGCGCTATTGGATTGATAGCTGGTTCTTCAGCTTTTGGTGGAGCTACATCGTCTTCGCTATCATTACAGCCAGCAAGTGAGCTTGCAACAGTCAAGGCCACTGCGCCGCTTGCAGTTTTCTTAATCAAGCTGCGACGTGAAATATTTTTTTCTAAGATGTCGCGAAATTCAAGATTACCCGAATTATTACTATCGTAAACATTATCTTCTTGGTGTGGATTAAAATCAGTCATTTTTTTTCCTAGCAAATTGCTTGGCTGTTTGAAAGTTATATGTAAATTAGTGGTTATACATGACATGCGGGTTAAGCTTATGTGTCAAACTGATTAAATCCGTCCAGTTGTGATCTACACACAAAAAAAGAAGCAACCATGTGCTTCTTTTTTTTAAATTCAATATCTTAAGTTAGCTGTGACTGACTCGACGCTTCTCAATTAATTTGCCAAAAAACAAACCAATTTCAAACAGTAACCACATCGGAATGGCAAGCATGATCATCGACAAGGCATCTGGCGGTGTGACAAACATGGCTACAAAAAAACAACCCACAATAATAAAGCGCCGTTTTTCAACCAAGGTTTGGGTAGATACCACACCAATCATAATCAGCAAAAGGGTGACAATTGGAATTTCAAAGGTGAAGCCAAAAACCAAAAACAGCTTCAAACAAAATGTGAGGTAGCTATTAATATCCGTCATAGGTGCAACTGTTTCAGGCGACACACTAATAAAAAAGTGTAAGATTGAAGGCAGTGCAACAAAATAGGCAAAACTGATGCCGATATAAAACAGACAAATACTGCCAATCAACAAAGGTAAGGCCAAACTTTTTTCTTTCTCATATAGTGCAGGTTTTACGAATGCCCAAATCTGATACAAAATAAATGGCATCGCAATGAACAGCGCAACAAAAAAGTTTAGTTTAAACGGCGCCATAAAGGTTGCGGTGACATCAGTCGCAATCATTGTTGATGTCTGCGGCAACTGTGCGCGCAATGGTTCCGACAATACTTGATAAGTTTTATTGGCAAAGGGCAATAAACAGAAGAATAAGGCAAGAATGAGCCCTACGATTTTAAAAAGATGTTTACGCAGTACCATCAAGTGCTTGGTAATTGGCATTTCTTCTAATGCGGGTTGCTCAGACTTCACCGCTAAATGAGGAAGCTGAGTAGAATTGGGCTGACTCATACCGCGACCTTCATTTCAGTATATGTTGTTGTATTTTGAATGGGTGAGATAGATGCTGATGCAGTCCGTATTGGCGCTTTAGGGATGCGCACCATGCACTGTTTTTCTGTATTTTCAACAGGTTGATAAAACTGCTGCTGTAAGTTGTTTAAAGATGCTTGTTTTAGATCTGTCGATGTATTTGCATCATCAAAGATTTTTTCATTTTTCATTTCAGACATCTGAGCCTGCATTTTTGCCTCAAGCTCTTGAATACGTACCATTTCTTGCTGCATTTGTTCACGTAATTCAGATAAACGTAATTCACGGTCGATGTCGTTTTGAACATTGCTGACCATGCGTTTAATTTTAGCGTACCATTTGCCAACAAAACGCGCTGCTTCAGGGAGTTTTTCAGGACCCAGCACCAATAATGCAATGATGCCGAAAATCAGCAGTTCCGTCATTCCAATATTGAGCATAATCTAAAACCCTCAGCCTTAATGCTTAACCGTCGAATTTACATCACTGCTATTGGCTTGATGTTCAATCGTACGAGGTTCTTTGAGTTGCGCCACTTCTGCCTCATCATCTTTTATTGATTTTTTAAAATCTTTGACCGCGCCACCCACATCTTTACCTAAGTTTTTAAGTTTAGATGTACCAAATAATAAAATGACTACAATTGCAAAAATCAGCACGTGCCAAATAGATAATCCTGCCATGATATAGACCTCTCAATAATTGAGCCTATCTCAACAGGTCTGTATGACAATGCGGTGACGAATGTGTTGCGATTTGACGACAAGGGATGTTTGACCTGATTTGTATAGCTTGAAAATAAAACAGCCCGTGTTTGAAAACGGGCTGTAAGATCAATCACATCTGTTAAATCTAAGCTTGTAAACTTGCCTTAAACAGTTGCATCGCCTGACCACGGTGACTGATTTTATTCTTTTCTGCTTTCGACATTTCCGCGCTCGACACTCCCAGTTCAGGCAGCCAAAAGAGCGGGTCATAGCCAAAACCATTTTCACCACGAGCTTCTGCTAAAATCTCGCCTTTCCAAATACCTTGGAAGATTTGTGGTAATGGATCATCGGCATGTTCAACCAAAGCTAAAACACAAACAAACATGCCTTCAATCGCTGCGCCGTCTTGACGTAGTGGTTTGAGTTTATTTAAAAGTTTTTCATTGTTGGCTGCATCATTGCCATGTTCGCCTGCAAAACGTGCAGAGTAAATCCCCGGTGCGCCGTCTAAAATAGGCACACATAAACCAGAGTCATCGGCAATCGCGGGCTTTCCTGAAATTTTTGCGGCATGGCGCGCTTTTAAAATAGCATTTTCAACAAAGCTCAAACCATCTTCAACCGCATCTTCAATATTTAGTTGACCCTGCGGAATCACTTGCACAGGCAAGTCTAATTGCGCAAACAGGGTTTCAAATTCTGCAATTTTTCCCTTATTGTTGCTTGCTAAAACCAAAGTACCTTGAGCGCGCCAATCAGTTGCAGCCATAATTCAGATCTTAATTCAAAATAATCTTGGATATTTTAACGGATTTTGCAGAATTAAACGTTTAATCTTGCACAGATTTGTTTTCATACATGCTAATAATATTTAGGTTGCAAAAGTAGGGAATCATGATGAGCAAAATTTCAGAGATCTACCATTATTCGAGTCAGCACCGTGCATTACTGCAGCAAAGTGAGCGCTGTGGTTGTTTTTACTGTCTGGAAACTTTTGCTTATAGCGAAATTGAAGATTGGTGTGATAATGAGCAAACCGCAATTTGTCCGTATTGTAGTATAGATGCAGTATTGGGTTCTGCTGCAGTAGAAGAATTCAGCCCTGAATTGCTACAGGCTATGCAGGCGGTTTATTTCCGATAAAACAAAAAGCACCCGAAGGTGCATTGAGTTAATTTAAGCGCAATTAAATTTATTGTGCTTGAATCCATTGGTCAGCACGGTCACGTGCTTGACGAATTTGTTCTTGAGTTAAGTTGGCTGCCAAAGCGGTTTTCTTGCCTTCAGACAAAGAAATGACTTTATTGTCGAGCATGCCATCACGGGTAGATAATTCATACCACTGATATGCGCCCATATAGTTTTTCTTTTGTTCTTCCATCATGGCAAGGTTAAAGCTTGCGCGGTTGTCGCCACGGCTGGCTGCTTTTTCAAAATATTGACGCGCCAAGACTTCGTCTTTTTTCGTGCCAATGCCATCTGCCAACATACGGCCTACATTCAATTGTGCTGCAGATAAACCTTGATCTGCAGCTGCTTTGTACCAAGCAAACGCTTGACGACTGTCTTGCTGAACGTCTTTACCTTGTTGATATTTCGTCGCTAAGTAAAATTGTGCGCCTGCCTGACCTGCTTTGGCTGCTTTAATCAAGCCATTAATATCCATAGTTGAATATTGAGCCGCTTGGCTCGCTACAGAAGATGATGGTGAAACATAATCTGCATGGGCTTGAATGCTCAACAGTCCAACCAATAGCGTGGTGCTTAATAATAGTTTTTTCATAGAGCGCTCACTCGATAAATTGCGACTTCACCAAACAAATTAGGTAGATGCTTACTGAGTAAACTATCTTGTTGATTCCCATTCACGGCAAGTCGGTTAATGATGCGAATATTATTTTCGGCACAAAGTGCCTCAAAATCACGAAACGTACATAAATGAATATTTGGGGTGTTGTACCACATATAAGGTAATGCGTCTGAAACAGGCATTTTTCCTTTTAAGGCGAGAAAAGAGCGAGTCTTCCAATGCGCAAAGTTTGGAAAGGTAATAATTGCCTGTTTAGCCACACGCACCATATCTCTTAATAATACGTCAGGTGCATCTACTGCTTGCAAGGCTTGTGCCATGACCACATAGTCAAAAGACTGGTCGGCAAAGCGGCTAAGCCCCAAATTCAAGTCTTGTTGGATGATATTTAACCCGCGACTGATCGCAATTGCAATCTTTTCTTGATCAATTTCTAATCCGTATGCACGAATATTATGCTGTTTGCTCATGTGAGCCAACAGTTCGCCATCGCCACAACCTAAATCGAGTACTTTAGAATTCGGTTTAATCCACTTTTCGGCAAGTTGCTGATCAAGACGCATTACACGGCCTCCTGTGGGGTTGCTTGAAGATGTTCTGTTCCACCCAAGAATGCACGCATGGCTTTCACGTATAGTGGAATTGGGAACAAGAACGAATCGTGTCCTTGTTCGGCATCAATATCTAAATAGCTGACCGGCTTATGATTGCTAATTAAGGCATCCACAATTTCCTGCGAACGCTCAGGGCTAAAACGCCAGTCGGTGGTAAAAGACACCACTAAAAACTTGCATTTTGTGTTCGCCATGGCTTTTTGTAAGGATTGTTCGTATTCACGTGCAGGATCAAAATAATCCAGTGCCTTAGTCATAATTAAATAGGTATTGGCATCAAAATTACGGCTAAATTGTTCGCCTTGATAGCGTAAATAGCTTTCGACCTGAAACTCGACATCAAAGCCATACATAAACTTGCCAGATTTTAAGTCACGACCAAATTTCTGTTTCATGGCCTCTTCAGACAAATAGGTGATGTGTCCGACCATGCGCGCCAAAATCAAACCACGTTTTGGGTAGCTGTCGTGTTCTAAATAACGCCCATGATGAAAATCTGGGTCAGATAAAATCGACTGACGCGCGACTTCGTTAAAGGCAATATTTTGTGCGGACAGTTTTGGTGCACTGGCAATAATGACGCATTTTTTGAGACGATCAGGATAATCTACCGACCATTGCAAAGCCTGCATGCCTCCCAAAGAGCCGCCAATAATTGAATACCAGACTTCAATCCCTAAACGGTCAGATAGCATGGCTTGAGTTTTGACCCAATCTCGCACAGTGACCAATGGAAAATCTGGGCCATAAGGGCGATTATCATTTTCAGGGTTAGGTGATGTGGGCCCCGTAGAGCCGTTGCAGCCACCAATATTGTTTAAGGCCACCACAAAAAAGTGGTTGGTATCAATGGCTTTTCCCGGGCCAATACAGGCATCCCACCAGCCTGCTTTTTTATCATCGGCATGATGATAACCTGCAGCATGATGATGCCCTGATAGTGCGTGACAGATTAGAATTGCATTGGATTTGTCGGCATTGAGCGTGCCGTAGGTTTCGACCATGAGTTCAAAGCGGGGCAGAACACGACCACATTCGAGTTCTAAAGGTTCTTCAAATTGGAACTTTTCTGGAACAACAATGCCTACTGAGTCAGCTGGAAAAGACACGGGAATAATTCGCCTTAAATCCTGAGGATGAATAAACAAAAGGATACCACTTGGGGTATCCTTTTCAAAATGCTTTTACATGTTACCGCAAGATTATACTGCTGCTGCAACTACTTGATCCGTGCTTAATACGCCTTGCTCAATCAAGCGATTTGTACAAGCAATGATCGCATCAATTGATGAAGTCACAATGTTGTCGTGTACCCCTGCACCAAAGGCAGATTTACCTGTGCCTTTCACTTGCAATTCAATTAAAGCCAACGCTTTTGCATGTGCGCCCGAGCTAATGCTGCGCTCTTCGTAGTTCAAGACATCAATTGGTAGTTGAAGTGCATTCAAAATTGCTGAAATTGGACCGTTGCCTTCGCCGCGTAAGCGTTGCGTTTCGCCGTTCACTACCACATCTAACTCAATGACTTGATTGCCATTTTCATCAGATAATTTGTAGTTTTGCGTCGCATAGTGCGCATCTTTTACTGCAACGTAAGTGTCTTTAAACAAATTCCAGATTTCACTTGCACTGATTTCTGTGCCTTGCTCATCGGTACGTTGTTGCACAATTTGCGAGAATTCAATTTGTAAACGACGTGGCAAAGTCACGTTGTAGTTCGATTCTAACAAGTACGCAATCCCGCCTTTGCCCGATTGTGAGTTGACACGAATCACCGCATCATAGTCACGCCCTAAATCTTTCGGGTCGATTGGCAAGTAAGGCATATCCCAAATTTCTTCGTTTTTCTGGAATTCAAAACCTTTCTTAATTGCGTCTTGGTGTGAGCCAGAGAATGCAGTAAAGACTAAGTCACCTGCGTACGGATGACGAGGGTGTACTGGCAAGCCTGTGCATTCTTCAACTGTAGCAATAATTTCGTTGATGTTTGAGAAATCCAACTCAGGTGCAACACCTTGGGTGTACATGTTTAAGGCAATTGCCGCAACGTCAACGTTACCGGTACGTTCACCGTTACCAAATACACAACCTTCTACACGGTCTGCACCCGCCATGATGGCCAATTCAGAAGCGGCAATACCACAACCACGGTCATTGTGACAGTGCACTGAAATGATCACGCCATCACGACGCTCAATATTGCGGTGCATCCATTCCACTTGGTCGGCATACACGTTTGGTGTAGATACTTCCACTGTTGCAGGCAAGTTTAAAATGACTTTATTGGTTGGCGATGCTTCCCAAATTTCAGTTACCGCATCACATACATCTTTAGCTACTTCTAACTCAGTTGCAGTAAAACATTCTGGGCTGTACTGGAATACCCATTCAGTTTCAGGTTGCTTCGCTGCGTATTCTTTTACTTTGGTTGCAGCGTTGATGGCCAATTGTTTGGCACCCGCAATATCTACATTCAAGACTTTTTGGCGGAAGGTAGGCGAGTTGGCATTATAAATATGCACAATTGCACGTTTTGCACCTTGTAAAGATTCAAAAGTACGTGCAATCAAATGGTCACGTGCTTGTACCAAGACTTCAATATACACGTCATCTGGAATATGACCTTCTTCAATCAATTTGCGGGTGAAATCGAAGTCAACTTGAGATGCAGATGGGAAACCAATTTCGATATGCTTAAAACCAATTTTCACAAGCATTTGGAACATTTTGAATTTTTGTTCGATGTTCATTGGCTCAAAGATCGCTTGGTTACCGTCACGTAGGTCGGTACTCATCCAAATTGGCGCTTTGGTAATTTCGTTATTTGGCCATTGGCGGTCTGGTAAGTCGACACGCTGGTACATACGACGGTATTTCTTGCTTGGATCTGCCAACATCATGAGGAACTCCTTGTGTAGCGCCTGTTGCTCAGTCTTATTAAATGCAACGTACTACTAATAATATATGGTGTCTATTTAAACAAAATTAAAGGGATATTCAGAGGAAATTGCTTAGAAAAGCAAATTTTTTATAGGCGCGCGTGGCGCAGCATCAGGAGATTCAATTGAGGTTGAGCGTAAGTCGGAAAAGCAAAAAGATCATTCGTTTTCATCATGTAACCATCAAGATCAATACAAAGGTTTTACTTATGCAAACCTTTTAGGAAAAATTGCATGAGTGCTAAGTTCATAGTCATATCATATCGCGCTTGTGTTGAGAATGTTTTCCGAATATCTGATTGAATAAAACAATAATGAGATTTTTTTTCTAATTTTATTTATTTATGAGTATTTTTTATTGAATATTGGTAATTGTTTAAATGATTGTAAAAGTAAATCACAATATTTACTTAAATTTTTCTCGCTACTGTTTAAGTGCGGGCGACTACAGTAGCAAGTATTTTTAAATCGGTTTTAAGGTCTTAAAGTTCAGCCCATTTGCGCATCAAGTTGTGGTAAAGGTTGGTGAGCTTAATCACTTCTTCATGTTGATCACCCAACTGCATACGTAGGTTTTGCACAGTTTGATCAAGATTGAACAGCATATGACGATCAGCATCATCGCGTACCATGCTTTGTACCCAAAAGAAGGAAGCAATACGACAGCCCGACGTTACCGCAGTTACTTCATGCAAACTGGTAGAAGGGTAGAGGATCATGTCCCCTGCAGGAAGTTTAACTTCATGATAGCCATAAGTGTCCTCAACCACGAGATCACCACCTTCATATTCGTCAGGCTCGCTTAAAAATACCGTACAGGATAAATCGGTACGCAAGCGTTCATTGGTGCCACGAATACGACGAATTGAATTATCGACATGAAAACCAAAAGATTCATTGTTTTCGTAACGGTTAAATAGAGGTGGAATAATATCTAAAGGAATAGCTGCAGAAAGGAATAAAGGATGCTGCCCAAGCGACTCTAAAATAATGCTACTAAGATGATGCGTGAGCGGATGATCTTCAGGGAGTTGTTGATTCTGTTTTACTGTCGCAGATAAAGTTCCTGCGGTAACTTTTCCATTGACCCATTCAATTTTGTCCATTTCATCACGGAAGTATTGAACTTGCTCTTTTGTTAGTACATTAGGGATATGATGAATCACACGAACACCTTTTATTTAGAATAACTTATACATGCAAATAGCCTCTGCAGGCAGAGGCTATTTTTATATCACAATTCCATAGCTAATATATGGGATTAGTATTTAAAGTTTAGAGAAAGCACTGCACTACGACCTTCTGCTTCAGTGGCGTAGTGAGAGGCATACGCTTTAGTGAAATAGCGTTCGTCCGACAGGTTATTGACATTCAATTGCAGGTCAACATTTTCGTTAACGTTGTAACGTGCCATGGCATCGTAACGGACATAGCCTGGAACAAATTTGGTATTTGCCGCATTACCATACACTTTATCCATCGCAACAGCACCAGCACCTAAAGTCAACTGTGGCATGACTTGGTAAGTGGTCCATAGTGTTGCAGAGTTCTTAGCAACGTTTTGAACTTGCTTGCCGTCATTTAAACCAGCGCCATCATCAACTAATTCGCTGTCTAAATAAGTATATCCAGCAGATAATGCCCATTTGTCCGTGATATTACCATTTACACCTAATTCAAAACCATCGACACGTGTTTCACCAATATTTTTGGTTGTACCGTCATCAGCTGTTGCACGAGTATTGGTTTTTTCAGTACGGAAAATGGCTGCTGTTAAATTAAGTTTTTCATTCAAGACATCCCATTTAGTCCCCAGTTCCATAGTGCGGACTTCTTCAGGTTTTAAGTTTTGAATAGCTGCTGTAATCCCTTCAGAACCATCACCACCATCCACACCGACTGGGTTTGATGAGGTTGCATAACTTGCATAGATTGAACCATTTTCGACAGGCTTATAAACTAAACCAGCTTGATAGTTTACAAAGTCTGAATCGTTTTTAAGGTTAACAACGGTTCCTTCCGAATAGGTTGAGTTATAGCGACCTGCAATCATGGTTTGTTCTGCTGAGTAGTCATCCCAACGTAAGCCTAAATCCAAGATCCACTGTGGGTGTAATTCAATGCTATCGAGGAAATATACAGAAGTGTTTTTATTCTGAATGTTATAGCGGTCAGCGCCTTCAGTACTGATGCTGCCTGTCCATGGACCACGATTAGGATTTTGGACAGAAGTACACCAGCCCGTAGCAATGTTTTCTGGTGTACATGCATTGTATCCAGCACCTGTTGTATTTTTACCATCAATAATATATTGGGTACGATCAGTTTCTTGGCCTGAGTACTCAGCACCTAAGTTAAAGCTGTGCTTTAAGCGACCTGTATTAAACTTACCCGTTAAAGCCAATTGGTCTGTAAATGCATCGGTATTTGCCATACGTGAGTTTGCACGCGCCCAAACATTGCCGCTTTTATAGATGTTGCCTTGGGAGCTATCTGGGTTTGTCCACAGATAATTATTTTTAGAGCTGTTATAAACTGCGGTATTTGAAATGGTTAGATTATCAGTCAGGTCATGTTCAAGCTTGATCGTTCCTGATTGATTTTCTTGTTTTTGGAAATCACGGTCTTTCCAACCATAGTAAACACCCTGTTTTACATCAATTGGTTTTCCTGAGTATTGTGAATAGCCCGTAGGATTGTTGTATGGCACACCTGAATCAGGGGTATCATCAGTTTTGAGGTAGTAGTAGCTTAATGTTGCACGCGTGTCGCTGTCTAGACCAAACGTAATACTTGGCGCAATACCTGCACGTGCATATTCAGTACCATTTTCTTGACCTGCTTTGTCGTTGTGGTGACCCATTACGGCAACACGAGCAGCAATACCATTACCAAAATCTTTGTTACCGTCTAAAGTAATACGTTGGTAATCATCCGTTCCTGCTCCCACAGAACCTTCTAAAAAATCACCTTTTTTAGCGGTTTTTGAAATCATGTTGATGCTACCACCAGTTGTGCCTGCACCACCCATTGCTGACGCAGAACCTTTGGTAACTTCGACTTGCTCAATCGCAAACATTTCACGATTTTGTGAAGTAGAGTTGCGAATACCATCAACATACATTGAACTTTCAGAGTTATAACCACGAATGAAAGGACGGTCACCATTCGGGTTGCCGCCTTCACCTGCACCAAGTGTGATACCAGGCACTGTGCGTAAAGCATCGCTTAAAGTTGTAACTTGAGTGTCTTCAATCAGCTGTTTAGAAATAACAGATACTGACTTTGGTGTGTCGAGTAGGGGAGCAACAAATTTGCTATTTGCAGAATTATCTACTTTTAAACTTTGTTCTGCTGCCGCTTCCGTGTGAATTGTTTCTAATTGCGCGATTTGATCTTGCGCAACAGCATTGACTGCAACCACAGAGAGTGTTGAAGCGATTGCTGAAGAAACCAGTTTTTTACGTGTTTTGATGAAGGTCATAACGAATCTAGTTCTAGCGTTGTAAATTGGTATGCAAATAATAATGATTCTTGTTTAGTTTAGCAATTGTGAATAATTGGAATTATCTATAATAAGTTATGATGAAAATGTGAAAATAAATGATATTGTGTAACAATCTGTATATAAGTGTATGATTTTAAGTGGATATAGAAAAATCCTGCCGAAGCAGGGTTTAGAGGAAAAGAAAATTTTTAGAACTTAAAGGTAGTACTTAATTGTACTCTGCGACCTTCTTGTGTGTTGCTATAGTGGTTATACCAACCGATATCTGCAACTTTTTCATAATCCGTGAAGTTTTTATCAAACACGTTATAAAGTGCAACACCAACGTCCCAATGATCATTCACAGTGAAATTCGAGCCGACATGTAGAAGAGCATATGCTTTGTAGTCACCTAAAGCATTGTAAATGGCTTTTTCATCTTTGGTCAGATTGGCATAAGTTTTTGTATAGCGTGCGCGTTCACTTCGGTATTCACCGCGAGCCCAAAGTTGAATGTTGTCATCAGCTTGCCACTTAAGTGATG
Source organism: Acinetobacter sp. UBA801 (assembly GCA_002296655.1). GTDB lineage: Bacteria > Pseudomonadota > Gammaproteobacteria > Pseudomonadales > Moraxellaceae > Acinetobacter. Next base: position 31,721 of record DBIN01000019.1, read on the forward strand.
CATTGACCATATGTTCTGGCGTGTCATTGAGATGTGGGTTACCAAGCTTAGAATCTTTAATTTCAGTTTCGGTCCACGTGTAGTTAATACCGAAGTTCCATGCAGGATAGAACTCCCAATTTAACCCCGTTTCAATTCCATAGACTTCAGCATCTTCGGCATTGGTAGGTCGTGTGACGTTCCAAGAATCAGCTTTGCCAGTGGTTGGGTGATAGCCCATCACCCATGGTGTGCCAATAGAAGCCATATATTTTTCACAGTCTGCTTTAGACCAGCTACTTCCAGAGGTTGATGTTGTATCGGTATTACAGCTGAATTCAGTATTGCCGCTGACAATTTTATCTTCAATCTGGCTGTAAAAAGCGGTGATGTTATAGTCGAAGTTTTTATTGTTGGTGAAAGATGTCCCGAACTCAAAATTCTTACTGGTTTCAGGCTTTAAATTTGGATTACCGAAGAGGGGGTTACGCCCTTGACCGCCAACATTATAAATACCGTTGGTGAGTCGCTCTAAGCGTGGCGCTTTATAGCCCTCAGAATAACCGCCTTTGAATGTCCAGTTATCATTCGCCTTCCAAACTAAATAGGCACGAGGAGTCCAAAAGTCTCCAAAGGTATCGTGATCATCAAAGCGCAGACCTAGAGTAAGTGCTAAATGATCCGTCAGTGCCCTTGTATCTTCAGCGAATAATCCGATTTGGGTAAATGAAATTTCTTTGTTTTCTCTTAAGCCATCTTGCAGACTGGCATCCCACCATTGACCGCCTAAAGCTATATTGTGTCGATCAAAATATTAAGTGGTAAATTTGGTATCAAAAATCGTGTCTTCACTTTCCAGTATACGAGGCGTGATGGCTTGAGACATATTTTGCGCACGTGCTGGAATCAAACGCCCAATAGTTTCAGTTTGAGTATTGGCAATACTGGATTCAAGTGTACCGATTTGATTACGCCAAGTATGGGCTAAAATGATTTTGTCACGGTTATATTCTTGAGCTTTATCATAGCCGCCATTTGCACCAAGCGTACCCAACTGTCCATTGCTATTGTCATACCACTGTTCAGTTTGTTCATACTCAACAGAAAGATCGTGTTGATCTGTTGGCGTTAAAGTAAGACGTACACCAATAGTTTCTAAATCTGACTTGGTTGGGTTGTTGCCCATATTTAATTCAGAAGAACCACCTTCATCATCCGAACGAGTCAGATGAGACTGATCGCGTTCAGCTTTACGGCCTCGTAATTGAATACCCAGTAAATTTGGAATAATTGGACCTGTTACATAAGTATCAACGGAGCGTTGATTGCCAAATTCTGAACTATTGGGAAGTAAAGTGCCTTCTAAAGTAACTGCACCCGTCCATTCATTGCTGACTTTCTTGGTGATGATATTAACAACGCCACCCATTGCATCGGAACCATATAAAGTTGAGGCTGGACCGCGGATGACTTCAATGCGTTCAATTGCAGAAATAGGGGGGATAAAGCTGTTATTTGATTCTCCAAAGCCGTTTGGTGTAATGTCACCTGTACTGTTTTGGCGTCGTCCATCGACTAAAACTAAGCTGTATTCTGAATCCATGCCGCGAATACGAATATTTAAACCACCTGTTTTACCTGCTGTTGGGCTGATATCGACACCTTCAACATCGCTTAAGGCATCTGCAATTGAATTAATGCGTTTATTCTTTAAATCTTCTGCTGTAATGACGGTCATTGTCGCAGGCGCATTCTTAATATCTTGTTCAAAACCTGCCGCTGAAACCACAATTGTGGAAAGTTGATGGGTTGAAGTCGCATCGGTAGAGGTATTTGCGAAAACAGTAGTAGAGGTTGCCCCAAGTAATGCAAGACACAGCGGGTGTAGGTTGAACTTAGCCATAAAATTATATCTCTAATATGAATCAATGAACCTAATTTAGACCTATACGGTAACTAGAATCATTCATGAAGGAGTTGGTTAATATTAATGATAATTATTCTTATTTACGACAGGAAATATACACAAAGTTGAAAATTTACAGAAAATAGCGTGCCGATTAAAAAAATTCAGTCAAGATCAGAACGTATTTTGTATATCCTTTAATGTTGTCATATAATGTGGCACTTTTTTATAAACTGTTATTACTAACTATATCGAGGAAGCCATGCAAGTAACTTCTGAAGCGGTTTCGGGCGTTGCCCGTCGTTTAAATGTATCTGTACCGACGAGCCGTATTAACGAGCAGTTTGAAGCTCGCTTGAAACGCACTGCCAAAACTGTGAAGATCAACGGCTTCCGTCCAGGTAAAGTGCCTCTAAACGTTGTTCGTCGTGAATACGGTGCGGGTATTTATCAAGAAGTGATCAACGACATTATTCGTGACACCGTGTTTGAAGCAATCCAGCAAGAAAAAATCAATGCTGTGGGTATGCCGAACATCGAAAAAACTGAAATGAAAGACGACGCTTTAGTGTACGAAGCGACTGTTGAAGTTTATCCTGAAGTTGAAGTGAAATTTGAAGGTTTAGAAGTTGAACGTAAGTCTTCAGAAGTGAACGACAAAGACGTTGAACAAATGCTTGAAAACCTTCAAAAGCAACGTGCTTCTTGGGTAGAAACCAAAGGCATGGCGAAACAAGACATGCAAGTAACTTTTGACTTTGAAGGCACTGTAGATGGCGAGAAGTTTGAAGGCGGTACTGCTGAAGACTTTAAACTGGTACTTGGTTCTGGTCGCATGATTCCTGGTTTTGAAGATGGTATCGTGGGCATGAAAAAAGGCGAAGAGAAAGTTATTGATGTAACTTTCCCTGAAGACTACCAGGCAGCGAACCTTGCAGGTAAAGCAGCACAATTCAAAATCACAGTGAAGCTTGTTGAAAAGCAAAAACTTCCAGAAATTGATGCAGAATTCCTACAAATCTTCGGTATTTCTGAAGAAGAAGGCGTAGACAAGTTAAAAGCCGACGTTCGTAAAAACATGGAACGTGAAGTGAAAAACGGTTTACGTAACCAAGTAAAAGGCGCAACTTTTGATGCACTTGTAGCTGCAAACGAAGTTGAACTTCCAGCAGCGATGATTGCTCAAGAAGTTGACCGTCAACGTCAACAAATGATTCAGCAATTCACACAGCAGTTTGGTGCGCAAGGTGCAAAAGCATTTGATTCAAGCATGCTTCCAGATGAATTATTCAAAGAACAAGCTGAAAAATCTGTAAAACTTGGCGTATTGGTGAGCAAAGTATTAGAAAATGCTAAACTCGAAGTAGATCAAGCACGTGTAGATGCTTACATCGAAGACATGGCTTCTTCTTATGAAGATCCAAGCGAAGTGATTGAATACTTCAAAAACGACAAACAACAACGTTCACAAATTGAAGCTGTTGTTTTAGAAGACCAGGTTGTAGATCACATCTTAGCTTCTGCAAAAGTAACCGATACAACTGTAAGCTATGACGATTTATTGAAAGAGCAGCAGGCTCGTCAACAAGGCTAATTGGCTTTGATACAAAAAGGCGCTTCGTGCGCCTTTTTTATTACATCGCGGTTTGCAGTTTTTTCAGAGAGTGATCGCATTTCACTCAAAATATCTACGATTTAAACCGTGAATATTTTGCAATTTAGACAATTATCCCTCATATTGTGAACATGAGTCGTGTCACATAAATTTAGGAATAAATAACCATTATGTATGTTCCAACAATTGAAAATGCTTTAATTCCCATGGTGGTCGAACAATCCTCTCGTGGTGAGCGTTCTTTTGATATTTATTCACGTCTTTTACGTGAACGTGTCATTTTCTTGACGGGTGAAGTCGAAGATAATATGGCCAACTTAATTGTGGCGCAGATGTTGTTTTTAGAAGCTGAGAACCCTGATAAAGATATTCACCTTTACATTAACTCACCAGGTGGTTCAGTGACTGCAGGTATGGCAATTTACGATACCATGCAATTTATTAAACCAGATGTTGTGACTTACTGTATGGGACAAGCAGCATCTATGGGTGCATTCCTGCTTAATGCAGGCGCAAAAGGTAAGCGGTACTGTCTTGAAAATGCCCGCGTTATGATTCATCAGCCGCTGGGTGGTTTCCGTGGTCAGGCGTCAGATATTGAAATTCATGCGCGTGAAATTTTATTCATTAAAGAGCGTTTGAACCGTTTAATGGCAGAACATAGTGGTCAGGACTATGAAACTGTCGCAAGAGATACCGACCGTGACAATTTCATGACTGCACAGGCAGCGAAGGAATACGGTCTTGTGGATGAAGTTTTAACAAAACGTCCATAAGTTTTAAAGATTGAAATATTGGAGTGACTATGTCCGAACATCCTCAGGGACAAAAACATTGTTCATTTTGCGGTAAAACGCAGTCTGAAGTCGGGAAGCTGATTGCAGGCGAGGACGCATACATCTGTAATGAATGTGTGGACGTATGCTTAGACTTGGTTCAGACCAGTCAACAAGTTGAGTCGGGTGATTGGGCAACACGTCCATTGCCAAAACCACATGAAATTCGTGCTGCGCTAGACCAGTATGTGATTGGTCAGGACACTGCGAAAAAAACCTTATCGGTTGCAGTGTATAACCATTACAAACGTCTGAAAGTGACCCAGCAAGGGCATAAGTCAGACGATACTGTCGAAATTTCAAAAAGTAACATCATGCTGGTTGGGCCAACAGGTTCGGGTAAAACCTTACTTGCACAGACTTTGGCGCGCCTGTTGGATGTTCCTTTTGCAATGGCAGACGCAACCACATTAACCGAAGCGGGTTATGTGGGTGAAGATGTCGAAAATATCGTACAAAAGCTGTTGCAAAAAGCCGATTACGATGTAGAAAAAGCACAAAAAGGTATTATCTACATTGATGAGATTGACAAGATCACGCGTAAGTCTGAAAACCCATCGATTACCCGTGATGTGTCTGGTGAAGGTGTTCAGCAAGCTTTACTCAAAATGATTGAAGGTACGGTGGCTTCTATTCCTCCTCAAGGTGGACGTAAGCATCCACAGCAAGAATTCATTCAAATTGACACTTCAAATATTTTGTTTATTTGTGGTGGTGCCTTTTCTGGTTTAGAGAAAATTGTACAGCAACGCCAAGAAAAAGGCGGTATTGGTTTTACCGCAGACGTGAAGAAAAAAGATGAAGGCAAGAAATTGTCTGATTTATTCCGTCAAGTAGAAGCAACCGACTTGGTGAAATTTGGCTTAATTCCAGAGTTCATTGGTCGTTTACCTGTGATTGCAACGCTAGACGAACTAGATGAAGATGCATTGATGCAAATTCTGACCGAGCCGAAAAATGCCTTAACCCGTCAGTATCAATACTTATTCGAGATGGAAAATGTCGATTTAGTCTTTGAAGATGCAGCGTTACGTGCAGTCGCGAAAAAAGCCCTTGAGCGTAATACGGGGGCGCGTGGTTTGCGTTCAATTCTGGAAAATGCCTTGCTCGAAACCATGTACGACTTACCAAGTCGTACCGATGTTGGCACGGTGGTGGTGACCAAAGCAGTGATTGAAGACGGTGCGAAGCCCGAATTTTTGCCTGAACGTCAGCCTCAAATAGAAGAGCCTGCAGCAGAAAAAATTGACTTAAAAGTGTTAGACAGCAAAACTGCTTAATACGCTATTCGTCTGAAACGTGCCGAAACGCTAGGTTTCGGCACGTTTTTTATTGTCAAAAAAATTAAGGCAGTGTTAATCTTAAGCCTAGGCGTGGATGCCTATTATTCAAAACAACAATTGCAAAATGAATTTGCAGCTTGATTTCAAAACTTGATTTACAAAAATAAGAAACGTAGCGAGGGATAGACATGCGTGGTGTCGCAATCTTGGTCGTGACCAGTTTAATGTTGCTGGGATGTCATGGCAAAAAAAACGTGGTGCAACAAACGCAACCACCCAGTACCTTAAAAGTTTTAAATTTAGAACAAAAACCGGGTTTTGTAGAACAGCACCGTTTGGGCATGATGACAATTGGTGGTTGGGTCAATCAAAAACTCGGGCAAAATTTTAAACCTGTTCAGGCACAACATGCTGATGCTGCCATCGTGTATTTATATCGCCCAGATTCCAAATGGAACAGACAGGAAATTGTCGCAGCTAGTATGTTTATCAACAAACATCGGATTCCAAGTTTATTACACAATCATTATTATTGGATTGAATTGGCACCAGGTGCGTATCGTCTGAGTGTGAGCCGTCCTTTGGGGGCATTACATTTCCAAAAACCGAAATATTTGGATTTTCAGGTGCAGGCAGGACAGTCGTATTTTATTAAGTATGATGAAGAAAACCTAAGTACCCGCAAAGAAGTTTCAGGGCCATTAATGCTTATGCCTGCAAGTACGGCACAACAGGAAATTGCATTTACTCAACTAAAAACAGAAAGCTATAACTTTGTTGCGGAAGATCAAAACACAGGCAAGTTGCGTAAAAAGCCACAAAAAATCAAGCATGAAAAATATGACCCTGCGGAAGATGTACATTTAACCCAACCCTTTAAATTGTGGGATCCGAGAACGTGGTAAGGGCTTGTATCTTTATCTCGCGCATCGCTTTCATTCATTTCTAACCCGCATAAAAAAGCACCCTAAATTTGGGTGCTTTTTGGTTTGGCTTATTGCTAAACTGGAATATTATTCTGCCGTAGCATCTACAACAGGAATCTTGCCAATTTTAGCTTGCCAGATTTTTGGTGCAATCGCGTGGATCGATGTACCGTTGACATCAACCGCAACAGACACAGGCATATCTTCCACTTTGAATTTGTAGATTGCTTCCATACCTAAGTCTTCAAAAGCAACTACTTCTGCTTCACGTACTGCTTTAGATACGAGGTAAGCTGCACCACCTACAGCCATCAGGTAAGTTGCTTTATGGTCTTTAATCGCTTCAATTGCTGCAGGACCACGATCTGCCTTACCAATCATACCGAACAAACCAGTGTGCTCTAAGACTTGGCGAGTGAATTTGTCCATACGAGTTGCCGTTGTTGGACCTGCAGGGCCAACGACCTCATCACCAACAGGATCGACAGGGCCAACGTAGTAAATGAATTTGCCTTTTAAGTCGACTGGTAATTCTTCACCATTGTTGATCATGTCAACCATGCGTTTATGCGCAGCATCACGACCTGTGTAAATCGTACCGTTTAATAACAACGTATCGCCCGGCTGCCAAGAGTTCATTTCTTCTTGGGTAATGTTGTCTAAATCTACACGTTTAGATTTAGAAGAGTCCCAAGTTACTTCTGGGTAGTCTTCAAGTTTAGGCGCTTGAATATGCGCTACACCTGAACCATCTAACTGGAAGTGTGCGTGACGAGTTGCCGCACAGTTTGGAATCATGCCCACTGGTTTTCCTGCAGCGTGGCAAGGGTAGTCTTTGATTTTAATATCCAAAACTGTAGTTAAGCCGCCTAAACCTTGTGCACCAATACCAAGTGCGTTCACTTTCTCGAAGATCTCGATACGGAGTTCTTCCATTTTGTTTTGTGGGCCACGACGTAATAATTCGTCCATGTTGATTTCTTCCATGAGTGCTTCTTTGGCAAGCATCATGGCTTTTTCAGCAGTACCACCAATACCAATACCCAACATACCTGGCGGACACCAGCCTGCACCCATAGTCGGTACAGTTTTAAGTACCCAATCTACAATTGAGTCGGATGGGTTCAACATTGCTAATTTAGATTTGTTTTCTGAACCACCACCTTTAGCAGCAACAGTAATATCAACTTTGTTACCTGGAACGAGTTTGTAGTGAATCACTGCAGGGGTGTTGTCTTTGGTATTTTTACGACCAAATGCAGGATCAGCCAATACTGATGCACGAAGTACGTTTGAGTTTTCTAGATAACCTTGACGCACACCTTCGTTAATCGCATCATCCAAGCTCATCGTTAAATCAAATTTAACGTCTAAACCCACTTCAAGGAATACGTTTACGATACCAGTATCTTGACAGATTGGACGATGACCCTCTGCACACATACGTGAGTTAATTAAGATCTGTGCAATCGCATCTTTCGCTGCTTTGTTTTCTTCACGATCATAAGCACGGCTCATCGCTTGGATGAAGTCTTGTGGATGATAGTAGGAAATAAACTGAAGCGCGTCTTTGATCGAAGTGATCAAGTCATCTTGCTTGATAATAGTTGTCATATCAAAAATCTCTTGAGCGGGCGGATAGCTAGCGGGCTAAATTATAAGACAAAATGCAGCAATTGTGGGCACTTTGATCAAGCTTTGGGCGAAAGTTTAATAACAGTCGTCAGCTTGAGAGAGTCTGTGAAATATCCAAAAAATATGTCGCCAAAACGCGCCATCATTTTGCTGTTCTAGCTGCACAAATTCAGCTATGTTAAAAGACTTCTTTTCGATGATGTTTGGGATAAATATGAATGATTCCGACTATTTAGCTGCTCAGATTATCTCTATTTATCGACGGCATGCAAAAGCGTGGACAGACTTGCGCGGTCAGTTGTTATATGAAAAAGCTTGGCTGGATCGTTTTCTTGATTTTTTGCCTGCTCAGGCCAAAATTTTAGATTTAGGCTGTGGTTCGGGGCGTCCAATTGCAGCGTATCTACTACAACACGGGCATAGGCTTACAGGTGTGGATAGTTCAGACACCATGCTGGAAATGGCACGAGAACATTTTCCTACACAGTGTTGGATTGAAGCCGATATGCGCTCGGTGAACTTGAATCAGTGCTTTGATGGTATTTTGGCGTGGGATAGTTTTTTTCATTTAACGCCAAACGATCAGCGCTGCATGTTCGAGAAATTTGCGCAATGCTCTACCACCAATACGGTTCTCATGTTTAGCAGCGGACCTGCTACGGGCGAGACGATTGGGGATATGCTTGGTGAGGCACTTTATCATGCCAGTTTATCGCAGGATGAATACCGTCAATTGTTAGTACAACATGGGTTTAAGGTAGTGGATATGCAGGCTGAAGATCAGGACTGTGCCGGGCATACGGTGTGGTTGGCACAGAAGTTGTGATTTAGTCATGCTAAATAATAATGTGGAACAATGATTGAGAATTGAGCGTGTAACGTGAAAAATCATATAAAAAAGCCCATTCGAGGGTGAGTGGGTTGTAAAATAGGTTTTAATGTATTGATTTATAATGATAATTTTTATAATGTGTATTATGTTGATTTTAGGAATCTTAAATTACCTCGAATTCTGTTTTAGCAAATGATTCCATAATTTGAATAAGGGCTTTGAAATTATTACATTGAGAGCATGTGTACCAGATGGAGATAAAGATAATTTCTGAAAGGGAGTAAGTTTCCCTGTCAGGTTCTTGGATAGCGGGGACTATGTTTTATAAATTTCCAATAATTTGCTTCAAATTTAAGAAAAAAGTCATCAAGCACGCAGAATAATTCGGTATTATTAGACATGAGGGCTAGAGCTTAAGGTTTAACTTGGTAATTCAACTACTGGCTTTCATCCTCCTATTTATTAAGGCAATTTCTTATCTGCTATTCGAGTTAATTACGTGATTTAGATATATTTATTTAATTAAAACACAATAATTTAGGGAATGAAGATGGAGTATTATTTTTTTGCTTCTTTAAGTGTAATTGGATTGCTCAGTCTTAGTCCACTAGTTCAAGCAAACCCTACCCAAGGTTACTGCCAGACAGTTGATGACAGTGTATGCGGTTGGGGGATAGCAGTAGTTATCAGCCACAATATTGGTATGCTGGTGTTGCTTACGACCCGAAGAATGGCATATTTTCGATCTATACAGCCACATCGCGTGAACTGGCTATGCGCTCAGCAGCAAAAGAGTGCAAACAAATAAATGAGAATCAAAGAAGATGCTCCGAGCTTATTTCTAGTGTTTCTGGATACACAAAAGACAAAGAGCCTGGTACAGTGATTACCAAAGGACAACGTCCAGACGGTACATTCCAACTGAATCTTAGATACGGTTTAAATGGTCAGAAAACATTTTTCCCATCAAACTCTTATTCTGAAAAGAATGCCGAAGTGATTGGAATGGAGGATTGTGTGAACAAATATAAACTCAGCAATTGTGAGATTGTTTATAAAAATATACTACTTTTTAAAACATAACACATAAAAAACCACCCAATTTTTCAATCAGGTGGTTTGTAAAACTTAACTTTACGAATTATTGAGCTGCTTGTTGCTCTGCCTGAATCGCAGTCAATGCAATGGTAAACACAATGTCATCTACCAATGCACCGCGGGATAAGTCATTCACTGGCTTATTCAAGCCTTGTAGCATTGGACCAACACTCACCACATTGGCAGAACGCTGTACTGCCTTATACGTCGTATTACCTGTGTTTAAGTCAGGGAAGATGAATACATTGGCACGACCTGCAACTTGAGAGTTCGGTGCTTTAGAGCGACCAACACTTTCAACTGATGCCGCATCGTACTGTAATGGACCATCAATCAGTAAGTCAGGACGACGTTGTTTCGCAATTTCAGTTGCTTTCGCAACTTTTTCGACGTCAGCACCTGCACCTGAAGTACCCGTTGAGTAAGAAATCATGGCAATACGTGGGTCAATACCAAACGCTTTTGCAGAGTCTGCAGACTGAATCGCAATTTCAGCCAATTGTTCTGCATCTGGGTCTGGGTTAATCGCACAGTCACCGTACACATAGACTTCATCAGGTAACAGCATAAAGAATATTGAAGATACCAATGAATATTCAGGTGCAGTTTTAATGAGCTGGAACGCAGGGCGAACGGTATTCGCTGTCGTATGTACAGCACCAGACACCAAACCATCAACCTCATCAAGTGCCAACATCATCGTACCTAATACGACAGTGTCTTGCAGCTGTTCACGTGCTTGATCTTCAGTGAGTTTGCCTTTACGCATTTCCACCATTTTTTCGACATAATTTTCACGAACCAAGTCAGGATCAATGATTTCTAAGTCGTGTGGAAGCTCTATACCACGTGCTTTGGCAACATCAACCACCGCTTCTGGTTTTGCCAATAATACGCAGTGGGCAATACCACGTGATTGACAAATCGCTGCAGCTTGAACGGTACGCGGCTCATCACCCTCTGGAAGCACGATACGTTTTTTAGCTGCGATTGATTTTTGCACCAATTCATGACGGAACGCAGAAGGCGATAACCGTGGTTTGTACGAATCGCTAATTAAATGAGACAACCACTCTTGATTGATGTGGCTAGCTACAAAACGGGTAACTTGTTCTGCTCGTTCAGTATCATCTACAGGAATTTCGTTGCTCAGATTTAACAACTGTTGCGCTGTTTCAAATGTGCTCAACTTAGTATGTAAAATTGGCAAGCCATTTTTTATTGCCGCTTGGCAGAATTCTAAAGCTTGTGCGCTTGGCGCTTTTTGTTCAGTTAACACCAAACCTGCAAGTGGAATACCATTACTGCTGGCTAAGCTACTGGCAAGCAATACATCGACACGGTCAGAACCACTGATAATCAGTTCGCCTGCTACGAATTTATGCATTTCGTGTTCAATATTCGATGCAATTAAGCTGCTGTGTAATACACGACGCTGTGCTGCTTCACCTTGGTTAATCCATTCTGCTGAAATGTGCGCAGCCAAATCAGACATGCGTGGTACACTTAAAGTGTTGCTAAAAGGAACTAAGCCAATCACTGGCATGCAGTCTTTACCAATCATTGGATGTGTGGTTTGAATTTTGCTGACAAACTGGTTGGTGTCGCTAATTAAACGTAAACTTGGATCAAGCGTAACAGGAATTTGTGCAGAATCTTCTGGCAAACCTTTGGTACGCATGAACAATACGCCCGCAGTACGTTCACCAGACGCACCACCAAAGAAACGTAATTGATTGTCTACTTTTGACGCTGTTTTAACGGGGTTGTTGATGTCGGCATTGCTGACAATAATGACTTTCGCATCTAGTGCTTTGGCCAAATTTGCATTCAATTCAGTTGCAAATGGATCACGTCCGTTTGGTAAAACCCCTTCTACAATAATGATATCGTGATGTTTAGAAATTTCACGATGTAAACGGACTGCATCTTCAAGCAATTCGTCATTTTCATCATTTTTTAAACGCTCAGTCAGCGCAGCATAAGTAATTGGTTCAACCGTTTCATGCTTGAACAGATGACGATACAATGCCGTCGTGCGGTCTGCTTCAGGCTGTAATTCTTGTGAAAATGGTTTTAAGAAACCAGCTTTTATACCTTGGCATTCCAAAGCGTAAATTAAACCTAAACATGCTGATGTTAAACCAACACCAATTTCTGTAGGAACCAAAAGTATTGTTTTCATAATTTTTTCTAGATCGTAAAGGGACTGATTGAAAGTGGCTGAGCACTACGATTGCTTAAGCAATCGCAGCGTCACATTCAGACTTTTTTGCAGCTGACTTTAGCTCCTCTGCAACTTGCGCAGTTTCTTTCGCAATACGGCCTTCTTCGTCAGTTGGTACAACCCAAATTTGTGGGCCACCTGTGCCTGCATCAATACGACCTTCGGTACCGCGTTTTAAGCTGTCATTGCGTTCTTTACTGAAGTTAAAGCCGAAGTGTGGCAAGTAAGCGACCGTTTTTTCACGGATGTAAGCAGAGTTTTCGCCAATACCGCCTGTGAAGAATAAGCCATCTAAGCGTGGTAAACCACAGCTAAGTGCAGCTAAAGATTTAGCTAAACGGTAGCAGAATACTTCAATGGCAAGCGTTGCATCTTCGTTACCTTGTTCAGATGCTTCAATCAGGGTACGCATGTCATTCGATAGGCCTGACAAACCAAGTAAACCACTTTGACTGTTTAGCATTTTGTCAATTTTGTAAATATCCCAACCTAAGTTACTTGCAAGGAAGCTGTGTAAGCTTGGGTCTACATCACCACTACGCGTACCCATCACCAAACCTTCAAGTGGGGTTAAGCCCATAGACGTATCTACGCTTTCACCATTCCAAATTGCACAAGTCGAGCTACCATTGCCTAAGTGAGCAGTTAACCAGCCACCTTGTTTAAAGCTGCCAGCCAACTCTGAACCGCGCTCTGAAACGTATGCATGGCTTGTGCCGTGGAAGCCATAACGACGTACGTTGTGGTCGGTATATAGGAATTTAGGTACTGCATAACGGTAAGCATGTGCAGGCATCGTTTGGTGGAATGCAGTATCAAATACAGCCACTTGTGGAAGTTCAGGGAACAAACGCATTGTTGCTTGAATACCTACCAAGTGTGCAGGGTTGTGTAAAGGTGCAAGCGGAGTTGCTTCACGAATACGTTGTACGATTTCTTCGGTTAATAATTCTGCTTTGGTTAAAGTACCGCCGTGTACAACGCGGTGACCAATGGCTTGTGGCTTATATTGAGATAAGCGACCAAGAATAGTTTCCAATGCTTTTTCATGGTCAGCATGTGGAATAGAAAGTTCGAGCGGCTCACCACCTGAGGTAATGCCTTTAATGCGCGCATCAGCAGAACCTAGATTTTCTGCCAAACCAAAGATACGATCCCCAACGCTTTCAGATACAAGCGCATATTTGATAGAAGAAGATCCGCAGTTAATCACTAATACTGATGTAGTCACTTTTATGTACCCGAATTCTAATTGAAGTTATCCCTAGTCAATCAAGCTGCATTGCAATATATGGCAAATGGCAATCTATTGTGTTGCAATCTTGATCATTACGTATGTTTTATCATGGGTTTTTTATTGCTCCTAGATAGACTTTAGGAGATTAGACTTAAGCATTATCGACCATGAAATCAGAAATAATTAAAATTTATCAGTCCGAAACTTTCATTTTTCCATGAAATGATGGTCTAAAATTTCTGCTTAATTCCTGTTGTATTCTCTTAACATAGCACACTTCATTCTGCAGGCGAGTGGCAAACTGTTTTAAATTATTTCCTCAACTTTTGTCAGTTTATTTTGATTTGGCAGCGTATTTAATTTCTGACCAACGGACAATCACATAAGCAATCAGCGCCACCATAAAAAACACCAACATCATCCACGCCAAGCCTTGTAAGGTTTCAATAATCGTGCGGTAAATTTCCAGTACCCAGCGTTCTTGCGTCAGTTCAATCACAATTCTTTTGTCATTTTCGGCATAAGTAAGTGGCGTAATGTATTTTTCCATATCGTAAATACGAATGCCTGAAGATGTACCGACCACCATGCCTGCAAATTTAGTGTACTTTGCCCATGCTTCATGAATTGGGTCGTGAATGATGCGTGCCAAAATTGCATTGATGGAGTTAGAAAACAAACGCATGACAATGAATGACACCAGCAGAGCCAAAGCAAAGGTACTAATAATCAAATAATAAAACATAAGCATCGCCACTCTTTTTGATGATTTTTCTAATCGTGATGGTGTTTCTATTTTAGGTGAGCTGGGGGTAGAAATGTGTAGTCGAACTGTGTCTTAAAATAGTGTGTTCAAAAGAATTGAATAATGTTCAGCTTACTGTGAAACTGAACATTATGTTTGGCTATTACAAAATTACAGATTGATTTTATTGGCGGATTTGACCATCACCAAACACCACCCATTTTTGTGAGGTTAAACCTTCTAAACCGACAGGCCCACGGGTATGAATTTTATCGGTAGAGATCCCAATTTCAGCGCCTAAACCATATTCAAAACCATCGGCAAAGCGTGTAGAAGCGTTAATCATGACTGAACTTGAATCTACTGCAGCCAAGAATTGACGCGCTAAACTAAAGTTTTCAGTAATAATGGCATCGGTATGATGTGAGCCATATTTATTGATATGTTCAATCGCCTCATCTATGCCTGAAACCACTTTAACCGCCAAAATTGGACCTAGATATTCGGTGTACCAGTCTTCTTCTGTGGCAGTTTTGACAGTCGTGCCTAAAATCTTTTGAGTTGCAGGGCAGCCGCGTAATTCGACTTGTTTTTCTGCATACAGCTCGGCAATGCGTGGCAAGAATTGTGCAGCAACAGCTTCATCGACCAACAAAGTTTCCATCGCATTGCAGACACCATAACGGTGAGTTTTTGCATTCAAAGCAATAGGCAGGGCTTTTTGTAAATCGGCCTGTGCTTCCACAAATACGTGACAGTTACCATCCAAATGTTTAATCACTGGAATACGTGCTTCATTGCTGATCCGTTCAATCAGACTTTTACCGCCACGTGGCACAATCACATCTACATATTCAGACATGGTAATTAATTGCCCAACAGCAGCACGATCTGAAGTGTTAATCACTTGCACAGATGTTTCTGGCAAGCCCGAAGTTTTTAAACCGTGTTGAATTGCAGCAGCAATCGCTTGGTTCGATTTCAGAGCTTCAGAACCACCACGTAAAATAATCGCATTGCCTGACTTTAACGCCAAAGACGCCGCTTCTAGGGTCACGTTGGGACGTGATTCGTAAATCATGCCCACCACTCCTAGTGGCACCCGCATTTTACCCAATTGAATACCTGATGGACGGTAAGCCATATCAGTAATTTCTCCAATTGGATCCATGAGGCCAATCACATCTTTTAGACCTTGTAACATGCCTTTAAAACGTGCGGGGTTAAGTTCTAAGCGATCAAGCAGTGCGCTATCTAAGTTGTTGTTACGACCTTTGGTCATATCCATTTGGTTGGCAGCTAGAATAGCGGACTCGCTATTTTCCAACGCCGTATAAATAGCCGATAACGCATTGTTTTTAGATTGGGTAGAAGCGCTTGCTAAGACACGAGAGGCTTGGCGTGCTTGTTGTCCTACCGTTTGCATATATTGTTCAATAGACTCTTGCATAGCGGTTTGATCACTTAGAAATTTCAATTCGATATTAACAGTCTGTGCCTGCACAATGAAGCATCTCGGTAGAAAATCGACTAAATTGTTCAATCTTTAAATATTTTTCAATGCTTTCATCTTTAAAATAAATATTTTGAAATGCTTTATACTTTAAAAGTAGATGAGCGGTCATAGAAAATGTTGCGTATAAAATCAGCACCTGTATAGAATGATGCGATAACGACATTGATGTCATTCACAACAATAAGCAAGATGCCACTTTAATTCAGATAAGTGGGTAATCGTTCAATGACGAACACTTGCACAATAAAAATAAAATGCGCATGGAGGTAAGGAATATGAATTCCATGATCCAGATGGACACGGACGTACAGGACGCAAGTTCGCATCTCTGTTTTTTTGATATTTATGATAAACACAGTTTTAAACAACCCGCTCGCACCACTTGGATCAATGGCTGGAAAGTGGAATACATGGCGATTGCACAGCCTGAAACTGCTCATTTAACTCCTATTGTGATTGTTGGCGGGGCATTCCAGAATTTTAATTCTTATAAATACTGCGTAGAGCAACTATTTCGTGCTGGCCCGATTATTTTAATTGATATGCCTTCTATGGGGGCTAATCAGCAAATGATCAATGTTGAAACAGGTGAGTCTGCAGGAACGCTAGAACTGCATGATTTAGGTCAGATGTTGGGTGATTGGCTGGATATTGTCGGCTTAGATAAAGTATCCGTCATGGGCATGTCATTGGGTTCGGTGGTGGCGTCCTGTTTGGCAGATCAGCGCCCTGAATTGATTGACCGCATGATTTTAATGGGGGTGATGCAAAAGACCCGTAAAAGTTGGCGCATGTTGCTTGAAGAATCGCTGCATTTAATGAAAGAGCAACGCATGGATGAGTTTGGTCAGGCGGTGATTTTGTACTTGGTCAATCATGCCAAAATGGAACAAACTCGCATGTCTCCGACTGCTAAGCGTTTGTTTTACCGACAAATGGCCGACTTTACCGCCACAGAGCAAGATCGCTACGATGTGAACTGCAACCGTTTATTGCGTTTAACCAATGTGCCAATTCCACAATGTAAGGTTTTGGTGGCGTGTGGGCAATATGACAGTTTTACCTTACCACATGAAAATGCCAATTTCGCGTTGCAATGCCCGAACATGGAGTTTGCCATGATTGCCAATGCAGATCATGTGCCGCAATTACAGCGTCGTAAAGAAACCATGAATTTATTTGCGGCCTTTTTAAGCCATGAATCTATTCAGGAATTAGATGGCATTATTCCTATGACACGTGCCCAGTTGTTGACGATGGAACGTCGTGGTGAAGCGCGTATTCGGGTGCAAAATCCACAAAGTCATTTGCAGTATCGTCATTCTGATTTGAAAATTGCTACGCACATTGTCGATTTAAACTTCTTTGGTGTATTGCTTGATTTTGAAAATGCTGCGTTGGCTGCACAGGCAGCACAGTTTGAACGAGATATGGCCTTAGAATTACAGGATGAAGAAGGCAGTTTTGGTATTGAATGTTTAATTTTTGAAAGCCAAGGGCAACAATTACGTGCATTATTTAAGCATGGTAGTTTTGAAGTGGCAGAGCGTTTGTTACGTTATGTGGAACGTCAAAAAGCGGCTGCGCAAAATTTGGAATACGCCTGTTAGTAGTCGGTGCAATCATTGGCTGAGTTTGAAATTGTTCATAACAAATAGAAAAAAATAGCGTATTAAACCACGCTATTTTTTTTGTAGGCATGAATCATCCAAACTAAATCGCCTAAATGTTCTGTCGTTGTTTTTTCTAAAGAGGTATTTGAAAAATACAGTTGTGGTTGTTCTAGCTGCACCTGTTCAAAACCTGCGCTTTGAAAAAATTCAGTTAATTCCTGCGGAGATTGAAAGTGGAAGGTGAAAGCACTGCGTGATATCAACTTCAATAAACGGCTGCAGTTCCAAATAAAGTTGGCGAGCTTGTTCTTTACAGGTTCAGGGTAAATATCGGTTAAATAATGCAGTTCTGGAAAGTTTTGAGTGTAGTTACACATGCCATTTAACAGCTTATGTAGCATGTCTTTGGTAAAATAGTTAATTAAACCCTCACTAATAAGCACCAAGGGCTGCGAGTGATCAAAATATTCAAAAATGTTTTGGAAAGATTCACTGAAAATGTCACCTGTGAGCACTTCAGGTGCATCGTGGTCAATTTTTCGTAAGGCTTGAGTTTTAATTTGCGCCATATCGGGCAAATCCAGTTCACGGTAATTTAGTTCAGGATATTTTTGTCGAAAATTCCAGCTACGTGGTGACAGTCCTGATGCAATTTCGAGTACTTGTAGTTGTGGATGCTGCTGAATCAGTTGGCTCAAATGTGCATCAATCATTTGGTGACGTTGTTTGAGGGTGCTGCGCATACTGCCGCCCACATGACGTTCTGCCCAGTTTTCTAAAGGATGTACCAATTTGGCTAAAAACTTGCCTTTTCGGGTCGCAAATACAGGATGTGAAATCCCCATTTGATACCAGATATATCCCGTGTAGTGTGCGGTAAAAGAAATATGTCGATGTTTGGACAATGCAGTCGTGTCTGAGTGAGTTGGTTTATCATCCGAGTTATGCATTTCGGTGCTTTTTTCTGTTGCGATTTTGCTGTTCAGGAGTGTTTTTGTCATTTTCGTCTAGACCTTAATTGTTTGAATGGTGGTCGTTGTCTTTTTAGGCATGCTTTGACACTCAAGTTGCGGTGTCATGCATATACTCAAAATAGAATAAGTTCATCATAATCAAAAAGGAACACGCTGTCGTGTTCCTTTGTCGTATAAATGCTGTGAAAAAAGTGCAGGTGTATGGTTAGTTTGTGGCTGTCTCACGTTGCAGCGTTTTTAGTGCTACTTGAATAATTGGTCGGGTCGTGACTGGTTTGCGCTGCCAGTAGCGCGGCACTTTGTTCTTTAAATGCCAAGATACGATCACGGACGCTTCGCCATTCATCGCCTAAATCCAAAACATCAGTAATCTTAAACTCCGTACTGAGTTCGGGGATTTTACCGCGCATACGTTCTAAACGTGTCTGATTAGGCAAGGGTAAATCGGTAATCGCACTTAAAGCCAATCGTTGTGCTGCACGATTGTTGCAGACCAGTCCCATGTCACAACCTGCGACTAAAGCGGCATGAATACGCGCATCGGCATCACCTGCTACACAAGCGGCCTGCATGCTTAAATCATCTGAAAAAAGTACCCCATCATAGCCCAAGTCTTTGCGAAGCACTTGCTGTAACCAAAATTCAGAAAAACCTGCAGGGTTCGGATCGACCTGATCATAAATGACATGCGCAGGCATGAGAGCATCTAGTTGATTCTGCAGTTGCAGAAAGGTTTGCATATCCTGTTGCTGAATTTCGGCAAAAGAACGTGAATCTATCGCAGCAGCAACGTGAGAGTCGGCTTTAACTGAACCGTGTCCAGGAAAGTGTTTGCCTGTAGTTGCCATTCCCGCATGATGCATTCCACGTAAAAAGGCATCTGCCAAAGCAATAATATTGGCAGGACAAGCAGCAAAAGCGCGATCTCCAATTACATCACTGACGCCATTTAGATCTAAAACGGGCGCAAAACTAAAATCAATGCCTACTGCTAATACTTCGGTGGCCATCAACCAGCCACATTCTTCGACTAAATCTAAGGCACGTTCAGGTTCGCTTTGATATAACTCGCCAAATCTGCCCATAGCAGGCAATAAGGTAAAACCTTGTTTCAAGCGTTGTACGCGTCCGCCTTCCTGATCCACTGCAATTAAAATATCAGGGCGCACCTGACGCATGTGGTCGGTCAGATCGCGTACTTGCGCAGGAGATTGGATATTTCGGGCAAATAAAATCACGCCACCGACTTGCGGAGCGCTTAATAGTTCAATATCTTCTTGAGTAAGTTCTGTGCCAGCGATGTCGAGCATCAATGCGCCAATCATATTGGGTGTCCGTATTCGATTTTTATCAATAAAAAAACAATACCTGAATTCTGCAATGATTTGCTACATTTTGACAGCACAGATTATGATAAAACTACACGACAGACCTAAATTAAGTTGTATAAGATTTTGAATCTGCTCAATTCATTGTGAAAAGCAGAGATTGGTCAAAAACCAAGGACGTAAATATTTTTATGAAACTTCAAACCATCGCTTGTGCGGTTGCGATAGCAACTGGCGGTTTTTTCTTTTCTCACGCCATTAACGAGGCAATTGCAGCCAATAATACCGCTGTCGTTGCTAACAGTATTGTGCCGACGCAGGAGCAAGCATTGGTTTCGCGTCAATTGGCGACCTTGGTCGATCGTCAGCATTATTTAAATCAGCGTTTAGATGCCGCGACGTCGCAGCGCATTTTTGATTTTTATATCGACAGTCTAGACCCAGACCATACTTTGTTTTTGGCTAAAGAAGTTGAGCAATACCGCAAACAATATGCCCCAACTTTTGGTGCGTCCTTAAAGGCAGGGAATTTGGCTGGGCCGTATCAAATTCATGCACAGTATCGTGAGCGTTTAAAACAGTTTTATCATTTCATGTTGGCAGAGCTGAAAAAACCACAAAATTTAAAACAGCCAAATGTCAGTATTGAAACAGATCGTGAAAAAGCACCGTTCTTTAAAACAGAAGCAGAAATGCGTGCACACTGGCAAAAAATGCTAGTGTCACAGCTCATTAACCTGACCATTAGCAAAGAAGAAGAATTAGCAAAACAAAAAGCCATTAAAGACAATCCCGAATTGACCAATGGGCAAGATTTGGCTAGCCCTGAAGATTTGACTCCAGTGCAAACGTTAACCAAACGTTATACCCGTCAGTTAGAGCGTATGAATCGTTTAAAGAGTGATGATGTACTGGACAAAACTTTAAATGCGATGATGCTGACTTATGATCCGCATAGTAACTTCTTTCCGCCGGTTGATGCGATGGAGCTAAACCGTCAAACGACTTTACAGCTGGAAGGGATTGGGGTGTCGATTCGTCCTGAACGGGGCAATGAAGATTACACCAAAATTGAAACCATTGTTGAGGGTGGCCCTGCCAGCAAAACAGGGCAGGTGAAATCGGGTGACCGCATTATTGGTGTGGCACAAGATGGCGAAAAAATGGTGGATGTTGTGGGTTGGCCGAGCAATGAAATTGTTGGGCTGATTCGCGGTAAACGCGGCACCAAAGTCACTGTACGATTGTTGGGTGCAGGTGCGGCCATGAATCAGGCGCGTAATGTCACCATTATACGTGATGTGATTCAAGAAGAAGATGCGGGAGTTCGTTCGCGGACCATTGACATCAAACGTGATGGTCAAACCTATACCTATGGTGTGATTGAAATTCCATCGTTTTATTTGAATTATCGTGCGCGTCGGGCAGGTAATGAGTATCGCTCGGTGTCGGAAGATACCAACAATGCCCTGAAAAGTTTGGCGGCCAAAAATGTCGCAGGGATTATTGTCGATTTACGTAACAATCCTGGCGGTTCACTCGAAGAAGTGGCGCGTATGCTCGGGCAAGTGATTAAGTCTGGTCCTGTGGTGCAAATCCGTGATGGCAATGGCAATGTGAGTGTGTTTGAAGATGACGATGGCGGTGCACAGACTTATGCAGGCCCATTGGCGGTGATGATTAACTTAGCTTCAGCCTCTGCTAGTGAAATTTATTCTGCAGCAATTCAGGATTATCAACGCGGGATTGTGATTGGTAGTACCACCACAGGTAAAGGCACAGCGCAGGTACAACTTGACTCCTTGGCCTATGGTCAGGCGACCTTAACTCAACGTAAGTTCTACCGTATTACGGGCGGCAGTACTCAAAACAAAGGTGTGATTCCAGACATTAAACTGGTTGATATTTACAATGATGAGTTTGGTGAGCGTAAAGCTAAAAATGCCTTGAAATGGGATACCATTCCAACTGCGCCATTTAAGCGTGAAGGTTCAGTGCAGCCATATATCACCAAGTTGAGTCAATTATCACAGCAACGTGTTACGCTTGATCCACAATTTCAATATTTAGAACAACGTAAGCAAATTGCCAAACAAACTGAAGATCGCAAAAGCATTGTTTTAGATATTGAACAACGCAGAGCCGAGTTGCTGGCTTTGGAACAACAAACGCTGGCTGCGGAAAACAAACGCCGTCAGGAAACAGGTTTGAAACCATTTGCCAATTGGGAAAGCTATCAGGCATCCATTGATGCTTTGGCAGAAGCGCGTGCCAAAATGAAGGCAGCACAACGCCCTGCTTTGCCTGAGGAGGAAGCTTTTGTGATTGAAGCAGCACAGGTTTTGCAAGACTATGCCATGTTACAAAAAAGTGTTTCTGAGCCGA
Organism: Acinetobacter sp. UBA801; assembly: GCA_002296655.1. GTDB lineage: Bacteria > Pseudomonadota > Gammaproteobacteria > Pseudomonadales > Moraxellaceae > Acinetobacter. The sequence goes on from DBIN01000019.1 coordinate 53,856, forward strand.
ATCAATCTTAAAAATCTTAGAACCTTAATCAAATAGAGCCAGCAGCTAAAAGTTGCTGGTTTTTTTTCCTAAAGCGAAAAGTAAAGTGACAAGATGTGTGTATAGCTTTGAGTTAGACAGCTGTACGCAGTTTAAAATTGCCATTCTTTCGTGATGAGATATTAATATTTGACTATTGACCAAGGCGTAATTGTATTAGATTCTAAAGGCAATGCGGTCTTTGTTAGATCAATCCGCCGTTCAGGTTGCTTTTTAGTTATTGTTTATAAGAGAGTGTGAGATTGAGTAACCGAAAAGCAATAAAATATAACAGGTATGGATACATCTAATTATGCATGTACATTATGATTTGAGCTTGTTAATTGGCTCGGTGGCAATCTCAGTATTGGCCTGCTATTTTGCAGTGTCTGTTGAGCAAATGCTGTTTCAAAATGTACAACAACAACTCAAAAAAATTGCATTAATCATGAGTGGTTTGCTGCTGGGTGCGGCAGTGTGGTGTATGCACTTTGTGGGCATATTGGCATGCCAATTACCTGCACCGTATCAATTTGATCTTAGCTTTACGACCCTGTCTTTTATTATTGCATTTATCGCCTCTACGTTTGCGGTTTGGCTGACTGCGCGATCGACTTTGTCTATAGCACGCTTAATCCTTAGCGGCATTTTGATGGGGTTGGGCATTTCAGGCATGCACTATACGGGTATGATGGGAATTCAGGTAGAAGGTTACCGTAGTTATTATGATCCCACGATCGTTTTACTGTCTGTATTGGTGGCGATTGGTGGGGCAATAGTTACCTTTTGGTTTATGTTCCGTTCGAATTACAGCTTGCGGCGTCAGGCACAATATAAAATTTTCATTGCGGTGCTCATGAGTCTGAGCATTGTTGCCATGCATTATATTGGCATGGAAGCACTGCATTTTTACTCCACAGCCGAGTTGCCTCAATCAAGGAATTTCCAGATGGGGCAAGGGTCAGCCTTGTTGGTGGTCATTTTAGTGACCAGTCTTATTTTTGCTGCTGCGGTGGGCGTATCTTTATTGGAACTGCGCTTAGAAGAAAAAAGCAGACAATTGTCTTTGGCCAATCGAGAATTAGCCAATCAGGCAGTCAAAGATAACCTGACCAAATTGCCTAACCGTTCATATTTGGCCGAATATGCACAATTGCTTTTTTCTGAACATCGGCAAAAAAACACTAAAATTGCGTTTTTGTATATTGACTTAGACCGCTTTAAGGCGGTGAATGACGTATTTGGGCATCATGTTGGCGATCAATTACTGATTCAGCTGTCGAAACGTGTGCAATCCCACTTGGGTGAAAATACCCAGTTATTAAGAATTGGTGGTGATGAATTTCTTTTGGTGATAGAACATACCGATATTGCCGAAGCCACTGCCATTTCTGAAAAAATATTGGAACTGATTCAGCAAGGTTTTTTAATTGCGGGCAAGGTCATTCATATTTCAGGCAGTATTGGCATTGCCATGTATCCAGAGCATGGTACCAATTTGCAAGATATTTTAATGAATGCCGATGCCGCTATGCTGACCTCTAAATATCAGGGGCGTAACACCAGTTCAGTCTTTAATTATGATCTGGAGTTACTTGAGGCCAAAAGCCAAAGTAAGTTGATTAATGATTTATATAAAGCAGTTGAACAACAACAATTTAAGCTGTTCTATCAGCCAAAGTTTAAAGCCGCTGACCATAAAATTTGTGGTGTAGAAGCTTTAATTCGTTGGTATCACCCTGTGCATGGTTTACTTACCCCAAATATGTTTATTAAAGGGGCTGAAAAAACGGGTTTGATTATTCAAATTGGCTATTGGGCGCTAGAAGAAGCCTTTAAACAAATTCAAATTTGGGAAAGGTTGGGCGCACCGTTATTTCCTGTGGCTGTGAATTTATCGGCAGTGCAGTTTGAACATAAGCACCTGTTTTCTACTTTAGAAAACTTATTTAAACGCTATGAGATTCAACCTAAACACTTGATGATTGAAGTGACTGAAAGTACAGCAATGCATCATATTGAATCGAGTATTCGTAGTTTTGAACGTTTGCGTCAAATGGGGATTCAATTGGCGATTGATGATTTTGGTACAGGACATTCGAGTTTCTTGTATTTGAAGAAATTGCCCGTCGATGAGTTGAAAATTGACCGTGCTTTTATTTTAGACTTACGTTTGGACAGCAAAGAAGAATTAATTTTAGAAAGTATTATTCAGTTGGCGATTAAACTAGGTTTGACGGTGACTGCTGAAGGAGTGGAAACGCCGTTACAAGCTGAAATTTTAACCCGTTTAGGCTGTCAGCAATTGCAGGGCTATTTATTGGGCTTACCTATGGATGTTGAGCATTTAGAAGAGTTGTTTAAACATTCGACTTAAGTTAGCGATCATGCTACCGCTCAAGCTAGCGGCCAATTTCAGCGATGAAACAAGGAGACTATACTTTCGCTGAGTTGATGCAATTGGTCGGATTGACTCATCGAGCAACGTTCCAAAAGAATTATCTGAATCCTGCCATAGAATTAGGTTAGATTGAACGTACGATTCCAGAAAAACTGAAAAGCCCAAAGCAAAAGTATAGATTGAAAAAGTAACTATATTTTCATTTGTGAATAAATCAAGACCTATCAACGAACATTAAAATCCTTTTCAAATCTGCTACAATATCGCCAATTTTTCATATTGATCATTTTGATCTTATACACTGCAGTTCTGCAGTAGGTGTCTTGCATGAGTTTTAAAGATGAGTTAGCGGCGCAGGTCGCACAGCGACGCACTTTCGCGATTATTTCCCACCCCGATGCTGGTAAAACCACCATGACAGAAAAACTGCTGTTATGGGGACAGGCTATTCAGGTTGCAGGGATGGTAAAAAGCCGTAAGTCTGACCGTGGTGCTACATCTGACTGGATGGAAATGGAAAAAGAGCGTGGAATTTCCATTACCACCTCGGTGATGCAATTCCCATATAAAGACAAAATGATCAACTTGCTTGACACCCCAGGGCATGAAGATTTCTCAGAAGATACTTATCGGACTTTAACTGCGGTGGACTCTGCACTGATGGTGATTGACGGAGCAAAAGGTGTCGAAGACCGTACTATTAAACTGATGGACGTGTGTCGGATGCGCGATACCCCGATCATCTCATTCGTCAACAAAATGGACCGTGAAATCCGTGAGCCGCTCGAACTTCTTGATGAAATTGAAAACGTTCTAAAAATTAAATGTGTCCCGATCACCTGGCCACTCGGTACTGGCCGTGATTTTGCTGGTGTATTTAATTTAATCGAAGAAAAATTCTACGTGTATAAAGCCGGTTTCGGTTCAGTCATTACTGAGATTGAGGTGCGTGATGGCTATAACCATGCAGACCTACGTGAAAAAGTAGGTGAATTGGCATGGGCTGCATTTGAAGAATCACTTGAATTGGTACAAATGGCGAATGAGCCATTAGACCGTGAAGAATTCTTGGCAGGTCGTCAAACCCCTGTATTATTTGGTACAGCCTTGGGTAACTTCGGTGTAGATCATGTATTAAATGCTTTTAGTGAATATGCGCCGCCACCAAAAGCACATCCAACTCAAGAACGTATTGTAGAAGCTGATGAAGAAGGCTTTAGTGGTTTTGTATTTAAGATTCAGGCCAATATGGATCCGAAACACCGTGACCGTATTGCATTCATGCGAATTTGTTCGGGTAAGTATGAAAAAGGCATGAAAATGAAACATGTACGCATAGATAAAGATGTGCGTATTAGTGATGCTTTAACCTTCTTGGCAGGTGACCGCCAGCATTTAGAAGAAGCTTGGCCAGGCGATATCATTGGTTTGCATAACCACGGTACTATTCAAATTGGCGATACATTCACTTCGGGTGAGAAGCTACAATTTACAGGTATTCCTCACTTCGCACCTGAAATGTTCCGTCGTGTGCGTTTGAAAGACCCATTGAAGTCAAAACAGCTGCAAAAAGGTCTTAAAGAGCTTTCAGAAGAAGGTGCAACGCAAGTCTTTATGCCACAAAACAGCAATGATTTAATCGTGGGTGCTGTTGGTGTGCTGCAGTTTGAAGTAGTTGCCTATCGCCTGAAAGAAGAATATAAGGTCGATTGTATGTATGAGCCAGTCAGCATCAATACTGTGCGTTGGGTGTCTTGTGCCGATGAGAAAAAATTTAACGAGTTTAAGAAAAAAGCCCACGACCAATTGTCTGTCGATGGTGGTGGACACTTAACTTATCTCGCACCTAGCCGCGTGAATTTACAGTTAATGCAAGAGCGTTATCCTGATATTGAGTTTAGAAATACGCGTGAGCACTAAGTTAAAGCTTTTAAAAATAAAACAGCTTCATCACGAAGCTGTTTTATTATGGCTGGTGATTATTTTTAGATAAATACATTGGGGATGTCATGCTGCAAAAAACAGTCTATCTGGGAGTAATGTTGAGTGGAGCGATCTTACTCAGTGCCTGTGACTCATCTCAACAAAATAAAAATACAGATGAGCAAACCTCTATTTTACAGAAAGATCAGGCTGAAGTTTTACCTTATTTAAATATCAAACCACAGGCGGCAGATATTGCCTTGCCTTTTTGTGAAAATAAAAACTGCATTGAATTAGAACTGCAAACTTTAAATACCCAAGATGCATGGCTCAACAGTTGGATTGCTAAAAATCAGGCTATGGTGATTCAAGATCAAATTGGCTTAAAACAAAACATGAATTTGCAGCAAGCTGTAGATGCCTATGTGAAAAAATCCGATGCTTGGCAGGCGCAATTAGATCAAAATAAAGCTTATGAATTGGCGATGTACACCCGCATGGCATATCAACGCAATCAATATGTCTTGTTGCAAGTCGGGGTAGATAGCAAACAGGAAGGCACACAGGTCAAAGAACGCTATTATTTCTTTGTCGCAGATCGGAGGCAGCAAAAAGCCTTGTCTGTTTTAGACGTGATTGATGCCAAACAACAAACCCGTATGAATACTTTTGTACAGCAGGCCTATCAGGATTGGCTCAAAACACAAAGCAGTGACGTGCAAAAATCAGCACCTCCCAAACTGTATTGGGGGCAGGCAGATTGGTTTTTTGATGATCAGGGTTTAGGATTGCATTATCGCACCCATGAAATTGTCAAAGATGGCACGCAGTTAGACATTTACCTAAGCAAAGCACAAACACAACAAGTTTTAAAAGCAGAGATCTACCCATCTATGTTTTAGTAGATGAGTTTGATGATAAGCAAAAATTGATGAAATCAAGGTTGAATCCATGTTGAAAAATAAAAGTATTTTGGCGATCAGTATTTTAATTACAACTTTAGGGATCACTGCATGTCAGCCAAAGAAAACTGAACCTGAAGCCGTCGAGCCAGAGCAGACACAGACGGAACAGCAAAGCCTAAAGCTGGTCGGAGATACTGAAAAACTGAATTTGTCGTTGCCTAAATGTGATGGGAAAAACTGCCCTGAAATCTCAATTGAGCGTTTGAATAGCAATCAGGCCTTTATCGACCAATTTATTGATCAGAAAATTATTCAAGAATTGGCTCAAATTTTAGAAATTGCGCCACAGCAGGCGGTTTCTGAAGCTGCTGCAATTGAGAATGCAGCCACTGCTGCAGATGCACCTGCCAGCAACCCCACTGCAGCAGCCATTGCTCAAGTGGAAACTTTGGCGCAAAAATTAGAAAAACAAACCTTGCCTTATGTGCAAAGCTTTTTGGCGCTTGATCAGGAACTGAAAGCTTTAAGTTCAAATCATAAAATCAGTTTGATGATTAAGCCTAAAATTTTAAATGCAGATCAGCCTTTGGCAACCGTGGTATTGAATAGCAGCAGTTATTTGGGCGGAGCACATGGTGCATCGGCACAGCAATACTATAATTTTGATTTAGAAAAGAAAAAATTAGTGTTGTTAAATGACATTTTATTAGATAAGCAGCGTCCACAATTGGAACGTAAAGCTTACGAAGCGTTTAAACAATGGGTGATCGCATCTGAACTTTCCACCAATGTGCAAGAATATGAACAAGCGTGGAAATTTAAGCTGTCAGAAAATTACTACTTGGGTCAACAAGGTTTAATTTTGCAATATGCAGAATATGAAATTGGCCCTTATGTCGCGGGTTTACCGCGCTTAACCATTCCTTATGCAGAACTGCAGGGAATTGTAAAAGCTGCGTATTTGCCTGTAACAGAAGCAGCCTCTGAAGCAACCGCAAAATCTACCGAAGCAAGTGCTGCAAACGCAACAACCAAAGCGAAATCTTAATATGAGCATTGCGCTGTTTGATACGCATACCCATTTTGATGTACCTGATTTTGACTCAGATCGGGAGCAATTGGCGTATGCGGCAAAGGCAGCGGGCGTTGAACATTTGGTGCTGATTGGCTTTGTGCAATCACGTTTTCAAGATTTAATTGCCATACAACAGTTTTTAAATCAACTTGAGCAGGTGCCCCAAAGTCATCTTGCGCCAGGCTTGCATCCCTTTTATATCGAGCAGCATCAAAATCAACATCTACAAGATTTAGAACAATTTTTGCAACAACAGCATTGTGTCGCAGTGGGTGAAATTGGCTTAGATACTTTTTTGGCCGAACATAAACAGCCTGAAGCGTTTCAAAAGCAGAAAGATTTTTTTGCTACGCAATTGGAAATCGCACAGCATCGACAAAAACCTGTGCTGCTACATATTCGTAAAGCCCATGCTGAAACCTTAAAAATACTCAAACAGCAACAGTTTCAGTTTGGTGGTATCGCACATGCTTTTAGTGGTGGGGTGGAAGAAGCCAAAGCACTGATCAAATTAGGTTTTAAAATTGGTGTGACAGGGCAGATTACCAATCCTAATGCCAAAAAACTACGTCGCGTCGTGCAGCAAATTGGTGCTGAACATTTGGTTTTAGAAACCGACTGCCCCGATATGACGCCTTTATGCTGTCAGACAGATACTCAATCACGCACCCGAAATACCCCTGCAAACCTGATTTATGTCCTTGAAGGTTTGGCGGATTGTTTGGAAATTGCGCCGCAGACTTTAGCCGCACAGCTTTGGCAGAATAGTGTTCAAGTATTAGACTTGCCTAAACCTTAGATGAAACAACACGAAGTCTGCGAAACGCAGTAAAATGCCCACACTTTGAAATTAGATTTGATTGCAGCATGACAGACCTTCTTCAAGATGATGAATATGAACGCCGTTTTGCAGGTGTGGCCAAAATTTATGGCGACAGTGCTTTTCAGCATTATGCCCAAAGTCATGTCATGGTGATTGGAATTGGCGGTGTCGGCTCTTGGGCGGTTGAGGCGTTGGCACGTACAGGTATCGGTGAGCTGACATTGGTGGATATGGATGTGGTCGCAGCATCCAACATTAACCGTCAATTGCCTGCCATGAGTTCAACTTTGGGGCGTGAAAAAATTAATGTCATGGCAGAGCGTTGTCGTTCTATTAATCCACGTATCAAAATTAATTTGGTCGATGACTACCTCAGTCCAGACAACGTCAAAGTCTTATTGGCGACTGCACCTGATTTGATTTTAGATTGCATTGATGATGTAAAAGCTAAACTAGCGTTGATGCTGCATTGCCGTTTTAACAAGATTCCGTTGATTGTTTCGGGTGGTGCAGGTGGCAAACTTGATCCGTTGAAAATTCGAGTGGCAGATTTATCTAAAACCGAACAAGATCCGATGTTGGCCAAATTGCGCGCCCAATTACGCAGCAAAGGTATTTGTAAAAAACCAAAAGAAAAGTTTGGGATTACTTGTGTGTATTCTATCGACAATCCATTTTCTAGTGCCGATGTGTGCCCAAGCGCAGGCTTGCGCTGTGGTGGCTATGGTTCGGCAGTCGTGGTTACCTCCAGTTTTGCGATGGTAGCGGTGGCAGAAGTATTGAAAAAGTTAGATGCCTTACAGGCTAAAAATACATAAGTTAAAGCCATGCGAGGCATGGCTTATAAAAAAATCTTTGATTTTTGCACATCGCCAATGACTTTATTCAGTAGGTCGTTGTAGCTGTTGCTCTTTTAAATAGTCTTCTGTACGCTGCATTGCTGCTTGAATGTTGACTAGTGCTTGCTCTACATCTGCAAAGGTTTTTGCATTGCCACCACTTAAAGCCTGACGCCATTTACGTGCCCCAGGCAGGTTTTGGAATAAACCCAAAATATGGCGGGTAATGACAGAAAGTGGTGCACCTTGTTGTAAGCGTTGTTCAATATACGGCAACATGCGCTGCATAATTTCAAAACGGTCAGGCAATTCTAGCCCCCACAATTGTCCAAGCTCTGCCAGTAAATAAGGGTTGTGATAGGCTTCACGACCAATCATCACCCCATCGACATGCTTGAGGTGTTGTTGGGTTTCGGCAAGCGTTTTAATGCCACCATTAATTTCAATCAACAATTCAGGGCGGTCTTGTTTTAGACGATACACATCTTCATAACGCAGCGGTGGTACTTCGCGGTTTTCTTTAGGGGATAAACCTTGTAATAAGGCAATTCGGGCATGCACGATAAAGTTATTGCAACCTGTTTGAGCCACGGTATCCACAAAATGCAGCATCTCTGCATAAGAGTGCATGTCGTCAATCCCGATTCGATGTTTTACGGTTACAGGAATATCAACCGCTTGACGCATGGCGGCAATACACTCTGCCACCAAGTCTGGCTCTGCCATTAAACATGCGCCAATTTTATTGTTTTGTACTCGATCACTTGGGCAGCCAACGTTCAGGTTGATTTCATCATAACCCCAGTCTTGTGCCATTTTACTGCAGGTCGCAAGGTCTTTCGGATTTGAACCGCCAAGCTGCAACACAATTGGATGTTCTTCCTTGCTGTAATCCAAATGGCGCTTGGCATTACCAAATAAAATTGCGCCAGTGGTTACCATTTCAGTATACAGAATGATATTGGGGTTAAATAAACGTGCAAAAAAACGGTAATCGCAGGTAGTCCAATCCATCATCGGTGCCACGGAAATACGAGGTTTTATTGAGTTATCAATAAGTTGTGGATTTTTCAGGGCTTTATCTACATTTTGCATATTGCATTTACTCGCATTTTTACTCATATTCCCCCATATTTCAGTATTTCGGTGCACCGTATTTGCACCGTGAAATGGGTTTTGGGTCAGGGTGCAAATTTATGGGTACAGTTACAGAAAGAGTTCTGTCCACTGGTGTGAAAAAATACAGGGCGCAGGTGCGCGTGAAGCGACAAGGGCTGCCGAATTTTACAGAGTCTAAGACATTTAGTAAAAGGTCATTGGCTGAAGCATGGATCAAAAAGCGCGAATATGAACTTGAATTGAATCCTGAAATGATGATTTCTGCAAATATTTCAAAGGGCATGACCTTAGCTGCTGCTTTGGAGAAATATTTAAACGAAGTTGAAGGTTTTGGAAGATCCAAACGCATGGGACTGCGTTTTTTAACGCATTGGCCAATCGGACAGGTCAAAATTTCAGATTTAACCAGGAAAGATTTCACTGATCATACCTATTTAAGGCGAACAGGTTACCCAGAGATCGGTGCAGATCCTATTGAATCAAGTACTGCCTTGCAAGATTTGCAATATTTAAAGGTGGTTTTGACGCATGCGGATCTCGTTTGGGGTGAAAAAGTGAATCTTTTTGAGCTGGAACAGGCGATGAAAGGTCTTCGCAATGCACGTGTGATCACCAAATCCAAGAAACGTGACCGTTTGCCAACATCAAATGAGCTGCAATTACTGACCAATTATTTCTATAAACGTTGGAAAACAAGTAAAACGTCTATGCCTTTGCATCTGATTATGTGGTTGGCCATCTATACCTGCAGGCGTGAAGATGAATTGACACGACTTTTTTTGAATCAATTTGATCAGCACCACAATGAATGGAAAGTTTTTGATTTAAAAAATCCGAATGGCAGTGCCGGCAATCATAAAAGTTTTAAAGTGACTGAACAGGCTGAACGTGTCATTAAAGAATTAATGAAGCCTGATGTCCGTGATCAAATGCTTCGTTTAGATTCGGCAGATCCGTCGGTGTTGTTGCCATTGAATGCAAAATCATTTGCATCACGTTGGCGTGAAGCGATCAAGATGACCGGCATTGAAGATTTACGTTTTCATGATTTGCGTCATGAAGGAATTACCCGATTGGCTGAAGATGGTTTGACCATTCCCCAGCTGCAGCAGATCAGTTTGCATGAGTCTTGGGAAAGTCTAAGACGTTATGTGAATTTGAAAAGCCGTCGTGATCGATTGGATTTTGTGGAAGCCATGAAAGTGGCCAAAAAATTGGTATAAAAAAAGCCCCATTTATTGGGGCTTTATCAATGGTAACCAGTGCGTGATTTCATGTTCAAAATGACTTCCGATCCATAGACCTTCACCAATATATTTGGCGATTTTGAAATTCTGATCCTCATGCGGTGGTAAGTGTGCATGCGGTCTGTAAATTAAAACCTTTTCACCCTTTGGTGGAAATTGATCTTTTAAGCTGATCATTTGATACATATTTTGCATTTAGATCACCGCGATAAAATCAAAGTGTTTTAGGTTCATGTGCATTGGCGTGAACCAAGTTTTTACCCACATGGTGCGATTGAAAGTCAGTAAACGGTCTTTGCCATCTTCCTTGAAATATGTAATTCGACTGCCTTTGACTGCAACAATGGTGGCACCTTCAGGTTTTTGTGCCTTTAATTTTTCAATATCTGTTTCGTATTCCATCGGTTTGCCCTCAATGCACGCGTTTAGGCGTGCATATTTATCCAATCTTGTTTTGAAATCTGACTTTGCTTGTTCAGCCAAATTGCCACGTCTGTAATGTTCACCATGTAAGGGGCCTTTTTAGAATCCTCAGCCTTGAAGGTTGGGAAGGGCAGGTCTTGAAGTGCTGCACGCTTCTTTGCTGTTTCAATGTTCAGATGCGGTAAAAAGTCTTTTACGACCACCTCCAGTGCTACCACTGGAGACTGATACTTCATGGCCAATAAGAAACTAGAATCAAACTGATTCAATGCAGCGTTCATTTATGTTTGTTCCTCAGTAGCTGAATAATATTTTTTATCAATTTCAACGTAGTCTTCAATTGATTCATCCCAGATGGATAAATCAGCTTTACAGCAAGGAGAGACATAGATCATCACGAACTGTTCAGCACCTTCGCCTGTTTGCATATTGATCATTCGTGAATAAACATTTTTATAATGCAATGGTTTAATTGGTTCACCAGATCCGCATTGATCACATAAAAAACATTGATCTGCAGTCAGCTCAGGTAATGTCATTAATTCTTTTTGAGCACGGAAAGGATTAAAACCTTCAAATTCATCATCAAAATCATCTTCAAACATTTTTATTTCCCCTTAGTAAGAATTTGCCTGAGGTGCTGAATCCAGCATTTGCATTGTTTCTGCGTGAACTTCTGTGGTGTAACGTTCTTGGCCACTTTGATCTGTCCATGAGCGTGTACGAAGTTTGCCTTCGATATAGACTTTTGAGCCTTTTTTTAAGTACTGCTGGGCAATTTCACCTAAGCGGTTTTTGACCACGATACGGTGCCATTCAGTTTGTTCAATCCATTCACCGCTCTGTTTTTTTTGCCATTTTTCAGACGTTGCAATGGAGAAATTGCAAAGTGAACCGCCATTTGGAAAGCTTTTGCTTTCAGGATTGGCACCTAGTGTTCCAACTAATACGACTAAATTAACGCCACGCATTTTTATAATTCCCACAATTTATATTGAATAAAGATAGATCCATTGACGAACAGCATGATTTCAACCAGTAGCAGCAAAACTTCCATGTTCTGAGTCCTCAATTTTGGCGAAGTGGCTGAAATGTCCTGTGAAACATTTCTGATTAAAGGTGAATGGAATGTCTGGATTGTCGATATGACAGACATACAGCTGATCTGTACCAACGATCTGCGTCACTTCAAAACGCTGATGACTGCTGACAATAAATTTGTAGCGTGCAAATTCATCAGGGATCCACACGGTGTCACCCACTTGGAAGTCGTGAACGGTGTTGATTTCAGGATCCGTGAACGGCAGGGCATCATCAAAATTAAGAGCTGAAGTTTCCAAGCCATCAGGATGCGCTTTGCCTGTGTCGACAATATTTTTCATTTCGTTGATCAAGATGCATGCTTCGGTTGGCATGTGTTGAACGCAATGATGCTGATTTAAAATGCTGTGCAAGCGAAGTACACGTGCTGAAATATCCTGGTGTTCAGCGATCATGGTGTAATAGCTTTGATCTTTTTGTGTTTGAGCGTTCATTATTTCTTTGCCCCTAAATTTGGATTGGTGAAGATCCAACACTTCACGTTACGGCTTGGTTTACCTGGTACTTCACGACTTTTATTCACTGCTGCCACGTCATCGGCAGGGAAACGGTCTGAGTACACCTGTTTATTGCTTTCAATGAATTTGTACTTGCGCGATGTGCGAAGTAATTTCTTCATTTCATTGATTTCAGGCAGCTGCTGATAATTGCGTGCAGCCACTTTGTAAATTTCGTTTAAGTTGATAGCGATAGTTTGAGCATCGTTGTCATGATGATTGAGTCCCCATTCTGGTGAACGGTTGCCTTGCAAGTACTCATAAACATCCCAGAATTTTTCCACATCAGGATGATCACCGTTTAACTGTTCAACACGTTCACGCGCCATTTGTTCAAGCATTTCTTGTGCTTCAAGCATGTCTTCCAAGTCGATTGGCAAAACGTGTTTGGCCATTGCTTCGATCAGTGCAGCCACTTGTGCATGACATAAGGCAATACGTGTATGGGTAATACCAATTTCATGATAGTGATCTTCAATTGACTGTAACTTTGATGCGTATGTTTCCAAGATCTTGTCTTCATTACGCAGGCAATGGGTCATGAAGGTGCATGCATCTTCAAGTTCCATGCGATCCAGTTCATCGACAATGCGTTTGGTTTCCAGTGACTGTCCTTTACGGTCAAAGTACAAGTGCAAAGTACGAGTCAAGATTGCTTCTGAAGCCTGAATTGCTGTGTTCTGCGAAATTAAAATTGCACCACGGAACGGTGGTTCATAGGTTTCATTCCCTGCAGTCTTTAAACCTTTTGAACGAATCGCACGACCGTTGAAAGCATCCTTCAATTCATCCCAACTGAATTTGGACTTTTGAACAGCATTACCATTCACGTCATTACGGTCGCCTTCGATCAGGACCACTGGAAGGTTTGCGATCTGTGCAAAGTTACGGTACACCGCCACGTTTGTAGATTTGTTTGCATCAAAGCCTTCATAGTCTTTACGTCCTGAAAGTTTCCACATCATTTCAATTAAACGTGATTTACCTGCACCTGCTTCACCGACAATTTCCATAAAAGGGTATGAACTGTGCATGGCACGAATTTGTTCAGCAAAATATGAACCCATCCACCAAGCCAAAGCCACAATACCTTTGGCACCACGGACTTTATGGAAGTCATTCCACCATGACGGATCAAACTGTTTTTTAGGGTTCAATGTGATCGCTGGTGAACTTGCCAGTGTCTTAATTTCCTGACGTTTTACTTTGAAAAAGTCATGCTCATTGATCGGGATGATTTGCCCTTTATGCACCGCATATTTTTCAAAGATATAGGTTTGGTATTCACGGCTGTAGCCGATGTAATCAATGGTTTTGACTTCACGTAAACGTTCGGTTTCACGTTTGATGAATGTTTCCAAGTGATTATCTGTACCTGTCCACATTGCACCAGACATCACAGACATGACACGTGGTTTGAACTTTGAACGTGATGACATTTGGTCAGCCGTAAATGTGGTTTTTGCTTCTGACCACGGACTTTGCAACTTGAAGTAGTACCAAGATTCATCGGTGATTTCATTGCGCTGGAAGTACAACGGTTCAATCTGAGCGTTGCAAATTTCTTTGGCAGCTGAACAGTTCTTCAATGCACTGGAACGGATTTCTTTATCAGTAAGAATCTGACCACCATTTTCAGCTGCTTCATTGTTGCGGTCTTCCAGGTGCTGAACTGCTTTGTTGAATTTGTCATAGTCGAGTTCCCACCAGTACAAACGGAATTTGTGGTTGTAATAGAACATGTGACGACGACCTTCATAGAAGTTGTAAATTAAAAGACCGGCTTCTTCAGCCGTTTCAGCAATGAGCAATTCACCATAGTGTTTGTACTTTGGGAATTGATCAGGGTTGAGTTTGTCCCATTGGAATAAATCATTCCAATCGAGTTTTTTACCGCCATTTGCCGGTGGCTGTGCAGCAGTCGATGACCAACCTTCAGCACGTGAACGTTCATGCCATTTAACGGTATAACCTTTACCTGCAGAATCATTGTCGAATGCCCAGCGTAAACGTGGCTTATCAATCTTGAGTTCATGGCAACGATCAGCAATTGCTTTGAGCATTTGAGAAGGGTAGTTGACACATGACAGGCATGACATGGCTTTTACACCTGACTGACTCAGTGCAATGGCATCAAAGATCCCTTCAGTGATCCAGACCGCTTGGCCTTTTTCCCCTAGACGGCAGATTTCATCTAATTCATGTACTGACCATGCTTGGCCAGCATTTTTAAACCCATAGTTAAAGCGTGCTTTTTTATTGCCAAAACGTTCTGGTCGGTCAATCAGACGTTCCCAATAGTTTTTGTCATCTAGCATAAAGCGAACAGTTGCTGATGATTCTTTGCTGTCTTTATCTGTATAAAACTGCTGGGTGTATTTGCCAATTAAGTTTTTAAGATCGAAACCACGACCTTCAGATAAAAATGCATCTGCTGCAGCGTTTGGATTGGTGTCGGTTTGTGGGTGATATTCAGACCAATCTTTAAATAGATCGTCACAAATATCTTTCACGTGTTCTTCATAGCCACATTTGACCAGACGACCACATTTTACGATACGTGGGTTGTGTGCATGGGTATAAAGTTCTTTTTTACCGCATTGTGGGCAGACACCTTCACGGAACCATTCGCCACGTGTCTTGAAGCTGAACATTTGTTCAAGACGGTTAATGATGCGGTGTTTCAATTCGTACATTAATTTACACCCCGATATTTTGTATCTACGATTTGGAGCCAGTCATTTGCATCTGTAAGCGTCATAAGTTTTTGATCGCAAAGCGCTTCGATGTAACCTTTTAACTTGAGTGCAGCAATAAAGCGGAAAGGGTCACGAAGTTGAGTCATTTGTTCAATACGCTCGTGCAGTGCTGCTGTACCGTTTCGGTTTTCAATCTGAGCTTTGCGCTTTTGGCATATTTCTTTTAGTGTTAACATTCTGTTTACTCTTGCGTGAAATTGTAAACTCCTAAGTATTTTCAGATGCTTAGGTGTTATTTTTCGCAATGAAAAAAGGGTTATCAGGGTCTGCAATTTTTGACAATTCATTTGCAACGGCTTGACGAATCACATTAGAAATAGTCGTGCGGTTTTTAGCTGCATGGATCCGCATGTAGTCTTTTTCGGGTTGGGTAAAATGTGCGCCACTCATTTCTGTTCGGTTTTCTTTGACTGTAGACATTTGAGTTACCTTTTTTTAAAGTTTCGATATATCAACAGTGTTAAACTGTTAAAGTGATCATATTACGCAATATCGAAATATTCAATAGTATTAGAGGTAAAAATGTCGATAAATGATAATTTTTTAGAGCGTGGGGCGCGTTTGAAAGCGGAAAGAAACCGTTTGAAGCTGACTCAACCTGAAATGGCTGAAATTATAGGTAAAGCAGTCGGATCTATAGTCCGTTATGAAAAGCATGGTGATGCCTTGAACCAGGATCAGCTGATTGCTTTGAGTAATGCAGGATTTGATGTCTTTTATATTACGTTTGGTTTAAGAGCTGATACTTTAAGTGAGCCTGAGCATGAAATTGTCACGGCATACCGTAGTCTGGGTGATGATGCCAAGGCTGCTTTTGTCAAAATGGTCAAGGCTTATGTGGCACAGTAATTTCAGGGCAAGCCTAAATCATCTACCCCAACCTTAGTTGGGGTTTTTTAGTGCTTTATATTGCTTTGGCGATCTGAACGACTTGGTGGTGTAGGGTGTTGAGGAGAGCGTTTAGTTCTTCGCTTGTGATTTCATGCTGTATTGATAGTTTGGTCAGTACAGAAAGTGTTTGTTCCAAGTTTTGAATTGGAAAGCGTATTTCGTCCAGTATTTCTTCTGCAGTCATGGTGTTATGGCTGTTAATGTCCAGTATTGAGTTCATTGTTCCCCCTGTCTATTTATAGTGGGTTTATTTTGCTGAAAATTGTTTAAATAATACAGTCATGTGCGACAATTTTTGTCGCACATGATGGTTGGTTTTGTAACTAATTCAAGAGTGGTGGATTTGTTTGGAACAACCAGCATTTGATATTTTTGCTGTGTAATGCGCTGTAAATCTGTCGGTTATTTTGCATAAACACTGGGTGAGGGCTTTGGCTTTGCATGAGTATGGCAAAGAGCTGGGACTTCATTGGTAAGCCGTCTATACACTGGTAGATTTGAGAAATATTGAATGCCAGGATATTTGGATTACGGCTGTGGTTAAGTTTGTGCATGCCGTAACTGTTCACACTGGCCCAAAAGTCATTCAGCATTTTACTGTCGATGATGTTCTTGGTTTCTAGTGATAAACAGGCGATAGGCAATATGTCACGGCATAGATTGCCTTTGTTGTGCCAAAGCACTTCGGCATTTTGCATAAAGCCGTTATTGTCGTGGTGAATTTGACTGACGGTATAAATAGGACCACCAGATTTGAGCTGTACCACTGCACCAATATGGATGCATTCATTGTTGCCATGCAAGTTGTAAAGCATGGCTGCCATTTGGTTAAAGGTGTTGATGTAGGCTTCTTTAATTTTGGCGGCTGCTGCACCAGTAAAGCCCATGACCAAAAATATAAAACCGTCTTTGCTCATTTCGTACATTGGGCGATTTTCACCTTTAGCATCTTTATATTCAACGAGCGTAAAATTGCGCTCGTTGAAATCTGAGGAACATTCAAGACTTTCTAATTTGCGTAATACGTCTTTATGTTGTTTCGCAAAAACTTCAGCCACTTTTAAACTGGTGGTTTTCACTTGCTGGTCTTGAATAAAAACCACGTCATCAATATGTGCAATTGCGTTCATGCTCATACTCCCCAAAACAATAATGAGTAGACAATAGAACATGCTGAAAAGAACACGGTGGTGTCTAAGATGTTTTTAAAAATTTGTTTACGTTTAAGTTTGCGCTGGCGTTTTTCGTATGCAGCTAGATCGTAAATAGGGGAGTGTTCTTTTACATTATTTTGAGTGCATGAATGCGTAGAAGCGAATGTTTTCATTTGCTAATTCCTGTTCGTCAAGTTGTAAACCCGACACCATCACTTTCGACGATGATGGTGGCAGACTGAATAGGGGTCGAAAACCGTACGAACAGGGTAACGGCCAGCACTTAAGCTGCCCTATCCAGCCTACCATAGAATAGCAAAGCTAGATTTTACGCAAAAAAATAGCCCTTGGACGGACTTTTTGCGCCTGTTCATTAATATTCAGGTTTCGACTCCTGACTACAGATTTTGCTGTAGTCCTAAAACTGTAACAGTGTTAAAGTGTTAAGGTCAAGTGACTTTATAAGAATTATTTTTTGGGGGTGGGCCTATGGATTTAGATCAACTTAATTACAATGCAAATCAAAGTAAATTAGGTAATCTTTTTTTAGGATTTTTTGAAGGTTTATTTTTAGATGGTCGTGTAAGGCTGCAAGAAATTGAGGCCTTGATTAAGTGGGTAGAGCAATATCCTGAGGCTGTAAATGTTCCTCATTTTGATAACCTATACCAAGTTTTAATAAAAGCTGCTGAAGATCCAGAGTTTTTGTTGTCACGTCATCAAGAAGTACAATCCAGTTTAGATGTATTTAAAAACTCGAAATATTTTAAAGAACATACTGGCGATGTACAGCGATTGCATGGTGTATTGGCAGGATTATCTTGTGATCAGGAATATAGTGATAATGAATTATTTGCACTCAATAATTGGTTGAATCAACACAATTACTTAAAAGATGATCCGATTTATAGAGAATTATTAATCGCTTTAAATCACGTGCGAGTTTTAAACCGTGTCAGTGAAGACAGTAAAGAAGTCTTAAAAATCACCATTGGCAAATATATTCAGCTTAACAATTTTGGTTTGCCAAATTTAGCCGTGACCAGTACCAGTGATAATCAGAACCCTGATTTTTATCATGGTAATGTAGAAATTATTGGTAAAACCATTTGTTTAACTGGTGCATCCAACCGATATACCAAAGCTGAATGGAAAGATGCCATTGAAGCGAAAGGCGGAATTTTTAAAGATGACTTGACCAAAACAGCCGATTACCTCGTGATCTGTAATAAAGGTAATCCACACTGGGCACACATGAGCTATGGGCGTAAATTTGAACAGGCTTTGAAGTGGCAAAAGGACGGAGCGAATATCCGTATTTTAACTGAAGATGATTTTGTTGAATTTTTGGAACAATAAAAAAGCCCCGAAAGGGGCTTATTTATTGGAGCTGAAAACGTATCACGCTACGTACAGCATATTGGTTATTTTGCTGTCATCCTGTTGTTATTATAACCCTTTTTTTAAAACCAGCCTACTGTGTGCAGAAATAATAAAGCACTTGCACAAACACCAACAATTGCACCTACTAAAAAAGGATAGAGCCACATATTTTTATCCTTTACGTTTGGTTTGCGCTTGAATAAATGCACAGCTTGGTTTGTTATTTTGCCGAATTAAGCTTTCAATGCGTTTGGTATAGCGGTCGAACAAGTACCAGATGATGATTACCACGGCAGCCGATAGGTTTACAACAATTAAAATCAGAGCAGTTTGTTGGTCCATTTTTTATTTTCCTTTGTTTATTAATCTTGTGATGTGCATTCAGGGCAAGGGCATTCGATTGGATCTGATGGTTCAGCGATAATGACTGGCATGACGTTCTTCCTTGGTCTTGCATTCAATGCATAAAGTGACTGCACCTAGCTTTTGGCGTTCTGGTGGAATGTCATTACCGCATTGTTCACATTCAGCAAGTGATGGTGTGCTGTAATCACGTGGTACCACGTGAACTTGATCCAATTGATTCTGTTGTGCGATATCGAATCTCTTAGACACATGCTCCCCCTTTTCCTTGTTTTGCTAATGACTTAGGAAGATGAATTTCAGGGTTTGGCATTGCAGAAGGGGATAGTTCAGCATCCCAAGTTAAAAAACCTTGAGCTGTAAAACCACAATGTAAATTGGTGCATTGACCGTATAACCGTTTTAAAAGTGGATCGACTTGTTCACTTGAACGGATCCAAAGAGATTCGCCGCAATGAGGGCATTTATTACTTATCGTACGTCCTGGTTTAGACATTTTTTGCTGCCTCTGCTGAATAAATAATATTCAACAAATATACAACAAAATTGCGATATATCTAAAGTATCTATTGTAAAAGTTATTAAATATCGTTATTTTGGTTTTACCCATTTCATCCTGACTTCGCCCCAAAGTCAGGATTTTTTTTGCCCTATTTTTTGGCTTTGTCTATTCTTTTTTGTTCACGTTTTATTGCAACCATGGCAGTTTTTTTATTCTTATATTCTTGGGTGAATTTTAATGGTTTTGATTGATCTCCACTTGTTAATGTTTTAGTTTCGCCATTTTCCCTGTAGTAAACAATGACACCGGTATAATCTGCATAATTTTTACCAGTGCGCTTTTTGGTTTTGGACTTTTCTTTTTCTTCTTCAGTCTTTTCTTCTTTGCCTTCAAACAGTGTCGATACATCATCGGCATCGGGCAGCTGCACTTCAAGTTCAACTGATGTGGTGAAGCCATTGTCATTGAGTGAATGGGTGACGTTTGTCCCTAACCAGATAATGTCATCAATTTCAGGTTTCAAACCAATGAATTCAAATTCCTGTTCAGGGATTAAAGTTGGATCACCAAATGCCAAGGTATATGTCAGTTTTTGGGCAGTACGTTTGCAACGATTGTATTCCGCATTGGCTACCAGTTCAGCTGTGGTTTTATCCCGATGCACATAGCGGATCTCTTTCATGTTGTCTTCACTGTCACCGACCACCACATGCAATTTCTTGGCTTTGTTTTCAGTGTAGTAATAGGCTTTGACACCTGTAATATTGTCCGTACCTGTGCCATTGGTGTAGTTATGCTGATCGCCCTTATTCCTGGTGATTTGCACACGTGGTAAGGCTAAACCTGAAACTGTTGTACTTGCACCACGTGGTAATAAAATCAAATGTCCATTCTTCACTGTGGCAATTGCGTCATTTTCATCGGCAATACGTGTAATGAGATTTGCATCAGATTCATTCTGGGCAATGTATTTAATTTTTTTTGATGCGAATTTTTCATGAACAATGACTTTGAGTTCATATTCAGCACCAACCTTTTCAAATATTTCTTGAATGGTTTTGTCGCTCCAGCTGCGTTCACGCTTTTGTTTTAAACCTTCTGACACGTCATTGGCCATGGCAGAAATACTGAGCACATCTGGTGCGCCACGATGGGATGTGGAATCGACTTTGTATTTGCCTTTGTCGAATAAACCGGTATTGGACCAACCTAGCCACACCTGAATGATGGCACCTTTGGGTGGAATACTGAGCATGCCATCTGCATCATTCAGTTCGATGTCCACTGAATCCACCACAAGTCCACGATTGTCTTTGATGTTGAGTGACATTAAACGTGAAGCCATAAGGGATGAGATATCGACACCATCGACTTCAACTCGAAAAATGGGGTAAGGGTATTCCGTCATTTTTTCAACGGAATTTAATGCCGTACCAACGACGTTCATGACTTTATTCAGCATTAGAGAATCCTATTCAGTGCGCCAATACCCATGCCGATCAGGGTGCCTAATAAGGTCGGTTGCCAATCGCGTACAATGGTCAGTTTTAAAGTGAATTCAGTTTTACGCGCTGCACCATCTTTGAAGAAATAGGTTTTGGTTTCATCTAAATCATTGATGATGACTAAGCCATAAATCTTGCCTGTGCCTTCAATTAAGGTATATGCCTTGCCTGTATCCCCCATTTGTCTGAGGGTGTCTAATGTGACGCGACTTCCTGTCAATTCGTGGTAAATCACGCCTTTAAGTGTAATGACATCTTCACCTTTACCAATAAATTGATAAGCAGGGGAGTCTCCGACACGGCTATTTGAAGGGTGTCGCCAATTGGTGACACGTTGCAGTTCTTGATATGACGCTGTTCGTAATGAGAAGACAAACAAGCCTAGAGCCATCATCATGTGTCTTTACTCCGTGTCTGTTAAAAATTTACGTTTTTTCATCTGCTGTTCTTCAGCCACTCGCTGGAGTTCCTGACGCATTGCTTCAGCCGTTCCTTTGACCACGGATCCATCTTTGACATGAATATGCACTTCAATGGTGTCTTGGCTGACAAAGGAACGTGGATTATTACGACCAACATTGATGGGTTTGACTGGCTTGGTTTGGGCAGCAGTATTGACCACACCTTGTGTGGCGGTGGATGTTGCTGCAATCGGTAATCCATTGGCATTGGCAATACCGTTTGCCATGCCTTGCATGGTGTAGCCACCAATGCCCATGAAGACACGCGAAGGTGAATGGATGCCTAGAATGCCCTTGGCTTTATCAATCACGCCACTGACAGCACCTGTAATGGCATCTTTTACGGCATTTACTTTGGATAAAATACCGTTTTTGAGTCCTTCCAAAATCATGGCACCAAAGCCGGTGAACTTGGCAGGCAGATCTATACCGAACCAACTTAATACACTCGCAAAAGCTGTATAGAACAAGCCCAGTGGTGACCAATTTAGAATCAGGGCTCCGATACCTGCAATCCCCCCACTGAATGCGGTGGTAATAGAATTCCAAATGCCAGAGAAGAAGGCTGGAATCGCTTGGAATGTGGTCACAATGAAGCCAGCGATATAGCCGATTGACGTACCCACGATATTGAATAGGGTTGCACCAAATTCGATAATTTTAAGAATAACGGTACCCATTACGCCTAATATCGTTCCAAGTGCGGTACCAAAACTTTTTCCATTGGCAGTTGCTGCCGAAAGTTGCTGGTTGGTGGCTTGAAATGGGGTGAACAGCCCTGCAATTGCTTCTTTCACCCAATTGAATGCTGTCACTAACGCATTCCATACCGGCATAAGTGGCATTAGAGCGGTTTTCATTGTGCTAAATGCAGAACTGAGAGCATCGAAAAGGGGAGCTAAACCAATTTTTAAACCATCCCAAAAGCCAACAAAAAAGGCTTTGATAGGTCCCCAATATTTCCAAATGACTAGCGCAAGTGCTGCGACTGCTGCAATGATCAATGTGATCGGGTTGGTGAGCATGGCAATAGCTATAGTGCGAAGTCCTGCGATGAGCAATGGAAGTGCCTGTCGACTGAGGAACATAAAGGCATTGCCCAATACCCGAACTGCGGTAGAAATCAAAGTGAAACGAGATGGCATACCAATACCAAATTTCCCCAGTACTTTAGTTGCGATCCACATAAACAGTGCGAATTTGGTGATGCCTGCGATCATGCTGAATATGGTGCCTAGTAACAGGTTACCAGTATAACGAATACTTAAAATTGCCACTTTAAACATCAGTAATTTTAAAATCAGACTACCGATGGTTCTTACTAATTCAGGATTAGCTTCAACCCATACTTTAATTCTATCAATGAATGCACCAACAGATTGAACAAATGCGCGGATATCAGTACCTAAAGCATTAAGCATTGAAATACTGAGATCTTGAATACTGCCGCCAAGCTGTTCAATGTCACCAGCTAAATTGTCTTTTAAAATTGCAGCGGCTCTGGCAGCTGCACCTTCCGAATTTTCAAGTTCTTTGGTGAGTTCTTTTATTTTATTAACCGTTTGCCCAGTATTTTTATCGAACACGGCTGATTGATCGACAAGTACTGCAAATCCTGAAACTGCTTCTTGGCCAGCAATATCTTTAAAGATATCTAAACGTTCACCAGAGCCCATTTTTTTTGTTGCGACATTTACTTCTGCCAAAATGTCAGACATATCGCGCAGGTTGCCGTTTGAATCCTTGGTTTTAATCTTTAACTTATCAAATGCTTTAGATGCTTCTTTCGGTGGGCCTGCGAAGCGTGTCATGATGCTTCGTAATGTTGTACCAGCTTGTGTATCTAAAATATTATTGTTTCCTAGCAAGCCAGTCATTGCTGTTGCTTGTTCTATGCTCGCGCCATATGCCTTTGCAATGGGTGCAACATACTTCATTGTCTCACCCAAACCATCGACACTGGTTGCGGTTAAGTTAGTGCCTTTCAAAAATACGTCATTGACCCTACCAATTTCGCTTGCTGCTAAACCGAAACCATTTAAGGTACCGACTGCAATTTGTGCAGCACGTTCAAGTTCGACTTTGCCTGCTTCGGCAAGCTGAAGTGTTCCACCTAAAGATTTTAGAATTTGATCTGTATTGAAACCGCCTGAGCCTAACGCAAATTGTGCTTGTGCAGCTTCGCCAGGACTAAATGATGAAGCAGCGCCCCACTTACGTGCATCGGCTGTAAGTTTTTTCATGGCTTCGCTTTGCTTTTCTAGATCTAATACCGATTGCACAGCACTCATTTGCTTTTCAAAGTCAACGGCAGGCTTTAAGAATTGATATAAGCCTGCACCAGCAATTACAGAGTTGACTGCTAAGCTTTTCATTTCTTCGCGCATTTGTGCACGATTTGCTTTGAGTGTGTCAGACCATGATTGGGTTTTACGTTGTACTACATCAAGTGCATTGCCTACCTTGTCATAGCCATTGCCCATTGAGTCAAGTGCAGCAACTTGTGCATTTGCGTCTGCAGAGCCTTGATTGAGCTGTCTTGAAAATCGACCAAAAGAATTACCATTGACGCTTCGTTCCAAGCGGTCAATGGAATGAGTAAGCCTGTCTATAGATTGATTTGTATTTTGTAGATTTTTTTGAAACTGACGAATTGGTTGTGTCGCCTTATCTACAAATTTAATAATAATACTTAGATCAAGCTTACTCATGTTTTTACTCTGTTTGATGGCGTTTTAATGCCCTTTGTTCCCATTGCATGAGTTCTTCAATTTCGAACTCTGCACAGTCATTAGGGGTCCAGCCGAATACCACTGCAATATTTGCAATTACTTCGTCGACACTTGCAGGGAGGGTTCTATCGTTGCCGAGAGATCTGGCGATGGTGCCAAAAAATTACCAATTTCTTCCGCGAATTTAAGTGTATCCATGAGTTCGAGTTCATAAACGTTTTGTGCGCTCATGGCTGGACTTGTAATACGTGGTAATAATGTTGCCAGTGCATTGATGTCAAAGGAGAGAACATCTTTAAGGTTCAGACCACGACAGTGACCAGTATTTGGTTTGTGTAATGTGAGTTCAGTAATAATTACATCACCTTGTTTAAAGCCATGATCTAGTGTGATTACTTTAGTTTTTTGAGCAGTCATTTTTGAAAATCCTAAATATATTAATAGTTAAAAAACCTTGCACAGAACGAATCCATGCAAGGGCAGGAAAACTTATAATCCGATTGCTTTACGTTGTGCTGCGAGACGGTCTTTGCCATCTACAACTTCTTTGAAGCCAAGCACGTCAATTTCGATTTCAACTTTGCCGTTGACTGTGAGTTTGTAATAAGCACAGTTGGTCACGACTTTATGTTCAGTGTCTTCACCTGGTTCAGAGTCACCACCATCAATTTCTTCATGACGACCACGAACCACGACTTCCACGGCATCCACTTCGCCTGTGTCATCACGTTGATAAGCACCAGCAAAACGCATATAAACACCGTCAACTTTTTCAAGACCGAATTGACGCAATGTGAGCAGGTCTAAACCACCAAAAGTCGATTCAAGCACTAAGCCGTCATCGCCCATGCCCATATCAATTTTTAATGGACCATTCATACCGCCACCGCGATAGTCTTCCATCTTGCGTGTGAGCTTTGGCAATACGACCGTTTTGATTTGCCCTAGATAACTTTCACCTTCGTTAAATAGGTTCATATTTTTGAGTTTACGAGGAAGGCTCATGCATCAACTCCTATGCAGTGATCGTTGAAGCGAAGTCAGCCAAATAGCTGTCTGTAATACGCTGACGGAAGGTAAGGTCTTCA
This sequence comes from Acinetobacter sp. UBA801, assembly GCA_002296655.1. Classification (GTDB taxonomy): domain Bacteria; phylum Pseudomonadota; class Gammaproteobacteria; order Pseudomonadales; family Moraxellaceae; genus Acinetobacter. Next base: position 79,065 of record DBIN01000019.1, read on the forward strand.
AGCGGTGGCACAGGGGTATAGTCATAGTCGATATACAATTTGCCGGCTTTGAGCGTGTCTTTTGAGTTCAGCTCTGGGTCATACCAAGCATCGCCACCCATCAGATAGCCTAGGCGTGTCCATTCACGTTGTTTGGCTTTGATGCCTTCCAACATGTCGTTGACCAATGAACCGTGCATTGGTTTATCAATGGCCCACATGTGTGCTTCTGCAATCGTGTCAGCCATGATCTGTGCTGTACGTGTGTAGTTTTCGAAAGCAAAGAGTGGATCATCTGAACAGGTACGTGAGCCCCAGAAACGGAAGCCGTCATGCTGAATCAGTGTGGTAATTTCGTTGCTGTTGAGATAGCCAGCATCGGTTGCAGGGTCTTGAAGGTCCCAAGTCACATCAGCATCGATACCGGTAACACCGTTGACAGCAACGTTTGATAAGGTTTTATGCCAACCGATTTCGTTGTCGATCTTGGCACGTAAGCCCATCGCCACTGCAACTGCAGGTACAGTTTCCGTTTGCGCTGTGTCGACATTGAATGCCACGAAGTTTGGCCAAATCACCATGAGTTCACGCGCTGCAAACGCATCACGATAGGCAACAACTTCTTCCTTGGTTTTGCATCCCCATGCATAGACATAGGCAAAGGCACGAAGTTTTTGTGCAATGGTTGCAAGTTCAGTGGCAACAGCTTGCGTATCTAAACCTGGTGCGCCAATGATGCGTGGCTGAACGCCTAGTTTTGATTTCGCTAATAGCAATGCTTTTGCACCGGTATATTTACCAGTAGCATCTACGGTACCAATGACGTTTGCTGTTTGTGCTGCTTCATCTTCAGCAGCTGCAACACGTACCACAACGCAGATTGAATTGGCTTGGTTGGCCATCGCTTGCAGAGCTGTTTTTAGTGTGCCGTTGGTCCCGGCTTTTGCAACTGCAGCTTGGGTGTTGGTAATAAGCACTGGCGTATTCAATGGGAAAACGGTTGCATCTGCATCTTCTGCAGTGGCAATGAGTCCTTGAACAGCAGTGGCAATGGTTCGGATCGGACGTGTACCTTCGTTGATTTCAACGACACGCAGTCCGTGGTGGTATGAATCTGCCATAAAAAAAGCCTGTTTATTGAGGTTTTATTTCAGTAAACAGGCTTGCATGTGGATTAATAAAGCCCAAGTGCATGGGCTTGTATTAAGTGGGTTTTACAAATAAATATCTAAATCCAATTCGTGCCATCATAGTGTTTTAAAAGATTACCGATAATAGCTGTTTGGCCAATACGCGATTTAAAACTAGTCGGTGGTTCTGCATAAATGTTTTTTGAACCATTCACTAGGTTATCTCCAGCAGTAATATTTGCTCCTTTATAAATATAATTAACGCCTGGCGTATCAAAAATATTATCAAACACATCCACTTGTGCAAGATTATCTGACATGACAACCCATTGCCATGCTGCATTTATTAATCCTTTGACTTTATTCCTTGTAAATGTTCCACCAGTGACGCCACTTGTCAGCGCCTGAAGAATATAACCCGAGCCGGCAACAGATCTAGATATTAGGTTTTCTGAAATTAACCAATCTGTTGAATTATCTACACGAAAAACAGAACCCGTAGTTCCACTTAAATTTGAGATTGAATTACCTTGACAGATAAACCGATGTGAGTTGCTGAATCTGACACATGCCAGCCCATTCACAGTACAACCATCGAATCGGTTATTCACAACCATAGCATCATTGCTCATATAAAGCTGAACGAAATATCCAGATATATCTTGAAGTATATTCCCATGAATATTTGCATTGTGTGCTCGTTCTGTATGCACACCTTGACTAACCTTGTAAATCGTATTGCCAGTTACAACTGCGTATCTAGCTCCATTTAAAGAAATACCCGTAGTGGTATAGTTGCCTTCATAGATTCCATTAATACAATTGTTTGAAACAATTATGCGATTGTCAATTAAACTACCTGTTTCTGGATATACATCAATTGTTATTCCACCTCTTTGATTTCCATAAACAATGTTATTTGACACCAACGAGTCAAAAGTATTGATAGAACATACAATGCCCCAACCTCCTTGATTTACGCTGTCAATTTTATGACCAAAACATAAGTTATTAACAATACGTGCTTGACCAGTAGTATTGTTAACGACAATACCACTCCTTTGAGAATCTGACGAAGTATTGCCATCAATAAGAATATCTTTACCATTAAGGATCTGAACATTGTCATAAAGCGTTGCACCTTTAAAAAGGTTTTTTGACAATGTCACTTTTGCTGAATTACCAGGAACTGCAAAAAAATTAACTATGCCTCCTTGAATATCAGAATTTTCACAGACAATTTTTTTCTTCGCACGAGATACAATATTTATTGATGTGGAAGGTTTAACTCTTGCAGATTTAATGATTAACTCATCACCACTATGTTTGATGCAGCAGTCTGATTCGCTTGTTGCTGAAGAATTCAAATTATTATCTTTGTTCTGATCAAGTTCTATATCGCCATCAACAATTAAATTGTAGTTAGAAGTAATCAATGTGCCTTTAGTACCAGAGAATAATTTAATTCCTCCACGACCTATAAATTTAAGATCGCCTACTGCTGTAATATTTCTTGTATGAATTGTTAGATTACATAAATCTATGGGCAGTTTAAATATTGATGAGAAGTCTAATAACTTTTTCAAGTTATGGAATTCGTCTGATTGATCACCCTTTAAACCTGCAAGCGTTGCTAACAAACGATCTTTATAGCCAATTAGAACCCATCCATTTAGTACATAGAATCCATCATTTTCAGATATTCTATCCGGATCATAACTATAAAGTGCGTTGGTAGGGACAACACGCATAGTGCGGTTTAAAAAATTATCTTCTAGTGATAGTAGTTCATTAATAGAATTAACATTTCCAATAGGATTTTTATATCTATTATCGATATCAGCTAATATTTCTTGCTTAGCCTGGTTCACAGACTCGACAGTTGCTAAAACAATATCAGGATCAATAATGAGTTCAAAATAGCCAGTATTATCAACTTGCAGAATAATACGGATCGTTTGAATTTTTGCTGCACCTTCTTCAATACTTGGCTTATAAGTCGGTGGGTAGCTTGCAACAGCAAGCATTGTGTTGCCTGTGCTGTCATATAAAGCCACTTCACGAATGTTAAAACCACCCACAGCTGAAGGAATGATTGCTTCACACACCAACCAGTTTGGATTTTTGTTGTGAACTTCAACTTTATTCACACCAACACGATAAACCTCATTGACTAATGAAGTTGCATTTTCATTTGGCTCTGGTACTGATCCACTGCCATCACCGAAAGCCATATATGTAATTGGTACTTTAGAATCATTATTTAAAGCAGCAGTTATAGCCGCTAAACCAGCGGTTGTGATCTTGGTGTAATAACTCATATTTGAGCTCCAAAAGGGTAAACTTCTGTTTCTGTTTGTTCATAGAAAGCCCAAATAGGAACCGCTGAAATAATTGCGTCCTGGACTTCTGGGAAAATGGTTGTATCGTCACCGCTATAACTTCCTGCTAAGGCATAGATCTGTGCATAGCTGGGTGTGACATTGATTTGAATATGTTTGCAATGGCGTGTAAGTGGTCGGGCATCATCAATGAGCTGAAGTAAAGTATTCAGACCTTGTTCAGTTAGTGATTGATTGTTGGTATCAATAGCGATCTGGAATGTACCTGGCTCAGACATAGGTACTTCTTGCCACCATTCATAAATGGTGACGCTATACCCAAAAGCTTCGACAATTTTACGCAGGGCGTAATTGGTACCTTTGTATTTGTGAACCTCAAAACTGGCCTTGATCTGCTGTTTTTTGACTTCTTCAGGCCAATCTTGCTGCCAACGGTCAACACTGTTTTCCCAAGCCAAGTGTGGTAAGAATTGGCTTGGTACATCATTCAAGGTGACAAGACTACGTAAATTTGCTGGCAGATTTGAATTGTTGCCGAGTTCTTCAGCAACTTTACGTTCAAGATCGGTACTGTTTGGAGGGAGTAAGTTTTTCATTAACCCTCCGCGATGGTGACATTCACACCAGTACAAAACGATGCTTCAAATGCTGTGACCAAAACGTCTGCAGATGGGCTGATCAATTCAACACGTTCAACACCTGAAACATGCAATTGTTTAAAGATGGCTGACAGATAAATGCTTTGACCAATACGTTTTGGGGAATTAATAAATGCAGTGATATTGGCAATCGCTTCTTCAAGCACTGGATCTGTTTCAGGCAGATTGTTGTGGTGAAGTACGGCTTGAATTTGATATTCAATAATGCCAGCGGATTGAACTGTCACACGGTCAGCTGTAGGTCGAAGTTTTTCACCTGATACATAGTTGTAGACCTTCTGACACAGTTCAGGTGAAGCAGCACCATTTTCAGAATCACGTTGCAAAATGGTGATCAGTGCCTGGGAAGGAGCAGGGGAAGACGCATAAGCATCGGCCACACGTCCATCAGCACTGAGTGAATGGAATTCATACGCTGAAGTTGGACCTGCAACAGATAAAGCATCAAATGCTTTGCTTGCTCGGTAACGTAAATCTTCATCACTTTCATAAACCGCTGGTGTCGGTGGTGTCGTGGTTAAATCTTCAGGCGAAATAATCAGTCGCTGAATTCCATAATCAGCAACTTTGGCATCCAGATCTGTACCAGTGGCATAAGCCAAAAGCACTGCACGATATTGGGCATTGAGCTTTGAGCGAAGCAAAACTTCACGATAAACGTTTTCTTGTAACAGCTTGGTGAGTGGTTCGCTTTCGCGTTCCAAGGTTTTACGAATTTGGTTTTGTTTGTTGCTTGGCCATAGCGCAATAAGGGCTTCTTTACGCTCATTAAAGATGGTTTCAAAATCGAGTTCTTCCACCGCTTTGGGTGGTGTGAGCTGGTTAAAATCGACACTCATAACGTAGATCCAAAGTTAAGTGGAATGCTTAAAGACTGTTGCTGATTGTTGTCGACCACATTGCAGTCAATTTCTAATTCAAATGAGCCACGACCAACCTGATTGATCGACACTGAATTCAAGGTGATGCGGTCTTCCCATTGCAGTAACGCAGTCGCAGTGGCTGCATAAAGCTGAAGCAAAGTGATTTCATTGAAAGGGGAGTCAATGAGCTGTGGCAGCAATGAACCATATTCACGACGCATGATTCGGGTACCAATGGGTGTGGTCAAAATGTCCTGAATGGATTGACGGATTTGATCAATTTCAGTTTCGAGTTCACGACCGCTTTCACGTGACATCATTACTGTGGTCCTCCAGTGGTTCCACCGCTGTCACCCGGGTGAGTATGGCCAGTGAGACTGATACCACTTGCAGTGACATCCCCATCTGAACTGAATGTTCCTGAAGAATGACTGCTGCCTTGAACCAACTGACTGCCACCAACGGTGTTGTTTCCTGTCATGGCAGTACTGCCATTCACTTGTAAATTCCCATTGATGGTCGTATCACCGTTGACAGTGACACCACCATCAGCAGTCAAAACAGCTGTGCCACCTGAAGGTAAAACAGCAGATAAATGGTGGGCTGAAACGTCATAGGCAATGACACAGCCATCGGCAAACATACGAATTTTTTTGTTGAGATCATCAGATGGTGCAGGGTGGTCATCGTTATAAAAGCCGTACAAAACAAAACTTGTTGGACCAATATCACCGCACGGTGAAATGACCACACATTCTTCATTGATTGATGGCATATCCCAAGTTGCATCGTCACCAGAACGAATATTTAGGCAACGGATTTCCGGTGTCTCTATATCGCCTAAATTGACGATGACACGTGGAATAGGTTTAGACGGATTGATGGTCTTGACGGTTCCAAATCGAACAATATTTTCAAGACGACGGTTAGCATCTGCATTCATGCAAACACTTTGCGTCAAGGACTAAGCCATTTCAGCTGATTGGGCTTGTATTAAGTGAGTTTTACAATGTTCAAAACTTAAAGATTGATATGTTTTAAGAATGAATCTTCAATCAGTTTTAAATCCTGATCTGTGAAGCCTAAAAGTTCTCGTTTTGGATAGACCACACTTGGTGCACCACGTTCAGCACGGTCTTTTAAACCTTCCTGATGTACTTGTGCAATACGTCCAACACGACCCACAAAGCCAATCGCAATGGCATCAGCATTGCTGAGCAGTTTTAAATGAGCAGTATTTTTTAATTTGGTGAACATTTTGCGCTTAATTTTGCCTTTTTGTTCACGTAGGCGTTTGCGCCTTGGGGTGTACGTTGAACCATCAGGATTCTGTTGTGCAGAAATACGTTTGCTCTGATTTTTTCTTAAATCACGACCGATCTGTTTTGAAAGCTTGGCACGTTCACCCACTGACAACCGTTCCAAATACGGCTGTAAGTAGGTGGCAAGTTCTTCAACATTGTTCGTCATGGGTTTCGACCTGTCGGTGGCATATCTAATGACCAACCTTGTTTTTCAGCAGTGGTCCATGAAGCAACGACTTCACCCGATGGATCGATGACTTCAAAATCAGTGGCAGGTTCAAATTCTGTGTACTTCGGTTCTTCAGGATGACTGAGTTCTAATTTGCCGTCTGACAACTTTTTCACGACGACACGTTCAGTTAGTGGAATTTGAAAGTTAATGTCATATTTACTGTTATCAATCAGTTCCGCTTCAAAGCTGATGGCTTGTTTGCCTTTTTCATGGTTGGCCATCAATTCAGGCTGATTTTCCGCAATCCACGTGAATAGCACAACACCAATGACATCGACATCACCGGCATAGTCCGTGATGACCAGATCCAATGTATACGACATTTCAAAACTGAAACCACTAGCCATGGTACTGCGAAGCGAACCATTATTAGTAAAGATCAATAAGCGATCCTGATCAGGACTCAGATCAGGAATCGCTTTGAGCAAATATTCTCTTAATTGATTGGGCTTTTTCATGCAGCTTTTGCACCCTTATAGTTTGGATCGAGGCGGTTCATCACACGTAAAAACTTAGTGTCATAGCCCAGTTTTTTATAGTTTTTGCCGTTATACAGCGAAAAAACGACATGCCAATTTTCTTGACGTAACGCATCGATGAGCAGCCACTTTTTGTCATCCACTTCACCAGACTTGGTTTCACAGTAGCGAAGGAATGCTTCAAACTGAAGGCTTTCACTTTGTTCATGCTGTGCTACAAATTCCTGAACAGATGCATAACCTAAGGCTTTCCAATTTTCACCCATGAGCTGGAAACGTCCCCACGATGCCGACTGTAATGCACATGATTCATCAAGCTGCTTGGCTTGACTTAAACGTGTGTACTCAGCAGATCCACCGTGATAACCACCTGTTTTGGTATTCACAATATTTGGATGTTTGGCCATGAGTGCATTGGCTTTGGTTTTGCCGAATTTCTGATTCAAATAGAAATACATGCGATGACGTTCAAACAGAATTTTAGGCTTACCATTTGGCAAGTAACCTTCACCCAGCGTTTCAACTTCAGCAATGGCTTTAATCACGATGACAGGCACACCCAAACGTTTGGCACCTTCGACTAAATCACTTTCTTTTAAAAGTTTACTGGTGCATTCACCACGTAGGGCTTTTAGTGTGTAGTCACCGACTAAGCCATCAACTTTCAGATTTTTCAGTTTCTGAAATTGAATCACGGCATATTCAGTATTTTCGCCAAAGTCACCATCAGCAATGAGTGGCTTCTTATTTTTACCAGTCATGCCATTTTTAATCAGCAGTTTTTGCAATTCAGTGACGGCTGAACCTTTTGATCCTAATTTTAAAATGCTCATGGTGTGCTCCTTAACATTGAAACGACATTGCCTTTACTGCGGAAAATAAAGACCACCAAAAACACTGCGAGAATGGCATCCCAAATCGTGACCGGATCTTTAATGAAAATAATGTGAATACTTTGTGCCAGAAATGCCCCGATCAATACCGCTGCAAATAGTCGAAACGAACATTTTTGCAGGTGCAGTCGATCAAAACATAAAATACGGAATGCACACGCCACATAACACAGCACGGCAATGATTGAAAAAATAGTTTGTGCCAATGGCAACAACATGAGTTGCATCATTTTTTATTCTCCTTTCCAAAAGTATTGGACAGGGCAGAAAAGAACTTTGAAGTGGTATTGAATATTTCTGTCAGGGTGGATTTATTGACCCACGTCATGACTTTGACCAATACCGGTAAAGCAAACATACTGGTGAAACAAGCGATCACCGTGTGACTGTTTATACCTGTACGATTTGAAATTTCAGGTGCTAAGGCATAGCCCAGGGCGACGGATAACATGAGCGAAAAAATACGTTTTCCATAGCTCAGTGACTCTTGGGTAAATGCTAAAAATGCTGCACCAATTACGGCACCAAACAGTGCATCACCATTCACGAATGGAAGGAGTGATACCAATCCTGCAGAAGCGGTAATTGCGACAGTGGTTGATGTGGTTGGTTCAGCCATATTTTTGTTCTCAGTCCCAAAGCTGAATGCTTTGCGTTTTATTTTGTTGTGTTTGAAGTTCTGGTAACTGAACCTTTGTCCCCATCGGGAGAAATGGACCAAATTCAGACAAGTGTGGATTGGCTTCAAGTACTGCTTCGACCACACCAGATGAACGTCCATAGTTGCGCCAACAAATTGCGTCAACCGTGTCATTCTGAAGGGCATATACAGTTTTCATTTAAACCAGCTCCACATTCAAACGACGAATTTTTTTTAAATCACGAATAGCGAAGCGCAGATCTCGACGGTAATCATCAATCGTTGGGGTAAGGTCATCCGCTTTTTGGCCACCATTGTTGTTGGTGTCATAAGCACGATACTTTTCAGTCAGTTCAGCACCAACAGCTGCTGCAACGGCACGAAAATACAAAACTTCAGTGATGGGTTTTTCCACACCTTTTGTGGTGATGGTTTTTGGACTGATTTCAGCAAGTGATGCTGCTTTTGATGTCAGGGATTCGAGCTGATCATTGACTTCAATGATGGCTGATTCAATTGCAGGAATTAAACGCTGATCAGTGACACTTCCATCAAAGCGCAATGCTTCACGAATGGCTTTGCTAGATATGCCAGGGAAAAATGAATCACTGGTGATGACAACTTCTTCATTGTTGCGGTTGCCGTTTGCAATTAGTCCGGTCATTGTCATTCTCAAATAGTTGAGGGGTGGAGAATTGAGTTTGTAATTACGCATAAAAATGTCATTACAGCGTCAATTCTGCCCCTCGGTTGGCGCGGGGCACTCGTTACGTCGGATCAGACTGTAAATTGTCTTGACCTTCGACATCTGAATCACTTTTCGATGATTCATTTGATTGTTCTTGCTGTTCTTTCAAAAGCTTTTCAGCCTGTTCTTTCAAAAGCTTTTCAGCTTTTTGAAGTTCTTGTTTACAACCACAGTTTTCATGCAATTTTAAGGCTGTTTCAAAAGCAATTGTTGCTGCTTCAAAAGATGAAATTTTGAGGTAGGCACGACCTAAGGCAACATAGAGCTTTGCACGTACTTCATCAGGCATGTCATGATCAGAAGTCAGCTCAAATGCTTTTTCTAAAGTTTCAAGACTGAAATCTTCACCTGCCTTGTGTGCAACACGTGCTGCATTGCCAATTTCTTCAACAACGACAGTGGCAGTATTGCGACTAAATGAATCAGGCATTTTTAAGTTTTGCTCTAAAGCATATTCAGCAAGGCTTAAACCTTGATCGAATAGACCACAGTCAAAGCACCACAGCATGATGGTGGTAATGACTTCATCTTGTTCAACTTTTGCGCCTGACTGAACAATACCCAATACATAAGGCATGTGCTTTGGAATCAGTTCTTTTTTCGCTTCAGCACGTTTTTCTTGTGACTGAATTGAACGTAAAACATGAATATCGTTTTTGAGTTCGGTCAGTTGTAATTGGTAGACGCTTGCGTCTGGACGTACACCACCAAATTCATCAGCCTTGGCAGCTTCTTTCTCTGCCAAAGCCTGAAGGCGATGTCGTCGAGCTGGACTCAACATAAATCACCTATTATTCGATTGTGATGCCTTCAACCAATGCAACTTTTTCGTATGCTTCAATCACATACGCTTCATTTGAAGATTGATAATCTTCAATGCGGTTTTTGCTTGGTTTTTCTTGGATATAACGACGTTTTGCATCTTTTTGATAGTAGATTGACAGGTTGTCAAAAGACGTAATTAAAAGTGCATTGTCAGGGAAATGCGGTACACGTGCTGCAGGTAAGCCACCAATTTGTTTTTGGCTTAATAGCACTTGACCAGCCAATACATTGGTATTGTCAGATGCATCATTCACAATCGGGAAGTTTTTGTCTGCCAACAGTGAACGACCACAGATCACGACCAGATCCGTATCATCTTGATGGACTTCATCAATCAATTCATTGACTGCATCAACCACCAAGGCATCTAAGTTTTTGTATGTACCAGCTGCACCAACTGTCACTGTCGACATTACGCGATCAGCTGCATTGGTACGGATTTTTTGTAACCAGCCGATGTTCACGTCCTGCAGTTTTGCATTTGTAGAACGGTCAGTGGTTGCTGCTGCTGAGGTACCATTGAAACCAATCATGATACGATCTAAAGCAATCGCTTTAGCAACGGCATTGGTCCAGCGTTGGTGGAAATCAGGGAACACTGCCCAAGCATCTAATTTAGAATATGGAATTGCCACATCAAAATCAGTTTGCTTGCATTCATATTTGTCTGCACCTAAACCAGTTGGATCGGTTGGTGTACGTTCACCATTACCTGTAGTGTCAGTACGACCGGCAATCGTAGAATTGACAGATAAACCAATTGCTTCACCTGTTTGAGTGTCGACAGGCATAACATTAATTTTTTGAAGAAATTCGCTTGAAGCCTGAATTTTTTCTTCCATTTTTTGAGCAGGTGCAGGTGCTACTGTGAATTGCACCTGTGCCGATTCAACACCGTTGAGTTCAGCAACTTTTGCCAAACTATGATTGAATTTTTTACGTGTATCGTTACGCATTTTTTTCTCGCTTATAAGCAATATTTATGGACTGCTAACAATGATTAAACTATTAGCACTCGATTTGTTCAGAGAAGTTGCCAGTGTTTTCCGGTGCAGGTGGTGTACCTGGGTTTTCTTCACCTCCTAATTTGGCTTTAAGATCAGTGAAGTCTTTTTCCAATTTAGAATGCTTGGTTTTAAGTTCCGAAAACTCAGTTTCGACCTTTTGCAACTTGGTCTGACTTTCACCAAACGTTTTGGCAATCGCTTCAAGTGAGTCAGATACTTCTTTGAATTGGTCTTTATTTTTATTGTCTTGTTCTTCTTGTTGTGGCTTCAACCAATCCAAAACTTTAGAAAAAAGACCCTTTGCTGGGGCTTCCTGTCCGTCTTCAAATTCGATTGATGCTTCTTCAGCTGCAGTAAATAAATTGGCTGCATCTTGTTTACGACCCACAAATGGGTTTGCTTCAGGCTGTTTAGCAGCAAACTCCATGATTTGCGTACCTAATGAAGCAGGGGTATCAGTGAATGCAAGACCCACTAAATATGCTTTACCGGTATCAGCAAAATTTGGATTGACTTCAATGGACGTAAATAATTTTTGGCCACGTTGGTGCAATTCAAGCAATTGATCAAAGGCATCAACTTGAGCAAATAATGCAAGTTTTTTGGTACCGTTGATTTCTACTTCTTCAGCTTTTAAAGCTGTCACTTTTGCATACGTGCCAAATTCCGAACTTGGGGAAAAACCACGGTAATGCTCAAGATTGCCTAAAGCTGTGTATGTATTTGGATCGTAGCTGTCAGCCATTTGTTGAATCCATGTCGCTTCAATCACTCGACCATCAGTCGTGGATCCAGCAACGGCAACACGGAAAAATTTGGATTTCTTCATTTCTGAATCCTGTGTCTATGTCGATAGATAAAATCTATTTAAAGTAGTTAGCAGAATCGGAAGAACGGCATAAACATTCAATCCAAAGGGCTTGTATTAAGTGGGTTTTACAAAGTAGCCACAATGAATAAATGTTATAGCGTTGGCTTAATGAGCCAATGGATAAAGCACTTGATACCCCGAAAAATCTAAACTTCGACAAACGCCTTCTAGCAAAATTTTTGTATTGGATGGGGTGGCGAGTCAGCTCGATTGCAGATTACATCGACGAGCCTGATAAAAATGTTCACGCGTGGAAAACACGCGATGAATGGGACAAAGATGCACCTGCAGGTCGAGTCGGTGAAGCTTTAACTGCTCAATTGATCAAACTGATTATTCTTGAGAAAAAAACACCTGGTGATTTCAAGGAAATTGATTTGCTCATGCGTCAGCTGGAGCGCATGGCACGCATCGATAAATATTCTGATGGTGGCAATGAAACCGATCTGAATCCAAAACTCAAAAATAGAAATGCTGGTCCACGTAAGCCTAAACAGCCAAATGCACTGACCGAAGAACAAGTCGAAAAACTTCTTGAAGACTTTGATGACGGTTTATTTGAGTATCAAAAGGTTTGGTACCGTGCGCGTGAACAGCGAAATCGTGCCTTATTAAAATCACGTCAGATTGGTGCGACTTTCTATTTTGCACGTGAAGCATTGATCAAAGCTGTAACGACAGGTCGAAATCAAATTTTCTTGTCTGCATCCAAAGCCCAGGCACATGGTTTTAAAACTTATATTAAAAACTTTGTCATGCAGTCTATTGAAGTGGATCTGCAAGGCGATCCGATTTCAATCACGCTTCCATGTGGCAATACTGTTCAGCTGATTTTCTTGGGTACCAATGCCAAAACAGCACAGTCATACCATGGCGACTTATATTTTGACGAATTCTTCTGGGTACATGGCTTTGCCACACTGAAAAAAGTGGCATCGGCAATGGCTGCCCAAAAGCAGTATAAAAAAACTTATTTTTCTACACCTTCAAGTAAAACGCATGAAGCGTATGCCTTTTGGACAGGGGATGCTTTCAATAAAGGTCGTACCAAAGAAAATCGAGTTGAGATTGACACCAGTCATGCAAATTTAAGAGACGGTGCTTTATGTGGCGACAAAATGTGGCGACATATTGTCAATATTCAAGATGCTGAACGCCAAGGCTGTGATCTATTCGATATTGATGAATTGATTGCCGAAAACAGTCCTGAAGAATTCGCAAATTTATATATGTGTGAATTCGTTGATGATGGTCACAGTGTATTTCCACTGTCTATCATTCAGCCATGTATGGTCGATTCATGGGAAGTATGGTCCAAAGATTTTAAACCATTGGCACTTCGTCCATTTGGTAATAAACCAGTTTGGATTGGATACGATCCAGCAGAAAGTGGCGACAGTGCAGGGCTTGTGGTCATTGCACCACCTGAACCTGATTATCCTAAATTCCGACTGCTTGAACATCACCAGTTCAAAGGCATGGACTTTGCCAGCCAAGCGCAATACATCAAAAAATTAACAACCAAATATAACGTCAAATATATCGGCTTAGACAAGTCCGGTATGGGTACTGGTGTTGCTCAACTGGTCCTTGAGTTCTTTCCAAATTTAACGACCTTCAATTACAGCGTCGATGTCAAAACACAATTGGTCATGAAAGCAATGGATGTGATCAACAAAGGTCGTTTTGAATTTGATGCCGGATCCACTGACGTGGCCATGTCAATTATGGCCATTCGAAAAACACTGACTGCTTCACAAAGACAAATGACATTTGAAGCATCACGTGCAGAAAACATCGGTCATGCAGATTTGGCTTTTGCCATTTTCCATGCGTTCGCAAATGAACCTTTAACCCTTGATGACCAAACAAAATCTAAAAAATCCTCTATGGAGATTTACTAATGTCCGACAGCAAAGTGCAGGCATTTACGTTCGGTGATGCAGAACCGGTGATGAATGGCCGTGATTTATCACAGTTCTATGAAACATGGCTGTGTGGCAATTATTACGAACCCCACATCAGTATGAATGCTTTGGCAAAATCCTTTAAGGCAATGCCTTATTTGTCGACTGCAGTTTTTTATAAAAAGAATCAACTGGTGTCGTCATTCACGCCCAATAAATTGATCAGTTCATCTGAGTTTGAACGCATTGCTTTTGACTATTTGGTTTTTGGTAATGGCTATTTACAGCGGATCGATAATCGATTGAATGAGCCACACCACTATGATGGACTCATGGCCAAGTACACCAGACGCATGAAAAATGCTGATGAGTTTTTACAGTTGCTCAATGGTTTTGAAGAACACATTTTTAAGCCTGGTACCGTTTGCCACATTAAAGGCATTGATGTCGATCAAGAAATTTACGGAACCCCTGAATATATCGCTGCACTTCAGTCGGTTTGGCTAAATGAATCAGCAACTTTATTCCGTCGCAAGTACTACAACAACGGATCTCATGCCGGCTTCATCTTATACATGACCGATTCAGGAATTGATGATGATGACGTGGAAGGTCTGAAACAAGCCATGAAAGATTCACGTGGTCCAGGTAACTTCCGCAATTTATTCCTTCATGCACCTGGTGGAAAAAAGGATGGCTTACAACTGATTCCGATCAGTGAATTGGCTGCCAAAGATGAATTCTTAAATATTAAAAATGTCACACGTGATGACGTTCTTGCATCCCAACGTACACCACCGCAATTGCTCGGAATAATTCCATCCAATGCCGGTGGCTTCGGATCCATCAGTGAAGCACGCGAAGCCTATTGGTATTCCGAAATTGTTCCACTTCAAAATTTATTCGCCAACACAGTGAACGAATGGGCAGGTGATCAGATCATCCGCTTCAAAGAGTTTCACCAACTTCAATTCAAACAGGAAAAACAATAATGAATATTGCTTTGGCAATTAAAAATTGGAAATTCATCGTGATGGCTGCCTTGGCCATCGCTTTGGCATTTTCAGTCATCAGCTGCACAAGTAAGTCACATCAAATTGATTTACTCGAATCACAAAAAACTTTAGCTGAAACACAACGTGATCTTGCTAGATCTGAATCTGCCGCAGCTTCACTTGAAACGGAAAAAGTATGGGCCCATCAATTATTGGAGTCAGAACAAAATGCAAATAAAAACTTACAAGTTGCGTTGGCTGCTGCCAGTGACAGTGCTTTGGCTGTTGACCGGTTGTCAAAGCAGATCAGTGATACCGACAAACGTCTGTCCACAGGTTCCAATCAAGCCCTCATTGAATACGCCAAGACCTGCAATTCCGTACTCGAAACAATGGCAGAACGTGGTGGAGCAATCGCAGCAGCAGCTGATGAACACGCAATTGATGCGGAACGATTAGACCAGGCATGGCCACAGCAAGTGAAGCCCGATAAGCAAAGCTAATCACAGTATTTTCACTAAAATAAAAGTCCTCCAGGTGTGAGGGCTTTTTTTTGGCCAAAGTTTCTAAAACCACAGAATCCGGTTCAAGCCGGGCGGTTGACCCCCCACCTCACCTGCCCAGTAAATGTGTCGAATATTCAACAGATTTGTGACCCTGACCGATGGGTGTCTAAGCCACAGCAGTACTGGTGCATGACACAGCCGAATGCTCAAAATTCAGTTCTACAGAATTCAACAGGGATTCTATGAATGCCTACAACTTGCGATTTATCAAAAGTTCCTTCAACTCAATCAATAGTGCTTAAAAAAGGTTAGAAACAGTAAAATGAAAGGTTTTTAATATTCAAGTATCTGATATTTAATAATTAAATTTCTAACCATATAAAGGTTAGAAGTGGTTAGAAAAAAGTTATAAAAGTTAAAATATTTATATAAAACAATAATATAAAAGGTTAGAACTTCTAACC
>DBIN01000019.1:94987-106315 GCA_002296655.1 Acinetobacter sp. UBA801
AATACTGTTTTATAATTTTCTAACTTTTCTAACCTCTTTTTTTTCTCACCTGAAATTTTCAAAATCATCAAAATCACATTAAAAAAGCCTTTTCCAAACTTTGGCCATTGCTGTCATATATATGTGTGTGATCTCTACATCTGATATATTTTCTGTACTGTTATTGGAGATCTGTCATGCATACCGAAGAATTATTTCAACTGTTTTTTAAACTATTAGATCCTGACATGCATCCACCAAAACTTTATCAACGTGGAGATTTGGAAATATTTTGGCGTGAGCGTTTTTCAGAAGCATTAGGTTTTCAAGAACCAAATGGTGCAATGATGAGTTATGTAGAGTTGCCAAAAATATTTTTGAAGACTTATAGAGCTGTTCAGGAAAAAATGGAGTCCTCTAAATAATAGGACCGATAGTTATTTTGCACCGTATTTGCACCGTGCTTTTTATTATTTAATTAAACCACTGATAATAAGAATAAATTTTTAAATGTTGTCTAGTCCATCATAGGCGCAACGCTAATTCTGAAATCTTTAGTATTTTCAAGAGTGTCTGATTTAATCATTAAAAATCATCCATTTATGTTGATATTGATACTAAATTATTTGCAATCATTCACGCCTAATTCGCACCGTTTCGATTAGAATTTACGCCATTTTTACGCCATAATGGCGTAAATTTTTCTATGGCGTAAATTTTGTGGGTACTATAGCACAACGAAAACTCAAGGATGGAACAATCCGTTATCGTGCGGAGATCAGAATCAATAAAAAAGGATTTCCTGCATTTAAAGAAAGCCAGACATTTTCTACAAAGCGATTAGCTAGCCTGTGGATCGGTAAACGTGAAGCAGAGATAGATGAAAATCCCGAGATTCTCTTTGGACAGGAAAACTTGGTGGACTTAACCTTAGATGATGCGATTACCAAATATTTAGCAGAGGTTGGCGATCAATATGGGCGTACTAAAACATACTCGCTTAAATTAATTCAAAAGTTACCCATTGCCCAGAATAGGGTTACAGAATAAGTTCAACTCATATCTCTAGTCACGTGTCTTTACGGAAAAAAGGAATTAATAAACTGAATTTACAGCCAATAGCTACCAGCACATTACAGCATGAGTTATTGCATATTAGAGGAGTATTAAGCCATGCTTCAATCATGTGGAATTTGAAAATAGATTTACCAACATTTGATAAAACCACTGCCCAATTGAGAAAGACTCGTCAAATATCATCTAGTCAAAAAAGAGATAGGCTACCTACTTTTGATGAGCTTGAAAGACTTACAAAGTATTTTGTTAGAAAATGGAATCATTCATCTTACAGCTACCCTATGCACTTAATCATGTGGTTTGCAATTTTCTCTTGCAGACGGGAAGCAGAGATTACACGGATGCAACTGGATGACTATGATGAAACGAATAAATTATGGAAGATTCGGGATTTAAAAAATCCGAATGGCTCTAAAGGCAACCACAAAGAGTTTAGTGTCCATGCTGATTGTCAGCAAATAATTGATTTATTGCTTGATGGAGATGTCCGCAATCGGATGTTAAAACGAGGTTACGATGAAAACCTACTCGTGCCGTTAAGCCCAAAGACAATGGGGAGTGAATTTAGAAAGGCTTGCAAGTTGTTGGGGATAGATGACATACATTTTCATGATTTACGTCATGAGGGTTGTACACGTTTGGCCGAGAAAGGAATGACTATTCCACAAATCCAGCAAGTGAGCCTGCATGATTCGTGGAGTAGTCTGGAGCGGTATGTATCCGTAAAGGTCAGGAAAAATATTATGGATATTTAAGATCAAATAAATTGTACGTTTGTTGATTTATGACGGAAGTCCATTGACTCTTGATATTTTTTCTGGTAAGCGCAATATCTAGCAAAGTCTTGCAATGATTTCCTTGGCCGGAACCGCAAAGCGACGCGATTGGAGAGGGCGAAATGAAAGCGCACCTACAGGTGATTTTCACGCTCGATGAATTGGCAGCGTACTTGAAAGTCGGCAAGCGGACGCTTTATCGGCTCGCCGCGCTGTCCTTCGCCGCAGGCAAACGGATTGAGTGAGTCTTCAATTGATTTCTGGAGGTGTGACATGGACATTGATTTCAAGAAATTGGCTCCCTGGAACTGGTTCAAGAAGGAGCAGGAAGAACAACAGAGCACTGCCTCGCTCCCGGTGCAGCGCAATGACCTGCCGGTGGCGGGTGGGCCCGTCAGTCCTATCCTGCAATTGCATCGCGAGATCGACCGCCTGTTCGACGACGCGTTTCGAGGCTTCGGTTTCCCGACGCTGGCCATGCCACGCTGGCCGTCGGAGTGGCCGGGCCTGCTGAAGCCGGCGCTGGACATCCAGGAGACCGACAAGCAGTACAAGATCGCCCTGGAAGTGCCCGGCGTCGAGGAAAAAGACATCCAGATCACGCTCGACAATGACGTGCTGCTGGTGCGCGGTGAAAAGCGTCAGGAGCAGGAAAGCAAAGACGGTGGTTTCCACCGGGTGGAGCGCTCCTACGGCAGCTTTCAGCGCGCTCTGAACCTGCCGGCCGATGCCAACCAGGACACGATCAAGGCCGCTTTCAAGAACGGCGTGCTCACGATCACGATGGAAAAGCGCGAGGCCAGTACGCCCAAGCAGGGGCGCTCGATCCCGATCAACGGCTGACGCGGGGCAGCGCGTTTTTCTCAAAAACCACAAAGAGATGAGGCACCGTGATCGGCGGTGCCTCTTCAGATCAATCTTTACAGGAGCATCAGCATGGCCAGAAAACAATGCCAAGTCTGCGGCCAGCCCGCCACGGTGCGGGTGGAAGCCAATCTCAATGGTCGTCACAACACCATGCTGTTGTGTGACGACCATTACCGTCAACTGGTGCGCCAGCAAAAGCGCACCGTCTCGCCGCTGGAAGCCTTGTTCGGCTCGCGCAGCGGGCTGTTCGAAGATTTCCTCGGCAGCGACTTCTTCCGCATCGGTGACGATTCGCCGTCCATGGCGGCCGATACCGACGAGGTGGTCGATGCCTCGTTCGGCGAACCCGCCCCGACCAGTACGGGCACTGCGCGCCGTCGCGGCAGTGGGCTCGCCAGCCGTATCAGCGAACAGTCCGAGGCCCTATTGCAGGAGGCCGCCCGACACGCTGCAGAGTTCGGGCGCGCCGAAGTCGATACCGAACACCTGCTGCTGGCGCTATCCGACAGCGACGTGGTCAAGACCATCCTGGGGCAGTTCAAGATCAAGGTCGATGACCTCAAGCAACAGATCGAATCCGAAGCCAAGCGCGGCGAAAAGCCGTTCGAGGGCGAAATCGGCGTGTCGCCCCGCGTCAAGGATGCGCTCAGCCGTGCTTTCGTGGCCTCCAACGAACTCGGCCATTCCTATGTCGGTCCGGAGCACTTCCTGGTCGGTCTGGCCGAGGAAGGCGAAGGGCTGGCCGCCAACCTGCTGCGCCGCTACGGCCTGACGCCGCAGGCGCTGCGCCAACAGGTCAGCAAGGTGGTCGGCAAGGGCGCCGAGGATGGCCGCGCCGAGACGCCGACCAACACGCCGGAACTCGACAAGTACTCACGTGACCTGACCAAGATGGCGCGTGACGGCAAGCTCGACCCGGTGATCGGCCGTGCGCAGGAGATCGAGACCACCATCGAGGTGCTGGCTCGGCGCAAGAAGAACAACCCGGTGTTGATTGGTGAGCCGGGCGTGGGCAAGACCGCCATCGTCGAGGGGCTGGCGCAGCGCATGGTCGCCGGCGAAGTGCCCGAAACGCTGCGTGACAAGCGTCTGGTCGAACTCAACATCAACGCCATGGTGGCCGGCGCCAAGTACCGCGGCGAGTTCGAGGAGCGCGTGCAGAAGGTGCTCAAGGAAGTGACCGAGCACCAGGGCGAGATGATTCTCTTCATCGACGAGGTGCACACCATCGTCGGTGCCGGCCAGGGTGGCGGCGAAGGCGGGCTGGACGTGGCCAACGTGTTCAAGCCGATGATGGCGCGCGGCGAACTGAACCTGATCGGCGCCACCACGCTCAACGAGTATCAGAAGTACATCGAAAAGGATGCCGCGCTGGAGCGTCGCTTCCAGCCGGTGATGGTGCCCGAGCCGACGGTAGCGCAGACCATGATGATCCTGCGCGGCCTGCGCGACACCTTCGAGGCGCACCACAAGGTCAGCATCACCGAGGATGCGATCATCGCCGCCGCCGAGTTGTCCGACCGTTACATCACCGCGCGCTTTTTGCCCGACAAGGCCATCGACCTGCTCGACCAGGCAGCCGCACGCGTGAAGCTGTCGGCCACGGCGCGCCCAGTGGCCGTGCAAGAGCTGGAGGCCGAACTGCATCAGTTGCGGCGTGAGCAGGACTATGTGGCCTCGCGCAAGCAGTACGACAAGGCCGCCGAGCTGGGCAAGCGCATCGAGGCCAAGGAGGCCGAACTCAAGAAGCTCGTCGAGGAATGGGAACGCGAGCGCGCCTCGGGCAGCGCCGAAGTCAAGGCCGAGCATGTCGCACAGATCGTCTCGCGCCTGACCGGCATTCCGGTCAACGAGCTGACGGTGGAAGAACGCGAGAAGCTGCTGCATCTGGAGCAGCGGCTGCACGAGCGCCTGGTGGGTCAGGATGAAGCAGTGCGCGCGGTGGCCGATGCCGTGCGGCTGTCGCGGGCGGGCCTGCGCGAGGGCAGCAAGCCGGTGGCGACGTTCCTGTTCCTCGGGCCGACCGGCGTGGGCAAGACCGAGCTCGCCAAGGCGCTGGCCGAGTCCATCTATGGCGATGAAGGTGCGCTGCTGCGCATCGACATGTCCGAGTACGGGGAACGCCATACCGTGGCACGCCTGGTGGGCGCGCCTCCGGGTTATGTGGGCTATGACGAGGGTGGCCAGCTCACCGAGAAGGTGCGTCGCAAGCCTTACAGCGTGTTGCTGCTGGACGAGATCGAGAAGGCACACCCCGACGTCTACAACATCCTGCTGCAGGTGTTCGACGACGGGCGCCTCACCGACGGCAAAGGCCGGGTGGTGGATTTCACCAATACCATCATCATCGCCACCTCGAACTTGGGCTCGGACATCATCCAGCGTCGGCTGAAGGCCCGTAGCGCCGCCGGCGAGGAGTATGAGAAGACCAAGTCCGAGGTGATGGACGTGCTGCGCGGACACTTCCGCCCCGAGTTCATCAACCGCATCGACGAGATCATCGTCTTCCATGCGCTGGGCAAGGAGGAGATCCGCCATATCGTCGGCCTGCAGCTCGATCGTGTGGCCCGCAACGCCGCCAGCCAGGGCGTGACGCTGACCTTCGATCAGACCTTGATCGATCACTTCGCGGAGGAAGGCTACAAGCCCGAGTTCGGCGCGCGTGAGCTCAAGCGGCTGATCCGCAGCGAGCTGGAGACGGCACTGGCGCGCGAGATGCTGGGTGGCGGTATCGGCAAGGGCGATCACGCCAGCGCCCGCTGGGATGACAAGGCCGAACGGGTGGTCTTCGAGCGCCAGGAGCCACCCGCGAAGCCGGCCGAGCCTGAGAAGCCCGATGCCGCGAACGTGGCTGAGGCGCCGCCGAGCGACGCGAGCAAGCCTGCGCGCAAGAAGAAGTCAGCGGGCGGCGAATCTTGAGCGATGGGGGCTGTCGTGTCCGACCCCAACGGGCTGACATGGGCAGCCACCCTCGTGCCGCTGGCGGTCACTATCCCCACAGCGGGGCACGCGGTCATCTTCTTTGAGGTGATGAAGGGGCTGACTGCTCTGTCGGTCAGTCTCGCGATGTTCGCAGTCAGCCCCAATAGATTCGCCTATTTTCACTAACTCATACGAGGCATATCACCATGAATGAGCAAACATCGAATCCCAATGCGACGAACAAAGAAATAAACGAACAGGCCGCGGTAAGCAGCCTTCCTGTCAGTCCAGAGGCCAAGGCTGAAGTCGTCACGGAGGTACAGCCTGAGGTTCAGAAGGAAACGGACTCGCAGGCGGCAGACAAACGTAAACAAGTCCTCGATGAGGCCGTCTCGGCCTTGGCGCTGACCAAATCAGCGCTGGCCGCACTTGACGGCAAGGACGCTGCACGCGCATTGGCAACGCTGGCCGAAGTGACGGGAAAGCTGGAGCTGATCGTTGCGCGCGAACCCACGCTCGCCCTGGCCCCCGTTGATGTGCGCACCATCGTGCACGACTTGTTCGCCAACACGGAAACCATTGAGGCGATGACCGACGAGGCGCTGGATGCCCTCAAACATGGCGAGGTGCAACAGGCTCGCCACGTGCTGGCTTTGCTGGCCAGTGAAATCGTGATCGCGGTCACCAACATCCCTTTGGCGTCCTATCCCGCAGCCGTGAAGGCAGTCGTGCCGCTGATCGATCAGGGCAAGATCGAAGAAGCCAAAGCCGCGCTGCAGTCAGCGCTCAGCACGTTGGTCGAGGAGCGCAGCGTGCTTCCGCTGCCCATCCTGCGTGCGAAGCTGCTCCTGAAGCGCGCCGAGACCTTGGTAGAAGATGGTCAGCGGAGCGAAGCGTCCAATGAGCGCCTGGAGACATTATTGAACGAAGCGCGGCAGCAGTTGGAAATGGCAGAACTGCTGGGCTATGGAAAGAAGAAGGACTTTGAGCCCCTGTATACTGAACTCAAGAAAGTCAAGCAAAAGACGGCTGGGGGAGGCGGCGGAAAAGGCTGGCTCGATGAAATCAAGGCAAAGCTGTCCAAGTTGTTCTGAAACCGCTGGATAGGGCGTAAGAGGGGCGCGTCGCGCCCCTCTCTTGGCTCAGGAGTGTTTGCTTTTTCACCCCATTAGATCTTTAGGAGATATTGCATGAACACAGACACCATCGCTAATTCCAATGCGGATGACCCCACCAAAGCACTGTGTTCGCTGAGCCAAAATTGGTGGCTTTTTGTGCTGCGCGGTGTCTTGGCATTGATTTTTGCAGCCCTTGCGTTCTGGATGCCACAATCGGCTCTGTTGGCCATGACCTTAGTGTTCGGCGCATTTTCCTTGGTCAATGGCGCTTTCAACTTGGTTGCAGCGGTGCGCCATATCCAGAAAAAAGAGCGCTGGGGCTGGCTGCTGTTCAGCGGCATTGTCGGCATACTTACCGGCGTCGTCGTCCTGGTTGCTCCTTGGGTCGCCACGATGGTCATGGCTTCTTTTTTATGGGCTAGCGTGGGCTTCTGGGCGATTTTCACCGGTGTGCTGGAGATATCCGCCGCGGTTCGGCTGCGTCAAGAAATCAAGGGTGAAATCTGGCTTGCCTTCAGTGGACTGCTCTCGATTGTCCTTGGCGCTATCGTCTTGTGGATATTTTTTTCCCGTCCGGTCGAGTCATTCCTGGCCGCAGGCTGGCTGTTGGGCTTCTATGCGGCAGTCTATGGTGTCACGCTTTTGTTCTTGAGTTGGCGTCTTCGCAAAACGCGCCAGGGATAAGAGCGGGTCAAACTAAATTCTATGGATATGAGCATTTTCGGTTCGTGCCTCCATAGAAATGACATTAAAGGAGTCATACATGCAGATGCAATATAGCTATCGAGCTGTCGACAAAGAGTTTCATGAACCATGGCAGAGAGCTTTGGGAAATGCGGTCGAGCGCGACCTCAAGCCATTGCTCGACAAACACACTAAAGATTCAGTGCGACTTCGAATCGTCCTTGATCGCGACAAGACCAAGCGGCAATTTCTGGCCAGTGGCTATATGCACCTGCCCGGCAGAAAGATTGTCAGCGTTACTGCATCACATGACGAGCTGACGCCCCTCGCGCAGATGCTCGCACAGTCGTTGTTCCGTCAGGCCAAGAAGCATTTTGACCGGCTGCATGCTCAGGACCAAATCAAGCGCAAAGCACGACGCGAGCGCTTGCGCGAGCTCAAGGTGCGAATTGCCGCAAAACCCGCGTCAGCCGCCCATGAGGCCAAAGTGACCCGAATGCCTCTACTGTCGAAACTTGAGGCTGTCGCAAGGCGTGAGCTGGCTTATCTGCGTGCCGTCGGCGATTTACCGCGCGATTATCCGACGCTGCGCGACGTGGTGGATGAAGCGATTGTCCAAGCTGAGGTGGAATGGCAATCCGTGCCGGAAGAAAAAGCGGCTTACTTCGGTCTTCTGAAGCATCTGTTCGCCGTCCTGGATCACGAAGTGGCAAACAGCCGGCAATTTGGCGAATTCGTTTCTCTGGACGCGCTGGTCGAAGCGGATGCCCAGGACGTCGCCGAGGCCATGGTGGAAGAGGAAGTCTTCGAATTTTATCAGCCCGATGACACACTCAGGCTGGCCGATATCATCGCTGACAGTCAGCATCCCGATGCCGCAACGATCGCGGAAGAGCAGGAGCTAGTTGATCGGTCGAGCGAGTTCGCTTTCGCATTCGACCTGCTGAAGGACATGCCGCGTTTGTGGCGGCGCATTTTTCTGCTTGTCCGTGTGGACGGGCTGGATGCCAGCAGCGTCTCTGAAATCCTGCAGATTCCTAGTAAGGAAGATACTGTCCAAAGGTGGCTCATGCAGGCCGAAGCGTTCATCGCTGCTCATCTGGAAGAGGCCGGAGTAAGCAAAGACGGGAACGATTGGCTCCAAGGCGTTGATTGGTCGGCATTGTCTGTGACCCGAAGCGCGGCAGCCTCACTGTGGTCCAAGGAGGCGAACCATGAAGAATGATCTTCACCTTGTCTGTCCGCATTGCCAGTCCATCAACCGCGTACCGACTGCGAAGCTATCGGAACATCCCAACTGCGGCCGCTGCCAGCAGCCTTTGTTCACGGGCGAGCCCATCGAGTTGACCACGGCGACGTTCTCGCGCCACGTGGAGCGCAGCGACCTGCCACTGCTGGTCGATTTCTGGGCACCTTGGTGCGGGCCGTGCAAGATGATGGCCCCGCAGTTCGAGCAGGCAGCCTCCCTGCTTGAACCCAAGGTGAGGTTGGCCAAGGTCAATACCGAGGCCGAGCCTCACCTGGCCGCCCAGTTCGGTATTCGCAGCATTCCAACCCTGATTTTGTTCCGAGGGGGACATGAGGTTGCACGTCAGGCGGGCGCCATGGGCGCGCAGGACATTATGCGCTGGACGTCGACGCAAGTGGGACGCTGACCGATGCAGGGCTTGCTTGGTGCTACGTTAATCCTGCTGGCGGCTTGCAGCCTGGCGGCGATGGCGACGGCGGCGTTCAGAGTGCCCGCCTTGCTGTGGGGCACAGTCGCTATCCAGTGGCCGGCGCTGCTGTTGCTGGCCGTTTCGCCGCAGCTCGCGCTGCTGGGTTTGTCGCGGGTGCACGAATTCGACGACAGAGCGCATCCAACGCTTGCGGGAATTGGCTGATTCGATGGCACCGCAACCACTTCATTCCAGCCCATTTCTGCCGGACATCCCCTTGGCGCCACGCCCACCGCGTTGGCGCGCCAGCGGTGTCTGGCGCTGATTTCAACAAGGAGAATGGCATGACCTACCCCGACCTCAACAGCCGCCCGGCGCCGGACCGATTCATCCGGCGCTGGCTCGTCATCACTGGCTGCATCGCCGCACTCATGCTGCTGTGGCAGTTCTTGCCTGCCATCGAAGCCTGGTTCAGTCCGCGCGAAGCGGCCGAGCGCACGGTGACACCGCGTGGTGATCTGGCGGCAGACGAGCAGACCACCATCCAACTGTTCGAGAAATCGCGCGGGTCGGTGGTTTACATCACCACGGCGCAACTGGTGCGTGACGTCTGGTCGCGCAATGTCTTTTCCGTGCCGCGCGGCACCGGCTCCGGCTTCATCTGGGACGATGCCGGCCACGTGGTGACCAACTTCCACGTCATCCAGGGGGCATCGTCTGCCACGGTCAAACTGGCCGACGGTCGTGATTATCAGGCTGCGCTGGTGGGCGCCAGCCCCGAGCACGACATCGCCGTGCTCAAGATCGGCGTCGGCTTCAAGCGCCCGCCCGCTGTGCCGGTGGGCACCAGTGCCGACCTCAAGGTCGGGCAGAAAGTGTTCGCTATCGGCAATCCCTTCGGATTGGACTGGACGCTCACCACCGGCATCGTCTCGGCGCTCGACCGCACCCTCGACGGCGAAGGGGGCGGGCCTGCCATCGATCACCTGATCCAGACCGACGCCGCTATCAACCCCGGCAACTCCGGCGGCCCGCTGCTCGATTCGGCCGGGCGGCTGATCGGCATCAACACCGCCATCTACAGCCCTTCGGGCGCGTCCGCTGGCATCGGTTTCGCTGTGCCGGTGGATACCGTCATGCGCGTGGTGCCGCAACTCATAAAGACCGGCAAGTACATCCGTCCGGCGCTGGGCATCGAGGTGGATGAGCAGCTCAACGCGCGTCTGCAGGCGCTGACCGGTAGTAAGGGCGTATTCGTATTGCGCGTGACGCCGGGCTCGGTGGCGCACAGGGCCGGGCTCGTCGGCGTCGAGGTCACCGCAGGCGGCATCGTGCCCGGCGATCGCGTTATCAGCATCGACGGTATCGCCGTCGACGACGTCACCACATTACAGGCCCGGCTAGACGACAAGAACGTTGGAGATGTTGTGGTCTTGTTAGTGGAGCGGGCAGGCAAGACTCGCGAGATACTTGTGGAACTACAACCGGGAGTTTGATGGAAAGTTGGTCATGGATCTGCACAGCGAAGCAGCCAAGCGACTTCAGCCTTGTGCCGAACTACGAGCCCTAGCTAGTGCAGTGGGGGGAAGGCTGTTTAGGTTAAATGGATATAAGGGAGTCATTTTTGATTGTGTTTTTAAAAGAAGGTGTTGATTTTTTTGGGTAAGCATTTAGGGCGTCCAAGGGTTGGAGCAGTTGGCACGGATGAGAGAGCTCAATGCTCGCTAGGGATTGGATCTATGTGTTTTTTCTGACTGACTGCTTACGTGTTGGAACGGGCAACATCGGAAAAGGATGAATTTTTATTTTCACCATTTACCGTATATTTCGAGCCTGGGCGAAAATTAGGATGATACTTTAGCGCCCTTAATCATTCTCCCATGAAAGGCAAAACGATCCAGTCTTGGGTGAAAGTGATCACAACATACTGATATAAAGGTGATTTTTTATGAATGGGAGAGCGCGCGACGTTTCTCTCTGTTTTTAGGGTTAGGATGAAACTTTATTTGCATCCCACAACTGAACTAAAATTTCACTCTTTTCTACTTCGCAAATTTATAGAAAACATGAAATACCAAGTAATTTCATACATATATGATTGTATAAAAAATATTCTTTAATTAGGATTTGTTCTTCTGTAAGCTTATGAATAAATTTTTAAAGCGATTTTTCCATTCATCTGGTGTTGCGTATAAATATTTTATTGCAATCATTTTATTAATGAAACGGCTTTGTTGCACAAAGATT